>NZ_JAHHZS010000021.1 GCF_022606295.1 Arthrobacter bambusae
ATCGGAGGGAAACCATGACCATTCTCGTCACCGGAGGAACCGGCTTGGTCGGTCCCCGTCTCCTCAAGAGAGTCACCGACGCGGGCATCGAATGCCGCGCCCTCGTCCGCCCCGGAAAAGAACTCCCGGATGGCGTGGAACGCGCAGAAGGTGACATCCTCAGCCCCGAGTCCCGGCCGGCAGCCGTGGAAGGCGTCACCGCGGTCATCCACCTTGCCGCAGTATTCCGCACCCGCGACGACCGCCAGACACCCACCCTTGGAAGGGACAAATGGATGTGAACCTCGCCCGCAGCCTCGGGTTCACGCCGACCATCAGCACCATCTACGAAGCCGTCCGCAAAGGCCTGCTCTGACCCGCACGCGGATCCATTACGAGGCGCGTTTCGGAACCGTCGTGAAGTGCTCGACGACGGGGAACGGGTCGTAGAAATGGTGCAGCAACCCCTTCCACCGCTCGTAGTCGGCGGACCCACGGAAGCCTTCCGTGTGGGCTTCTCAGACGACCGCTTCTTCCAACGCCTGGGGATCCGGCAAGCCTCTCAGCCATTCCCTGGCGTCCTCGACGGACGTGAAGTATCCGTGCGGGCACTCTTGCTCACGCAACAACGCGGCAGCCATCACCCGATCGACCACCGTAGCCCCGACCAGTGCAACAGCGGACACAAACCGGGTCCCCAACAGCGTCGCTCTGGCCTCGAGACCCAAACATACGTCCACGACCTCGACGAGCATCGGCTGTAGCCGACCTCCGGTCACACCCCGGACAGCAGCGACGACGGCGTCGGCATCGGCGCCCGACACCGACGAACCTGGCGCCCACCGCAAATGGAAGGTACCCCCTGCATCTACATTCAAGTTTGCGTTTGCGCAGGTCAACGCGATTTCCAACATAGGCCCCCTTAGTCCTCAGATGAGGCTAGTGGACCCCGCGGGGCAAAAGTGATTAATCGAACAATTTCGCCACCGTGGCCTTGAGTGACCCCTACTCTCACTGAGCGATATCAGGCCGTGTGCTCATCCATTCCGCACGAAGTGTTGAAAATACCTCTTTGTCGTATCGCTTTCCGTCGTAGACCCAGCTGCTGCGAAGGACTCCGTCCGAACGCATACCCAGTCGCTGCGCGACAGCCACACTGCGGTCGTTGTCGGTGCGGCACCGCCATTCGATGCGGGACATCCCACGCTCCACGAAAGCCCACTCCATGAGCAGCTGGACCGACCGGGTGATGAGACCTCCTCCGACAGCACCGGGTTCGAGCCAGCAGCCGATCTCGCAAATGCCCCAGACGGAGTCAAACGTCACAAACATCACGCCTCCGACGATCCTGCCTTCGTTCCAGAGTCCATAGATGCGCGCCCCGTCGTTCGCAGTGGCTGTAGCGTAACGCTGAAGCGTAGCGCGGGCACCCTCGACGGTGTCGGTGACAAAAGTCGGTCCGACCCACGGCCGGATATGGTCTCTCGCCCTGTTCATGTGCTCGGCAAACTCGCCGGCGTGCCATGGCTCAAGAGGCTTCAGGACGACCCCGTCCTGCACGACTTTTTCAAACATTGTTTTTTCCTGAGGGGTTATTCCAGAGTTTGGTTGCCACTGGGTGTAGGTGACTTTCCCGGACGTGTGCGGTGTACCGCTTCAGAACAACAAGACGAGCCCGACGCCGGCTGCCGCGGCCCCGACGCATGCCGCCATAGTGCCCACGCCGTTAAGGAAGGCAAGGCCGGTCCGGCCGCTCTGGACAAGCCGGACGGTCTCCAAGCTCGCCGTACTAAAGGTCGTGTATCCGCCGAGGAATCCAGTGCCGAGAATCAGCTGAAGGGATTCGGGAGCCTGATGCGCCATGACCAGTCCCGCCAGGATCCCCATGAGCAGCGACCCGGAGAGGTTGATGAAGATGGTGCCCAGCGGCAGCGCAGTCCGGGCCCAGGAACGGACCACTCCGTCCACCACGAAACGCGCAGCCGCCCCTGCACCCCCCGCGAGCGCGATCAGAAGGAGCGTCATGGCTGGACCTTCCCCCGTGGGGCGGATTTGTGCCGGAGCGTCCCAAGCCAGATACCAAGGGTTGTGGCCGCGACGCCGCCCAACAGGCTGGCAACCAAGTACCACATAGCGTCCACTCCGCGTCCTGCTCCGAAGAGATGCACCGAGTCCAGCGCCAGGGTGCTGTAGGTGGTGTAGGCCCCGAGGAAACCACTTCCAATGCCCAAGCGGGCAATCCGGCGGAGACCGGCGTCGGGCCCGCTCCGCGCGAGCGCCTCGAGTAGCCAGCCCAGCGCGAGCGCGCCGGACAGATTGATAAGAAGGGTGGGCAGCGGCCAGGAGTCCGGCGCGGGAAGCGCCATGCCAAACCCGTAGCGGCTCAAAGCCCCGAGGATTCCTCCGGCTCCGACGAGCAGAACGAACCGGCCGTGTAGATGGAGGGGTCGGTGCAGGGTCCGGTCCGATGGCGCCGTCCTTGCTTCGGCTCCGGGAGGGGCGGTGCTGCTTTCCTTCATTGATCCCTGCTTGGGTCGTGACGGCCCAAGGGAACCATGAGCACGGGGCAGTTTTGGCGATGTGCCAGATGCAAGGCTACCGATCCGGTGACCAGTCCTTCAAACTTCGGTCCGAGGCCGTGTTCCTTTGTTCCGACCACGATCATGGAAGCGTTGATGCTCGCCGCGTAACGGCCTAGTGACCGGGCAGGCTCGCCGGCAAGCATCACGAAGGTCCACTGCACGCCCGTTCCGTCGAGTTGATCCGCGATGCGGGAATGGAGCGACTCCGAGATGGCCGCGGCGTCGTCGTCGATTCCGTCGGGGTCAATCGCCTGAGCGGCCAAGTGCCCGTCCCGGTCCCCTGCCGCCGGGAAACTCGTGACGTCGGCGAAGGCAAGGACCAGCTCCAAACCGGCGCTGAGCGCTACTTCAGCGGCTTTCTCAACCACGGTGCGAGGCTGGTGCGGGAGAACCCCGGCCAAAACGGGTCCGGTCAAGCGGGCGGGGCTGCCCTTGGCCAGAGGCATGTCCTCGCCGCGCGGGTTGCTCATGGGTGCCCTCCAAATGTCCGGACTATCAGGATGCGGATTGGTCCATCTTGCTCCAGTATGGACTTCGACGGCTGGCGTTGTCCCAAGCGCTAAGCGAGAATGTCGATATGTGCGGTCGGTTCAGTGTCGGTTTCGAGGCAGACTATCTCTCGAGGAAGCTCGGTGCCGTGTTGCGCGGTGATACCGACTACCCCTCGCCAACGCTCCAGATCAACCCGACCGACCCCGTGGTCTTTCTGCGGGGACGGTCAGGAGACGGGTCAGTCGGTCGCGAGCTCGCGGCCGGGCGATGGGGCCTGGTTCCAACATTCTCCAAGTCGTTCGATTCAAAGGTGCCCACTTGGAACGCGCGATCGGAAACGGCTGGCGCAACACCGGCATTCAGGGCTTCCCTGCCCAAGTGGCGGGCGGTGGTTCCGGCCTCTGCCTACTATGAGTGGAAGAAATCGGGGCCCGGCCGAAAGGATCCCAAGCAGCGCTACATCGTCGAACCTCAAGATGAGCTGATTACCTTCGCCGGCTTGTTTGCGCCCTGGCGTGACGAGAGCATCGAGGACAAGTCGGCACCCGGCGCGTGGCGCTTGTCATGCTCGATCCTGACCATGGACTCACCTCCGGAAGGCGTCCATGAGCGGCTGCACAATCTGCATGACCGGATCCCGGTTCCGATCTCTCCGGACTTGATCGACGATTGGATCGACCCCAAGGAAACCAGGGGCCAGGCCTTGTTGGATGCCGTGCTGGGCGAGGCGTATGCCTTGTCGTCGCCGTGGACGATGAGGCCCGTGGAACTCGTCGAAGACAACACCAAGCTGGTGGACGTCGCGAACCCGGCCGCCTGACTCAACGCTCGTAGCGCAGCTCGGCCCTCACGTCCGTATCCTTCAGCCACGTCAATCTGGTGGCCGATCCGAAGGGATTCGGCCACCACTGGACCAGGACCTTGCCCTCCGACGTCCGGGTGACCATGGCCGGAACATATTGAAGGTACTTCGGCCAAACGAGCTTGGCGATCACGGGCACCCTGGAGACGGTTGAAAGGGGCTCCGTTTGGCGCGGAGGCGGGGCGCCGACTGAATTCAACGGCGCGGGGTATTCGGGCTGGTCAGGCATGCCCGAATACTACTGCGGGGCATCGACAATATGGAGGTCAGGAGATTCGAACTCCATAGCTCCAGGATGCCGACCCCCGGCGTGCGGCGGCCACTCCCCATGTCTCGGGGAAGTGGCCGCAACAGGGTGGAACCGGCCTATAACCGTGTGTCGAACGAATCGCAGAACACGTTCTCGTTGAACGTCCCCTGGAACTCGGACTTGCCCTGGATTTTCTGGATGGTAGCCCGGATGGCCTCGCGCGTCCCTGCATGGGCGTTGATGGCCGTCCTGACCATCGGCACGTCGATCAAGTGGTTCGGCTGGTTCAGCGAGACGAACACCGTGGGGACTTCCGTGACGTACCAAGGGATTTCCGCCGCCATGGGGCTGGACCATTTGATGCGGATCGCCGCCTCCTGGGCAAAGCCCTTGACATTGGCGAAGACGAATGCGGCATCATACTTGTCCGCATAATCGCCGGTGGCTTCGTCGGAGATGACGCTCATGAAGTTCACGCCCGACTCCCCCGCAGCCTCACGCTGTTCCGCCGTCTTGAAGAGGTGGACCTCGAACCCCGCGGCTTCAAGTTCCTCCTTGACCGTATCCAGGTAGGCCAGCGGGTCCGCCCGGGTGAAATCGGATCCGCCGGAGATGCCGTACAGGCGAATCCGCTTGTGGGTTTCCGGCGTGATGGGCAGGTTGCCGGCGGTGTCCTTGATCAGGGTGACGGTTTTGTCCGCGATTTCGGCGGCGACGGCTAGGTGGGCCTCGCTGCCGATCAGCCGCAGCGCCTCGGCCGACGGCGTCAATTCTTCCGGCAGCTTCCTGTGCAGCCCCAGGCTGGCCTTCAACCCCAGGATCCGGCGCAACGCATCATGCAGGCGCTGATCGGTGATCACGCCGGTCTTGTAACCGTCCATCATGTATTGGAAGTCCTCCGCCGGGTTGCGGAAGAACAGAAACATGTCGCAGCCCGCGGCGATGGTGGCTGGAACGAGGTCCTTGCGCTTCTTTGCCTGGGTGAGTCCGACCATTTGCGATGCGTCAGTGAGGATCAGTCCGTTGAAGCCGAGCTCGCCACGGAGCAGGTCCTGCAGAAGCTCCGGAGCAAGGGTGGCGGGCAGGATATCCCGGTCTTCAGTCCCCGGCCGGAAATGCCGCGTGAGCTCAGGAGCCCCGATGTGTCCAACCATGATGGATTGGACCCCGTGGCCGATCATCTCCCGGTACACGTGTCCGTAGCTGGAATTCCACTCCGCGTACCCGAGCGTGTTGTACGACGTGACCACGTGCTGGTCGCGTTCGTCCACGCCGTCGCCGGGGAAATGCTTGATGGCGCAGACAGTGGGAGATTCGCTGATGCCGTCGAAGTACTCCTTGGCGCGCTCCACCACGATTTCCGGTGTGTTGCCGAACGCCCGGGTGGAGATGACCGTGTTGCGCCAGTTGTAGTGGATGTCCACGATCGGCGCGAACGCCCAGTTGCAGCCCAAAGCCGCGGTTTCCACTCCGGCCACCTGGCCCATTTTCCTCGCAATGGACTTGTCCGGGTGGGAACCGGCCTGCAGGTGGGTCGACACGAAGGTTCCGTCGTCACAGCTTCCAGCTCCGCCCATTTCCGGGTTGGAGGCGACCAGGAGCGGGATGCGCGTCTTGGACTGGGCATAACGGATGTGTTGCTGGACAGCAGCAGATGGACCCGGCCGGTACCTCATCCCGCCGACGTGATAGTTCTCCAGCACGCCGTCGAGGTACTCCGGGGAGTAATCGTTGTTGTGGTTGATGAAGAGCTGCCCGATTTTTTCCTCGAGGCTCATGCCTCGGATGGTGGAGTCCACCCAGGCAACGGCGTCGTCGTCGAGGTTGAACGGCGCCGACTGGAGGTCGACGTCGAACTGCCGCACCTGGGTGCCCACGGCGCCGGCGCGGGTGTGCCCCGCCGGAGCTTCGGAGCCTGCGACGGCGGCAATCCCGGCGAGCGCTTCGGCGACCACCTCGTTGACCGGTACGGCGATGTCGACGACGAACCCGGCCTCGTCGGCGTCGAGCGGTTCCAGCGTGGCGAGCTGTGAGTCCAGCAGCGCGGGCGGCATGAAGTGGCCGGAACGGCCCTCTGTCCTTTCCCTCAGCACCTCTTTGCTGCCATGAAGGTGCAGGAAGACCGTGTCGGGTGCCTTCTCGCGGATGGCGTCCCGGTAGCTGCGCCGGAGGGCAGAGCACGCGAGAACCAGCCCGCCGTCGCCGGCGTTGGCGAGTTCGGTGCCCACGGTGGCGAGCCAGGGCCAGCGGTCTTCATCGGTCAGCGGGGTTCCGGCGGCCATTTTGGCAACGTTCTCCACTGGGTGGAGGGAATCGCCGTCGAGGAACGGAACGCCCAGCGCCCGGGCCACGAGGTCCCCGATGGTGGTCTTGCCGCAACCTGAGACGCCCATCACCACGATGCGCCGCGGCTTGTTCCCTCCAGCGATGGGGTCGCCGGCCGTGGCGACGTTCCTACCAGTCATGGACGGTGCCGTCCACGAGTCGGTTGTAGGGCAGGTAGGCCTGCTGGTACGGGAAGGAGTTGGCGGCTTCTTCGTTGAATTCGACGCCGAGGCCCGGCTTGTCGCCCGGGTGCAGATAGCCGTCGGTGAAGGTCATGGACTGCTCGAAGACCGTGTTGGTCTTGTCCGAATGCTGCATGTATTCCTGGATGCCGTAGTTGTGGATGGCCAGGCCCACGTGGAGCTGCGCGGCGAAACCGACGGGCGAAATGTCGGTGGGGCCGTGGAAACCGGACTTGATCTGGTACTGGGCGGCGAAGTCCATGACCTTCTTCAGCGGCGAAATGCCGCCGAAGTGCGTCGACGCGGCGCGGACGTAGTCGATGAGCTGTTCCTTGATGAGCGTCTGGAAGTCATAGACCGTGTTGAAGATTTCGCCGATGGCCAGCGGTGTTGTGGTGTGCTGGCGGACCAGGCGCAGCCCTTCCTGGTTTTCGGCCGGGGTGCAGTCTTCGAGCCAGAACAGGTCGTACGGTTCCAGGGCCTTGCCGAGCTTGGCAGCCTGGATGGGGGTCATGCGGTGGTGGCCATCGTGCAGCAGCGGGATTTCCGGGCCGAATTCATTCCGAACCGCTTCGAAGACGGTGGGCAGGTGGCGCAGGTAGGCGCGCGTGTCCCAGTCCTCTTCCTGTGGGAACGCACCGCGACCGGCTGGCTCGTAGTCGTAGCGCTCACCCGAGGCCTGCGCCTGTGCGGCCACCCCGTACACGGCTTTGATGCCCGGGATGGCGGTCTGGATGCGGATCGACTTGTAACCCAGCTCCAGGTGCTCCCGGACCGAGTCGAACAAGGAAGGGATGTCCGCGCCCGAGGCGTGGCCGTACGCGCGCAGCCCGTTACGGGAGGCACCGCCCAGGAGCTGGTAGACCGGCAGCCCGGCCACTTTGCCCTTGATGTCCCACAGGGCCATGTCGACGGCGGCGATCGCGGCCATGGTGACCGGACCACGGCGCCAGTACGAGGAGCGGTAGAGGAACTGCCAGGTGTCCTCGATCCGGTGCGGGTCCTTGCCGATCAGCAGCTGCGCAACGTGTTCCTTCAGGTACGCGGCCACGGCGAGTTCACGGCCGTTCAGGGTCGCGTCGCCGATGCCGGTCACGCCGTCCTCGGTGGTGATCCGCAAGGTCACGAAGTTCCGGGTGGGGCTGGTCACGAAGACTTCAGCGGCAATGATTTTCACAGCTGGTCCTTTCAGGGTTGCTGATCGAGGGCTGGCCTGGCCCGGATGCGACGTGCACCACAGGGCGGGTAAAGACGATCTTAGGATGGATGACAATTATTGGCAACCGGTTGCAGTATTATTTCGTCGAGATTTTTCCCGGTCCACCGGTCACCGGGGAGGTTTCCGCGACCGCTCGACCGGGAGGATTCCCGGCAGCGCATCCCCCGCCGATTGGCTCGGCGCCGGAACTTTCGAGGGAACGGCGGGCTTTGATTTCGCCCAAAATCTGCGCATGGAACGCGTCGCTCAGCTTGTATTTGGCCATGACGACGATCGCGAGGATGGTCATGACGGCCGGCAACGCACCTGCGGCAAATTGGATGGCCTGCAGGGATTCGGTGCTGTGCGCAGTGCCCGACTTATAGCCGCCCGCCGCGAGTGCGTATGCAGCAAGGGCTCCGCCGACGGCCTGGCCCGTCTTGCGGGTGAAGGAGAACAGCGCATAGGTGATGCCTTCAGTCCGGACACCGGTCTTCCATTCGCCGTATTCGACCGTGTCAGCCTCCAGGGCCCACACCACAATATTGACGGCCATGACGCCCAGCATGCTCAAGAGCAGACCGGAGAACCCGACCCAGACCATGGCGGCCGGAGCGAAGAAGACGATTGCGCCACCGATGATCGCGAGGACCCCGGCAGCCACGTAGATGGTCTTCTTGCCGAAGTTCCGGACCAGCCGTGGCATGAGCGGAGCCAGGGCAAATGTCACCACCAGCTGGACGATCGCGAGGGCGGCGTAGAGATCCAGCCGGCCGAGTACGTCACGCAAGTAGTACAGCTGCACCGAGGACAGCGCCATGTAGCCGGTCAGGAACAGGAAGGAACTCAGGCACAGCATGAGCAGCGGACGGTTGGTCTTGAGTGTCGCCATGCTTTGCTTGAAGGAAACCTTGGGGACCGCCCGGTGAACGCGCTCCTTGGCGGTGAGGAATGTAAAGAAGTACAGCGCTGCGCCGATCACGACGAAGACCAGGGTAATGATGGTAAACGTGGACTGCAGGTCGGCGCCGGGCCTGATCAGCGGTGCCACGAAGATACCCAGCGCGGAACTGACCATAAGGGCGCCGACCATGCGGGCCGAGCCCAGTTTTGCCCGCTCCCCCGGATCTTGCGTCATCGCGCCGGCCAGCGAACCGTAGGGGATGTTCACCAACGAGTAGGCCAGGCCGAGGGCGGCGTACGTCACGTAGGCGTAGAGCAACATCCCCGTTTCGCCAATCTGCGGAATGGAGAAGGCTGCGACACTCAGGAGCAGCAGCGGGATGGAGCCGAACATGATGAATGGGCGGAATTTTCCAAAGCGCTTGCTGTACGCACGGTCAACCAACCGTCCGGCAAAGACGTCAGCGAAAGCGTCGAAGATCCTGACGGTAAGCAACAGGGTCCCGGCGGCCGCCGCGGAAATGCCTGCGACGTCGGTGTAGTAGACGAGCAGGAACATGGTGGCAGTAGTGAAGGCAAGGTTGTTGGCGGCGTCGCCAGCCCCATAGCCTACGATGCTGAGTTTGCTGAGCTTGTTCATTGCGGGCTCCTTTACCCTTGCCGGTACCCCATGTTCCGGCTTGCGATGATGGAAAGGCTTCGGTCGAATCAGGCCTGAATTAGTTGAAGCTTGATGTAATTCTAGTCACCTCGGCAACTGTTGGGCAAGCGGTTGCCAAATGTTTCCATGAAACATTTCCGCGTCAATGGGAATCCAGCGTCCGTCCCACCCAACCCCCGCTCACGCAAGGTGAGCGGGCGTCGGGGGAAAAAGCCACATACGTGAGCGAGCGTCAGGGGAAAACCCCACATACGTGAGCGAGCATCGGTTGCGCCGAACGCTCGCTCACATATATCGAATATCCGGCGAACGCTCGCTCATGTATCGGGGCCTAAACGACGGCGCCCGCTGCCTTCACGGGGAAGGAAACGGGCGCCGTCGAGAGTGCCTGCGGACTACCTAAGGTTGCCAGCGGCCGCAAAGGACTCGGCCAAACGTTCAACGAGGTCCACGATCCCCGCGTCGGCAACCAAGTCGGGATCAACGAGGCCGAGCAGGGCCTCGAGCCGTGCACGGCCTGGCAGGAGGTTCGCGGCGGCAATGTCTGCCGCTTGCGGGTCCTGGAGCCCAGTTGCCGTGGCGGTGTAGGCAGTCCAGGCCGCGATCATCCGGGCAGCGGCCTGGCCGCTTCGGCCGGCGGCGCGCTCGGCCTGGAGCGCAGGCAGCGCCCGCATGCGCAGCTTGGCACTGCCATCCATGGCTATCTGTGCCAGATGGTGGGCGATCCGGGAATTGCCGAAGCGTTCCAGGAGGGCAGCCCTGTACTCGGGGATGCGCAAGTCCTCACCGGGCAGGTTGGAGGCGGCCTCGTCCCAGAAGTCCTCCACTGCCCGTCGGCAGAAATCGTCCGCGAGGGCTTCTGCCACGGTCTTGTGTCCGCGCAACTGGCCGGCATAAGCGAGGAGGGAGTGTGCGCCGTTGAGGAGCCACAGCTTGCGGTTCTCGTACGGCTCGATCTCGTCCACGAAAACGGCGCCTGCGTCCTCCCAGTGCGGTCGCCCCGCGGGGAAGTCCCCGCTGAGCACCCAGTTGACGAAAGGCTCGGCGACCACGGGCGATTCGTCGCGGTAGCCGCACGCGGCAGCGACGGCGTCGATGTCGGCGTCCGTCGTCCGCGGCGTGATGCGGTCAACAGAGGTACTGACAAAGCTGACGTTGGCGTCGATCCAGGCGGCTAGTCCGGCGTCGAACGCCTTGGCCATCCCCAGCACGGCGCTCCTGGCGACCGTCCCGTTGCTGGAGAGGTTGTCGCAGCACACCACGGCGAGGGGGCCGGCGTCGGCGTCGCGGCGCGCTGCGAGGCCCAGCACGAGCCTGCCCAGCGGCGTCGTCGGCTTGCCGGAAGCAGAACCGCCGGCGAGGACGGCGAGGTCCGCGACGACGTCGGGCGCTTGGTTGTCCAGCTTCCCGTCCGACCCGAGCCGGTAGGCGGCCTCGGTGATAGTGAGGGTGATGAGCGAAGTCAGGGGCGCGGCGACAAGATCGGCGAAACGCTCGACGTCGGCACCGTCGACGGCTTCGACGATGCTGCCGATGACTTCGAAGGAGTCCCCTGCGTCGGAGCGCTCCACGACGGTGTACAGGCCGTCCTGTGCAGCGAGGACCTCCGCTGCATCCGGGCGGCGGCCGGTGAAGGCTGCGATGCCCCACTCAGCCGCGTCGCCTGCATGCTGGGTGTACCAGGCCTGGTGGGAGCGGTGGAAGGCTCCCAGTCCCATGTGCACAATGCGCACCGGGGCTTTGCCGATTGGTTTGATGGCACGGCTCAAGCGGGGAAGATCCGCAGTTTGCCCGGGTTCGTTGCTCACAGCTTGAAGACCCTTCGGGGTGAGGAGTCGACGACGTCGACGATGATTTCATGGGCTCGGTCTTCGCTGACACGGTGCTCGGCCACGAGGCGGGCGAGGAAGGACGCTTCGATCCGGCGGGAGGCGTCGTGCCGCGCAGGGATGGAGCAGAATGCGCGGGTGTCGTCGATGAAGCCCGAAGACCGCGAAAAGCCGGTGGTTTCGGTGACGGCGGAGCGGAAGCGGAGCATGGCGTCCGGTGCGTCGAGGAACCACCACGGCGCGCCGAGGTACACCGAGGGGTAGAACCCGGCCAGCGGGGCCAGTTCGCGGGAGAACACCGTCTCGTCCAGGGTGAACAGCACCAGATGGAAGTCCTTGGCCGTGCCGAAGTCCTGGAGCAGGGGGCGGATGGCTTCGGTGTAGTTCGTGGCAAATGGGATGTCGTGTCCGGTGTCCGCGCCGTAGGCCTCGAAGGTGGGCTGGTGGTGGTTTCGGAATGAACCCGGGTGGATGGTCATGACCAGGCCGTCTTCGACCGACATCCGGGCCATCTGGTACATCATGTGGGCCTCGAAGGTGTTGCGGTCCTCGGCCGTGGCCTTGCCGGCGCGCGCCAGTTCGAAGATCCGCTCGGCGTCTGCCCGGTCCAGCTTGAGCGTTGCCGGGGTGAGGACGCCGTGGTCCGCGGAGACCGCGCCATGGTCCACGAAATAACGACGGCGGTTTTCCAGGGCCTTGATGTAGCCGGCGTAGCCGGCGGTCCCGTCGCCGGCGGAATCGACAAGCCTCTCCACGTTGGCACTCCACGCCGGGTGGGCGATGTTCAGGTAGGCATCCGGACGGAAGGTCGGAAGCACGCGGCCGTTGAACGAAGGATCCTCGGCGATCGCCTTGTGACTCGCCAGGCTGTCCAGCGGATCGTCCGTGGTGGCCAGGACCTCGATGTTGAAGTCCTTGAAGAGCTGGCGGGGACGGAAGTCGGGCTCGACGAGCTTGGCGGCAATGGCGTCGTAGCTGGCGTCGGCAGACATCTCGCCGAGATCCGCGCCCAGCTTGAACACGCTCTCGAACTGCGTGCGCAGCCAATATCCGGACGCCGTACCCTCGAAGAGGGGCCAGGCCTGGACGAAAGTCCGCCAGATCTCACGCGATTCGGACGGGTTGGCGCTTTCCGAGAGCAGTTTGTCCATGGGGACTCCGCTGGCGTGGATCAGCCGGGTGACGTAGTGGTCCGGGCTGACGAGGAGCGCGGCCGGATCAGGGAACGGGGTGTTGTGCTCGATGACGGCGGCGTCAACGTGGCCGTGCGGAGAGATGATGGGCAGGTCCTGGACGCGCTCCAGCAGGGAGTGCGCAATGCTGCGCGTCCCGGGATCCGCGGGCAGGAGCCGGTCAGGATTGGCTGCGATCGACTGTGACATAGGTCAATTTTCAGCCCGAAGAACCGATCTGTCAACCGGTTGCCAACTATTGCCATCCCGTTGCAACCCATCCGCCGGATCGCTTGAAGCTACGCGATCAACCGCCCACTTGAACCGCGCACCACGAGCTCCGTGTCCACCCGGACGGCTTCCGCGGGCCCATCCTGGCCCAGCAACATGTCCAGCAGGAGGGTGGCAGCAAGGGAACCGCACTCCCCCAACGGCGACCTGACAGTGGTGAGCGGCGGGGTCGTGAAGTCTGCCCCGAAGATGTCGTCGAAGCCCACAATGCTGATCTGGTCCGGCACGTGCATCCCGGCGGCCTGGAGCTCCTGCATGAGGCCGATGGCGAGGAGATCGTTGTAGGTGATGACCGCCGTCGCGCCGCTCGCCAGGACGTCGCGCGCTACTTGGCGGCCGCCGTCGACGGTTGGCTTGGACGATTCCAAGCGGACCGCCCCCAACTTGTACCAATCGCAGGCAGCCTGGACGCCTTCCCAGCGGCGGCTCGACATCCACGACTGCGGCGGCCCGGCAACATACGCGAGCTCCTGGTGGCCATTGGAGGCGAGGCTCCGCACGGCCTGGTTAATGCCTTTGTTGACGTCGGGGACCACGCACGGGACTCCCTCTATTTCGCGGTTGATCACGGCCACTGGCTTGTCCGCGGCCAAGGCCAGGATCTTTTCGTCGTCCATGCGCGGACTCGCCAAAATGAGGCCATCCACCGTGCTCAGCATCCTGCGGGCCGCAACGAGCTCGGTTTCAGGCGACTCTGCGGACTCGGCAAGCACCAGGGTGTAGTCCCGGGCAGACCCTGTGGTTTCCGCACCCCGGATGATATCGAAGAACGTCGGGTTGGTGATGTCCGCGACAATCAGTCCGATCGTCTGGGTGCGGCCCGTGGGAAGTGCCCTGGCGAAGGGGTTGACCCGGTAGTTCAGCTGTTCGGCGGCGTCCTCGATGATTTTCTGGGTCTTCGCACTGACCCTGCCCGGCTTGCTCAGCGCGCGCGAAACCGTGGACGGGTTGACTCCCGCGAGCCTCGCGATGTCGTAGATGGTGGGCGAGGATTTCTCCCCGCGTCCACGCTTGGCGGGGGAGGTTACTGCTCCGGAGTTCGTCGCTTCAGTCACGGCTCCATCGTAATCCGGCATGGCAACAAAAGCAGGACGGTTGCCAACCCTTCGGCCGGCAACCGTCCTGCTTGAATGTCCTGCTGACTAGGAACGTTCCGCGAACTTGCCTTCTTCGGCGATGCGCTTGTTGAGCTCGCGCATGTACTCGTCCTCGTCGAAGTCCAGGGGGACTTCCCTGCCGGTCCAACTCGACAGGTGGATGGCGTTGGCCAGGCGGACGCCCTTGATGCCGTCCGAGCCGGGTGCCAACAGCGGGGTGCCGTCCAGGATGTTGGCCGCGAAGTTCTCCAGGACGCCCGCGTGCTGTCCGCCCCAGGCCGACTCGAATTCGATGACCTCGGTGGTGTAGTAGTCCTCGGCCTTCAATTCGCCCATGAAGAGCTTGCGGACATCGTCCATGTCCATGCCGTCGCTGAGTTCGCGCTCGGGCTTGACCAGTCGGGTGACTGTGGCGGTCTTGCTGTTTTCCACCACGATCTTGCCCTGGTCGCCCAGGATCTCGAAGCGGTCCGTGCCCACGAGGTCGTGCGTGGCCGTGACGAAGACACCGGTGGCGCCGTTGCCGTAGTCCACGACGGCGGTGACCTCGTCTTCGACGGCGATGTCCCGGCGGAATCCGTACGCCACCTTGGAGTAGACGGACTTCGGAACGCCGCAGATCCACTGCCACAGGTCGAGCTGGTGTGGTGCCTGGTTGACCAGGACGCCCCCGCCTTCGCCGCCCCACGTGGCGCGCCATTCGCTGGAGTTGTAGTAGCCCTGCGGACGCCACCAGTTGGTGATGATCCAGTTGGTGCGGCGGATAGCCCCGATCTCGCCGTTGTCGACGATCTCCTTCAGCTTCTTGTAGAGCGGGTTGTTGCGCTGGTTGAACATGATCCCGAAGGAAAGCCCGGGTTTGGAGGCCGCGAACTCATTGAGCCGTTTGACCTGCTTGGTGTAGACGCCGGCGGGCTTCTCCACGAGGGCGTGGATATTGCGCTTGAGCGATTCGATGCCCATTTCCGGGTGCAGGTAATGCGGCACGCACGTGACGATCGCATCGACGTCGCCGCTTTCAAGCATGGCGATGTAGTCGTCGTAGAAAGGCGCATCGGGGTACCGGGAGGCTGCCAGTTCCTTCTTTCCGGGATCGGTGTCGCAGATAGCGCCGATCACCATGTTCGGGACCATTCCGTCAGTGATGAACTTGGCGTACGTGCCGCCCTGCTGGCCCAGGCCGATGATGCCTAGGCGTACTTTCTTGCTCATGAGTAGATCTCCGTTGTAGTGGGATTAGAAGAGGTCGGCGTGGCCCATGGCCACGAGGTTGTCGTAGGAAGTCTGCAGCGCTTCCCACACCGTGCGGCCGTAGAGCTCGTCCTGCTCCACGAGCAAGTACTCCGCGCCGGAGGCCTGGGCCGCGGGAATGATGGATGGGAAGTCAAGGTTGCCTTCGCCCACTTCGGCGAACTGGACCACGTTCTTGAACTCGGCCATGAAGCCTGCGATGTCCCCCGTTTCGAGGAGCCCGAAGGCCTGCTCAGGAAACCCGCCGATCCGGTAGTCCTTCAGGTGCACCATGGCAGTGCGTCCGGCGTATTTGGCCAGGGTCCGGACAGGGTCCAGTCCGCCGCGCTGCACCCAGTGCACGTCGATCTCCATGCCCATGGCCGGGGAGTTTTCGGCAATGATGTCCAGCATGTATTTGCCGTCGAACTTGGCGAACTCGATGTGGTGGTTGTGGTAGTAGAGGCCAATGCCGTGTTCCCGCAGGCGTTCAGCGTATTCGTTGGCTCGCTTCGCGAAGTCCACCGCGGCGTCGATCGACTTCATGGCCGGGAACGGCATCATGCCAATCCGCAGGAGGTGCGTGTCAAGTCGCTTTGCGTCGTCCACGATCTTGTCGAAATGGTCTTTGAGCGAATCGCCTGGCATGCCCTTGGGCGTTTCCATGGCAACCGAAAGCGCTGCGATGTCCATGCCCAGTTCGCCGCGGGAGCGGTCCAGATCGGCAACGTTTTCCGGTGTCATCGGGATCTGGGAGATCTCGACGGCGTTGTACCCGATCGCGCTGACCTTGCGGAGCGTTTCAAACGCTCCGTCTTCGGCAAAACTGCCCTTCAGCATCATTGCCTGCACGCCGATTTTGGCCACTTTGTCCTCCGTTAGTTCCGGGCCCTCATAGGCCGCGTGGTTAGCCCACGTACCCGGAGATTTCCGGGTAGCTCTGGGCATAGATGTCCTTGACGATCCTGAGTGACTTTTCGGCTTCGGCAGGACTGATCCAGAACGGAGCAGGGTCCCCGAGCTTGGCGTAGAAGTCCTTGATCAGGAGTTCGTGGGATACGCCCCAGTACGCACGCCCACCCGATTCCAAGGCACGTTCCGGGATGGTTTCCACGGTGCCGTCGGCGTAGCTGACAACGAGGTCGCCCCGGAGGCTGAGCGTGGCCTTTTCGGTCACGATGTCGAGCGTCACGGGTGCGTTGGTGGCGTTGGCCAGGGTGGCGTAAAAGACGCTGGTAGCACCGCTGGAGTGCCCGGCGATGAATTCCGCCGTGTCTTCCACCTCGATCACGCCGCCGAGCGAGCGCGTGGATGCGTGGCCTTCGACCTTGGTCACGTCGCCTACCAGCCACTGGAGCAGATCCACCGTGTGGATGGCCTGGTTCATCATGAGGCCGCCGCCCCCTCCAGCCCAGGTGCCGCGCCACGGCCTGTCCCGGTAGTACTCGGCTGTCCGGTGCCACATCACGGTTGCCGAGGCGCCCAGAACCTGGCCCAGCCCGCCGTCGTCGAGCAGTCTCCGCATGGCCTGCGACGTCGCGTTGTAGCGGTTCTGGAAACAGACGGCGATCTTCGCCGTGCTCCGTTCCGCCGCCTCGACCAGCCGGCGACCCTCTTCAAGGGTGTGGGCGAGCGGCTTCTCGACGATCACGCTGACGCCGCGCTCAAGGCAGTGCGCAGCCAGCGAGGCATGCAGGTGGTGCGGAGTGCAGATATGCACGACGTCGGGCCTCACCGCCTCGAGCATCTCCAGGTATTCCGCGTACCCGGCCACGCCGTGGGCGGCCGTTGCCGCCTCGAGGCGTCCGGCGTCGGTGTCGCAGACCGCCACGAGTTCAACATCGTCCATCTTGGCGATGGCTCCGAAGTGCACGCTCGATACATCGCCGCAACCGATGACTGCTGCTGTAGGCATTCTTCTCCCTCGAAAGTTCTTTCCTTTGAACCTACAGGCCCTCAGGCGAGGGCAACACCGTTCTTGGCAGCGAGTGCCGCGAAGGCGCGCGCGGCGGCGCCGAAGGCTACGGGTCCGGAGAATCCGCCCAGTTCGTGGGTGCTTGCCAGGTGAGGTTCGAGGGAAAAGAAGCCGGAAAAGCCATCGGCCTTGAGTGCGGCGATGGTGGCGTCCAGTTCGCCGTCGCCTTCGCCGGCGGGCACTACTTCACCGGTACCGGCCACCGCATCCTTGACCTGGAAGTACTCCAGATACGGGCGCAGCCGGGCGTAACCCTCGGTGTAGGGCTTGACGCCCACCTGGACAAAGTTGGCGCTGTCCCAGGCAACCCGCAATGAAGGGGAATCGACCGTCTCCATGAGGTCCAGGACTCGCTCGGGCGTATCGCCGTAGATGCCCTTTTCGTTTTCGTGCAGGAGCACGACGCCGGACGCGGCCGCTTCGTTCGTGAGTGCGGTCAGGCGCGCCATCACTGAGTCGCGGATGTCTTCCGGGCTCTGCCCTTCGGCGCGGTAGAAGGAGAAGATGCGGATGTATTTGGTATCGAGGCCCTTGGCCACCGAAATAATCTGGCGCAGCCGGGCGAGTTCATGTTCCACGGGAACACTGGCGTCGATCTTGCCGATGGGGCTCGCGACCGCGGAAACCTTCAGTCCCTTCCCGTCCAGGATGGCCTTGAGCCGCTCAACCTCTTCGGGTTCGAGCTCGGAGACATTGGTGCCCCACGCGCTGCGCACTTCGATGTGGCTGGCACCGAGAGCCTGCAGTACGGCAGCCTGGACCGCGGGATCGGGATCTACTTCGTCGCCGAAACCGGACAGGCTCCACACGGCATTGGTTTCAGTCACGGAAATCTCCTTCGGATCCCTTCGCCCGCACGGCGGCATATGGCGCCAAGTGGTCGTTCACGGGCATGCATTCGCCTCGAGTCTAGTCAGCTTGGTGTCGGATTGACAACCGATTGCCAAATATTGGCAACTTGCGAGTTCGATTGGCGAAGACCGGGCCGTTACCGGCATAGGAGTAGGTGGTGGCGCCGCCCGGCCGCGTGGAGCAGCTCCCGGCCCTGCAACCGACCCGGCAGAGTTCGCCGGCGGCGTTGTGCGCGTTGTAGACGGTGCCGGCTGCCGAGCAGGAGGCCACCGTGATTCCGAGGCGCCTTAGGAGAGCCCGGTAGTGACGGGCTGCGAATCATCTGCCTCCTCCGGATTGTGCATTCCGTGCAGGCCGGCCTGAGGGGTGATCTCGATCCGCTTCCGGTGACCGCGAAGGCGAAAGCGCTTGATGAAAGGGCTCGCGAGGCAAACGCCCAGGCCAAGGGGATAAAGGTCGATCAAGTCGTTCCTTACGGTTCAGTGAGCAGGTCCTGCGGCTCGTCGTTTGTCACGGCCGCCAAACTTTCCAATGACATTCTTGCCGTGAATACCGGCTATTCCGTCTATGTGGGAGTGTGGACGCGCAGCTGGTATGTCAACGCGGTCGGGCGGATTGACTCTGCAAGCTTTAACTTCAGCGGCGGTTCCACAGGCCCTTCATGGTCAGCTCAAGGCGCCCAAACAGCGGTCGGTCCGGGAGCCGCCGTCGTCCCCATCTCCTCATACGTCATTCTCAATGACGGTTCGGCCTGCTACTCCGGAGGGCCAACTGCCGCCTACGGATAACCAATAACGGCGAAAAGAATACAGGGAGGCGAAAGCTTCCCTGCATCCTTTTTTCTGGCGAATTTTTAGTTAGCGGAAAAATGATCCAAAGCGCTATCAAATAGCTCGGGCTCAGCGTACGTCGCGAAGTCCATTTCGATTGTGTGGGGGGAAAGCACTCGCAAAACAGGGCTCTCGTAAGGCAAGACGAGAATATTTGTCAGCCCCCTTTCCCAGGCACGTTTCAAGGCATCAAAGCTCTTCCGTTCGGGTTGTTCGTCGAGCGGGTCGCTATGGAAGCTTCGCAGCCCGGCACGCCAAATTTCAAAGTCTTCTTCCGGGAACAGGTCACCGTGGAGCGCATCGTACCAAATAGGCGGCGTAGCGATCTTTTCGGTGAACGTCTCAATCCCTTGGGTGCTCTTCAAATCTTCGAACTCAAAAAGCCAGGACCTCAGTTCAGACCAGTGTCCGCCCCAATCCTTTGCGAAGGCGGATCTCTGGGCGTCAGTGATCTGAACAGGAGCCGGAGATGGGCCAAGCCCGGGGAGATCCTCAGATGCATCGAGACGCCAAGAACCCCGTGCATACAAAAGCCTCAGCAGTTCCGGATTGTGCAGGTCCACTGCAATCCGCATTTCTGTCGGCCATGTACTGCCTTTGTCGGGCTCTGCCTTCCACATGCCAACACAGTAACCCCGATCACGATGTGCCACGCCACGGTTTTCGTTATTTTTGGGTGTAGTGGTTGCCATGCCGCCTAAAAGCCCATCGGCAAGACCCAGCAAGCACGGCTTCCACACCAACCGCTGACAAACGTAGATCCCGGCGCGCCCGGGTTCCGGTGGCCCGCCGCGTCTTTTCTGCGGACGGCCGGGCACCAGCGGAGGAGCCCGACCGGCTCGAAATCGGGTCGACTGGTTTGTTTCGCAAGAGCGGCGTCCGTGGTCCTCTTCATTTCGGATGCACTCACGTACTTGGTGTCAGCGCTGGCGGTTGGCCGGATCCGGGAAGAGCGGCAGGCGCCGCCGGAGACATTCACTTTCCGCGACTATTTCTTGTCGCTGGGTTCAGGATTCGCGATTCTCGTCCGGGATCGGGTGATGTGGCCTGTCACGTTGTCGATTGCCCATTTCAACCTATTCACCGCAAAACACTCACACAGCTTCTTATTCCCCTCGAAGCCCTCGGAAGATTCTCATCCGCCAGCAGGGTCCTCACGTGGGGTATCGACCCGATCGGCGCTGCTCTGGCCGGTGTTCTGGCCCTGTTCCTTCCGACCGGTGCCGTACTCGCCGCGGCGAGCTCCGGCGTCGTGATTTCAGCTTGCTGGATTGCCGCCTCCCGTGCCGTTCGAGAATTGCCGCTCCTGTCCGAGATCGGCAAGGGCTCGGACTGAGCCGTCGTCAGGCCGGTACTCCCTCCGACTGCGCAGTGATCGGGGCAGCTATGTCTTCCAGCGACCGTCTTGCGGCCTCAACTCCGAACACGATCTCGACGACGCCGGCGGCGACCATCAGCACGGCGCCGATGACATAACCGAAGGCCACGGACTGGATTCCCTCTCCCACGAACCTACCGAACAGGATGGGGCCGATGATGCCACCCAGTCCGGTGCCCACGGCGTAGAAAAACGCGATGGCCATGGCCCGAGTCTCCATGGGGAAGATTTCACTCACTGTCAGATACGCAGAGCTGGCGCCCGCTGAAGCGAAGAAGAAAATCACCATCCAGCAGGCGGTGAGCCAGAAAGCATCAAGCGCTCCGCTGGCGAAGACGAACGCCGTGATGGCAAGCAGGACACCTGACGCGATGTAGGTACCTGAAATCATCGTGCGGCGCCCGACGCTGTCGAAGAAGCGGCCCAAGACGAGCGGGCCAAGGAAGTTGCCGACGGCGATCGGGACCAGCGTCCATGGGGCAAGGTCGCTGGGGACGTTCAGCAATTTCGTCAGCACGAGCGCATAGGTGAAGAACACCGCGTTGTAGAGGAAGGCCTGGCCGATGAAGAGCGACAAGCCCAGGACGACCCTCTTCGGGTAGCGCTGGACAGCCGTCTTGATGATGACACCGAAGCCGATCGACTTGCGCTGGCGGACCTTGAGCGTCTCGTGGACTGCGGACAGCTTCTCCCCCGTGGCCTCCTCGACGTCGTTCTCGATCGTGCGCACGAGCTGATCCGCCTCTTTGTCCCGTCCGTGGATGAACATCCAACGGGGCGATTCAGGCACATTTCGCCGCACAAGCAGGATCAGCAGGCCGAGAAACGCTCCCAGGCCGAAGGCGAGACGCCAGCCAATGCCCGGCGCGAAGATGCTCGGGTTGAGCAGTAGCACGGAGAGCGAGGCGCCGAACGCCGTGCCGAGCCAGAAAGAGCCGTTGATGGCCAAATCCACGACGCCGCGACGTGCTGCCGGGATGAGCTCGTCTATCGCGGAATTGATCGCCGCATACTCTCCGCCAATGCCCGCACCGGTGAAGAAGCGGCAAATGAAGAACCACATCGGGTTGAGGGAAAACGCCGTGGCCACCGTGGCAAGCAGATACAGCCCGAGGGTAAGCAGGAAGAGCTTCTTCCGCCCGAACCTGTCCGTGAGATGCCCAAAAACGAGGGCCCCGACGCAGGCGCCCGCTACATAGACCGCGGCCGCGACGCCAATGTCCGCTGTGGACATGCCGAGGCCGCCATTCGGCTGCGTGAGGCTGTCCCCAATGGCGCCGACGATCGTGACCTCCAGTCCGTCCAGGATCCAGACGGTGCCGAGGCCGATGACGATCATCCAATGCCATCTGGACCACGGCAGCCGATCCATCCGGCCGGGGATGTCGGTTTCGATGATGTCGCTTGTTGCACCTTTCACTGCTGACATGACCCTCCTCATTGAGTAGATCATCAGTATGCTTCCTATATGCGCTTGATGGAAGCATTTCCGGCCTTGGCCGCCGGGAAATCAGCTGCGATCCGCTATGGCTCAGAGGCCAACGTGCTGCCAAGATGGGCTCCATGGACCCTCTGGACTTTGCGACGCGTGCTTTGGCCGAACCGGTTGTGCTGGTTTTGATGGGTGTTTCCGGCTCCGGCAAGTCCACGGTCGCCGCCCTCCTTGCGGGGCGGCTTGGCTGGGCCTTCGAAGAAGGCGATGCCTTGCATCCCCAAACAAACATCGACAAGATGGCAGCGGGACATCCGCTCACGGATGAGGACAGATATCCCTGGCTGGAGAAGGTTGCCGAGTGGGTCGACCGGAGGCTGGATCATGGGGAAAACGGCGTCATTACTTGTTCGGCGCTCAAGCGGTCTTATCGAAACATCATCAATCGCCGAGGTTCAGGTGTCGTCTTCGTTTTTCTGTCCGGGACGCCCGGGACCATCAGCGCACGGCTGGCCGAACGACACGGCCATTTCATGCCCGCCAGTATGTTGGGGAGTCAGTTCGCGGACCTTGAGGAATTGTCCCCGGATGAGCCAGGAATCCGGATCGACGTTGGTCCAGCTCCAGGAGTGATTGCCCAACAAATCATGGACAAGTTCGGCCTGCGGCCGAGCGGAACAGGACGAGAACCATGAACGGAATCTCCATCCTCAACAGACCCTTCGCCGGAGTCGCCACCGACGCGACGACGGACGCGATGCATCAACCGTGGACCGGCCATGACACCCAAGTACTTGTGGTGGCGGCCATCGGCATCGCGATAGTCGTCTTGCTGATCGTCTGGGTAAAGATGCACGCTTTCCTGGCACTCAGCATCGGCGCCCTCTTCGTGGGTATAGCCTCGGGTATCGCGTTGGACAAGGTGACCACGTCCTACGAAAACGGCGTTGGCGGGGTGCTGGGCTATGTCGGCGTGCTCATTGCATTGGGAGCCATGCTAGGAAAGCTCTTGGCCGATTCCGGCGGTGCGGACAAGATCGTGGACACGCTTCTTCATGGGCGGCCCGCAACGCTCCCGTGGAAGATGGCACTCATCGCAGGCATCATCGGCATCCCCATGTTTTTCGAGATCGGGCTCGTGCTGCTCATACCCGTCGTGATGCTGGCCGTGCACCGTTCCAAGGGCCCGGCGATGCGCCTTGGCATTCCGGCCTTGGCAGGCTTGTCCGTGCTCCACGGTTTCATCCCGCCGCACCCAGGCCCGTTGGCCGCGATCGGCATCCTGCACGCCAATGTTGGTGTGACTCTTGCCTTCGGCCTGCTCATAGCCATTCCCACCGTCATCATCGCAGGTCCCCTCTTTGGCCGTCTCGCCGCACGGATGGTGCCGATCGGAGCTGCGGGTGCCGGCTTGGCCGTCACCGTTGGGGCAGGCGCGAACGCCCGGCCGGACAGTTCCCAAGGCCCTGGTGCGAAAGCCGCCAGTTCGCGCGGCGACGCACCCGCAGGAAAAGCACAGGATCCGCAAGCAACGCGGAGCCCGTCCTTTGCCTGGACCCTGGTGACCCTACTGTCGCCGCTGGTGCTCATGCTGATCAAAGCCGGAGCAGACATTTGGATGGACAAGAACGCCGCCCTGCGGCCCTTGCTCGACTTCATCGGCGATCCGGTCTTTGCGCTGCTCGTGGCGGTCCTTCTGGCCATGGTGACTTTCGGTACCCGGGTGGGCTTCTCCGCCTCCACCCTGACCAAGAAAATCGGCGAGAGCCTGTTGCCGATTGTCGGAGTCATGCTCATCGTCGGCGCGGGCGGCGGTTTCAAGCAGGTGCTCGTCGACGGCGGCACCGGAACCGCGATCGCCAAGATCGCGGTAGCGGCCAGCCTGTCGGCCCTCGTGCTGGGATGGATCATCGCAGTGCTGATTCGCCTCGCCACCGGCTCAGCCACCGTTGCTACGGTGACGGCCGCCGGGATCATCGCACCCCTCGCGACCGGTCTGTCGCCTGCCCAGCTTGCGCTGGTTGTGCTCGCCATCGGTGCCGGATCGCTGTTCTTCTCCCACGTCAACGACGCCGGTTTCTGGCTGGTCAAGGAATACTTCGGGATGACAGTGGGGCAAACAATCAAGACCTGGTCGGTCATGGAAACCATCATTTCCGTCGTCGGATTCGCGTTCGTACTGCTGCTTTCCGTTTTCGTCTGACCCCTGGCTTGGCGAAGGCCCTCCGATCCTGCGTTTCCGCAGTTCGGAGGGCCTTCTCTGTGCAAGCTGCCGCGATCGACCGGCCTTAGAGGGCGGCGCGCGCCTCGTCAGCGTTCAAAAGCCGTCCACCAAGGCCGCCATTCTGGTGAAGATCGCCTCGCATCAGCTCCAATCTGCCGGCCGCATCGATTCCCCCGGCTTTGACCGGATCAAAGCCAGCAGCACTGATGAGCCGCTCCGCGGTTTCGGCCCCCGCGTCGTCGTCAGTGGCGTAGAACAGAACAGCCCGCTCGTCCGGCCTGTTGGCTGCCGACCCCAGCGCGTCAGCACCCAACGTACCGAAGGCCTTCACCAAGTGCGCACCGGCTGGAAGCAGGGCTGCCACGATCGAGGCCGCCGATTGGCCCTCCGGCAGCGTAGTGGTATAGCCGCCGTGGCCATCAGGCCCGATCGGGTTGGTGGGGTCGATCACGACTTTGCCGACCAGTGCCGCTGACAATTGGGAGACTAGTTCCTTCTCGGTGTCCAGCCACACGGCCATCACGACGGCGTCAGCCTGTGACACCGCATCGGCGACGCTCGCCGAACTCGCCAACGAACCCAGCTCAGCTGCCAACGCTTCAGCATGGGATTGATCTCGGGCTGCCAAAACAACTGGCTCGCCGCCTTGGACAAGGTTTCGGGCGACCCTGGACCCGATGTTTCCGGTTCCAATAATTGCAGTTGTCACGTCAACCTCCAGATGATGATGATGGAAGGGTTGAGCCAATGGTACGCGCGGCGCTAATTGCCAACTATAGGGGACCGGAGGCTGCGCCGGATGATGCCCAGCTGGTCTAGCTGGGCGGACATCCCTGCACCGTCCGGAGAGTAGATCCAGGGGACCCCCGGGGTGGGTTGCCCCCCGGACTTCGACCGTCCGCCCGCGAGCACCGCCTCACCGACCGATAGCTGGCGGATCGCGATGGCCCTGACGTTCTGCGGATGGCGTTGGGCGAACTCGGCGTAGATGGCCTCGTCGTGCTGTCCGTCGTCACCAACCAGCAGCCACTTGACACCGGGGAACTCCGCCGCGAGACGTTCCAGGGAGGTCCGTTTGTGCTCCTGGCCGCTGCGGAACCAGCGGTCCGGGGTGGGACCCCAGTCGGTGAGAAGCTTGGGGCCGGCGGGATACAGATTGCGGGACAGGAAGCGCGACAGCGTCGGTGCGACGTTCCAGGCTCCGGTCGACAGGTACACCACGGGTGCCGCGGGCACCGTCCTGACGATCCGTTCGTACAGCACAGCCATGCCCGGCGTCGGCGTCCTCGCGTGTTCGTCGAGTACGAAAGTGTTCCAAGCGGCCAGGAACGGGCGGGGAAGCGCCGTGACCATCACGGTGTCGTCGATGTCGGAGACGACGCCGAAGTCTGTGTCGTCAGCGACGATCTGCACTGGCGCCTCCACGATCCTGGATTCCCCGGATTGCAGCGTGATTGTGTGCCAACCGGCGTCGAGGGCTACCGGGATACGCGCGTCGACCACGCCTCCACGGTCCGCTTCGACGTCATGATCTGTGCCTGCGATGGTCACGCGCACGGCGGCGTGTGCCACGGGCGCACTCGTGAAATTGCGCCAGCCGCGCATTCCTTCCTGCAACGGGTTGAGCCCGTTTGCCTGAGCGCCGGACCCGGTGTCCCGCGCGTCACTGCGGACGACACGCGCCAATACCCGGACCCAGGAAGTGGTTCCGTAACCGGTGTAGGGGATGACGGTCTCCACCCGACCGCGCCGGATTGCGAGACGCGTTTGAAACTTGAGCCAGCCGTCGTCGAGTCTCAAGGCGAGGTGGCGGCGTACGCGGCTCGACGGCGTCGGGCTTGCACCGCTCGACGATTTCGGGTCGCCGCCGGCTACGCTTTCTGATTCTGCGCTCTCGGACTCTGCGCTGAGGGACAGAGTGGGCGGCTTCACGGAACGGGGACACATGGGTTCAGTCTGACATGGCACAAGATGTCCGGCGGCATCCGTTCTACAACCCCAGGATCGGATCCGTGAGCAGGCGAATCAGCGTGCTCCGCCCAAGTGCGCTCATTGTCGGATTCGATTCGGCATAGTACCAGACGAGCCCGATTGCCTGCTGGTAGGCCCAAGCGGCGCCCCGCCTCCACTCAAGGTCCCCGATCGCGAGGCTGGTTCGCAGGGTTTCCCGTCGTGAGAAGTCGAGCATGTGCCAGGCGGCAACGAGGTCGAGCGCCGGGTCAGCAGGGCCGAAGCCACCAGTGTCCAGGATCCCCGCGAGGCGACCGTCCCTAAGGACCACATTTCCGGGAATGAGATCCTTATGGCACATCACATCGTCACCTAGACGAGGCAGTGATCTGAACGATCCCCAGGCCCGGCGGAGCCGATCCACCGGCAAGAGTCCTTCGCTTCGTTGCAGGCAATGCGCGATCCACCCGTCGTGCGCTGTCAGTTCCCCACCGCGGCCCTCGCCGGAAAATGAGCGACCCTTAGTATCCGCCTGCCGAAGGCTCCCGATGAGCGCTGCGACGTCCAACGCGAACGATGTGGATGACGCGACCGAGCCTGGGGTCGCAATCTCGCCCTCGATCCACGTTTGGACAGACCACGGCAATGGATAATCCCTGCCGGGGTCACCAATCGCAACTGGCAACGGAGACGGCACCATGCTCGCTGCGGCGAACTCGAGCATTGCGGCGTGTTCCGCTAGGAGGACTGCACGGACTTCGCGAGCGTCGCCGCCTTGCATCGGGAACCTGACGGCGGTGCGGGTTCCCACCCGATACAGGTAGTTGACCGTCCCGGTACTCTCGACCGCTGTGACCTCCGATTCGGTGAACGAAGGAAAAAGCCCTCGCACCAACCGCACTGCTTCAGACCGGTCCAGACTGAGCTGACTCTTATGCATGGCCACTCCCCCAGCCTACGCACGGGGCGCCCACTCACCGGTGAGCGTGCCGAAACTCCTCCCGCAGTCGGGCGGAACAGTATCCCCACCCTGAACAGAGTTCTTTCTCTCCACGTGAATCCGCCGTAGAGTCCGCTGTGGGCTCCTCCGGGGCCGCGCAAACGAAGATCTGGAGGCTTTTCCCATGTCGCGCATCATGCGGTTCGACCATGTCGGTGTCACGGTTCGGGACCTCAATAAGGTGACGGCGTTCTTCGTCGGACTCGGGCTCGAAGTCGAAGGCCGGACGTTCGTGGAGGGCGATTTCATTGACACGGTCACAGCGATCCCGGATTCCCGTACGGAGATCGTCATGTTGAGAACATCTGACGGAGGAACCGGCGTGGAGCTTTCCAGCTTCGTCAGGCCGGACCCCCAGCCGGGATCGCCTGCCGCCATGGCCAACGAACTCGGACTGCGCAGCTTGTCCTTCGAAGTCGACGATCTTCAGGCGCGGGTCGATCGGCTGGCTGCGGAGGGGTATGGGCTGGTCGGTGGCATCGGCCAGTACGAGGGTGCCTGGCGAATGGCCTACGTGCGCGGTCCGGAGGGAATCATCGTGTCCCTGGCGGAGCGGCTGAGCTGAAGGAGGTGGGCCTGAGGAGGAACCGTGTCACGCCGAGCAGGTTTTTGACGCTCCCGAGAGACATCAAGCCCGGGATTCCGGGGTTTCGGAAGAGCCCGGGGCCCAAAAAATTGCGTAGCGTGACGCGATGCCGACGTAGCGGCCAGACGTACTGCCCACCCAGGGACATTGGTTGAAGTCGTGTGAGAACACGGCATAGATTTCCGCCATGACGAAGGCCTCCCGGGGTGGAGTGGAGCTGTCTAAGAACCGCTGCTCACCCAGGAGGCCTTCGTGTCCCACCCTAACGCAACACCGACCCCTCTACTCCCGATAGTGGGCGTTTACGCGGCGGACCTTCAGGGGCGGCCAATTAACTTACAAGGGCGCGGGTGTGGTCGTTGAGGAATATGCCGCGCGGATCGAACTCGCGACGTATCTGGATGAAGGTGTCCAGCTCCGGGTAGAGGCGTTCCAAGCGGCTCCTGGTCATAAAGTGGATCTTTCCCCAGTGCGCTCGTGGCTCGAATTCCTGCAGCACCGTATCGGCATCGCGGAAGAACTGCCAGTAGTCGGTCCCGGGTTCGGTGGTCAGGGTGATGACGGTGGTGTCACGTCCCTGGAACTGGGACATGTAGCCTTCATCGGCCTTCACCCAGCGAACCTCCACGGGGTATTTTTGGTCAGGGTGTTTGGTTCGGATCAGGTCCTGGACGGCCTCGACGGCGGCCAGTCCGACTTCGCTCGGCACAAAGTACTCGAGTTCATGGAACGGCGTGGTGAATCCGCCCGGGTAAATCCGGTACGAACGGTCGAGCCGGGCACCTTCCGTACCCGAAATTTCGCCCTCGTCCTGGATCTGCGCGATATTGTACCGTTTGGTGTAGCTGCGGTTTGCCATGCTAAGGCCCGGCGCGCCCGGGAGGTCCAAGAGCTCGCACGAACCTTCTTCCGGGCACCAGAGGAACGAGTAATGGCGGTTCTCGTCGATGTCGGACTGCCACGTTGCCTTGGTCTCCGCCCACGTGGGATAGGTGATTTGTTCTTGCAGGTAGTAGCGCTCCTCAACCGCCAACTCCACCTCAAGGAAGATCCCCAGGGTACCCAAAGCCACCTGGGCTGCCCTGAGTTCGCGGAGCTGCCCCTCGCCGATTTCGACGATCTCGCCGTAACCATTGATCAGCTTCACCCAACGAAGGCTTGAGGAGAAGCTACCCAGGTCCTTCCCGGAACCGTGGGTGCTGGTTGAAAGCGCCCCAGCAATCTGCTGTTTGTCGATGTCTCCCTGGTTGCTCAGCGCGAGGCCTTGCTCCCACAATGGATCGCCGAAGGCATTGATCGTGGTGCCTGCAAGGGCCCTGGCGCGACGCCGGACAGGGTCGGTTCCGGTGATGCCCGACAGTGCGGACATGTCCATCAGGACGCCCCCCGTCTGGACCAGCGGTGAGGACGAATGCCCTGAGCCGACCGCCCGCACGGGCAAGCCTTCGCGGATCGCGAAACGAACGGCGTCGAGCGCTTCTTGTTCAGTCCGCGGCCGGACGGTGAAGGCCGGCGTGGCGCTTTGGTTCCCGCCCCAATTGGTCCAGGTGACGTCTGTTCCGAAAGGGGCCGGCGGGGTGGCCGCGCGCGACGAGACTGATGTGCCGGGAAGGTTCGCGGTGGTCATTGCTAAGCTCCGTTGCTTGTCTGAACGCTCATGCGCCGTGGTTGATCATAAGGTGCTTGGTGCGGGAGTAATCGTCCAGGGCGTAAAGCGAGAGGTCCCGGCCGTAGCCGGATCCCTTGAATCCGCCCCACGGTACCTCGCAAGCCAACACCAAGTGTGAATTTACCCAGACCGTACCGAAGTCGAGTTGCTTTGGAACGCTCAAGGAGAGGCTTGAATCCCGGGTCCATACCGAGGCAGACAGTCCGTAGGGACTCTCGTTTGCCCGTGCAATGGCTTCATCGGTGGAAGTGAAAGTCTCGACCGTGACCACGGGACCAAAGATCTCGTGGGTGGCGATAGGCGCCCCGGCCGGCACGTTGCTGATGACCGTGGGTTCGATGAAGTAGCCGGGTCCTTCGAGGGCAGAACCTCCGATGGCTATGTGCAGGCCGGCGGCTTTAGCCTCGGCCAGCGATTCCTTGACTCGTTCGAAGTGCGGGTGGGAAATCATGGGACCGATTTCCACGTCGTCCCCTGCCCCCGGAGCGCCGACCACCAGGGTGCTGACTTCACGCACCAAATGTTCCGTGAACTCGGCAGCCACCGACTCGTGCACAAGTACGCGGCACGCAGCGCCACAGTCCTGCCCGGCATTCCAGTACCCGGCGTTTCGCACGCCGGCGGCGGCAGCACGGAGGTCCGCGTCTGCAAACACAACAACCGGAGCCTTGCCGCCGAGTTCCAGATGAACACGCTTGACCGATTTGGCCGCGGTCTCCGCGACGGCCTGCCCGCTGACAACGCTCCCCGTCAAGGCGACGAGGGCAACGTCAGGGTGTTCGGAAATCCGCTGTCCGACGGTCCGGCCCTGTCCCGTCACAACATTGAGGATTCCGTCCGGAATACGTCCGGCCAGGAGTTCCGCGAGCTTTAGCGTCGAGAGCGGTGTCTGCTCCGACGGCTTGAGGACGATGCTGTTTCCGGCGGCCAGGATGGGCGCGATCTTCCAGGCAGCCATCAGCAACGGGTAGTTCCACGGGGTGATGACGCCAACCACGCCCACGGGCTCCCTGAGGATCACCGAGGTGTGCCCGGTCGCATAGTCCCCGCCAGCCATGGACGTCAGCGTGCGGGATGCTCCGGCCATGAAACGGAAAGTATCAATAGTGCTGGAGACATCGTCCTCAGCAACGGTTCGCGGCTTGCCGGTGTTGGCGGACTCGATGATTTCGAAGACTTCACGGTTGGCTTCAATGATGTTGGCGATCATGTTCAAGACCTCGGACCGCTCCTTCGGCGTGGTGGCGCCCCAGGATTTCTGGGCAGCCACGGCGGCTTCAACAGCAACGTCAACGTCCGCGGCTGTGCCGGCCTGCACGGAGGCGATGACCAGTCCAGTGGCGGGATCTACGACGTCGATGAGGTGGGTAGAGGTGCCCGGAACAAACGATCCTCCAATGAAGTGCCCGCCGGGCGGCAGAGGCAATGGCACGATGCCCGAGGCGTGGTGGGCTGCAGGGGAGCTGCTGTCTTCGCTCACGCGGCGGACGATGAACTGTTCGGTGTTGATGAGTGTCATGATTTTGCCCTTGTTTTCTAGCGCCGGTCGTGGCGTCGGGAGTTTATGGGAAGTACAGGCGGATGGTCTGCGGTGCGTCAGACCAAGTCGCTTGCGAGTACGGGGGCCTGGAACGTTGTGGCCTCGGCCTTCTTCCGGAACACGCGTGCCGCGACGTAGTAGAGCGGGGCAACCACAACGAGGCCAACGATCCATGAGAGGTCCACGCCACCCATTGCCGCTGCGACGGGCCCGGTGTAGATCGCTGTTGCCGAGAAAGGAAGCTGGACCAGGGCGCCTGCCACGTAGGCTCCGATGGCCACCCAGTTGAAGCGCCCGTACACTCCGCCGTCGCGCTTGAAGAAGTCTTCAACCCTGTAGTCGCCGTGCCGGAGAAGGTAGTAGTCGACCAGGTTGATGGCCGTCCAGGGAACCAGCACGTACATCAGGAAGGAAAGGAAGTTGGTGTAAAACAGGATGAAATTGTCGCGTGCGAACAGCGAGATCAGGAGTGCGAAGGTAAAGAGGATGATTGCCGCAACGCTTCGGGTCTTGGCGCGGGGCAGCCAGTTCGGCTTGAACGTCTGGCCAATAGTGAGGCTGCACAGCACGCCGCAGTAGAGATTCATGGCGTTCGAGGCTGCAACGCCGAGGCAGAAGATTCCCACGACTGCCAGGGTCCATGGCTGGAGCAACGCTCCCATGCTGCCGACGATTTCGACGTTGCCGGCGTCTGCGCCCATCGTGACCGCCAAGGTTCCCACCAGGGCGCCCAGGATCATCGGGAAGAGCGTGCCCAGGACGCAGCCTGAGTAGGAGGCCCAGAACGCCGGACCCGAGCCGGTGCCTTGCGGCATGTAGCGGGAGTAGTCCGAGACGTACGGAGCGTAGGCGAGCTGCCACAAGGCGGATACGGAGACGGTGGCCATGAAGCCGACCCAGTTGAAGTTTCCCTGGTAGAGGAAAGTGGCAGGCAGCCCGTGGACGAACATGATCCAGACGAAGGCCAGAAGCAACGCCAAACCAGCCACGATGCTGAGGAACCGAGCGTAGGCGTGAATGAGCCGGTAGCCGAAAATCGTGGCAACAACGCTCACGACGCCGATGATGATGATGCCCGCGTCAACACTGATGTCCGGGCTGACTGCGGCCATTGCCTCGCCGCCAAAGACCAGGTTCGCGGCGAAGAATCCGACGTACATGATCACCACGATGACAACGATCAGTAGTGCTCCGAAGGAGCCGAATTGGCCGCGGGTCTGGATCATCTGTGCCACGCCCAATTGCGGTCCTTGGGCGGAGTGCAGCGCCATGAAGATGCCACCGATGACGTTTCCGAGGATGATTCCCACGATGGCAGGCACAAAGCTTAGCCCGAACACCGTCGTGGCGAGTCCGCCGGTAACGATGGTCATGATCATGATGTTGGACCCGAACCAGATGGTGAAGAGGTCCCGCGCTTTTCCGTGGCGTTCGTTCAACGGGATGGGCTGAATGGTTTTGTCTTCGAGTCTGGGCACTTCGGTGACAGCGGCGGGATTGCTTCGGGTGCTCATGATGCGGTCCAGGATGCTGCTTGCAATTGACGGACAGCGGACGTTTCGGCCTTGCCGCGATTCACCATCAGCGCGAGGAGGTCGAAGACAAGGGTGGCCGCGGCCACCGAGGTGATGTCTGCATGGTCGTAGGCCGGCGCGACCTCGACGACGTCGGCACCGACGATGTTAATGCCATCCAGTCCGCGGAGCAGGGCCAGCAGCTCCCGGGAGTGGAGTCCGCCCATCTCAGGGGTGCCGGTGCCCGGCGCATAGGAGGGGTCCAGGACGTCGATGTCGATGGAGACGTAGACCGGGGTGTCGCCGAGCCGCTCCTTGACCCGAGCAATGGCGGCGGGAACGCCTATGACGTCCAGGTCCGAGCAGCGGATGATCTGGAATCCGAATTCATGGTCGCGGAGGAAATCGTTGCGGTCATAGACCGGCCCGCGGATTCCGACGTGCATGGACCTATCTTCCACGAGGAGGCCTTCCTCGAACGCCCGCCGGAAGATGGTTCCGTGTGTGACCGGCTGGTCGAAGTAGGTGTCCCATGTATCCAGGTGGGCATCGAAGTGCAGCAACGCGACCGGTCCGTGGACTTTGTTCAGGGCCCTGAGCATCGGGAGGGCGATGGTGTGGTCGCCACCGATCGAGATGAGCTTCTTGTCCTCACTAATCAGGGGCAGTGCCTGCTCTTCGATTTCACGGACGGCCCGTGCGATGTCGTAGGGGGTGCAGGCGATGTCGCCGGCGTCCACAACCTGGACTTCGTTGACGGGCTCAACGTCCAATTCCGGATGGTACCCGGGACGCAGAAGCCGGGAGGCTTCGCGGACCGCGGCAGGACCGAAACGGGCGCCGGGCCGGAAGGACGTTCCGCCGTCGAACGGTACGCCGACGATCGCAATGTCGTAGTCCGGGACGCGGTCGATTTGGGGAAGCCTGGCGAAAGTGCCGAGGCCCGCATACCGGGGAACTTTTGTTGCGTCGACGGGGCCGATGGGCTGATGCGTTGTCATGCCAGGATCCTTCGGTAGCTTGCTGCCGGGCGGCGACGCTGGCAGCGATGTTGGGAGGTGGGGGTGCTCGCCTTTGAGCGGGAAGTAGGTAATCCAATTCTTAGTGACGTGCATCACGACGTATAGCGGTAGATTGACTACAAATGGCCGAGGCTCTTATACAAATGTCTAAGCACTCTGAAATCGGCCGGAAACCAACGATTTGGGAGCGCATTTTCATGGCGATTACTGTGGCTGAGCTCGTGGCGGAACCTCAGCTTGGACTCACGTTTTTGGCCGGGTCGGCGGGTAGGGACAACCGGATCACTTGGGCACACACCTCCGACCTGCCGAGGCTGTGGGAATGGGTCACCGGCGGCGAACTGATGATGACCAATGGCCTGTCCATCCCCGCCGACCCCCAAGGCCAAGTTGCGCTCGCCGAGGCGCTCGTCGATGCAGGTGCCAGTGCCCTTGCCATCGGGGAAAAGATGCATGCTCCGGAGCTGCTGCCGGAGTTCCTGGCGGCCTGCGAGCAGTTGCCGCTGCCGCTGATTAGCATTCCGTATCCATTGCCCTTCATCGCTATCGCGCGAACCGTGGCTGAAGCTTCCCTTTTGGAGGAATCGCGACGCCTGCGTCAGACCGCACGGGTGTATGACTTGCTTCGTACGGCGGGAACAATTGAGGACCACTGGCAAGGCCTTCTCCAAGGACTCGCGGCTGAGCTCAATGCGGAGCTTTTCGTCGTGGACCGGCGATGCCTCCATCCCTGGCACCCGGATGGTGAGCCGTTGCCGGACTTCCTGCAAGCGGAATTGGCCCCCCTGACGGGACATATACCCATGACCGGAAGGAAGTTCCAATGGCATCGGCTTCGGGACCGACACGTGTTGATGATGGACATCCCCACCCACGCCAATGCGGTCCTGGTGGTGCTGCCGAAAAGCGATCCGCACCCTGACGCCGTCGTGCTTCTGCATGCGGCGACGGTGCTGGGACTGGAACTCTCGCGAACGGCCCTGTCCCTGGAAGGGCGGCACCACCTAGCAGGCGAATTCCTCCTGCAGGCGTTCGATGGGCGCCTCGGGATCGCGGAACTGGAGATCAGGCTCGGCCATTTTGAGATTTCCGCGCAGAATTTCGTGGTGGTTTCGATAGGGGCCGACGACGGCGAGCGGCTGGCGAACATTCACGTGGAACTGTGGCGCCACGGACTTCAGGTCGCTTGCCTGCGGCGTCTCAACACCCTTCATGTGGCAGTAACCGCGGGGGTGACGGATGACGTTTTGATCCACTGCGCGGGGCCCGGGGTCCGGATTGGCATCAGCTCGCCTACGTCTGCCGGGGGCGTCCAACGCGCACTCCAGGAATCGCTGTGGGCGCTCGGTTCAGCGAAAGGCAATGCCGTAAGCCTGACCCGTTACGCCGAGGGGCCCTCCTGGCTGGGGCTCACGAGTTTCGAGGAGGGCACGGCGTTGGTACAGCGGCTGCTCGGCCCGATCTTCACGTATGAACAGAGCCAGGAAGGCGATCTCATCGTGACTTTGAAGACCTACTTGGACACTCAGAGGTCGTGGCAAAAGACTGCCGCGGCGCTCTTCGCCCATCGCCAAACCATCATCTACCGCATCCGGAAAATCAGCGAATTGACGGGGCTCGACATGACCGAAACCTCCACGTTGGCCCAGCTTTGGTTTGCGCTCCAGATCCATGAGGCCATGCACAAGTAAACCCGCTGCCGATAGCAATGTCCGCAAGCAGATGTTGCCCCGGCACTGACGTTGTGTGTATGGTGTGAGCCAAATCACCCCAAATCTGAATATGCCTTTCGAACCGTGGCGGGAGAGTCCTCCCAGCCATCAACCGGGCAGGCGCCGTAGGAGCAAATCCTCCCCAGGAATCTCTCAGGCCCCCGTACCGCCGCGGCGAGGCGACTCTGGAAAGCAGCCAGGCTTCGGTCCGGCTCACCGACGGTGCAAGCCGAACACAACGCGACAATGCGTTCTGCGGAATCTCTCAGGTCCGATACAGAGCGGGGAGGAACCCAATTAGCCGAGGACCGCCTCGCCGCGATCGACATCACCGTCAACCGCAACGCGGTTCCGTTCGACCCGCGTCCGCCGATGGTGACCTCCGGCCTGCGGATCGGCACCCCGGCACTGGCAACCCGCGGCTTCGGTGAAGCGGCGTTCCGCGAAGTTGCGGACATCATCGCCGAAGCACTGATCGCCGACGCCGACCTCTCCGGCCTGCGTCACCGCGTGGAGGCACTCGCCGCCGCGCACCCGCTCTACCCCGGCGTCGCGAACCTAGCGTAGTCCGGGATCGGCTCGGTACGCCCGTCGGGTCCGAAGGGGCCTGCTGGTCACCTCAACATTAAATCCCTGAAGTTCCTGCTTGCCGCGGGCGCCGTCGGAGTGCTCTACAAGGAGCAGGCCTCGATCTCCGGCGCCGAAGTGGGCTGCCAGGGCGAGGCCGGCTCCGCTTCCTCAATGGCCGCCGCCGGCTTGGCCGAAGTCATGGGCGGCTCGCCGGGACAGGTGAAGAACGTTGCCGAGATCGCAATGGAACACAACCGGGCCTCACCCAACGCGCTGCGCTTCCTCACACCCGAACAGGGGGAAGGGCTCGACGGGCCGAAAGGGGCAGAACCACCGGAGCCCGTCTCAATCCGGGACCCATGTCAGTGCCAGGTTAGTGATTTCGCAACCCCAGCAACAACGAAGACCCTCCTGCCCAACGTTTCCGCAGGTGGGAGGGCCTTCACTGTGGAGCTAAGGAGATTCGAACTCCTGACCTCTTCGATGCGAACGAAGCGCTCTACCAACTGAGCTATAGCCCCTGGTCAACTGTGCATTGCCAGTGTCCCTAGGCTACAAACTATCTTCGCGCTTTGCCAACCACGACTCGAACGTGTCTGTCCCGGTCCGCTGGCTTGGGACCAGATTCAGCCCCTTCCGAAGATATCTGCCCATCTCCCCCGGCAACGGCACCTCCACGAGAAGCCCGGCACGGCCCGACGCCTTGCGCCAGATCTCAGCAAGTTCGCGCATGGACCGGATGTCCGGTCCGCCGATGGTTCGCCTCCGGTGCCGCTCTTCTGAAGGCTCCCGCAACGCCTCGGCAAGCAACTCGGACGCCACATTCGCCGGCGAAATCGTTTGAAAGCGCGCACCCTTGAAGACCGGGATGAGGCGGACTTTCGAGCCCGCCTGGAAAACCGCCGTCACGAGGCTGTGGAATTGGGTGGCCCGCACAACAACCGTCTCCAGCGACGAGAGTGCGTAGACCCGCTCCTTGTCTGCTTTGGAGACATAAAACGCCGCGCTGCTCTGGTCGCAATTGATGATCGAGAGGAGAACGGCCTTACGGACTCCGGCAACGGTGGCTGCGGCGAGCAGGCGCGCGCCGCCGTCGGCGAATTTCCTCCGCGCTTTTCCGAATTGCCCTTCCAAGCAATCGATCACCACATCGGCCCCCTGCAGGGCTTCGGCCAGCCCGGCACTGGTGGTGACGTCAGCCTGAAAGTAGCGCGCGCCGTCGCGATGGACTGGTGACGCGCCCGACGGCGGGCGGCGGCTCAGCACCGTCACGTCGAGCCCGGCGTCGAGCGCCAAACGGACGACTTCACGGCCCACTTGTCCCGTGCCACCTGCCACGCAGACGGTAGTCACTGGAGGTTATGCCCGGCGGCGCTGCAAGACGTCGTCGAGGTTGCTGAGGCCGCTCTGGGGCTTGCCGTGCTGCGCCTGGACCGACGCGCCCACGGACGGTGCGCTGGCTGGCTTCAACGTCGGCTTGCCGAGGGGCTTGGGAGCCTCAGGCAGGTCGAGGGGCTCGGGGGCGGGCCGCGGCGCCTTGGCGGCATCGACGTATGTTGGTTTGGGGACGTCCACGGGCTGCCATTCAGCTTCCTTGGATTCCGCTGTAAACCGGACTGTGTTGTCGCCGGCGGCGACAGCAACATTGAGGGCGGCTTGACGAAGTTCGACGGCGGTCAGTCGCGTCGCTTCACGGGCGTGGGCTTCGGCGTCGAAAATCTTGGTCGCCGGACGGTCCGTTGCAGGAGCGCTTGCGCGGGGACTCTCGGCTGGAGGGGCCATCGCGTTCCGGAAGGCCTTGTTCATCTTCGCCCTGCGGTCCCGGATGGCCAGTCGGCGAAGCAGGAAGACGGTCGCGACCACGCCCACTATGCATCCCAGCGGCAGCCACGCGGAAACGAGGCCAAGAATGCGGAGGACGCCGGAAACGGCAGCCGCGAGCAGGAGGAGAACGGCGGCAAGGGCAAGGGCACAGCGCCCGTATCTGACTTTGAAGACCGCTGTTTCCGATGCAGCATCACGCCGTTCGCCGGCGCCGGCCGATACCTCGGGCAATGCGGTTGCGGTGCTCTGCATGGTTTCCATTGCTTTCTCCTGCCGAGGGGTGATTGACAGAACCACCCCGGCTTGCAGTTCATGAGCGTCTTCGTCAATAACATCTGTTGGGAAGTCACCGGCCATCTGGATGTGCTGGCGACGATTCCGGAGTATGTATGGCGCAACCCAAACGATCCACAGCGCGACAGCAATGACCAATATCACCGAGCTGCTGAGAGGGAAGTCCACAATCAAAACCGTAGAAGCAAATAGCCGGAGGCCACCGCATTGCCAACGGTGTGTCGTCGGAGAGTCGGCAAATCAATGGACTTATGACCCTTATTCGCCGAAAGCGGCTAGTTGGCTCCGTGCCGAAGCCAAGCGGCCAGCAAGCCTCCGGGGACCTCTTCCGAGGTCAACGCAAAGCTTCGATGGTCAGCCCATTCTCCGTTGATGTGAAGGAAACGCTCGCGGCGCCCTTCGTCGCGGAATCCCAACTTCTCGACAACTCGCAGGCTCGGCCCGTTCTCCGGCCTGATGTTGATCTCCATCCGGTGCAAGCCAAGGGCTTTGAAGCAATGGTCGGTGGCCATGGCAACCGCAGTGGGAGCTATTCCGCGGCCGGCCCGGGCCTGGTCCACCCAGTAGCCAAGCGTGGCCGTCATCGCCGATCCCCACATGATCGAAGAGACCGTCAACTGCCCTACGATCCTAGGCTCCTGGAATCCAGGAATACGCTCCGTGATCACAAAGGGGAGCGCACTCGCTTGCCGGGCCTGGGCGTTGAGGGAAGCCACCATCTGCCGGTAGTTGGGAAGGCGACCACCCGGGGCCGGGTTGGAGGCTTCCCAAGGCGCCAGCCAATCACTGTTGCGTGAGCGGACCTCGGTCCATTCCTTCTTGTCCCGGTAGTGAATGGGACGCAACATGAGGTCGCCGCATTCGAGCGTCACCGGCCATATGGCCGACCCCCACACAAGGACCTACTTGCTGAGGCCGGCGGCAAAGCCCGGCAGCCACTCCCGCAGTCCAGGCCCGAGGTCTTCGCTGTCGCATGCGAGCTGGACGCAGGCTTTGAGGTAGCTGAGCTTGTCTCCGGTGTCGTAGCGACGGCCACGGAAGACGACTCCGTAGACGCCGCTGCCCTCACCCTCGCCGGCAGCCAGGACCTGAAGGGCGTCCGTCAGTTGGATCTCTCCCCCACGGCCCGGTTCGGTCTTCTCGAGAACGTCGAACACCGAGGGGTGGAGTACGTACCGGCCGATCACGGCCAGGTTGGACGGAGCTTCGTCGGCAGCAGGCTTTTCGACAAGTTGTTTGATGCGGACGTAGCCGTCTTCACCGATGTCCTCGATGTCCGCGCAGCCGTAGGCGCTGATCTGGGAGGGCTCGACTTCGATGAGGGCCACAACGGATCCACCGGTTTTGTGCTGGACCTCGATCATGTCGCTGAGGAGCGTGTCCCGGGCGTCGATGAGGTCGTCGCCGAGAAGAACCGCGAAAGGTTCGTACCCGACGTGCTGCTTTGCACGCAACACTGCGTGTCCCAGCCCCTTGGGGTCGCCCTGGCGGACGTAGTGAATATCGCCGAGGTTGCTCGTGGCCTGCACCGAGTCCAGCTTGGTGATGTCTCCCTTGGCCTCCAGCGTCGCTTCCAAAGCCGGTACCCGGTCGAAGTGGTCTTCCAATGCACGCTTGTTGCGGCCTGTGATCATGAGGACGTCATTGAGTCCCACGCTCACAGCTTCTTCGACAACATATTGGATGGCCGGTTTGTCGACTACCGGGAGCATCTCTTTGGGCATGGCTTTAGTGGCAGGCAGAAACCTGGTGCCGAGTCCGGCTACAGGGATAACGGCCTTGCGGACGGCGCAGTTATTGGAAGTCACCGGACTAATCTAACGGAAGTAACTGGACAATGGGCAAAAAGGAACGTGCCGGCCAAAAGGAGCACACCGTTCCTTTCCCCATCCCTGAGCCGCACAGCAGCGGGAAATGGAGCAAAAGTGACTTTGAAAGACGACATCCGCCGGGATCACCGCAAGCGCCGGCTCTCCTTGACCGGGCAACAGCGCGCAGAGGCTGGAGCGGGGATTGCCCGCCGGGGCGTTTCATGGGCGGCTGATGTTGCCCATGGGAGACCCGCGACTTTCGCGGCCTATCTCGGAGTGGCCGCCGAACCGCCCACAATGCCTTTGCTCGCTGCGCTCCACGCGGCCGGGCACAGGATCCTCCTTCCCGTCTGCGAACCGGAACGGCGTCTGAGCTGGGTCTATTGGACACCGGAGACCGCTTTTGTCCGCTCAAAGTATGCCCCGATCGACGAGCCGGTGGGCGAACGTTTCGACAGTGACGTCATCAAGGATGCGACCGGAATCTTCCTGCCGGCCACCGCCGTCGACGAGGGTGGAAACCGCATCGGCCAAGGGGGCGGTTACTACGACCGGCTCCTCGACAAGCTCGACGCCGACGGGAACCGTCCGCCGACTGTGGCCGTCGTCTACGACCATGAAGTACTGCCTGCGGGGACGATCCCGGCCGAACCGTTCGACAAGCCGGTGGCGGAGGCACTCACCCCACATCGGATCGTCCAGCTTGTTCGGCCCGCATGATGAGGCTTTACCGGCCTGTCTGCTTCGCCACATTCCCCTGTCTGCTTCGCCATATTCCGTAGTACCGGTCCCGACGCCGGATGATAGAATTGGCACTCAGGCCCTGGGACTGCTAATGGACGGAACAATCCGCCTCGGCAGCACAGGACCTGCAGTTCGTCCCGGAGGAGGATCACCAGTGCCCACTTACGCCTATGCCTGCAAAGACTGCGGACATGCCTTTGACATCGTTCAGGCTTTCACGGACAGCTCCCTGTCCGACTGTCCTGAGTGCCAAGGATCGTTGCGCAAGAAGTTCAACAGCGTGGGCGTTGTCTTCAAGGGATCGGGCTTCTACCGCACCGACTCCCGGGACTCCAAGGGAAGTACTGTTTCGGCCGCTCCCGCGGCACCTGCCGCATCTCCGGCTCCGGCGTCCGTTCCTGCGGCTGCCGCGAGCTGATTCCTGGGTACCAGTTGCCCCCGGTTTTCCACATAGCTCAACGTTTCCACATAGCTCACTAAGGCCCTGCCATGCGCCTTAGTGCCCGGTTAGCGTGGCAGCATGCCCGCAACCCCGAACGCTTCCCAAGGCCCCGGTTCAGCATCGCCTGGCTTCGGTCCAACCAGGCCTTCATCGATTCCACGCAATAGCCTGCCGGGGCCGATTGCCGCGTCCCACACCCGCCGTCTTCGGGGTTTCCCCTCCAAAGCCGGAGGCCGCTTGGGTCCTCCCAAGAGACAGTACAAGCACCGCACCTTCGCTAGCTGGCTGAACCGCAACCGTCGCCTCGTGGTGGCACTCCTGCTATGCGTGGCGGTCGGGGTCGCAGTCCATCAATTGACTCCTGCTTCGGAGCAGCGAGCCATCGTCCTGGCCGCCGCGCGGGATCTTCCTGCGGGGTCCAGCTTGACGGATTCCGACCTCAAACCACTCGAAGTCCTTCCTGACGGAATCCCAGCCGGGGCGCTCACGCCCGGCACTGCCTATAGGGGAAAGCAGCTCGCCTCGCCCCTGCAGAAGGGGCAGATCCCCACAGACGCGCAGATCCTGGGACCCGGCCTGCTGACCGGCACCGCACCCGCGACGGCGGCCGTTCCGCTGCGCATGGCCGATCCCGCTTCTATTCAACTCATCTCGCCGGGCCAATTGGTCAACGTTGTGCTCACTGCGGCCGACGGGTTCGAAGGGCCCGGCAGGAAATCAGAACTCCTGGCGGCTGCGGTCCCGGTTTTGTGGACGTCCGCGCAAGGAGGCAAGGCCGGCCAATGGTTGGGCACGAACGAGGCGGACGGCCTTGTGGTTGTCGCTGCCAATCCGCAACAGGCCGAAATCCTGGCCGGGGCTTCCACACGCGGGAAACTGTTCTTTGTCCTCGTCAGTCCCCCAGGTAACCGGTAATGCGAAACCCCGCCGGAGAGTCACCACCATGATGGTCCATTCAGCCCCAGTGCGGGGGCCTTTGTTCCTTCAGCCAAGCGTCATGGTCGTAGCTGGATTCATCGCCCCAACGGCGCGGATCGTCCTCGGAAGCTTTCTTGGGCAGAATACCTTCTCCTGCCGGCTTCCGTTCCGGTGCGGGCTTCACTTCTGCCTTCTCCTGCGTGGCCAACCCGGTATCAGCGTCTGCCGCTCCGGCGCTGGTGTCCGCGGGCGGCCTGGAATGAGTGCTTTTGCTTTCCGCCATTGCGTTTCCTTAGGGGATAGCCGGACCCGAGCCAGCGCCTTGCGCGCCGCTGGACCTGGCCGCGGAGGGTTCCGCCTGGCTATTCAGTTCCAATTGTTCAACATCGATGTCCAGGAATCCATCCTGGACATCACCATACGATGGCGCCACAGGCTTCTCGAGTCCCAGATAGGATCCAATGCGATCCGCGCAGGACGAGGGATCCGTGAATACTTCGATGGTCCACAGCGACATGTAGCGCCAGCCAAGGCGTTCCAGGAGCTGTGGCCGGAGCCTGCTGCGCTCCCTCACGCTCATGCGGCGGTATCGTTCCGTGCCATCCGATTCAATGGCCACCGGCGTAGGCATTTCGCTGTCATCCCGGCCGATCGTGTGCACGGGATCGGCCGCCGCGGCGATGTCCAGGACTCCGTCATAGTGGTGCCACACGCGCGCTCCCCGGGCTCGGAGCCGCTCGCCCAGATCCGCCACCAACGGATCCTCGCCGAGCGCTTGCTCGCTGGCGGCTGCCCTGGTGGCCGGTGTCCCCAGATCGGAGTTCCCCGACAGTTCACGGTCAAGGAGTTCATGGAAGTCGACGGCGCCGTGGGCCAGCCGGTCAAGATCGAGGTCTTCCGGACGGAAGCAGCTCAGGACGTGCATGGACCTTCGGGAGCGGGTCATAGCCAGGGCAAATTTGTTTCGCCCGCCTTCGACGGACAGAGGGCCGAAACTGTGCAGCGCCCGGCCATGCGGGGTGCGCCCGAAGCCCAGCGAGAAAATGATGTGGTCGCGGACCAGTCCCTGCGCGCGCTCCAGATCCACCACGCGGAAGGACTCCGCGCCGGCGTTGAAGAAACCCGAGAGCAGCGGATAGTTGGGAAGTTGGAGCCGGATGGCTTCACCGATCCTTGCGGCATGGCGCAGGCTTGCGGTGACGACGGCGAGCGAGGTCCGCGGCCGGAGGCTGGCGTGTTGAAACACCAGGTCAACTACGCGGTTCACTTCGGCGGCGACAGATTCGACACCTTCGTGGTCGGCACCAGGCAGGCCGGTGCCGTCCGGGATGTATTCAACCACTACCGAGCGGTCCAGCCCCGTGACGGACTGGCCGTCCGGCAATCGACGCAGGCCGCCGTCGTAGTAGTTCTTGCTCAACTGCAGCAGGAGGTCTTCGTCAACCGCCCGGTACACCCAGTTCAACTGCCACGTGGGCAGGACCCGGGCCAAGGCACTGAACGCACTGTCCACGGTGTCCTGGCTCGCGGCACCGGCCATGGGCGGCTCCACCGCAACGCTGAACGTGCGGGCGTTGCCGATCTTCGCGTCGCCGAAGGCAATCACTTGGTGGGCTCGCGCGATGGCAGGCAGCACAGCCTGCAAGGACGTGCTCTCGGCATCGAGAATCACCACCGCATCGAACTTCTGTTCGGCAGGCAGGAGGCTCGTCAGCAAGTACGGACTGATGGACCACACGGGAACGAGCCGGGCTACGAGGGCAGGTGCCTGGGCGCTCAGCGCCGAGAGGGTAACGCGGCCATCTTTGATCAGGTTCCGCAGGAGTTCCGATTGGCGGGGATGTTCAGCGATTCCGGCCCGCCACATTTCGGCGAGCCTCCACCGCAGCCGGGCAGCTCCACTGGCGATGTGCGCGTGGTCCGCCAGACGGTACTCGGCTTCAAGCCGGCGCAGGGAATCGCCGTCGGACATGGCGAGGTAGTCGTCGCCGCTGATCATTGCTTCGAGGGCGGACTGCCACCAGGCAAGGTCCAGTTCCGCGGCAACGGATTCGGCAGGCACTTCCCGTTCGGCCAAGTCCGCAAGAAGCTCGGCGAGCCCATGCTCGCGCATGTTCTCGACCAGAAGCGTGCGCTCTGGAAGCGTTTCCAGGGTGCCCGTGTCGGCAACAAGGCGCTCAAGTCGCTCCACGAGCTCTTCGTAACGGCTCGCGTGCAGATCACCGCCGGCAGCCGTATGTTTGAGGCAATCGCCCAGACGGCGGAGGTCCCTGTCCAGTTCGCGGTAGCTGGCGCCCAAATCCGCGAGGCCGGATGGCACTGCCGGATGGCGCTGGGTGGTGGCGTACTGGGACCAGAGGGCCCGTTGTTCCTGAACGAGGGCCAAGGAGCTGTGCAAATCCGCAATGTGGACACCCGGGCGCACATATTCCTTTGCCACGCGGCGCAAGCGGGAGCGCTGCATCGAGGGCATCTCAAGGCCCCGCTCACGGCGCCAGGCGGAGGTAGCCGTAGCCGAGATGAGATCGTGGACCGGCCGGTCAAAAATGTCCGGGGTGAATTTGTCCAGGCTTTCCCGTACCGCCATCAGGAGCTCAAGCTGAGCGCCCCATTCGGCGAAGTTCGCCCCAAGCCGGATTTCGGAGTGCTCCGCGAGCTGGTTCATCCGATCCCGCAATTGGGGAAGTTGTTCCGCGGCGCTGCTGGCCAGTTGCTGCGCTTCCTCGGTCTCCTTGCGGGTGACCAGGCGCGCCCCGTACCAGGGGCTCGACGTCGATGCCCGGCTGAAGCTGCCAAGCTCGGCGGCGCGTCGCAATCTTTCAGCCAACTCAGCGCGGTCCTTGATGTTGTCCAAGACACTGCGCTTCAAGCGCACGGTCGTGGCGGGAGCGGGTTGGATGGCGGTCAGTTCCGCGAGCGATTGCATGGCCTGGTAGGGCGAACATCCCCAGCGCTGGCGCACGTTGTGCAAAGACGCGACATGGTCCATGAGGGCATGCCGGTGCTCGGTCAAGGTCTTGTGCAGGTTGGCAAGCTGGGGTTCCAGCGACTTTTCGTTGCGGATGATGGCGCTGACGAGCTGGCCCTTGAGCTGCTGCGGAGTGGCACCGTTGCCCGGCCTGAAGACCATCGATTCGAGGCCCAGGGCTTCAAAATGGCCCGCCAGACCGTTGAGGCTCGCTCGCCGGTCGCCCACGACGAGCACCGATTTGCCCTCGTTGACGAGGGCGCCGATGGCATTGATGGCCGTTTGCGTCTGGCCGCTGCCTGGCGGGGTGCTGACCACCAGCGAATCGCCTGCCCGCACGGCATCCACGACGTACTGCTGGTCCGAGTCCGCATCCAGGAGGAGCGACTCTTCAGAAGGGTCCCGCTCGTCGAGGTTCGGGAACCTTCCGGACTTGATGGGCTCAGGTTCCACGCCCCCGCCGTTGGCGGCTTCGAACAGCGATGCAACGATGCTGCTGTTCTCGTTGATCCAGGGGTCTTCCAAATTCCCGGACAGATCTGCCAGCGTCGTGATGAGGAGATTCGGGGTGACCTCGGCACCGTGGATCGGCTGCACCAGCGTGGCAAGACGGTCAAGGACCGGCAGGGGGTCAAGTCGTGCGGTGTTGTATGCCATACGGCTCACGGCATTGACGTCAAAGACGATGCCATGGACGGTCTTCAAATGCCGGACCAAAGCGGGGTTGATGCCCGCTTGCTCGGTGAGTTGCAGCTCGTAGTCGTCTTCGCCCGGCCGTGCCGTGAGTGAGATGGCGGCCAACATGACGGGGGCGGAGACGCGTTGGGGCTTTCCGCCCACGGCCGACGTCCAGACGACCGTGCCGCAGGACAGGTAACCGGCGTCGATCCCCCGGTCGTTTCCCAGTTCGAAAATCTTTGAGCGAAGGTTCCTGGCAGCCCGCGCGGCAACAAGATACTGCTGGCGGTCCCGGATCAAGGTGGAAAGCCGGGTTCGGCGCCCGGCGAGGAGCTGCGCCAGGCCTGATGGGTGGCCGTTGCTAAGGTCTATCGACCCTTCCGGCGTCTTGACGAAGCGCAGCATGGTGTCCGCGCCAGTCACGGGTTTGAGGCCGGACAGCCATTTCCGAAGCTCTACGGAGCCCTCTTCGTGGCTTTGACCTACTGACACCGCTGCCTTCTTTTCTGTTCTAGCTCGAGACGACTTGGACCAAATCGGCATACTTTCGAGGGTAGCGGGAATCCACCGGCAGTCCGCACCGCAACACTGTTGGAAAGGCAAATTACCCCTGATTTCAGGGGAAAAACAAAGTGACCGGTCCCTCAAACAGGGACCGGTCACTCAGGATGCTATTCCCACTCGATGGTTCCCGGCGGCTTGCTGGTGACGTCCAGTACCACGCGGTTGACCCCGTCAACCTCGTTGGTGATCCTGTTGGAGATCCTGGCGAGGAGGTCGTACGGCAGCCTCGACCAGTCGGCAGTCATGGCGTCCTCGGAGGAAACCGGGCGCAGTACGATCGGGTGTCCGTAGGTGCGGCCGTCGCCCTGCACGCCAACGCTGCGGACGTCGGCGAGGAGTACGACAGGCATCTGCCAGACGTCGTTATCGAGTCCGGCCGCGGTGAGTTCGGCCCGCGCGATGGCGTCCGCCTTGCGAAGCAGCTCGAGCCGTTCCTTGTTCACTTCGCCGACAATGCGGATACCCAGGCCGGGTCCGGGGAACGGCTGGCGTCCGACGATTTCCTGGGGCAAGCCGAGCTGTGCGCCCACTGCGCGAACCTCGTCCTTGAACAGGGCGCGGAGCGGTTCAACAAGTTCGAACTGCAGGTCCTCGGGAAGACCGCCCACGTTGTGGTGGCTCTTGATGTTCGCGGCACCTTCGCCGCCGCCGGATTCGACGACGTCCGGGTACAGGGTGCCCTGGACGAGGAACTTGATGCTCTCGCCTTCGGATGCGGCCTCGGCGATGATGGCCCGCTCGGCCTCCTCAAACGCGCGGATGAACTCGCGGCCGATGATCTTTCGCTTGGTCTCGGGGTCGCTGACCCCGGCCAGCGCCGAAAGGAATCGCTCCTGCTCGTTGGCGACATAGAGATTGACGCCGGTTGCGGCAACGAAGTCACGTTCGACCTGTTCGGCTTCACCTTCGCGCAGCAGCCCGTGGTCCACGAAAACGCAGGTCAGCTGATCGCCCACGGCGCGCTGCACGAGGGCTGCGGCTACGGCCGAGTCGACGCCACCGGAGAGGCCGCAGATGACTTTGGAATCGCCGACCTGCCGGCGGATCCGGTCCACTTGCTCTTCGAGGATGTTGCCCGTGGTCCAGTTGGGCTTCAGGCCGGCACCGTTGAACAGGAAGTTCTCCAGAACCTGCTGGCCGTGCGCCGAGTGCTTTACTTCCGGGTGCCATTGCACGCCGTAGAGATGCTTCTCTTCGTTCGCGAAAGCTGCCACAGGTGCGCCTGCAGTTGTAGCCAGGACTTCGAAGCCCTCAGGAGCTTCGTGAACCGAGTCTCCGTGGCTCATCCAGGTGTTCTGGGAGTCCGGAACGCCGGCAAGGATCGAACGGGCTTCGCCGACAGTGGTGGCCTCGGTGGCGCCGTACTCGCGCAAACCGGTTTGCGCGACTTTGCCGCCGAGCGCGTTGGCCATGGCCTGGAAGCCGTAGCAAATGCCGAAGACCGGCACGCCGGCCTCGAAAAGGTCCGCGCCGACCCTCGGGGCACCCTCGGCATAAACGCTGGAAGGTCCGCCGGAGAGGATGATCGCTGCCGGGTTCTTGGCCAGAAGCTGCTCGGTGGTGAACGTGTGCGGAACAATTTCCGAGTACACATTCGCTTCACGGACGCGGCGGGCAATCAGCTGCGCGTACTGGGCACCGTAGTCAACAACCAGCACCGGCTTCTGGGAAGTCTGAGCTTCAGAACTGAAGGGTGCGGTGGGAGTAGTCACCGTAACAGCCTACTTTGCCGGGATGCCCCGGTGCACCTTGAAGCCGGTCGTGAAGCCGGGAAACCAGCCCGACGTTAGCGATCTCACAATGCCCGCCGTGGCGGGCCCGTCAGTAGCGCTTGGACGCCCGCGGATTCGCGGCGAGTTCCATCTCTACCTCCGAGTGGAACTTCTTCTCCACAATGAAGGACATGAGAGGGACAACGCCGCCCAAGGCGAGCAGGATGAGCTTCATGAACGGCCAGCGCATGAGCGACCACAAGCGGAAGTCCGAGATGAGGTACAGCACGTACATCCAGCCGTGGACGATCAGGACTCCGACGGAAACGTTGACGCCACCCAGGACCGCCTTCGACTCAGCATCCGCGAATCCAAAACCGAAGGGCTGACCGGTGATTGCGTTGGTTCCGCCGGCAAAGAGATACACGCCGAACACATAGCGCGCAACGAGCTCGGCGCACAGGAGCAGCAGCATGGTACCGGTGAGGTAGGCCATGACTTTGTAGAATTTCAAGGCCGAGCGGATCTGGGCAGTCGTTCCGCCGAAGCGGCGCTTCTTGGCCGCGGTTGGCTTGGCGGCAGATTCTCCGGACTGTTCGGGCTGGATGGCCGGTTTGGGCTCAATCATGGCTTTACCTGTTCTGGCTTGGTACTTGCTGGCAAATCGTCTGACGGGAATTCGTCGTCGGGCTCGTCCTCGTCGTCTTCGAGGGTGCGCCGGTAGTCATCGGCCACCATGCGCCACCAGACGTAGAGGGCGAATCCTGCAAAGACCACCCATTCCACGGAGTAGAAGAGGTTGAGCCAGTTGATTTGTTGGTTGGGGGGTTGGGCCGGGATGTTCAATGGCTTCAGCTGCGTCGGAAGGGCGAGGGTCTTGCCAGCCGATACTTCCGAGGTCGCGGCGACGAAGCCGGGATAGCTTGAGACTTGCCACGTGTTGATGAGTTCCGCGACCGACACCGCAGACGCGCGGCCCGCTCCGGCGTCGACGTTTGGCACCGGCGCCTCGGACGGCAGGAGCCTCCCGGTCAGTTCGATAGTGCCCGACGGCGGAGGCCCGGCTTGGGCGGGATCGGCCACCCAGCCGCGGGCCACGGGGATCCAGGTCTTCGCGGAGGCGGCGACACCGTGCAGGACGGGGGCGCCGTCGACAGCGAACGCGTTCACTACCCAGTACCCTTTTTGCCCTGCCAGAAGCCGGCCCTCCACAAGGACCTGCTTGGCGGGGTCGTAACTGCCCTTGGCGCTGACCATTTGGTCCGATGCGGTGCCCGGGAAGAACGTTCCAGGCTGCAATACCCCGGTAAGCGGCTTGACTTGCTCCACCGCGGGGTTGTCAACCGGGGCGTCGCTCTGGGTGGATCTGCCGAACTGCCACTGGCTGAGCAGCACAAACACCCCGGAGAGCAGGAGCGCGAAGACAAGTCCTGCGATCCAGCGGGGCTTCAGAGCGGTTTTCAACACCCCTTAACCGTACTTCGTCAAGCTGTAGAACAGCTAAACGAACCGGCCTCCCCCAAGGGGGGGAGGACGTCAGTGGTCGAAGAACACCAGGCTGGAGTTGATCAGTTCGGCGATGACTTCGGGATCGTGGGCGCGCCGGAGGGATTCCCGGAACGATTCCTTGGACAGCGAGCGGGCCAAGGTCGCGAGGACTTCCAGGTGGTCCGAGAACGAACTGGCCGGCGTAGCGATGAGCAGGACCAACGTGGCCGGTCCGTCGCTGGCGCCGAAGTCCAGCGAATGACCGAACTTCGTGACACCAACAGCGATGGAGACCCGGGAAACATACTCGCTGCGCGCGTGCGGAAGGCCAATGCCGCCCGGCAGTCCGGTGGCAAGCTGATGCTCGCGCGAATTGACGACTTCGAGGAAGCCCTCGAGGTCCGTGATGCGCCCGGCCGCGTACAGCCGTTCCGCGAGCTGGCCCGCAGCATCTGTCTTGTCGACCGCTTCCATTTCAAGGATGACGGTCTCCGGCGTTGTCAGTTCGGCATCATACGGGTCCAGTGGTTCCGCCAAGTCGTTTTCCCTCCAGTGTGCCCAGCCGACCCAGGCCGCTCAGCGGAGGGGAACGATGTCATCGACCCCCATGCGCGCAGCATCGGCCGATTCGTCGTCGGGCTGCTGTTGGCTGAGCCGTTCAGCTTCCACCCGGGCCAGGTAGTGCTTGATTTCGCTTTCCCGCTGCGTGTCGCTCCAGCCAAGAATCTCTCCCATCAGCTTAGCGACAACAGGGACCGCGGAAACACCTCTGTCCCACGACTCGATCGAGATGCGGGTACGTCGTGTCAGGACATCATGGACATGCCGGGCACCCTCATGGGTCGCGGCATAGACGACCTCCGCCGCCAAATAGTCGTCGGCTCCAGGCAGCGGCTCGGCCATGGCGGGGTTGTCCTTGATGATGGCCAGGACGTCCGGGGTCATGGATCCGTAGCGGTTCAGGAGATGCTCCACCCTGGCGACATGCACTCCGGCTTCATCCGCGGTTCTTGCGCGCCGGTTCCATGCAGCCTTGAATCCCTCGGCTCCCAGGAGCGGAATGGTATCGGTGCAGCTCGCCGGTACGCGCTCGTCCATGGCCCGGGTCGCTTCGTCCACAGCGTCCTTCGCCATGACCCGGTACGTGGTGAACTTTCCACCTGCAACCACCACCAAGCCTGGAACGGGGTGCGCCACGACGTGTTCGCGTGAAAGTTTCGCCGTTGAGTCGCTCTCCCCCGCCAGCAGCGGGCGGAGGCCCGCGTAGACTCCCTCGACATCCTCACGGGTCAGGGGCCGCTTCAAGACACGGTTGACGTGTTCAAGGACATAGTCGATGTCCTTTGTGGACGCGGCGGGGTGCGCCTTGTCGAGCTTCCAGTCGGTGTCCGTTGTGCCGATGATCCAGTGCCGGCCCCACGGGATGACGAACAGCACGGATTTTTCGGTCCTCAGTATCAATCCCACTGTGGATTGGAAGCGGTCGCGCGGGACCACAAGGTGGATGCCTTTGGAGGCGCGGACCTTGAGTTGGCCGCGGTCCGTCACCATGGCCTGGGTCTCGTCCGTCCAGACTCCGGTGGCGTTGACCACTTGCTTGGCGCGGACTTCGATGATGCTGCCGTCCTCCTGGTTTTCCACCTTCGCACCGACCACACGTTCGCCCTCGCGCACGAACGACACCACGCGCATCCTGTTCACGGCATGCGCTCCGTAATGTGCCGCGGTGCGGACGACATTCACCACCAGCCTGGCGTCGTCGACCTGCGCATCGTAATAGCGGATGGAACCGACGAAGGCATCGTTCTTGAGGCTGGGGGCTGCCCTCAGTGTTCCGCGCCGGAAGAGGTGCTTGTGCATGGGCACACCGCGGCTGTGTCCGGAGGTGAGGCCGAGCGTGTCGTAGAGGAAGATCCCGGCACCAACGTACGGGCGTTCCCAAAACCGCCGGGTCAGCGGGTAGAGGAACGGGACCGGCCGGACGAGGTGCGGTGCGATCTGTTGGATCAGCAGTCCGCGCTCCTGGAGGGCCTCCTGGACCAGCGCGAAGTCCAGCATTTCCAGGTAGCGCAGGCCACCGTGAATCAGTTTCGAGGACCTCGACGACGTGCCGGAAGCCCAGTCCCTGGCCTCGACAATGCCAACGGACAAGCCGCGGGTCACGGCGTCCAACGCCGCCCCGGCCCCGACCACGCCTCCCCCGACGATCAGGATGTCGAGTTCCTTGCCAGGCTCGGTGGTGCCCTTGAGAACGTCGATGGATCTGGCCCGCGCGTCTGGACTCAATGCACCGCTGGATGCATCATCCCTTTGCGAACCATCTGCAACACTGCTCATTGGACGCCTCCCATCGCACAAAGCCCGTAGTTCCCCACACTACTTCTTGTCCGCGGGCTTGGGCAGGGTTTTCGCGCGACTGCTCAAGCGGCCGAATGGGCGCTACCGCCCGGAGTAAGGCGAGACGACGACGTCGACGCGCTGGAACTCCTTCAGGTCCGAATAGCCGGTGGTGGCCATGGAACGGCGAAGCGCTCCGATCAGGTTGGACGTTCCGTTGGTGTGGTGGCCCGGTCCGAAGAGTACTTCTTCGAGGGGCCCGACAGTGCCGACGTTGACCCTGTCGCCGCGGGGCAGCTCAAGGTGGTGGGCTTCCTGGCCCCAGTGCCAGCCCTTGCCCGGGGCTTCTTCGGCACGTGCCAGGGCGCTGCCGAGCATGACGGCGTCGGCGCCCATGGCGATGGCTTTGACGATGTCACCCGAACTGCCCATGCCGCCGTCGGCGATCACGTGCACGTATCGTCCGCCGGATTCATCCATGTAGTCGCGGCGGGCTGCGGCGACGTCGGAAATGGCGGATGCCATGGGCGAATGGATGCCGAGCGCACGGCGCGTTGTGGTCGTCGCGCCGCCGCCAAAGCCCACCAGGACGCCGGCCGCACCAGTACGCATGAGGTGCAGTGCCGGGGTGTACCCGGCGGCTCCGCCGACGATCACCGGCACGTCGAGTTCGTAGATGAACTGCTTGAGGTTCAGTGGCTCGTGGTTCTTGGAGACGTGTTCGGCCGAGACGGTGGTGCCCCGGATGACAAAAATGTCGACGCCGGCGGCAACCACGGTTTTATAGTGCTCCTGGGTGCGCTGCGGCGTCAGCGATCCGGCCACGGTCACGCCCGAAGCCCGGATTTCCGCGAGCCTGGTGGTGATCAGTTCGGGCTGGATGGGAGCCTTGTAGAGCTCCTGCATGCGCCGAGTGACCGCCGGGCTGGCCGTTTCATCCTCAAGGGCGGAGATCTCGTCCAGCACGGATTGGGGGTCCTCGTAGCGCGTCCACAAACCCTCGAGGTCCAGCACGCCCAGGCCGCCCAGCCGGCCAAGTGCGATGGCCGTTTCAGGAGACATCGCAGAGTCCATGGGTGCGGCGATCACTGGCATCTCGAACTTGTAGGCATCAATCTGCCATGAGACGGAGACGTCCTTGGGGTCGCGCGTCCGGCGGTTGGGGACGATCGCGATGTCATCCAGGGAGTAGGCACGACGCCCACGCTTGCCACGGCCAATCTCAATCTCATAAGTCACTGCTCTAGGTTATCCCAGTGCACCGCGATCTTCCGGCAGGGTGACGTACAGCATGACGGCGGGGGCTGCCGCGAAAACAGCCGAGCCCGCCACCTTCCTGGAGGGAGGTGGCGGGCTCACTTGAACTGCCTATGGGAAGAATGGCGCCTAGCGTGAACCGTAGTTCGGGGCCTCGACGGTCATCTGGATGTCGTGCGGGTGGGACTCCTTCAGCCCGGCCGCAGTGATGCGCACAAACTTGCCGCGTGCTTTGAGCTCTGCGATGGTCGGAGCACCCGTGTAGAACATGGTCTGGCGCAGGCCGCCCACCAACTGGTACGCCACCGAGGAGAGCGGGCCGCGATATGCGACGCGGCCTTCGATGCCTTCCGGAATGAGCTTGTCATCGCCGGAAACGTCAGCCTGGAAATAACGGTCCTTCGAATAGGACGTGTTCTTGCCGCGGGACTGCATGGCCCCCAGGGACCCCATGCCCCGGTAGCTCTTGAACTGCTTGCCGTTCACGAAGATCAGCTCACCCGGCGACTCGTCGCAGCCGGCCAGCAGGGAGCCCAGCATGACGGTGTCGGCACCGGCCACGAGGGCCTTGCCGATGTCGCCCGAGTACTGCAGGCCGCCGTCGGCGATCAGCGGGACTCCGGCGGGGATGGCCGCCTTCGAGGACTCATAGATGGCCGTGATCTGGGGGACGCCCACACCGGCAACCACGCGCGTGGTGCAGATGGAGCCCGGGCCCACGCCCACTTTGATGCCGTCGGCGCCGGCGTCGATCAGTGCCTGGGCACCTTCACGGGTGGCTGCCTGGCCACCGATGATGTCAACGTGCGCGGCCACGGGGTCGGACTTCAGCCGGGTGATCAAGTCCAGGACACCCTGCGAGTGGCCGTTGGCGGTGTCCACGAACAATGCGTCGACGCCGGCGTCGATCAGCGTCATGGCGCGTTCCCAGCCGTCGCCGAAGAAGCCGATGGCGGCGCCGACCCGGAGGCGGCCTTCCTCGTCCTTCGTCGCGAGCGGGTACTGCTCGGCCTTGGTGAAGTCCTTCGTCGTGATGAGCCCCTTGAGGCGTCCCTGCTCGTCAACGAGGGGCAGCTTCTCGATCTTGTTGGTGGCCAGCTTGTGCGAGGCCTCTTCGCGGCTGATGCCGACGTGCCCGGTGATGAGCGGCATCTTGGTCATGACGTCGCTGACCAGCCGCAGCGGGAAGTCGGATTCCGGGACGAAGCGGGTGTCTCGATTGGTGACGATGCCCAGCAGCCGGCCATCGGGGTCGATAACGGGGAGGCCGGAAACCCGGTACCGCGAACACAGTTCGTCCAGTTCCTGGAGGGTTGCTTCCGGGTGGATGGTCAGGGGGTTGGTGATCATCCCGGACTCGGAGCGCTTGACGCGGTCGACATGGTCGGCCTGGTCTTCGATGGACAGGTTGCGGTGGATCACGCCGAGTCCGCCCTGGCGGGCCATGGCGATGGCCATGCGGGACTCGGTGACGGTGTCCATGGCGGCGGACAGCAGCGGCGTCTGGACGGAAATCCGCTTGGAGATCCGGGAGGAAGTATCAGCTTCCGAGGGAATGACGTTGGTGTGGCCCGGCAGCAGCAGGACGTCGTCGTAAGTCAGGCCGACAAAGCCAAAGGGATCGTGTTGGGGCTGGGTCATGAGTGCGCCTCTTACCTTGGTTCTGGGGGGTTGCTCTGGTAGGGGTTGCAGCTGATGACCAGCCCGTCATTACGGGACTGGCCTGTGCAGAAAGGTTCTGAATAAATAGTAGAACCTCGCCGCCGATCCCCATATTCCGCGAGGGCAATGTGAGCAACGGCACCCGGGGGGCTCCCGTTGTCGGGCCCGGCTGGGCGTCGGGGTCCCTGACTCCGGGCGCCTAGCTCCAGCCGGTGGCGGCCAGCCACCTTTCCTTGAGCATGGGCGCCATGCTCGCAACATAGGTCTTGGAGAGGTGGTTGTTGTCCAAGTAGACAAACGTGTTGCCCACAACCCCGGGACATTCCGTGCCGTTGCAAATCAGATCGGTCATATCCAGGATGGACAAGCCCGGGTACTTCCCCTGAAGGGACGCGAGCGGGTTCTGGGCCGCCAGCAATTGCTCCTGGCTTGGATTGCAGTCGGGGCTGTGTTGACCTTTGACCGCGACGCAATCGGCCATGTTGAAATCGAACCTCGGGTTGTCCCGTACGGCGATGACGTTGATGCCCTTACCCGTGAGCATCTTCACTGTGTCTTCAAGGCCCACTGTCAGCTTTTCATCGGGTGATGAGGGCGATGCCGCCGTCCCCACCAGGAATACGGCACTCGGTGGATGCTGGTCGATCTGCTGGACGACGGCGTCGTTGAAGGCCTTGCACGGTGCGTCCAATCCGGAGGTATCCACGGTGAACGGACATGCGCCGAGCAGCAGCTGGTAGGTGCGCCATTGCTCCTGTTCGGCCACCGGAGCCACCGCGGCCAGCCATTGCTCCGCGTGGGAGTCGCCGAGCACCAGAATGGTCCGGCTGGATTCGGCCGGCTGATTGTTTTGAAGGCAAACCCCTTGGAGGAGTTTGGACGAAGGCACCAGATCTCCCGAGCATTTGCTGGGTAGATTTGCCCAGTCCTGGGCCAGCTTTTCAGCGGTGGGAAGCAGGACAGCGCTGGGACTCACTTCGTTGACGTAGCCGGGCACCAAGGCAGCGGCTCCAGGGTTGTCCTTTTGGGCTTGGTCCATGGCGATTTTGGCGGTCACGTTCTGCTGCACCGTGAAACCGATCAACGGCACTATCGCGATAGTGAGGCAGGCGACGATCGCGACGGCGGCACGTCGCCGGTTCACTTCGGGCCACTTCCATTCCCTGAACGGCTTCTCGACGAACTTGGTCGTCAGGAAGGCCAGAACCAACGCGGTGGCAATGATGACGGTCCCGGAGAGCCAGCCGGCGTGGTCCTTCCCTGTCCAGATGAGGGAGATGACCAGCAACGGCCAATGCCACAAGTACAGTGCATAGGAGTTGTCGCCCAGGCGAACGAGGGGCCGGGAGCTGAGGATCCGGTCCACTCCGAATCGGCTGCCGGTCTGGCCCGCGGCAATGATGCAGGCGGCCGCCAGGGTCGGCCAGAGCGCCACGAAGCCAGGGAACGCCGTCTGGACCTGGAGCACGATCCCGCAGCTCAGCATGGCGATAACGCCGACCCACCCCATCACCACGCGGACGTTCTTCGAGATCTTCACCATCGGCAGGACCAGGGCAGCCAGTGTTCCGAGGGCGAACTCCCACAGCCTGGCGAAAGTATCAAAGTAGGCGGTGGTCTGGTTCGACGCCGTGGCAATGATCGAGTAGGTGAGCGACACCAGGAAGATCAGCCCGAACACATACGTCAGGGCGACCCTGTAGCGGAGGGCGTACTTTCTGCAGACCAATGCGGCGATCGCGAAAATGACCGGCCAAAGGATGAAGACCTGGCCCTGGATCGAAAGGGACCAGAAATGCTGGAGGGGACTCGCTTGGCTGCGGTCGGCAGCATAGTAGTTGACCGCTTCCCGCTGGAGGAGCCAGTTCTGGACGTAGAAAAGGGAGGCCCAGACCTGGTCGACCAAGGCTGCCCACCGGGTTTTGGGGAGGACCACGAAGATGGCGGCCAAAGTACCCAGGAGAACCACGACGGTTGCCGGAAGCAGCCGCCGGAACAAGTGAAGCCAATGCCTCAGCAGGTCCATGGGCCGGTGCTGCGCATAGCGGTTTGTGAACTGCAATGTCATCAAGAAGGCGGACACCAGAAGGAAGACGTCTACGCCACCGGAAACCCTGCCGAACCACACGTGGTACGTAACCACCATGAGCACCGCGAGGGAGCGCAGGCCTTGAATTTCAGGGCGAAAGTTCGGCTTTCTTCCGGTGCCACTGGAACGACGTTGCTCCTTGGTAGTAGCCGTCGTTTGCGCAGTTGACACAACAATGCCCCTCAATGACCTAGATCGAACCATAAATCTTACTGATTCGTAATAACAAGTGCCAATCGAAAATCCATTCGAGAAGCATCCATCACTCAATTAGGTCATGCTTGGCTGGACGTTGACATGGCGAATACCGAGTGCCAACTGTGGGCTCGTCCATGCCGCGACGAAGGTAGCCGGGAGCCAAACGCAGGAGGCCCGGCCCCCAACGGGACCGGGCCTCCTGCGTCGGACAACCAGGATTAGTGGCTGTGGCCTGCGTGCTCGTCTTCTTCGGCCGGCTTCTCGACAACCAGGGTCTCGGTGGTGAGAACCAGGGCTGCGATGGACGCGGCGTTCTGAAGCGCGGAGCGGGTGACCTTGACGGGGTCGATCACGCCGGCGGCGATCAGGTCCTCGTACACGGCGGTCTTCGCGTTGAAGCCATGGTTGTCTTCCAGCTCGGCAACCTTGGCGACGACGACGTACCCGTCGAAGCCAGCGTTCTGGGCGATCCAGCGAAGGGGCTGGGTCAGGGCTCGGCGGACGATCCCAACGGCGGCAGCCGCGTCGCCTTCCAGTGCCTTGACGGCAGGGTCCTCGTCCAGTGCCTTGAGGGCGTGGATGAGGGCTGAACCGCCGCCGGAGACGATGCCTTCTTCAAGGGCAGCACGCGTGGAGGACACTGCGTCCTCGATACGGTGCTTCTTTTCCTTGAGTTCGACCTCGGTGGCTGCGCCGACCTTGATGACGCCGATGCCGCCGGCAAGCTTTGCAAGCCTTTCCTGCAGCTTTTCCCGGTCCCAGTCGGAGTCGGTGCGGGTCAGCTCGGCACGGATCTGGGCGACGCGTGCTGCGACGTCCTCGGGTGTGCCGGCGCCGTCAACAATCGTGGTGTTGTCCTTGGTGACGGTGATGCGGCGGGCACTGCCGAGCACCTCGAGGCCAACCTGGTCCAGGGACAGGCCGAGCTCCGGGGAGACTACCTGTGCGCCGGTCAGTGTGGCGATGTCCTGCAGCATGGCCTTGCGGCGGTCGCCGAAGCCCGGTGCCTTGACGGCGACGACGTTCAGGGTGCCGCGGATACGGTTCACGATCAGCGTGGACAGCGCTTCGCCGTCGATGTCCTCAGCAATGATGAAGAGCGGCTTGGCGGCCTGCAGGGCCTTCTCGAGGAGCGGCAGGAATTCCTGCAGCGAGGAGATCTTGCCCTGGTTGATCAAGATGAGCGCGTCCTCCAGAACAGCTTCCTGACGTTCCGCGTCAGTGACGAAGTACGGGGACAGGTAGCCCTTGTCGAACTGCATGCCCTCGGTGAGGACCAGTTCGGTCTGCGTGGTGGAGGACTCTTCGATGGTGATGACACCATCCTTGCCGACCTTGCCGAAAGCCTCGGCGAGGAGCTCGCCAACCTCATCGCTCTGGGCGGAGATCGCGGCGACGCTGGCAACCTGCGTGCCTTCTACTTCGCGGGCGTTCTCCAGGAGGCGGGCAGCCACGGCCTGGACGGAAACCTCGATGCCACGCTTGATTTCGCCCGGGGCGGCTCCAGCGGCAACGTTGCGCAGGCCTTCCTTGACGAGGGCCTGCGCAAGCACGGTGGCCGTGGTGGTGCCGTCGCCTGCGACGTCATTGGTCTTCGTTGCGACTTCCTTGGCCAGCTGCGCGCCAAGGTTCTCATACGGGTCGTCGAGTTCGACTTCGCGGGCGATCGTCACGCCGTCGTTGGTGATGGTGGGAGCTCCCCACTTCTTGTCCAGAACGACGTTGCGGCCACGCGGGCCAAGGGTGACCTTGACGGTGTTGGCGAGCTTGTCAATGCCTGCTTCGAGCGAGCGACGGGCAGCGTCGTTAAACGCAAGCTGCTTTGCCATGGTTGTGTCCTTTCAAGACGGAAAACCCGCACCGCTGATTCGACCGGAAAAGTCCGACGTGATCTGCGATGCGGGATCCAGGGAATTACTTAACGACGATCGCCAGAACGTCGCGGGCGGACAGAACGAGGTATTCGTTGCCGCCGGTCTTGACTTCAGTTCCGCCGTACTTGGAGTAGATGACGACGTCGCCAACGGTTACGTCGACCGGAACCCGGTTGCCGTTGTCATCGAAGCGGCCGGGGCCAACTGCAACAACTTCGCCTTCCTGCGGCTTTTCCTGTGCAGTGTCCGGGATGACCAGGCCGGAAGCCGTGGTCTGCTCTGCTTCGAGCGGGCGGACAACAATGCGATCCTCGAGAGGCTTAATGGAGACCGACACTCGGATCTCTCCTTTACGTGAGGTAGTACATGGACTATCAAACCAGGGGTGCCGTGGCGGGCTTACCGTCGTCGCGGTGCCGGTAAGTGCCTGGCGGCATTAGCACCCGCCTAGGGAGAGTGCTAATCAAGACTCTATGTAAGCATTAGCACTCGGTCAAGGCGAGTGCCAGAATTCCGTCACGGGTGAACACCCGGAGCGCCGCTTCCGGTCGGAAGCTCATTGCCCGGCGAGGTCGTCGAAGTCGACATCCTCGCCGTCGTCGTACTCTTCCGCCGGCGCGGTTCCGCGGTTCAGGTACAGCACCACGCCGCTCGCGAGCGCGACGACGCCGAACACCACCAGCCCGACGATCGCACCGATGCGCGCACCGGAATAGGTGTCCCGGATCTCCCGGGCCTCGTCAGTGGCGTCCTGGACGCTCTTTCCGGTCATGGAGTAGGTAGCTGCATTGAAGGAATCGAGGAAGAAAATAATGATCAAGAGAGCGATGCAGACAACGGCAATCAAAGCACCGACGATAAGCGCCGGGCGGGCATACTTGGAAAGATTTCCGGCGAAGGGACGTCTATCGGGGACAGAGGGAGAACCATTGGCGTCGTCAGGCTGGCGTACTGGGTTGTCTTCCATGGCATCAACCCTATCCGCCCGAGTGCTCCCGGATCCCCCTCCACCCCGTATGACAGGCGAGCACTAGGCTAGTTCCCATGGCTGACACACCCCAGGACCACATTGCCCCCTTGCTGACAACCGAGGGTTGGGAACTCCTGGCATCCTTGGGACCGTACCGCGACGGCGAAGCGTTGGCCCTCAATGCCCGCCTGCGCAAGGACGGCCACTCCCCCGGGCTGGTGGCCGCCGTCCTCACCCAATCCAGGCTCCGCACCCGGGCCGAGGCCAAGTTCGGCGAATTCGCCCGGCAGATGCTCTTCACCCAAGCCGGCCTGGAGCAGGCCACCCGGCTCAGTGTGGCAGCCAGGCACGCCGAGCGTTTCGCCAAGGCGGGCACGCAGCACGTCGCGGACTTGGGCTGCGGGCTCGGAGCCGACTCCATGGCCATGGCCTCGATGGACATCAAGGTCACCGCCGTGGAACTGGATGAGACCACCGCGGCGTGCGCCACCATCAACCTCATGCCCTTCCCGCATGCGTCAGTGGTGCACACTGACGCTACGTCCGTGCCCCTCGACGGGGTCGACGGCGTGTGGCTCGATCCGGCGCGCCGCACGACGTCGTCGTCGGGGACGAAGCGTATCTGGGATCCGGAGGCGTTCTCGCCGCCGTTGTCCTTCGTTGAATCGCTGGCCGCTACCGGAAAGTCGGTCGGCGTCAAGATGGGTCCGGGGATGCCGCACGAATCGGTTCCGGGCGGCTGTGAGGCGCAGTGGGTCTCGGTGGGAGGGGACGTCACCGAAGTAACGCTGTGGTTCAACGACGTCGCCCGTCCCGGCATCCGTCGTGCGGCACTGGTGCTCGGGCCGCAAGGCGCAGCCGAGATCACCAGCGGCGAAGATTTCGACGGCGGCCCGGTGCCCGACGTCGGACCGGTGGAGGGGTACCTCTATGAACCGGACGGCGCGGTGATCCGCGCCGGACTGGTGGCCGACGTCGCACTCCGGCTGGGCGGGCACCTGGTGGACCGGCACATCGCCTACATTTGCGCTCCGGAGCTGGTGGAGACCCCATTCGCGCGCGCCTACAAAGTCCTGGAGGTCATGCCGTTGAACGTCAAGGCCCTCAAGGCCTGGGTGAAGGCCAACGGCATCGGTGTACTGGACATCAAGAAGCGCGGCACATCCGTCACCCCCGAGGAACTGCGGAAACAATTGCTGCCGGCCGGAAAGGGCTCGGCGAAAGGCCGCGGCAACAAGACAGCCACTCTGGTCCTCACGAGGATCGGCGAGGAAAAGGTGGCTGTTGTGGTGGAGCCGGCAGCGGCCGACTAGGTTACGCCAGGCCGGCCCCGCGGCGCCCTACTGGGCCCGCGTGAACTCTTCGGCAGCGGCCACTTGCTCCGGAGTTGGCGTGATGCCGGTGTAGAGCACGAACTGTTCGAGCGCCTGGATCGTGGCCACCTCGGCACCGCTGATGACGGTCTTTCCTGCCGCACGGCCAGCCTTGATGAGCGGCGTCTCTGCAGGGAGGGCGACGACGTCGAACACCACCTGCGCGGCCGCGACCGCCGCTTCGGGGAAGGACAGCGAGCCGGACTCGGGTCCGTCGGCCATGCCGACCGGCGTGACGTTGACGATCACGTCCGCGGTCGACTCTCCAACTTCGGCCTGCCAGTCGAAGCCGTAGAGCGCCGCGAGGGATTGTCCGGACTTCTCGTTCCGCGCAACCACCGTGACGCGAGAGAATCCGGCGTCGCGGAAGGCTGCCGCGGTGGCCTTGGCCATGCCGCCGGAACCGCGGAGCAGCACAGACGACGCCGGGTCGATCGCGTTGCGCTCGATCAGCTGGGCGATCGCGGTGTAGTCGGTGTTGTAGGCCGTGAGTACCCCGTCGTCGTTCACGATCGTGTTGACCGAGTCGATAGCGGCGGCCGATGCGTCCATGCGGTCGACGAGGGCGATGACGTCCTCCTTGTACGGCATTGAGACGGCGCAGCCGCGGATGCCCAGGCCGCGCACGCCGGCGATCGCGTTCGGGAGGTCAGCGGGAGCGAAGGCTTTGTAGATCCAGTTCAGGCCGAGCGCCTCGTAGAGGAAGTTGTGGAAACGCGTTCCGTTGTTGCTCGGCCGGGCAGAGAGTGAAATGCAAAGCGTCATGTCTTTGTTGAGGATCGGCATAACGGGGCTTCCTTCGCGTAGCGGGTTCTCTGCCCAGCCTAGACGGGGAGCTAGCCTTGGCGCGCCTTGAAGCGCGGGTTCAGCTTGTTGATGACAAAGGTGCGGCCTCGCCGACGCACCACTTGCGCGCCGGGAACCTTCTTGAGGGCACGCAGCGAATTCCTGACTTTCATGGGGTTCTCCTTCTCGGGTTGTGACTTGGTTGATGGCGGCTTTGTTCCGCCGCGGCTGCAGCCCGGCTACCCTATGGTCCGGCTACAGGGTGGATTCGAGTTCGAAAGGGTCCTCGAGTCCGGCGAAGCCGAGCCGCATCTCCGCTTCGCTCAGCGCACATCCGTCCAGAAGTGCGCGGATTTCGGCTGCGTCGAGGTCTTCCTCCCGTCCGGTCACGGCGAGCACCGTGCCCCGGTCGCCGAAGCGGGGATGCCAGTCGAGGACAGCGTCGACGTCGGGGTGCGCCTTTCCGTGCTGCGGGCCTTCGCCGCCGGGGACGGGCCCGGCACCAGCGTCCGCGAGCCACTCGCCTGTGCTCTCGAGCCAAACGCGCGGCCCGATTCCCTGCACCGCGATCCGGACTCTGGCAGCCGAGGCAATCCACAAGCGGCCCCTCATCCAGTGGGATCCCTCGGCCAACCTGGGCAGCGCCTGCTGGAATCGAGCCGGATGAAGGGGGCGTTCCACTTTGTGGAGCACGGTCCGGAAACGCCCCGACCCTTGCTCGAGCGGAACCCGCACGGAACCGCGACGCACCCTTGCGAGGGCCTCGGCGCCGTCGTAGCAGCCGGGCCGGAAGTCGTCGTCGCTGGCGGAAACGGCGGCGTGCGGCGCAAGCTGCCCAAGGAGTTCCAGCCCTTGTGCCCAGGCCTCGCTGGAGTCCGGGCGCAAGCCGGTGAGCTCTGCCTCAAGGCCGGCGTGCACCATGACGGTGTCCGCATGGCCCAGTTCCCCGATGAGGAATTCGCCGCTGGTGCGGTCGTCCTCGGGCATGGCCGTGAAGCCGGATTCGTACAGCGTGTGCTTGTCCCAGATGTGGTCTTCCAGCCCCGAGGGATCGATCGCCAACACGGCGTTGTCAATGACGGCGGCCCGTCTCAGGCCTCGCTTGAGTTCCGCCACCGCCATCTCCACGGAGACACCTGGCGGCAAGCCGAGGACGACGTGGTCATGACCGGAAGACTCGAGACGTTCCGCCGTCGGGACAACATCGAGACGGACCGTGCAGCTAAGGCAACCATGTTCCAAGGCGGTTTGGGCTTGCTCCACCAGTTGGCCGTCGCGGAAGATCCTTCGCAAGACAATGGAGCCGTCCAGGAGATCGTGCAGGACTACCACCGAATCTCGATGGGTCCGTCCAAGCCTGGCGACGGCTGCTTCGCGGCATTGGCTGTCCAGGGAACTGACAACAGAAAGATGCATGTTCACTAGCTTATATGCAAATCATTCTCATTAGCAAAAAATGCTTTACCTTCCATGAAATCCGTCCATGCGGTACCGTACCGCCCCTGCATTAGACTTGAGCCAACCGCTGACGGCCCCACGGCGGGCATTGCTCAGGGCGTTTTGGCAAATACCGAGGGGACCCACGTGCAGATTGATTTCGCTTCATCCAGGCAGTCGACCCTGGGGGTGGAATGGGAGCTCGCGCTCGTCAACGCACGCACCGGCGAACTGGTCTCTGTCGCAAACGAGGTGTTGCGTGGCGTGGCGTCGCGTCACCCGGACCTCAACGAAGACGACGAGCATCCGCACATCAAACGTGAGCTGCTCCTGAACACCGTGGAACTAGTCACGGGCGTGTGCAACACCGTCAAGGAAGCCAAGGAAGACTTGGCCCGCTCGCTGCAGGCTGTCAGGGAAGTCACCGACCCCATGGGCGTGGAACTTTTCTGCGCTGGCAGCCACCCCTTCAGCCCGCCGCAGCTTCAGCCCGTCTCGGACAAAGAGCGCTATGCCAAGCTGATTGACCGGACCCAATGGTGGGGACGGCAAATGGTCATCTACGGAGTCCACGTCCATGTCGGCCTCGACCGGAGGGACAAGGCGCTCCCCATCCTCGACGGGTTGGTCAACTACTTCCCCCATTTCCAGGCATTGTCCGCTTCAAGCCCGTTCTGGGGTGGCGAAGACACCGGCTATGCGTCACAGCGCGCCCTGATGTTCCAGCAACTGCCCACGGCCGGATTGCCATTCCAGTTCCCCAGTTGGGCCGAATACGAGTCCTATGTCCAGGACATGTTCACTACCGGAGTGATCGACACCCTGTCTGAAATCCGCTGGGACATCCGGCCAGTGCCGAACCTGGGCACTATCGAGATGCGCATTTGCGATGGCCTCGCCACGCTCGAGGAAGTCGGCGCCGTTGCGGCCCTGACCCAATGCCTGGTGGACGAGTTCTCCACGATCCTGGACAACGGCGGCAGCATTCCGACCATGCCGCCGTGGCATATCCAGGAAAACAAGTGGCGTGCGGCCCGTTACGGCATGGAGGCGATCATCATCCTCGACGCCGAAGGCAACGAGCAGCTCGTCACTGATCACCTGAAGGAAACGCTGCTGCGCCTGGCGCCCATCGCCGAGAAGCTGGGTTGCTCGGCCGAGCTGGCCGACGTCGAGAAGATCATCGCCCGCGGAGCCGGCTACCAGCGCCAGCGCCGGGTCGCTGCCCAGCATGACGGCGATCTTCACGCGGTTGTCCAGGATCTCGTGGAGCAAATGCGGTCCGTTCTGACCGCCTAGCGCTGCTGTCCGGCCACCGGCAGGGTCCCGCGCCTACACCGAAACCGTGGTCACCGGCAGGGAGGAATCCGGAGCGAAGGCAACGCCGCTGGGACCGATTCCGGCCATGATGAGCTGCGAGCCCAGTGCAGCGACCATGGCTCCGTTGTCGGTACACAGTGACAGCGGCGGCACATGCAGGGTGATCCCCGCCGCGCCGCAGCGTTGCCCTGTCAGTTCACGGAGCCGGGAGTTGGCAGCGACGCCACCACCCAGCAGGAGATCCGTGATGCGGTTCTCCTTGCAGGCCAGCACAGCCTTGGACGTGATGACGTCCACCACCGCCTCCTGGAACGCGGCGGCGATATCGGCAACGGGAACGTCCTCGCCCCGGGCTTCGAATTGTTCGACACAGCGCGCGACGGCGGTCTTGAGCCCGCTGAAGGACCAATCGTAGCGGTGGGGTCCCGGTTCCTCCGCGGTCCCCATGTACTTCGGTTGCGTCAGGCCGCGCGGGAAACGGATGGCCTTGGCGTTGCCGTGCTTGGCGACTTTGTCGATGGCCGGTCCGCCCGGGTAGCCAAGGCCCAGGAGCCTGGCGACTTTGTCGTACGCCTCGCCTGCGGCGTCGTCGATGGTGGAGCCAAGCATCTCGACGTCGTCGGTGATGCTGCGGATGCGCAGGATTTCGGTGTGTCCGCCCGAAACGAGCAGCGCTCCGAGATTTTCCGGCAGCCGAGCGCCTGAACCGAGTCCCCCCGTGCCGCCACCGGCACCGTCAAGGAGCCCGACGCCGACGTGCGCCACCAAGTGGTTGATCGCGTAGAGCGGCTTGCCCGTGGCAACAGAGAGCGCCTTGGCCGCGCAGACGCCCACCATGAGCGCGCCCGCCAAGCCGGGTCCGGAGGTCACGGCGATGGCGTCGATATCGTCCAGCGCCACCCCCGCTTCGTGCAAGGCCTCCTGCAGCGTGGGAACAAAAGCGTCCAGGTGCGCGCGCGAAGCGATCTCCGGAATGACGCCGCCGAAACGGACGTGCTCATCCATCGAGGAAGACACCGTGTTGGTCAGTAGCGTGGTTCCGCGGACGATCCCGACGCCGGTTTCGTCGCAGGAGGATTCGATCCCCAGCACGAGCGGCTGGACGGTGCCGGGCTGGTTCACGTGGCCGGGGTGGTTCATGCCGGTATTCCTTCAGTCAATGTCAACCTCATGATGAGGGCGTCCGTGCCGTCGCGGTAGTACCGCCTGCGCACGTGGATCTGCTCGAAGCCGAACCGCACGTACAGTGCCTGCGCTCGTGGATTGTCCGCGCGGACCTCCAGGAGCACTTCCACCGCGCCCCGCCGTCGGGCCTCTTCGATCAGTTCCGTGAGGATGGCGGAGCCAATTCCCCTGCCTTCGAATTCGGGCACGACGGCGATTGTCTGGACGTCCGCGATCGGCTCGATGCACATGAGCCCGGCGTAGGCCACGATCTTTCCGTCGGCTTCGGCCACGACGTAACGGCGGGTATCTATCTGGGCAAGTTCGTCGAAGAACATCTGCATCGGCCACGCGTCCACCGGGAAGAGCCGGCGCTCGAGGACCTCGACCGCGGTGACGTCGTCAGGGGTCATGTTACGCAAGGTCACGCCGTCGAGCTTGAATTGGTATGTGGGGTTCACAAGGCACGCTTCCTGGGGCCGGGCACTTGCGCGTCGGATTCCCGCAAATACAAGGGTGTGGAGTCCGGCAGCTTTTCGCCCGCTGTGAGCAAGGCCATGGCGAACTGGCCCAACGAGGCTGCGTCGGGCTGGGTGGTGCTGAATTCCCCGTTCGCGTTGACGACATCCGCGTAGATGCCGCCGCCGGCGCCGAAGACCGGTAGATCGGGCAACTCCGAGGCGAACCCGACGTGCGGACCGTCCACGAGTTGCGGAAGTTGGCCTTCCGTGAGCGTGTAGCGCGCCCAGTAGACCTCCTTGCGACGGGCGTCCGTGGCCACCAGGAACTCTGCCTGCGCCTCTGTTGACTCTGCCACTTCCAAAGCGATCGCATCCAGGCTCATGAGCCCGAAAAGAGGCTTGTTCCACGCAAACGCCAAAGTGCGGGCGGTCGCAATCCCCGAGCGAAGCCCCGTGAACGGCCCGGGGCCGACGCCGGTGACGATGAGGTCGAGGTCTGCACCGCTTACGCCTGCGTCGCCCAGGAGTTTCTCGATGCCTGGCGCCAGGACTTCAGCGTGGCTGCGGGTGTCCTCCGTGGCGAAGGATTCCACCACGCCCTCCATGGCATCGTCCGAGATGAGTGCCGCACTCGCCACGGCCGACGTATCAATGGCCAAGATCAGCATCAGGCGTTCTCCTCCAGTATTTCGGGCACGGCGCTCCAACGAGGGCCAAAGCCGCGGAAAACGATGGTGCGGGGTTCGTCGTCGTCTTCGGGGTCGAAGTCCAGTACGGCGTCGTGGCCCGCCTCCGGGCGGGTTACCGCCGCCTCCGCTCCCCCCACCGTCCGGTGCATCTCGATGTCCAGGCGGCTATCCGAAAGGTGTTCCACGCGCTCCCGCCCCCATTCGACAACCGTCACGGAGCTGTCCATGGTGTTTTCGAGGTCGATGTCGTCGATTTCCGCGGCGGACCCCAGCCGGTAGGCATCGACGTGGACCAGGTCGGGACCGCCGGGGCGCGGCCCGTCCGGCAGGTTCGGGTGGATGCGCACCAGGACGAACGTAGGTGAAATGATGCCTGCCCGGACACCCAGTCCTTCGCCGAGTCCCTGCGTGAAAGTGGTCTTGCCGGCACCGAGTTCGCCTGTCAGGACGAGCAGGTCACCGGGCTCAAGGACCCCGGCGAGCGCCGAACCCAAAGCATGCGTCTGCTCCGCCGTCGCGACCTTGACCGTCCGTTCCCACAAGGCCTCAGTCAACGGGGCCTTACTAATCGACGGCCCGCTCACCGGGCATCCGTCCCCGGGATCTCATTGATGTAGATGCGAGGCACGCGCGGGCTGATGCGCGTGACAATCTCATAGTTATTGGTTCCCGCCGCGGCGGCCCAGTCGTCCGCCGTCGGGCCGTCGCCGGCGCCGTCACCGAACATGACGGCTTCGGCACCCAGCCAGCCGGCTTCGTCTGTTACCGGCTTCCCCAGGTCGATGACCATCTGGTCCATCGCGATGCGGCCGACCACGGGGTAGTTGACTCCGTTGACCCGCACCGGTCCGCCGGTGGCGATGCGCGGCACGCCGTCCGCGTAGCCGAGGGGGATCAGGCCCAAGGAACTCTCGCTGGACGTCCGGTAGTTGAGGCCATAGGACACCCCCTGGCCTTCGGGCACCCGCTTGCAGTTGGAAACGAGGGTGCGCACCGTCATGGCGGGGCGCAGGCCGAGTTCCGCCGAGCTTTGTCCTTCGAAAGGTGACAGCCCGTAGAGCCCGAGCCCGACGCGGACGAGGTCGAAGTGGGCATCCGGGCGCGACAGCGTACCGGGCGTGTTGGCCAGGTGCCGGACTTCGGTGTCCACTCCGGCGTCCTCCGCCACGGCAATCGCTTCCCGGAAGGCTGCCAACTGTTCATCGGTCTCGGGACGGTGGGGCTCATCGGCCACAGCCAAGTGCGAGAAGATGCCCACCACGCGCAGCAGGCCCTCGTCCTGGTACTCCATGGCCTGGCCCACCACACGGTCCCACTGGGCGATCGTGGAGCCGTTGCGCCCCAGGCCGGTGTCAACCTTGAGGTGGATGCGGGCCGGGCGTTCCTGCTCGCGTGCCGCGGCGACCACCGCGTCCAGCTCCCAGCCGGAAATCCCGACGTCGACGCCGGCGGCAACCGCCGCTTGGAAGTTGCTTTGGCTGGTGTGCAGCCAGGCCAGCATGGGGGCGTCTATTCCAGCAGCACGCAGCGCCAAAGCCTCCGAAATGTGGGCAACACCGAGCCAGCGGGCGCCGGCTTCGAGGGCTGCCCGCGCCACCTGCACCGCGCCGTGGCCGTAGGCGTCGGCCTTGACCACGGCCATGACGCTTGCGGGCGAGGCAATGGCCACGAACTGGCGTACGTTGTGCCGGATGGCGTCCAGGTCAATGACGGCTGATCGTTCGAGGACCGTTGCCGAACCCGATCTTTTCAAGGGCTCGAAACTGGCAGCTGCTTCGTAAGTCACCCTCACGATTCTAGTGCCGCGACGACATGCGGGTTGACTGGAGCGGGCGGGTTGACTGGGGTGGGCGCCGCTCAAGCATCCGAGTTGTGGGCGATCGTGGCCGTCGCACGACGTTGGGCCCCGGGCGGGACATCCCCCACAATGTCCTCGAGGAAGGCGAACCGTTTGAGCCACTGGCTGGACTGCCGCTCCCGCCGGGCGTTGGCGCGCTGCCACCAATCGGCGATGTCTCCCCAACCAGGTGCAGCCAGCGAGCCGCCCACTTCCTGTACCGCCAGCGAGGCACATAGATTGGCAAAACGGAGCCGGTCCCCCAAAGGCCATCCGGCGAGGCAGCCCACAACAAACGCCGCACCGAAGCAGTCGCCCGCACCGGTGGGGTCGTACGCCGTCACAGGAAGGGACGGCACCCACTCCTCCTCACCGGTTTCGGAATCCACGGCCATGGCTCCCTGTGCTCCCAGCGTCACTACAGCCACCGGAACCCGGTCGGCGAGGGTGTAGAGGGCAGACCAGGGGTTGTCCTTGCCGGTGAAGGCCATCGCTTCCCGTTGGTTCGGCATGAAGGCGTGGAAATTGCCGAGCTGGTCGAGCCGCCTGGAAGACCATTCTCCCGTCGGATCCCATCCGGCGTCGCCGAAGAGTTTGACGCCAGCTCTCCTTGCCGCCAGCATCCAGGGCTCTGGCTCCTCGCCGAGGTCCGCGACGGCGGCGAGCGCCTTGGGCGGCTCGCCAATCAGTTCCGAAGCGCTCATGGGCGAGGGATGTCCGTGGGTGACCATGGAACGATCCTGATCGACGCACAAGGAGACAGTGACCGGGGAATGCCAGCCTTCGAACCGCCTGGACAGGGAGAGGTCCACGTGCTCCTGGCTTTCCAGGATCCGCCAGTTGAAGTCCCCGTATCCGTCATCCCCGAAGGCCGCAGCGAGGCTGGTCCGCAGTCCAAGCCGCGCAGCCGCGATCGCTTGGTTGGCCACGCCACCAGGGCAGGTCCCCATACCTTGGCTCCACACTTCGGTCCCCGGTTCAGGGCTGCGGTCCAGTCCGGTAAAGATAATGTCCTGGAACACGGTGCCAGTCAGCAGGAGGTCGCAACCTGGGTTGGCCCCCTCCCCCGGCGCATCGTCACGGATCGCGGCGAGGGGATCGAATCGGGCCCTGGGCGTTGCGTCCATGCACGGCAGACTACGCCGCGGCCACGATTGTGCATAGCTTTAGCCCGGCGCGGACCGGACGAATCGCGGACCGGGCTAAAGCTCCTGGTACATGACGTGCAGCCCAACGTAGCCAAGGGTTGGATGCTGGAAGGCCCCGGGGATCGTCGCCAGGATACGGAAGCCCATGGACTGCCACAGGCCCACAGCACGGACGTTGCTCTCGACGACGGCGTTGAACTGCATGGCCTTGAACCCGGCATCCCGGGCGGCAACCAAGGAATAGGCACACAGTGCTCGAGCGATTCCCTGCCCGCCCTGGTCGGCACGGACCATGTAGCCGGCGTTGGCCACGTGGCTTCCGCCTCCGCCCTGGTTGGCGTGCAGTTCACCGGTACCCAGCACGTCGCCGTCGCGCACTGCCACAAAGGTCAGGCCGGGCGCTTCCTTCAACCATTTGCTCCTTGCAGCTTCTTCGCTAGTGTCGCGGTCCCAGGTGAAGGTCTCCCCCGCCCGGATCACGGGTTCCAGGACGGCCCAGATCCCGGGCCAGTCGCTTGCCTCGGCGGGCCGGATCTCGTAGCTAACGGCCGCCGGCGTTCCTGCTTCGCTGTTTGAGTGGCTCACGTTCGTTACGGTATCAGCCCGCCATCCACGGCCGGCCCTGCAGGCTGGCTGCAATGCCGTGGAGGTCAGGAGTAGTGTTTTCGCTGGGACGCAGAGGATCTATCACTTTGCGGAACTTGTTGAATTGCGTTCGATACAGGAGGTAGCGGTGTCGTTGATCCGTCGCGTGGCCTTCCTGTCACTCCACACTTCTCCTATGGAGCAGCCGGGTTCGGGCGATGCGGGCGGCATGAATGTGTACGTCCGGGCGTTGGCCATGGCTTTGGCGGATGTTGGCGTTGAGGTGGAGATCTTCACGCGTTCGACGTCCGCCGGGCAGCCCGCCGTCGAACACCCCGGTCCCGGCGTCTGCGTCCACAACGTGCTGGCAGGCCCGCCCCGGAAGCTGCCCAAGGAGGAACTTCCCGATCTCCTCCACACGATGGTTGCCGAGATCGAGAGGATCCGGCAGCGGCAACCGCACGGACGTTACGACGCGATCCATTCGCACTACTGGGTATCCGGCGTGGCCGGCCTTGAGCTGTCCGCATTGTGGAACGTGCCGCTGATCCACACGATGCACACGATGGCGAAGGTCAAGAACCTGGTGCTCGAATCCGGCGAGCGGCCTGAACCGCGCCTGCGTGAAGACGGCGAACAGAGGATCGTGGATGGAGCCACCCGGCTCGTGGCCAACACTCCCGCGGAAGCCCAGGAACTCGTCTCGCACTACAACGCCGACTTCGACCACATCGACATCGCTCCCCCCGGCGTCGACCTCACGGTGTTCACGCCCGCATTCCGGGCCCGTTCCCGCGCCGAGCTTGGCGTGCGGCCCGGCAGTTTCCACCTGCTCTTCGCCGGACGCATCCAGCGGCTCAAGGGACCGCAGGTCTTCGTCGAGGCTGCGGGAATCCTCCGCAAGAGGCGGCCCGACATCGACCTCGAACTGACCATCCTCGGTGCCTTGAGCGGCGCCAAGGACTTCAATCTGCAGTCCTTCATCACTGCCGCGGGGCTGGACGACGTCGTCACCCACCGCGCGCCGGTCAAGGCGCCGAAGCTGGCGGGCTGGTTTCGTTCAGCCGACGTCGTGGTGATGCCATCCTTCAGCGAATCGTTCGGGCTTGTTGCCCTCGAGGCGCAGGCCTGCGGCACCCCGGTGGTGGCCACCAACGTGGGCGGCCTGTCCCGCGCCGTTGCCGGCGGTCGCACGGGCATTTTGGTTGACGGCCACGATCCCTCGCGCTGGGCCGACGTCATCGAAGCCTTGTACGACGATCCCCGTACCCGCGAAGACATGGGCCGCGCCGCTGCCGTCCATGCGGAGGCCTTCGGCTGGCAAAGGACGGCAGCCATCACGCTTGAGAGCTACCACTCCGCCATCGGCGCCGTCCTTGTCCGCCCAAGCTAAACGCCTGCTCACCTATCGCCGCAATCCCCCAAACCCTCGCTCACCTATCGCCGCAATCCCCCAAACCCTCGCTCACCTATCGCCGCAATCCCCCAAACCCTCGCTCACCTATCGCCGCAATCCCCCAAACCCTCGCTCACCTATCGGGGCACGACTGATAGATTGTCGCGGACAGTGTTCCCGAGGAGTTGAGGACAAGGATGTCTGAAAACAAGATCTTGAGCGACCTCGACATTGCCCGGAGTGCGGCGATACGTCCCATCGTGGAAATCGCAGAGCGTGCCGGGATCAACGTCGATGCCCTGGAACTGTACGGCCGGTTCAAGGCGAAGATCGATCCTGCCAAACTGCGTCTCCCGGCGGCCAAACGCGCCGGCAAGATCGTCCTCGTCTCGGCCATGTCCCCGACGCCGGCGGGCGAGGGAAAGTCCACAACCACGGTGGGCCTTGCCGATTCCTTGGCACGGGCTGGCCACCGCGTGATGATCGCGCTGCGCGAACCCTCCCTTGGGCCGATCCTGGGCATGAAGGGAGGAGCGACCGGTGGCGGCTACTCCCAGGTTCTTCCCATGGACGAGATCAACCTGCATTTCACCGGCGACTTCCACGCAATCACGTCCGCCAATAACGCCCTCATGGCCCTCGTGGACAACCACATCTTCCAAGGCAACGAGCTCAACATCGACCCCCGCCGCATGACGTTCAAACGGGTCCTCGATATGAACGACCGCTCGCTGCGCGAAGTCATCATCGGCCTGGGCGGGCCCGCTCAAGGAGTCCCGCGGCAGGACGGCTTCGACATCACCGTGGCGTCCGAAATCATGGCCGTCTTCTGCCTCGCGACGGACTTGGATGATCTCCGCGAGCGCCTCGGCCGCATCACCTTCGGATACAGCTATGACCGGCGGCCGGTCACCGTGGCTGATCTCGGTGTCCAGGGCGCACTGACCATGCTGCTGAAGGACGCTATCAAACCGAACCTCGTTCAAACCATCGCCGGGACGCCGGCCCTGGTGCATGGCGGGCCGTTCGCCAACATCGCACACGGCTGCAACTCTCTCATCGCCACACAAACGGCCCAGGAGCTCGCCGATATCGTGGTCACGGAAGCGGGATTCGGCGCCGACCTTGGGGCCGAAAAGTACATGGACATCAAGTCGCGCATCGCGGACGTGGCGCCGTCCGCCGTCGTCGTGGTCGCAACTATCCGGGCGTTGAAGATGCAGGGGGGCATCCCGAAGGAGCTTCTCAAGGAGCCGAACGTGGAGGCGCTCGCTGCCGGCGTCGAAAACTTGAAACGGCATGTGCACAATATCGAGAAGTTTGGCGTCACCCCGGTCGTTGCCATCAACAAGTTCGCGACGGACACAACAGAAGAGCTCGACTGGCTGCTGGCCTGGTGCGCCCGGGAGGGAGTGCAGGCAGCGGTGGCGGATGTCTGGGGCAGAGGTGGAGGCGGCGACGGCGGCGACGAGCTTGCGGCGAAGGTCGCCGCAGTGCTGGCGGCAGCAACGCCGTCGGACTTCCGTCATTTGTATCCCCTGAGCCTGTCAGTGGAGGACAAGATCCGCACGATAGTCCAGGAAATCTACGGCGCCGACGGTGTGGAGTTCTCAGTCCCCGCGCTCAGGCGCCTCGCGGACATCCGGAAAAATGGCTGGAGCGGGATGCCCGTCTGCATGGCAAAGACCCAATATTCATTCACCGACGACGCCTCCCAGTTGGGTGCCCCCAAGGGATTTACGGTGCATGTCCGCGAGCTGATTCCCAAGACCGGGGCGGGCTTCATCGTCGCACTGACCGGCGCGGTCATGACCATGCCCGGCTTGCCCAAGGAGCCCGCCGCGATGCGAATGGACGTCGATGAGCACGGCAACCCGGTGGGCCTCTTCTGACCCTCGCTCACCTATATGCCCTTTCACGGGACGCTCGCTCACATATATGGCCCTTTCGCGGGACGCTCGCTCACCTGTGGCACCTGAAGGCGGCCGGACCCTCGGCCGAATCCCGGGCCTGTGGATAACTTCTGCGAGCACCCGCCCCTTTGAGCAACAATGCGGGTATGCGAAACGAGTTTGCCCTTCCCACTGAACTGCTTTCAGGTCCGTTCACGCTCGCCGAGGCCCAAGCCCGGGGCGTCCCGCGCGGCCGCCTGCTTCGCGCCGACGTCGAGCGCGTCAGCCGTAACCTCTACCGTCCGAGCGGCTGGGACTTCGATCTGGAGGCAGCCGCCCGTGCGCTGTCGGCCGCCACCCCCGGTGCCTGGATCTCGCACGTGACGGCGGCGCGCCTTCGCTGCTCCAGCCTTCCGCCCTGGCTTGCCGATTCGACGGAGCTGCACCTCAGCAAACCGCGATCGTTGCCCGGAGCCCGCCGCATGGGCGTGATCGGGCACAGAGTGATCGCGGCCGAGGACGAGGTCGAATCCGTTGACGGAATATGGATCAGCACCCGGCCCCGCACTTGGCTGGACATGGCCCGGCTGCTGCCTTTGGACTACCTCGTCTGTATGGGCGACGAGCTGATTCGCGTACCCCGCCAGGCGCTGGAAGGGAGGGACACACCCTTCGCCACCCTCGAAGGACTGCGCGCCTTGGTCGAACGGCATCCAAATTTACAGGGCGTCGTGCGTGCCCGGCAGGCGCTCGAACTGATGCGCGTGGGCGCGGACTCTCCCCCGGAGTCCCTGCTTCGCTTGGCCATGCTCGACGCGGGAATCCCCGAACCCGAACTCCAGCTCGGCTTGCGAAGTGACGATCCGTTCTCGCCGTCGGCGGATTTGGGGTTCCGCCACAGGCGGGTCGCCATTCAGTACGACGGCGGCCATCACCTCGCGGAGGCCCAGACACTTAGTGATCGACGCCGGAACAAAGCCTTCGAAGCTGCCGGGTGGACCGTCCTCGTGTTCCGCAAGGACGATCTGGCAGATGGATTCGAGCTGGCCACCAAGAAGATCAAGAAGGCGCTGCGATCAGCGTGGGTCGATCCTGCCGTCGCATCCGGGTTTGCAAGTGCCGTGTAGTGAGCTTAAACGGCGGACGCCCGCTCACCTGAAGGTGAGCGGGCGTCCGGCCAAAACCCCACATAGGTGAGCGGGCGTCCGGCCAAAACCCCACATAGGTGAGCGGGCGTTTAGCGCTCCACGTCGCCGCGGATGAAGGCCTCGACCTTTTCGCGGGCGAGGTCGTCGTTGAACTGCTCCGGCGGGGACTTCATGAAGTAGCTCGAAGCCGAGAGCAGCGGGCCGCCGATACCGCGGTCCAGGCCGATCTTGGCGGCGCGGATGGCGTCGATGATCACGCCGGCAGAGTTCGGGGAGTCCCAGACCTCGAGCTTGTATTCCAGGGACACCGGGGCATCGCCGAAGTTGCGGCCTTCGAGGCGGACGAACGCCCATTTGCGGTCATCGAGCCAGGCGACGTAGTCGGACGGCCCGATGTGGACGTCGTCGGCGTGCAGGACGGCCTCGACGTTGGAGGTCACAGCCTGGGTCTTGGAGATCTTCTTGGATTCCAGGCGGTCGCGCTCCAGCATGTTCTTGAAGTCCATGTTGCCGCCGACGTTCAGCTGGTACGTGCGGTCCAGCGTGACGCCGCGGTCTTCGAAGAGCTTGGCCATGACGCGGTGCGTGATGGTGGCGCCGATCTGGCTCTTGATGTCATCGCCGACGATCGGCACACCGGCGGCGGTGAACTTGTCGGCCCATTCCTTGGTGCCCGCGATGAAGACCGGCAGGGCGTTGACGAAGGCAACACCGGCGTCGATGGCGCACTGCGCATAGAAGTGTGCAGCGTCCTCGGAACCGACGGGCAGGTAGCAGACCATGACGTCGGCCTTGGCTTCGCGCAGTGCGGCGACGATGTCCACTGCTTCTTCCGGAGCCTCCACGATGGTCTCGCGGTAGTACTTGCCCAAGCCGTCCAGGGTGTGGCCGCGCTGCACGGTCACGCCCGTCGAGGGGACGTCGGCAATCTTGATGGTGTTGTTTTCGCTGGCGCCGATGGCGTCAGCGAGGTCGAGGCCGACCTTCTTGCTGTCGACGTCGAAGGCAGCGACGAACTGGACGTCGTTGACGTGGTACTTGCCGAACTCTACATGCATCAGACCCGGAATCGTGGCCTGGGGGTCGGCATCGCGATAGTAGTGGACACCTTGGACCAGCGAAGCGGCGCAGTTACCTACGCCGACAATGGCGACACGAATCGGATGTGAAGACACGGAACTCCTTTGAGAACTAACCTCAGGTGCCTTGCGCGTCCGTACCTGAGTGCAGGACGGCGTCTTAAAGGCACAGCGCCATTCGACGCTCTTTGCATTGTAACCAACCCGAACGGGGCCGGCTTTGTTCCCGGCCGGCCCCGCTCGTGAATTAAGTTTGCGAATCTACTTCTGCGCCCACAGATTGATGTCGGATTCGACGGCGAACTCGTCAATTGCTGTCAGTTCCTCCGACGTGAAGCCGAGGTTGTTGATCGCGGACACAGTGTCCTCCAGCTGGGCGACGCTTGACGCGCCCACCAATGCCGATGTCACAGGCGAACCCTTGGGCTGCTCGCGCAGGATCCAGGCGATAGCCATCTGGGCGAGGGTCTGGCCGCGCCCTTCGGCGATGGCATTCAAGCCACGCACCCGGCTCAGCTTTTCCTCGGTCAGCGCTGATTCGGACAAGAACCGTTCCTTGGCGGCACGCGAGTCGGCCGGGATGCCGTTCAGGTAGCGGTTGGTGAGCATTCCCTGAGCCAGCGGGGAGAAGGCGATGGATCCCGCGCCAACCTGGTCAAGCGTTTCGTAGAGGTTGGGCGTACCGTTCTCGGTCCAGCGGTTGAGCATGGAATAGCTGGGCTGGTGGATAAGCAACGGCGTGCCCATCTCCTTGAGGATGCGGGCCGCCTCAAGGGTCTGGTCCGGGGTGTACGAAGAGATCCCGGCATAGAGCGCTTTGCCCGAACGGACGGCGTGGTCCAGGGCGCCCATGGTTTCTTCCAGCGGGGTTTCGGGATCGGGACGGTGGCTGTAGAAGATGTCCACGTAGTCCAGTCCCATGCGCTGGAGCGACTGGTCCAGGCTGGAGAGAAGGTACTTGCGGGAGCCCCATTCTCCGTAGGGGCCCGGCCACATGTAGTAGCCGGCCTTGGTGGAAATGACGAGTTCGTCGCGGTACGGCTTGAAGTCGTCCTTCAGGTGGCGGCCGAAGTTCGTTTCAGCCGAACCGTCCGGCGGACCGTAGTTGTTGGCGAGGTCGAAGTGGTTGATCCCCAGGTCGAAGGCCCTGCGGAGGATGGCGCGCTGCTCTTCGAAACGCTTGTCGTCGCCGAAGTTATGCCATAGTCCCAGCGAGATCGCGGGAAGTTTGAGGCCGCTGCGTCCGACGCGGCGGTAGGGCATGGTTTCATAGCGGTTTTCCGCAGCCGAATAAGTCATACGTACCATCCTGCCACCGCCTTCGAGGCTCGAAGCGCAATGTCCGCCATGTGGGCGCGGTCACCTTCCGGCTCGCTGTCAGCTAAGGCGCACGACGGCGGCGCTCTCCCCCGGGAGCGTCAGCTTTCCGTTCCCGACGGCGGCCGAAGACTCCGTGGCAAGCAAGACTTCGCCGTCCATAGCCTTCGTCAGGGTCTGGTCCCCGAAGTTGCAGGCTACCCGCACGGCGCCCCGGCTGAGAACCAGCCATTTGTCCTCTTCGCTGAAGTCGACGTGGGTGTCGGCGAACCCGCCCCCGGCGAGCTCCGGCGTCGAGCGCCTGAGCTTCGCCAACGCCCGGTAAAGGTCCAGCAATCGGGCGTGATCGCCGTCGTGGGCTTCCTCCCACTTGAGCTTGGAGCGTTCAAACGTCTCCGGATCCTGGGGGTTGGGCACCAACGCAGGGTCCCAGCCCATCCGTTCGAATTCCTTGAGCCGGCCCGTCGCTGTGGCCTCCGCCAGCCATTCCTCGGGATGCGAGGTGAAGAACTGCCACGGCGTGGACGCGCCGAATTCTTCGCCCATGAAGAGCATCGGGGTGAACGGCGACGTCATAGTCAGCACGGCGGCGAGCGCCAGCCTGCCGTAGGACAGGCTCGAACTCAGGCGGTCACCGGCGGCGCGGTTTCCGATTTGATCGTGGTTTTGGTTGCAGACCACCAGCGCGGCAGGATGAACCAGCCCCGGCCGGATGGGCCGGCCATGATGCCTGCCGCGAAAGCTAGAGTAGCTCCCGTCATGGAAGAAACCGTGTTCAAGCACCTTCGCCAGTGCGCCCAAGGAATCGAAATCCGCGTAGTAGCCAGCCGTCTCCCCGGTGAGGTTCACGTGCACGGCGTGGTGGAAATCGTCGCTCCACTGTCCGTCCAGTCCGTAGCCGTTGGTATCCCGGCGGTAAATGAGGCGCGGATTGTTCAGGTCCGATTCCGCGATCAGGGTCTTGGGGACGCCGGTTTCGGCTTCGATGCCATCCGCGAGGCTGGCGAGGTCCTCCAGGATATGGACGGCCCGCTCATCGCGGAGGGCATGGACGGCGTCGAGGCGCAGCCCGTCAACGTGGAAGTCATCCAACCACATGGCGGCGTTGTCCAGGATGTATTGCCGGACTTCGTCGGAGCCGGAGCCGTCCAGGTTCACCGAGTCGCCCCACGTGTTGCCTTCGCCGGACTTCAGGTAGGGGCCGAATTTCGGTAGGTAGTTCCCGCTGGGGCCCAGATGGTTGTAGACCACATCCTGGATCACGCCGAGTCCGACGGCATGCGCCGCATCCACGAATCGCTGATAGGCCTCCGGCCCCCCGTAGCCCTCGTGGACGGCGAACCACAGCACGCCGTCGTACCCCCAGTTGTGGGGGCCGTTGAAGGCATTGACCGGCAGGAGCTCCACGAAGTCGATTCCCAGGTCAACGAGGTAGTCCAGCTTTTCGGCGGCTGAGTCGAGGGTGCCTTCCGGAGTGAAGGTCCCGAGGTGGAGCTCATAGATGACCGCGCCGCCGAGCCCGCGTCCTGCCCAATCCGAATCTTTCCAGGCATAAGACGAGGAGTCGAAGGTGCGGGAAAGATCATGGACTCCGTCCGGCTGGCGCTGCGACCTGGGATCGGGAAACGGTCCCTCCCCGTTCACCAGATAGCCGTAATCAGTCCCGGCCAACCGGGGTACGTCCGCCACCCACCAGCCCGCGCCGCCGCCGTCGTCGTGCGATCGCATTTCGTGGTGCTGACCGTCCGCCAGCAGAGTCACTGACTCTGCGAACGGGGCCCATACATCGAACCGTTTTCCCACGTTGGTCTTCTCGGCCATCGCTCCCCCTCAATCGTCTCGTCCGGGCTTCGTTGGCCCGCATTTGTCGGTGCTTTGGCTAGCCAATGGGTACGAGCAAAGCCACCGGGTACCTCTGCAGCAGCCTTGCGACGGGCACCTCGCCCGGGGCGTAACTGTTGCCTGTGAGCTCATCCCGGACCGCGCTCCCGAGCCGAATGAAAGTTTCCTCCCACCCCCCGTTTCGCTCAAGTTTCCGCGGCAGCCTGGTAGCCAAAGTGATGGCACCGCCACCGTCGGAAGCGGTGCCGCGGTCGAAGGCGACCAAGTGTTCGGCTGCGGGCCCCTCTGCCATGACGGGACTGTAACCACCGAAAAGCTCCGGCCGGTCGCGTCGTAGGCGCAGTGCCCGGGACGTCAGCAGAAGCTTGGCCAACTCGTCCCGCGCTTCAGTCTGGACACCGGCGTCGAGGGCGGCGAGTGCTGCCCTCCGCCGTTCGAAGTCGACCGCGCGCCGGTTGTCGGGGTCGGTGAGTGATCGATCCCAAAACTCAGTGCCTTGGTAGACATCGGGTACACCCGGCATGGTCAGCTGGACAATCTTCGCCGACAGTGAGTTGGACGTCCCATACGGGTCCAGAAGTGCAACGAACGCTTCGAGGGCGGCCGTCACCTCCGGCACGTCGAAGACGGCGTCGACGGCGGAGGCCAGCTTCGCTTCGAAACCTTCGTCCGGCTCCGTCCAGTTGGTGGAGTTGCCGGCTTCGCGTGCTGCTTTGGCGACGTAACCCTGGAGGCGTTCGCGGCTGGCCGGCCACGCACCCGCGATGGCTTGCCATACGAGCGCCGCAAGTGGCCCGTCGGGGATCGGCGCCAGTTCCTGCATGCGGTCCACGAAGGCTTCCCAGTCCGGGACTGCCTCGGAGATGGCGGAGATCCTGGCGCGGGTGTCTTCACTGCGCTTGGTGTCGTGCGTGGTCAGGGTGGTCATGGACAGCGGGAGCAGCGCCTGGCGGCGGGCCATGCGTTCGTGGAATCCAGCCGTGGACAACGCGAACTCCGTGGGGTCCGCTCCCACTTCTGTCAGCGTTCCAAGGCGCGTGTAACGGAAGAACGCAGTGTCTTCCACGCCCTTGGCCATGACCATCCCGGACGTCTGCTGGAACCGCCGGCCCAGTTCACGGCCGGCGTCGAGCAGGAGGGGGAGCAACGCTTTGAGGATCTGGTCCAGCTCAGGCCTGGTCCGTGCAGCCCGCTCGACGGCCTCCACCAGGGTGTCTTTGCGGTCGGGAAGGTAGCTCCGGTAGACGTGGAACGAGGCGATGATCTCGGCCAGGGCGTCAGCCACCTCCAGGCGGGGCAGCTCCGGCGATTCCGGGACGAGCCTCGCGAGCCGCAGGATTTCCGAATGCAGGATGCCGTCCGTGATACGGCGCTTGGTGCCGTGGATCATGGCCTCGTAATCGGCGGGCGAACCGGTGCCCCGGAGCCTGCCGTCCAAGGCGTCAAGCTGCACTTCGGCGTCGGGATCCACGAAAAGGCGATCGACGTCGGCGAGGGCGTCGTAACCTGTGGTTCCCTCGCAGTCGAAGTTCTCCGGAAGGCTTTCCCCGGGCTCCAGGATCTTCTCGACGAGCAGATAGGAGCCAGCCGTGGTTTCCTTCAGGCGCTCCAGGTACCCGGCGGGGTCCGCGAGCCCGTCCGGATGGTCGATCCTCAGCCCGTCCACAAGCCCGTCACGGAACCATCGGGCGATCTCCGAGTGGGCTTCCTCGAAGACCCAGGGTATTTCGACGCGTATCCCGGCCAGCGTGTTGACCGCGAAGAACCGGCGGTAATTCAGTTCGTCGTCGGCCCGGCGCCAGCCGACCAGCTCGTAGTGCTGCCGCGCATGGACGTCCGTGGCGTCATCACCCTCGGCGTAGCTGCCTTCTGCCAACGGGAAGCGGTGGTCGAAGTAACGCAATTCGCCGTCGACCACTTCGAGCTTGTCGAGGTCGTCATCGCTGCCAAGGACCGGCAGCCGGAGCTTTCCGCCACCGAAGTCCCAGTCGACGTCGAACGCTTCCGCGTAGCGGGAGGCCTTGCCCTCCTTGAGGAGGGACCACCACCAGGCATTTTGTGGGGGCGAGGCAACTCCCATGTGATTCGGGACGATATCGACGAGGACTCCGAGGCCGGCTTCCCGTGCCGCTTTGGAGAGCGCCGCGAGCCCTTCGGCGCCGCCGCGCGAAGCATCAATCGTGGAGGGGTCCGTGACGTCGTAACCGTGGTCCGAGCCTTCCTCGGCCGTCAGGATAGGCGACAAGTATACCCAATCCACCCCCAGCTCGCGCAGATATCCGGTGAGGGCCGCCGCGTCCTGGAGCGTGAACGAGGACCTGATCTGGAGCCTGTACGTGGAGACGGGAGTCCTCATGATCCCCCGTTCTTGTGGGCGCGTGGCTTTCTGGGCTTTTTCGGCGCAGCGGCTGGCTTGGTTTCGGGGTCAGCCTTTGGCTCCGATGCATGGTGCTTCTTCGGTCCGGGTGCCTCTTCCGGTACGGCCTGGAGAGGATTGGTGGACGGTGCCGGTGTGGCCGGCGCAGTCAAGGAGGCCGTTTCGGTGGTGGCAGTCTGCGACAACGCGGCAAGGGACGCGGCTACGGAATGGTCGGGGTCCGTGTCCGGAACGCTGTGTGCCCTCAACACCACGAGTGATTTGGCTCCGACGCCCAGGACTGCTTCCGCCTTCACGGGCTCGGTGTCCGCTCCGCCGCCGGCCGTG
>NZ_JAHHZS010000022.1 GCF_022606295.1 Arthrobacter bambusae
TTGGCGCATTCATCGTCGCCTCAGGTCCGGCAGGGTAACTGCCCGTCATGAACGCGGCGTGTGCGACATATCGGTTACAACAGCCCGGTCATGTGCGCCGGGCAGGTTCTCTTGAGCTTGAGCTGCGCTATTCGCGGCGGGCGGTTGCCCTGCAGCCAAAGTCTTCAATGGCCACTGTAGCTTTGTACGAGCCGCGATGCGTAGCCGCGCGGTCGTGAAGGCGTTGTATGTCACACTCAAGCTGTTACATCGTAGGCAGTTGTACCTGCAGCCATGGCTACAGCGCCGATCGTCGCCATGGCTTTAGCCGTGGCCGGGGCGCGGATTATGGTGGAACGCGGGACAATGGCTTGAAGCACACGCCCAAAGGGTGTTGGCTTGTAGTAATCGAAATCACTTCAAGAGGAGGAAACGTGAGCGAGGCCGACGCCGCCACATCGGTAAATGTGGCGGAAAGATTGGGTTTCAAAGATGGGGATCTAATTCAGGAACTCGGTTACGACGATGATGTCGATTTCGATTTGCGTGAAGACATTGAGGAACTCACAGGTTCCGAGCTGCTTGACGAAGACGATCACGAGGTAGTGGATGCGGTCATTTTCTGGTGGCGCGATGGTGATGGAGACCTTGTCGACGCACTGGTGGATTCACTGACCACCCTGGGTGAAGGTGGCGTGGTCTGGGTACTGACTCCCAAATCGGGCCGTGACAACTACGTCTCACCCTCGGATATCCAGGACGCGGCTCCCACTGCCGGTTTGCATTGCACCACCTCCGCAGGCGTCTCCAAGGACTGGAGCGCCACGCGGCTTGTAGCACGCAAGAAGAACAAGTGACCCACTCCAGGTTGAGCCCTCCCGGACTGCATCCGGGAGTTCCCGTTGTGGGACAGGAGGCCCCGGATTTTGAGCTCGTGAACCAGTTTGGTGAGCCGGTTCGCTTGTCTGGTCTCCGCGGCCGCAACGTTGTGGTGGTCTTCTATCCGTTCGCTTTCTCCGGAATCTGCACCGGGGAGCTGTGTGAGATCCGTGACAATCTGGGTATTTTCGAACAGGCCAACGCCACAGTCCTTGGAGTTTCGGTGGACAGCAAGTTCGCCTTGCGGGCGTACGCGGACAAGGAACGCTACGAGTTCGATCTCCTGGCGGACTTCTGGCCGCACGGACAAGTTGCCGAGAAGTATGGCGTGTTTGACGCCGCTACCGGAATGTCGTTGCGGGGCACATTCATCATTGATGCCGCGGGCATCGTCCGCTACGTCGTCGTCAATCCGCGCGGCCAGGCACGCGACTTAGCGGAATACCGCGAGGCATTGTCCGCGCTCGGCCAGGCCTAGCGTCGATGAGCGCCCCACGGCCCGGCGTCGGAATGACTGGCTTCGCCATACTTGCGCCGGCCCCCGCGGCTGAGTTGGATCCAGGCGAGATGGACCTTCTCGGCCAGGCCGCCGGGATTCTCGGGGGCAAGCGGCTTGCTGTTTTGACGGGAGCCGGCCTGAGCACGGACTCCGGCATCCCTGACTATCGCGGCCCAGGAGCGGCACCGCGGAATCCGATGACCTTCCAGGAATTCATCGGAAGCCCTGTGAACCGGCGCCGTTACTGGGCGAGGAATCACCTTGGATGGTCCCACCTCCGGCACGCGGACCCGAACGCCGGGCATGCCGCCGTCGCGCTCCTTGAGCGGCGCGGGCTGCTTACGGGACTCATCACGCAGAACGTGGACCGTCTGCACGAGGATGCCGGCAGCATCAACGTGGTGGACCTGCATGGCCGCTACGATCGTGTGATCTGCCTCGACGAGGGGCATGTCTTCACGCGGCGGCTCGTGGCATCCATTCTTGAGGAAATCAATCCCGGCTTCCTCGAAGCCGTCCAGGCTTCCGGAGTCGTGGAAATGGCACCGGACGCCGATGCCTCGGTGGAGGATCCCGAACTCATTCGATCGTTCGTCGTCGCTGTCTGTCCCGTATGCGGTGGAACGCTCAAGCCCGACTTCGTCTACTTCGGTGAAAATGTGCCCAAGGATCGGGTGCAACGCGCCTATTCCATGGTGGACGAAGCCGGGGCGCTGCTGGTGGCGGGGTCTTCGTTGACCGTCATGAGCGGGCTGAGGTTCGTGCGGCACGCAGCCAAACTCGGCAAGCCGGTAGTGATCATCAACCGGGGTCCGACCCGCGGCGACGGTTTCGCGGATCTCAAAGTGGAAGCAGGAGTCAGCGGCGCGCTGGCCTGGCTTGCCGCTGAGCTTCCCGATCTGCTCCCGTCCAAGCGAGTCGATTAGTGTTCCGGGCGATTGATCCGGTAGAGTACATGTTCGTTGGTTGAAGCGCCGAGGGTGCCGAAATCAGTGTTTTGGGTCTTTAGCTCAGCTGGTAGAGCGCCACGTTTACACCGTGGATGTCATCGGTTCGATCCCGGTAGGACCCACCAAGGAGAAGAGCCCCTGAACTTCGGAAACGAAGCTCAGGGGCTCTTTTTATTTGTTCCAGAGCCTTGGGGCCCCAATGGTTGTGGACGGTCGTTTGCCGGTTCAGAATGGCAGCATGACAGCGTCCGGAGATGCATCGCGCGACAAGAGGCTGGCGAAAATCGGTACGGCGGTGTTTGCCGTCGCCCCGGCTACCGCCGCCGGTCTGTTGCCATGGATGGTGACCCGTTGGAGAGTGCAACAGCCCGTACCCGGCGGATTGCCGGCCCAGTGCGCAGGCGTTCTGTTGATCGGCGCCGGCGCGGCCGTGATCACCAATTCTTTTGCGCGATTCGCCCTTGAAGGAATAGGCACGCCGGCACCCTTTGCGCCGCCGAAGAACCTTGTGGTCACCGGTTTCTATAGGTTCGTGCGGAACCCCATCTACGTGGGCATCGGCGCCGCGATCACCGGACAGGGCCTCTTGCTGGGACAGCCAAGGCTGTTCGGGCTGGCGGCGCTAGGCGCAGTTCCCGTGGTGGCTTTCGTGAGCCTGCATGAGGAGCCGACGCTTGCCCGCAAGTTCGGCGCCGAGTATGACGACTACCGGGCCAACGTTCCGCGTTGGCTGCCACGGCTCACCCCTTGGCGGCAGCAGGACTAGCTTTGCGCCTGATCCCTGCGGGGAATTGGAAAAGCTCTCCACCGCGACTATTGGGGGATGCCGCGGTGGAGAGCTCATAGATGAATATACAGAGAATTTCTGGATATGGAAAGGAAGCCATTCTCCGCCCGGCGAGTCTCATCCCGGCACCAAGCCACTATGATGGTGGTTGTTCAGTGGATTGAACAAGCGTGATTGCCGCGGATCGGAGTTCCGCTGCCCCCGGGTAGCGTTTCTGCTTGGCACGCGCCCACTCTGCGCCAGGCGCACGATTGCGAAGGAGAATCATGGCCGATTCCCGCACCCCCCGTTCCGCCGAAGGATTGGGGAGCTCCTCGCCGGCGCCTGCCGTGACCCGCGCTGCCGCGGTCCTGGATGCCTTGGCGGAGGCGCCTTCGGGCAGGCTGACCCTCAGTGATCTTTCAAGGGAGCTGGGGATTCCGAAATCTTCCACGTCAAACCTGTTGATGGCCCTTGAGGAAGCCCGGTTGATAACCCGCGAAGGTGCCGAGTTTTCGCTCGGCCGGAAGCTGGTTGAACTTGGTGCCGCCTACCTGAGCCGGCTCGACGAAGTCCAGGAGTTTTACAAGTTCTGCGAACAGGCGCCAACACTCTCCGGCGAAACAGTGCGGATTGCGATGATCGACGGCGATCACATCATCTACTTGGCGCGCTACGAAGGGCACCCGGCCGTCCGGCTCACGTCGAACATCGGCGACAAAATGCCGCTTTCCCTGAGCGCAGTCGGCAAGGTCCTCCTGGCCCAGCTTCACGATCATGACATCGAAGCAATGTTCCCGGACGACGTGGAACTCCCTGTCATGACCCCGAAGTCCCTCCGGAGCGCCGTTGAGCTCAAGGCCCAAGTGGCTGCGATCCGCAAGCAGGGCTACGCCTTGGAGGACGAGGAATCCACTCTCGGCGTGGTTTGCCTTGCCGTGCCCGTCCCGACCCACGGGGCACACGGCCCCAGCCTTGGTCTCTCGGTGACGGCCCTGAAAGCCACCTTTTCCGAGGAGCAGGCTGCCCTGATGGTCAAGGAACTCAAGGAGCTCGCCCACTCGCTGGGCAACCCGATGGGCTAACCGATCTGGCCGCCCGGCCAAGGTCATAATTAAATCTGATTACACCACTTGAAACTTGTACAACGTACTGTACTCTGTTCAATATAGTGATTCACGCCATGGCGGCTGACACTATCTCGCCAGGCCAACGGGGGTCTGGAGTGTTCTTGAGGGAGTGCTTGTGACAACTCGTACTAAGACAAAGCTTGCTGACACGGACGGCTCGGTAGTTGAGCCGGAACAGCTGCGAAGGGCAACACTTGCCAGCTCCGTAGGATCCGCTCTGGAGTACTACGACTTCTACATTTACGGTCTGGCTTCGGCCCTGATCTTCGGGCCGCTGTTCTTCAAGCCCTTGGGAGACAGCGGCGCGTTGATCGCGTCGTTCGCCACCTACGGCGTCGGATTCGCGGCGCGCCCCTTCGGTGGCGTCCTCTTCGGATTCATCGGAGACCGCTTCGGCCGCAAGATGGTCCTCCTGATGACCATCGGCATGATGGGCCTCGCAAGCTTCGCAATCGGCTTGCTCCCGACGTTCGATCAAGCGGGCATGCTTGGCGCCGTCCTGCTCGTGGCGCTTCGTATCGTCCAGGGCCTCGGCGCCGGAGCCGAGCAGGCGGGCGCAACAACCCTGATCTCCGAAGTGGCTCCGCCCAAGCGCCGTGGTTATTTCGCTTCGCTGCCCTTCGTCGGCATCCAGCTCGGAACCCTCCTTGGTGCCGGTACCTTCGCGCTGATTGGCATGGCCAACAAAAGCGTGCTTGAAGGCTGGCTGTGGCGTGTTCCGTTCCTTGCCAGCTTCGTCCTGATCGTCGTGGCTCTCTTCATCCGTCTGAGGCTGAAGGAGACCCCGGTGTTCCAGGAGCTGGAGAAGCACAAGAATGTGGTGAAGAACCCCGTTGGCGAACTTCTGAGGCACTCCAAGAAGAACGTGTTGATCGGCATCGGCCTCCGCATGGGCGAAAACGGCAACTCGTCCATCTACGGAACGCTTCTCATCTCCTTCATTTCCGTCAAGGAAGGCGTCTTCCCGGGCGACAAGTTCATTGGCCCGGTCGGCCTGCTGATCGCAGCAGGATTCGCCGCCGTCATGGTAGTGACGTTCGGCGCCTTGTCGGACCGGATTGGGCGAGTGAAGGTGTACCGCTACGGAGCCCTTTTCCAGGCTGTCTTCGCTATTCCTGCTTTCTACCTCGTGACTCTTGGCAACGTCACCCTTGTGTGGGCCGTCATGGTGGTTGGTATCGCCCTCGGTGTGCAGTCCATGCTTGGCCCACAGTGCCCGCTGCTGCCGGAATTGTTCGGTTCGCAGTATCGCTTCACCGGCGTGGCTTTGAGCCGTGAACTGTCTGCCGTTCTGGCCGGCGGCTTGGTTCCCGTCTTCGGTGCCATCCTGCTTGCCGCGACGGGCAACTCCTGGGTGGTTCTGGCGGTCTACTCGCTGGTGCTGGCCCTGATTTCATACGTCACCACGTTCTTCACCCCGGAAACTGCCGGCCGTGATCTCCTTTCCCTGGAGGACGCGAAGTAAGGATCCCCGTACCTGACGTACGCAGCGGCGGTCCCCTCCGAAGTTCGGAAGGGGCCGCCGCTTTTTCGTGCCCCGCCCCGCCAGCAAACCCACGCCGGCCGGCGAGCCCGCCACACACGGCAAAGCGGCCCCTCCGGAATACCGGAGGGGCCGCTTGGATGGAGCTGGGAAAGTCGGCGGTTTAGTAGAAGTGCACCGTGTCCACAAGGTGGGGGAGCTCCCCGCCGTCGAGGAACGTGCGCAAGTTGCTGGCGAAGCGCTCAGCGATGAGCCGGTTTTCCGCAGCGCTGAGTGCCGACGTGTGCGGGGAGACCATGACGTTCGGGTGGTTCCACAGCGGGCTGTCCTGGGGGAGCGGCTCGACGGCGAAGACGTCCAGGCAGGCGTAGGACACCTGGCCGTTGTCCAGGGCTTCGAGGAGCGCCTCTTCGTCAACCACGGTTCCACGCCCAACGTTGACGAAAACCGTGCCGGGCTTCATCGCCGAGAAGACGTCGTGGTTGAAGAGTTTCTCCGTGTAGGGCGTGCCGGGGAGCGTGTTGACGACGGCGTCGGCGCTGGCCAGGAGGCCCGGCAGGCCATCGTTGTCCGCGACCTCGTCGATTCCTTCGATCGCTTCGATGTTCCGCTTGGTTCCGCTCACCTTCATTCCAAGGGCGCGGGCGATGCGGGCGGTCTCGAGGCCGATTTCGCCGAGGCCCGTGATGACCAGCTTGGAGCCGTTCACAAGTTTGGTGGGGGTGCGCAGCTCGGGCCAGACCTTCGCAGCCTGGTCCTGGGCAAGTTCCCCGCTGCGCTTGAACCCGTTGAGGATGCCCAGGGCCGCGAATTCAGCCAGCGGAAGCGCATGCACGCCTGCGGACGTGGTGACCTTGAACTTCTGCAGGGTCTCGCTGTCGAGGCCGGAAGCCTTCACGGCGCCACCGGCACCTGCGGCCATGGCGTGGATCCACTGCAGGTGCGGGTTGCTTTGCGCGATGCGTGCCAGGCCGCCCGGATTCTCGTTGGGGAAGCCGTAGAGGATCTGGGCCTTGTTCAACATCGACCAGTAGCGTTCCTCTTGTTCGGGAGTCCGCTTGAAGTCCGGATCGCCTGAGTGGTCGGCCGGGAAGCGTTCCGGAGGAAGCAGTTCGGGTTCGTAGAGCACCGTAATGCCCGGATCTACGGCGCGGATACGCTCCACATGCTCGGCTTCGAGAGGGACTGCGATCGCGATGGTGAGTTCATCAGTCGTCATGGTGTTCATCATACTGAATTGAGGCTAGGATATTGAACAGTTTTTGAAAGATGAACCACAAAGAAGTGAGGTGCATGCGAAAGATGACCGCCAAGACCGCAGGTTTTGTGGGGCTAGGGCTCATGGGTTTCCCCATGGCCGCCAATCTGCTCGGCAACGGCTGGGAGGTCACTGCGTGGAACCGCTCCTCCGAAGCGCTCGCCGAATTGGAGAAGCTCGGCGGAACGCGTTCGGAGTCGGTTGCCGGGCTCCGGGACCAACCCGTCATTATTTTCATGCTCCCTGATCTCTCCTACATCGAGGATGCCGCCGCGCCGCTCCTCGACTCCTGGCGCTCGGACGCACCGCTTCCCGGAACCACGATCGTCATCATGAGCAGCGTGTCCCCGACCGCCGTGCAGGAATTCGGCCGGACGGTCCGTAGCGCAAGTGCCGGGAACGCCGTCGTCGTCGATGCCCCGGTCAGCGGGGGCACCAAAGGCGCGCAGGACGGCACGCTCGCCATCATGGTCGGAGCCACCGAAGAAGACTTCCAGCGATCGCTGCCCCTCCTCCAATCCATGGGAACCACTGTCCGCCGGATGGGCAAGCTGGGCGCCGGTTCGCTCGCGAAGGCCTGTAACCAATTGATCGTCGGGACCACGACGGCGGCGCTCGCGGAAGCCGCTGAACTCGCCGAGCGCTCGGGCATGGCTGCTTCTGCCCTCTTCGAGGTCCTGGCCGGCGGACTCGCCGGAAGCCGGGTCCTGGAGTTTGTCGGCCCGCGCCTCGCAGCCAAGGATTACGCGCCCACAGGTCCCGCGAAGTTCATGCACAAGGACCTCACGTTCGTCCTCCAAAGCGCTGAAGCGGCCGGCGCCGCCGTCCCGATGGCGACAGCCGGCGTCGAACTCTACCGCGAACTGATCGATCAGGGACTTGGCGACCAGGACCTCGCAGTTGTCCGCAAGGCCATCGCCAACCTCAGCGACACTTCCCTAAGCCCTTCGAACTAAGTAAGGAAACAACCATGAGTGGACTCTTCGATCTTACCGGGCGCGTTGCGCTCGTTACAGGATCCAGCCGCGGCATCGGCAACGCGCTGGCCCGCGGATTGGCCGACGCCGGTGCCACCGTTGTCCTCAACGGCATCAACACGGAACGGCTCAAGGACGCGGAAGCCGCCATGGCGGCGGACTTCGGGCCCGGGCGCATCCATAGCTGTGCGTTCGACGTCACGAGCGACACCGAAGCGGCCCGGGGTATCGCCTGGGTCGAGGAGAACGTCGGCCCGCTCGATATCCTCGTCAACAATGCGGGAATCCAGCACCGCGTGCCGATGCTGGACCTGGATGTGAAGGACTGGGAGCGGGTCATCACCACCGACCTGACCAGCGCCTTCCTCGTAGGACGCGAAGCCGCCCGCCACATGATCCCGCGGGGCCGCGGCAAGATCATCAACATCTGCTCGGTGCAGACCGACCTGGCACGCCCCACGATCGCCCCCTATGTCGCTGCCAAGGGCGGCCTGCGCAACCTGACACGCGCCATGACGGCCGAGTGGGCGGCCTCCGGCCTTCAGATCAACGGCATCGCACCGGGCTACATCCACACCGAGATGACCCAGAACCTCGTGGACGATCCCGACTTCAACTCCTGGATCCTTGGCCGGACGCCGGCCCACCGATGGGGCACCGTGGCGGATCTCGCCGGTCCGGCGGTATGGCTTGCCTCGGAGGCATCGAACTTCGTCAACGGCCAGACGATCTTTGTCGACGGCGGAATGACGGTGGTCGTCTAATGAGCGATTTCCAGCTTCCCCAGTCTTCACCCGCGGTGGTGGCCCACGCCGCCGGCGACCTTCGCATCGAGGACATAGCCCTCGTTGTTCCCACCCCTGACCAGGCCGTCGTCGAGATCGCCTACGGCGGCATCTGCGGCTCGGACCTGCACTACTGGCTCCACGGCGCCGCGGGGGAGTCAATCCTCAAGGCCCCGATGGTCCTGGGCCACGAAATCGTCGGCACAGTCGTCCAGCAGGCCGCCGATGGCAGCGGACCGGCGGCCGGAACCGCCGTCGCGGTGCACCCGGCGACTCCGGCCCCGGGTGCCGCCAAGTACCCGGAAGACCGGCCCAACCTCTCCCCGGGCTGCACCTACCTCGGAAGTGCCGCACGGTACCCGCACACGGACGGAGCCTTCAGCCGCTACGCCACCCTGCCCTCCCGCATGCTCCGGGCGCTTCCGGCCACGCTGGACTTGCGCACGGCGGCGCTTGTGGAGCCGGCCAGCGTTGCCTGGCACGCCGTCGCCCGCGCAGGGGACGTGGCCGGCAAGACAGCCTTGGTGATCGGAAGTGGTCCGATCGGCGCGCTGGCAGTTGCCGTCCTCAAACGCGCGGGTGCAACCCGGATCGTGGCCGTCGACATGCATGACAAGCCTCTTGAGATCGCGCGTGCGGTGGGCGCGGACGAGGTCCTCAAGGGCGACGATGCGGAGGCCATCGCCGCAGTGGAGGCCGACGTCGTCATCGAGTCCTCAGGCAGCCACTTCGGACTGGCCTCGGCCATCAAGGGTGCGGTACGCGGCGGGAAGGTGGTCATGGTCGGGTTGCTGCCCTCCGGACCGCAGCCGGTCTTCATTTCGCTGGCCATCACCCGCGAGCTCGAACTGCTCGGATCCTTCCGTTTCAACGACGAGATCGACGAGGTCATTGCGGCGCTCGCGGACGGTTCGCTCTATGTTGATCCGGTGGTCACCCACGAATTCACGCTGGACCGCGGCCTGGAGGCCTTCGAAGTGGCCAGGAACTCGGCCGAATCGGGGAAGGTCCTGCTGAACTTCCAGCCTGTGGCCTAGGTTCCCAGGCGGCGCGTACGTTCGGCCGTCAGCGCCGCTCGACTGGAACGAACACCCGTGGCTGGCCTTCCCAGCCCGGTGACAGGTCAGCGATGGTCTCCCGCATGATGTTGGAGGAGGCCTCGCGGGCCTTGTCGCCGTCTCCGTCCCGGATGCCCTGGGCTACATCCAGATGCCATTGCAGGGCCGCTTCCTTCGGATGTTCGGGCATGAGCCCGTGAACGGTCCGGCCGGTGAGGGTCTCGGTGACCTGGCCGATCAGGTTCGCGAACATTTCATTGCCGGAACCGGAGAGCACCAGCGCGTGAAAGCGGATGTCGAGGTCCAGGAAGGTGGGCATGTCGCCCGCGCGGCCCGCATCACGCATGGCCAGGGAAATGTCCAACAGTTCGCTGCGCAGGGACTCCGGAGCGTTTTCCGCGGCCAGTTCCGCGGCCACGGGCTCGACGGCGGAGCGGAGTTCGGCGAGGGAGCGCAACTGTGCGCCACGCCCTTCTCCGGCCAGCCGCCAGCGGATCACCAGCGGATCGAAGGGATTCCAGCGGTCCGCGGGGAGGACCCGGATGCCGACACGCTTGATGGTTTCCACCAGCCCCAAAGACTGCAATACCCTGACGGCTTCCCGCACCACCGAGCGTGACACCTTGAGCTCCTCCTCAAGGTGCTCAGCCAGCATGACGTGGCCGGTGGGGAGCTTACCGCCGACGATCCGGGTACCCAGATGCTCGACAGCGCGGTAGTGGAGACTGGTTGACATAGTCGTAAGCATAGTGGCGGCGGGCACTCCGCCAGCGGAAGCCCGGGCCCGGGGAACTCCCCACACCGCTGGCCAGCAACTCCCCACAGCGCGGGCCAGCAACATAGACTCTTTTGTGACGCGGACGTTTCCAAAACGTGGGCTCAACTTTCCCAGACGTGGTCCGAATACGTATGGTTTATTCCAGCTACTGCCCTAGAAAGCGTTTCCTCGCTCCTAGCAGGACTCGATGCACAAGAATGAATTGGAGTTTTGATGTCAGCACACATCGGTGTCACCGGCCTCGCGGTGATGGGCGCCAATCTGGCCCGCAACCTGGCCCGCAACGGCTTCACCGTTGCCCTGCACAACCGCTCCGTCGAAAAGACCGACGCCCTGCTGGCCAAGCACGGCACGGACGGCGACTTCATCCGCACGGAAACCCTCCAGGAACTCGTGGACTCCCTCGAGAAGCCCCGGCGTGTCCTGATCATGGTGAAGGCCGGCAAGCCGGTTGACGCCGTCATCGACCAGCTCGTTCCCTTGCTGGAACCCGGTGACATCGTGATCGACGCCGGCAACTCGCACTACGAGGACACCCGCCGCCGCGAATCCGCGCTGGCCGAGAAGGACCTGCACTTCGTGGGCGTCGGCGTATCCGGGGGCGAAGAGGGCGCCCTCAACGGCCCCTCCATCATGCCCGGCGGTTCCAAGGAGTCCTACGACGCCCTGGGCCCGCTGCTCGAAAAGATCTCCGCCAAGGTTGACGGCAAGCCGTGCTGCGCCTGGATAGGCACCGACGGTGCCGGCCACTTCGTCAAGATGGTCCACAACGGCATCGAATACGCCGACATGCAGGTCATCGGCGAAGCCTTCGATCTCCTCCGCTCCGGCGCCGGCATCGAGCCGGCCGAGCAGTCCAGGATCTTCACCGAATGGAACAAGGGCGAACTCGCTTCCTTCCTGATCGAAATCTCCGCAGAGGTCCTGGGCCACGTCGACGCCAAGACGGGCAAGCCGTTCGTCGACGTCGTCGTGGACGCTGCCGGCCAGAAGGGCACCGGCCGCTGGACGGTCATCTCCGCCCTCGAACTCGGTTCCCCGGTTTCGGGTATCGCAGAGTCCGTCTTCGCACGAGCGCTGTCTTCCCAGGCGGAGCAGCGCAAGCTCGGCCAGGAGCTGCTCGCCGGCGAGGAAATCGCCGTCGAAATCCCGGAGAACTTCGTCGAGGACGTCCGCCAGGCGCTCTACGCCTCCAAGCTGGTTTCCTACGCCCAGGGCCTGGACATGCTGACCTCGGCCGCGAAGGAATACGGCTGGGACCTCAAGCTCGACGAAATCGCTTCGCTGTGGCGCGGCGGCTGCATCATCCGCGCTGAGCTGCTCAAGGAAATCACCAACGCCTACGCAGCCGAGGAGAAGCCCGCCAACCTGCTGTTCGCCCCGGCCTTCACCAAGGCGATCGCCGGCGCGCTTCCAGCATGGCGCCGCGTGGTGGCCACGGCCGTCCAGCTGGGCATCCCGGTTCCCGTGTTCTCCTCCTCGCTGGCCTACTACGACGGGCTTCGCCGCAAGCGCCTCGCCGCAGCGGTCATCCAGGGACAGCGCGACCTCTTCGGGGCGCACACCTACGGCCGCGTTGACGCCGAAGGCACCTTCCATACCCTGTGGGGCGAAGACAAGTCCGAGGTCTCGGCAGTCGACACCCACTAAGGACCCTGCTGCCCCACAGATTGGGGCAGGCCCCGCTCGGTTCACGGCTAAGGCCGGCACTTCCCCGATACTGTGGAGGCGCCGGCCTTTGCCGTAGCCAGGTCCGGAAAGAAAACGCCACACGCAACACGAGGAGCAGTCCATGCCGCAACGCGTCGCATTTGTCACCGGTGCATCAACCGGGATCGGTTTCGAAGCCGCTATCAAGCTCAGCAAAGCAGGAATGGTCGTGTACGCGGGGGCGCGGCGGGTCGAAAAAATGGAGCCGCTGAAGGCCCACGGAATCAAGGTGTTGTCCCTCGACGTCACTGAGGAAGGCTCGATGAAGGCCGCCGTGGACCTCGTCATGGCCGAGCAGGGACGGATCGACGTGCTGGTCAACAACGCCGGATACGGGTCCTACGGTTCCTTGGAAGAGGTGCCGCTGGACGAAGGCCGGCGCCAGTTCGAAGTCAACGTCTTCGGTCTCGCCCGGATGTCGCAGCTGGTGATCCCCGCGATGCGGGCTGCGGGGTCCGGCAGGATCATCAATGTCTCCTCGATCGGCGGCAAAATGTACGAACCCCTCGGCGCCTGGTACCACGGAACGAAGTTCGCCGTCGAGGGCATGAGCGACTCCCTGCGCCTGGAACTGAAACCCCATGGCATTGATGTGGCAATCATCGAGCCTGCCGGCACGGACACGGAATGGGGAACCATCGCGGGGGAGAGCCTGCTGACGGTTTCGGGACATGGACCATATCGCGAGCAGGCCCGGATCGTGGCGGCCGCTTTGGCATCGACATCGGGAACCGCGCTGTCAACGCCCCCGCGTGTGGTGGCGGGCGCTATCCTTCACGCGGCAACGTCGCGCCGGCCCAGGACCCGATACCCGGTGGGCAGGGGAGCCTGGACCATCCTGGCCCTGCGCCGGGTGCTTCCCGACCGGGCCTTCGACAACGTTTTCTGGAACGCCTACAAGCGCTTTTCCGGCTAGATCCGGTACTCGATGTAGTACTCGGCGGGATCGACGGCGGGTTTGGTTTCGCTCTTGGCATCACGGTGCCGCCATGTTGCGGGAACGCCGGTGATGATCGACTCAGGCGGTGCGTCCTTGACCACGACGGCGTTGGCGCCAACGGCGCTGTCGGCGCCGATGGTGATGGGCCCAAGGACCTTCGCCCCGGCCCCGATCGTGACGCGGTCTCCGATGGTGGGGTGGCGCTTGACCTTGGCCAAGGAACGTCCACCCAGCGTCACACCGTGGTAGATCATGACGTCTTCGCCGATCTCGGCGGTCTCGCCGATGACCACCCCCATGCCGTGGTCAATGAAGAACCTGCGGCCGATGGTCGCGCCGGGGTGGATCTCGATGCCGGTCAGGAACCGGGCAAGCTGGGAAATAAGCCGTGCCGGGAACCGCAGCTCGGGGTTTTGCCACAATTTGTGCGTCAGGCGGTGTGCCCAGATGGCATGCAGGCCGGAGTAGGCAAAAAAGTTCTCAAAGGAACCTCGGGCCGCCGGGTCATGTGACCGGGCGGCCTCGAGGTCCTCCATAAGTCTTGCGAAGAAGCTCACAAAGACCTTTCTACAGGAAATGAAAGAAAGCGGTTGCGCGGGGTCCGCAATCAGCCGCGAATGTCGTCAAAAAGCACCGTGGAGATGTAACGTTCGCCGAAGTCGGGAACGATTGCCACGATGAGCTTGTCCTTGTTCTCCGGACGCTTCGCGAGCTCGAGCGCGCCCCACACGGCCGCACCGGCCGAGATGCCGCCCAGGATGCCTTCCTTGGTGCCGAGGGCACGCGCGGTGGCCACAGAGTCCTCGAGGGTTGCGTCGAGGACCTCATCGTAGACGTTGGTGTCCAGGATTTCCGGAATGAAGTTTGCGCCGAGGCCCTGGATCTTGTGCGGGCCGGCGGCGCCGCCGTTCAGAATGGGAGAGTCCTTGGGCTCAACGGCCACGATCTGGATTTCGGGCTTGCGCTCCTTCAGGACCTGCCCGACGCCGGTGATGGTGCCGCCCGTGCCGACGCCGCCGACGAAGATGTCCACTCCGCCTTCGGTGTCTGCCCAGATTTCCTCGGCCGTGGTGGCGCGGTGGATTGCCGGGTTTGCCTCGTTGGCGAACTGCTGGGCCCAGATGGAGTTCTCGGTGTTGGCGACGATCTCCTGTGCCTTCTCGACCGCGCCGCGCATGCCTTCGGAGCCCGGGGTCAGGACAATCTCGGCACCGTAGGCGCGCAGCATGACGCGGCGCTCGGTGGACATGGTTTCCGGCATGGTCAGGATGACTTTGTAACCGCGCGCCGCGCCGACCAGGGCCAGCGCGATGCCGGTGTTGCCCGACGTTCCTTCGACGATGGTGCCGCCCGGCTTCAGCGCACCGGATTTCTCGGCGGCGTCGACGATGGCGACGCCGATGCGGTCCTTGACGCTGTTGGCGGGGTTGTAGAACTCCAGCTTCACGGCAACCGTGGCGTCCAAGCCTTCGGTGAGCCTGTTCAAGCGGACCAGGGGGGTTCCGCCGATCAGCTGGGTGACGTCGTCGTAGATCCGTGCCATGTAATCATGCCTATTCTCTGAATTCGCTGAAATAGCTACTGCTGAGGTCAGCCTAACGAGCGGTGCTACACGCTGCTACGCGCGGAGCCACGAAGAGTAATATTTCCGGGCCTTGGCGAGCTTGGGGTTGATGATGACCTGGCAATAGCCCTGCTCGGGGAACTTGGCGTAATAGTCCTGGTGGATCGACTCGGCTTCGTAGAACTCCGACAGCCTGCTCACCTCGGTCACAATCGGCTTGGACCACAGTTCCTGGTTCCGGAGGATGGCCTCTTCGAAGAGGATCTTTTCTTCCGTGGTGGTGTAGAACATCGAGGAACGGTACTGGGTTCCGACGTCGTATCCCTGGCGGTTGAGTGTGGTGGGATCGTGCAGGGCGAAGAACATGTCCAGGATGATATCCGCCGGGATGATGTCCTCGTCGAAAGTCACGGCGACGACCTCCGCGTGGCCTGTCATCCCGGAGCAGACATCGTAATAGTCAGGGTTGCGGATGTGCCCGCCCGTGTAGCCGGAAACCACGGAACTGACGCCCTTGGTCTTCTGATAGACGGCGTCGAGGCACCAGAAGCAGCCTCCGCCAAGTACAAAAGTTTTCATGATCTCTTCAATGGCCGGGAGTCCTGGATGATTCCCGCACAACCTTACGGGACTGTGACGGCAGTGACCCGGCCGGTGGCAACAATCTCAAGCCGTCGGGTGGCCGCAAGCGCGACTTGGCCGCCGGATGCGCAAGAATGTAATGCATGGAAGCTGTGAACACCGCGGTTGCAGACACAGGATCCGGCGAAGAACCGGAGAATGGAGCGGCGGGGACGCCAGGTAGCCCAACACTCGGTCAGGTCCTCTTGGCAGTGGAGGAGCTTTGGCCGGAATCGCTTGCCGAGGAATGGGACGAGGTCGGACTGGTGGTCGGACGGCCAACCGCCACCGTCACCAAGGTCATGTTCGCTGTGGATCCGACCCTCGCCGCGATTGAAGAGGCCATCGAATGGGGAGCCGAGCTCCTCGTCGCGCACCACCCGTTGCTGCTCAAAGGCGTCACCTCCGTAGCTGCCACGAGCGCCAAGGGCCTGGCGGTCCATCGGCTTATTGAATCGGGTACCGGTCTGCTGACCGTGCACACCAACGGGGACTCCGCCGTCGGAGGCGTTTCGGATGTCCTCGCCGACGCCTTCGGACTGGACAACGTGGTTCCGCTGGCGCCTGCTGCCCATGGATTGCCGGAAGAGGGAATCGGCAGGGTCGGGGACCTGCCCGAACTCATGACGCTTGGAGATTTCGCCGCACGGGTGTTCGAGATCCTGCCCTCCGTGGCCGGAGGCGTGCGGGTCGCCGGAGACAAGGACGGGCTCGTGCGCCGCGTAGCCGTCTGCGGGGGTGCCGGCGACAGTCTCTTCGACGCCGTCCGCGCCAGCCAGGCGGACATCTACGTTACTGCGGATATGCGGCACCACCCGGCGTCCGAGGCCCGCGAAGCCGCCGTTGAGGGCCGGCCGTACCTCATTGACGTATCGCATTTCGCGAGCGAGTGGCTCTGGCTTCCCGCCGCGGCCGAAGCGCTCGGCAACGTACTCGCGGACCAGGGCCACGACGTCGAGATCCGTGTGGCAACCACCAACAGCGATCCGTGGGACTTCATTCTGACTCCCGGCTAAGCCGGGGGAGCACGCTACGCGATAGAGTCGAGACAAGCAGGCCCAAGGCCTGGCTGGGGCTGAAGACCAACCCCGGCACGATCAAGCGGAGGTAAGCGTGGCCAAGGCAGCACCGGCGGAACAGTTGAAATTGCTCGAACTGCAGGGGTTGGATGCGAAGCTCAAATCCTTGGCGAACCGCCGCCGCACGTTGGAGACGGACCCCCGCATCACCGATTTGCAGGACGCCCTCAGCGTGGCCAACGGGGCGCTCGGGGCCGCGAAGCTTGCCGTCCACGACGCCGAAGCCGAGCTCCGCAGGTCAGAGGCCGACGTCGAGCAAGTGGCCGGGCGCATTGAGCGGGATGAAGCCAGGTTGAACAGCGGCACCGGGCTCTCCAAGGACCTCGTCGCGCTGCAAAGCGATATCGCGTCACTGAACAAGCGCCGGTCGGACCTCGAGGATGTCGAGCTGGAAATCCTGGAACGCTTGGACGGACTCAGGGAGCGCCAAGCCGCGCAACAGCAGATCGTCGATGACATCCAGGGCTCGTTCTCCGGGATCCGTGCCGAGCTGGACGCCGCGATCGCCGAGATTGTTGCCGAAGAGGCCGACGTGCGCGCCCAGCGGTCCGGCTTCGCCGAAGGGCTCGACGCCGGGATGGTGGCCATCTACGAAAAGACCCTCGCCAGGCGTGGCGTGGGGGCCGCCAGGCTCTTCCACGGGAAGTCCGAAGGCTCGGGGATGACCCTCAGCCCCGGCGACCTTGCCGAGGTCAAGGCTGCGTCCGAGGACGAGATCGTGTTCTGTCCCGATTCCGGCTGCATCCTGGTGCGCTCCGCCGAATGGAACTAACCGCCTGTTCCGCACCCAACTGACCGGTCCGCCCGACTGACTCGCAGTTAATGTCGTTTTCAGGCGTCAAAACGACACTTGCTGCTAGCTAGTTGGGGAGGATGATGCTGAGGGTGTGCGGCTTGCGCGCCGTGCCTTCCGTCAACTCCGCCGTCCATTTTTCCGAGGCGGCCTTAAGCAACTGTCCGGGCGTTCCGGGCGCCTTGCCTCGACGGCTTAACAAGTGCCTGGCCAGTTCGCCGCGGGTGTGCTTGGCGAAGTGACTGACCACGGTGCGCTTTCCATAGGACTCGGAAAAGACGTTGACGGAGACCGTCTGCGCGGCAGGCGGGGCCCAAGCCGCGGCATAAGTGCTGGACCGGCAATCCACCAGCAGTTCGCCCTCCACGCGCGAGGCGAGGGCCTGCGTGAGCTGCGGCTTCCAGAACGACGCGAGGCGCCCGACGTCGGGCAGTGCCGTTCCCATGGACAAGCGGTAGGCGGGCACACGGTCGCCGAAGCCGATTGCGCCCCACAGGGCGGACACTACGAGGATCGACTCGACCGCTTTGCGGCGCTGCGCCGGTGCCAGGGTCTTGTAGCCGAGCGCGTCGTAGAGAACCCCGGAATACACCTGGTGGGCCGGGGCCGCGGGTTCGTCGTGGAGCCGGGTATTGCGTTCGACGTCGTCCTTCAACGAGGCGCCCACCCCCAGGAGGGCGAGGGCGTCCTCATGCGCGCTGACCAGGCCCAGCGCGTCGAGCACTTTGGCCCGGTAGCTGTTGAGTTCGGGAAAGCTCAGGGACTCCCATTCGACGGCGGAGCCCTTCTCAGCGGGGGTCTTGCCTTCGGAGGGCGGCAGCAGGATCAGCACCAGTCGATATTAGCTGCATTAAGCGGGCCATCTGTCAGACGTGCAGCCCAGGAGGGCCTTCCGGAAATACGGAGCGCCCGACGCCGGTAGACTGGACGGCGGATGGGTTGACCAGGCGGCCGCGCGCCACGTGAGTGGCTCGAGGAACGTCCGGGCTCCACAGGGCAGGGTGGTGGGTAACGCCCACTCGGGGTAACCCGCAGGCCAGTGCCACAGAGAACAGACCGCCCGCGCCTGCTTGTGCCAGCACGGGCAGGCAGCAGGTAAGGGTGAAACGGTGGTGTAAGAGACCACCAGCTCCTTGGGTGACCAGGGAGGCTAGGTAAACCCCACCCGGAGCAAGGCCAGACAGGGCACGATCGAGGGCTGCTCGCCCGAGTGCCCGGGTAGGCCGCTGGAGGGCGTCGGCAACGGCGTTCGTAGATGGATGGTCGCCACTCCTTCGCCGGCAACGGCGCGGGAGGACAGAACCCGGCGTATCGGTCAACCCATCCCTCAGCCTTGTGTGAGTGATTTCACGCAGTCCGGCGGCCAAGGCCTCCGGTGCCAGACCTTAGAATGGACAGTGAACGTAGAAGTTCCACCGCCGGTTCTGCGTTCGCAGCCGGCGGTTTTTCTTTGCAGCGTTCGAGGTGTCCGGGCAGACCGAAGTCCCGCCGATGCCAGTGCCGCAGGATTACTCCGGGCGGCCGCCATCTACGTACGAGGACGTATGTAGCTGACCCTAGGAAGGTAGTTCTGTGAGCCAGTCATCAGATTCTTGTCTTGATACGTGGATGGGCCGCGAAGCGCTGGCCGAGGCCATGATTCCGGTGATCGGCCGGCTGTACCGTGAGAACAACGTGGTGACGAGCATCCACGGGCGCAGCTTGATCAACAAGTCGTCGATGAACATCCTGAAAGCCCACCGGTTTGCGCGGCGGATGAGCAAGGACGAACTTCGTCTCGAAGAAACCGCGCCGCTGCTGAACATCCTCGCCGAACTTGACCTCGGGGCTGCTGCGATCGACATCGCCCGCCTGAACGAGAAGTACAAGGCCGAGGCTGCGGGAACGCCCTTGGAGGACTTCCTCCGCGCCGAACTTGCCGAGGTTGTCGGGCGCCGCGGCGCGGACGACCGGACCAGCACCGACGTCGTGCTCTACGGTTTCGGCCGCATCGGCCGCCTGCTGGCCCGCCTCCTGATCGAAAAGGCCGGCGGCGGGCACGGCCTGCGGCTGCGCGCGATCGTGGTCCGCAAGGGCGCGGAGAACGACCTCGTCAAGCGTGCCAGCCTGCTGCGCCGCGACTCCGTGCACGGTTCCTTCGAAGGCACCATCCGCGTGGACGAGGCCGCCAACACGATTACGGCCAACGGTGTCCAGGTCCAGGTCATCTACTCGGACAACCCCTCCACCGTCGACTACACGGCTTATGGCATCAAGGATGCCCTGGTGGTCGATAACACGGGCCGTTGGCGCGACGCCGAGGGCCTGTCCCAGCACCTGCAGAGCAAGGGTGTGGCCCGGGTGCTGCTCACGGCTCCGGGAAAGGGCGATCTGAAGAACATCGTCCACGGCATCAACCACACCTCCATCGAGGACACGGACACGATCGTCACCGCGGCGTCCTGCACCACGAACGCCATCACGCCCGTGCTCAAAGCGCTCAACGACAAGTTCGGCGTCATCCACGGCCACGTGGAAACGGTGCACTCGTTCACGAACGACCAGAACCTGATCGACAACTTCCACAAGGGCGACCGCCGCGGCCGCTCCGCCGCCTTGAACATGGTCATCACCGAAACGGGTGCGGCCAAGGCAGTGGCGAAGGCCCTCCCGGAACTGCAGGGCAAGCTGACCGGCAACGCGATCCGCGTTCCCACCCCGGACGTGTCGATGGCCATCCTGAACCTGAACCTTGAAAAGGGAACCACGAAGGAGGAAGTCAACAACTACCTCCGCGAAATGTCCCTGCACTCGGAACTGCGCAAGCAGATCGACTTCATCGACTCACCCGAGGTCGTCTCCACGGACTTTGTGGGCTCCCGCCGGGCAGGCATCGTCGACGGTCTGGCCACCATCGCCACCGACAAGCACCTCGTGGTCTACGTCTGGTACGACAACGAATTCGGCTACTCCTGCCAGGTAGTGCGCGTCATGGAAGAAATGGCCGGCGTGAACCCGCCGTCGTTCCCGGCACGCGGCGTCGCTGTTGACCTTGAGCCCAAGGCAACATTGGAGCCCGCCGGCGTCTGAACGGCCTTGGCCGGGTCAGGAAAGACACAGGGTATTCCCGGCTGATGCGCTGGCATCAGCCGGGAAACCTGACAAGAATGGACGGCATGGACAGCGAAAAGATTCTGGAACACGAAACAACCTTGGAACACGCCCTGGACGTCGCGCGCGCCAACCTCAAGGAAGCCCAGCGGCTGCTCGACGAAGCCAAGGCGGCACACGCAGCGGGTGATATCACTGAGGACCGCGTCCTCCAGTTGGGGTCGCTTCTGGAGCTGGCGGCCGACGACTTGAAACGCGTCACCAAGGAGCAGTAAGCCGCGACTTGTCCTCCACATTGGGGATATCGACGCCGGTGCCTGCGCCCTGATCTAGGCTCAAGGGAAGTATTCCTCCCCGAAAGGACGCAATCCCTTGAGCACCACCTGGGCAGCGTATCGGCGCGCCCGCCGTCAGTCCCGGCAGGCCTGGGTGTTGGTGATACTCATCGTCGCCGGTGGACTGGCCGGCATCGGATGGTTCTTCACCAAGGGCCAGTTCGACGTCGGCGAGGACCCGGGCAACGGACCCACGGAAGCTCCCGTCTTCGATCCGGGTTGGATGAAGCCGGTGGAGGCTGTTCAGCCTGTACCCGTCGGTCCAGCCGTTGATGCCCTTGAGGCGCTTGCCGTGAAGGGGCGTGCCGCCAAGGACAACTACGACCGCAACGAGTTCGGCCAGGCGTGGCTCGACGTCGACCGGAACGGCTGCGATACCAGGAACGACATCCTGAGGCGAGATCTGACGGCAACGGAGTTCACGGCAGGCTCGAAATGCAGGATCGCTTCCGGGGAACTACGTGAGCCATATATCGGGCAGGACATCCATTTCCGCAGGGGCTCTGAAAGCAGCTCGGCGGTACAGATCGACCATGTGGTGGCTCTCGGGGACGCCTGGCAGAAAGGCGCCCAGCAGCTCACTGCCAAACAGCGCCGAAGCCTCGCCAATGACCCCCTGAACCTGGTTGCCGTCGATGGTCCCGCCAACGTGAAGAAAGGCGCGAGCGACGCCGCGAGCTGGCTTCCTGCCAACAAAGGCTTTCGCTGCCATTACGTAGCCCGGCAGATTTCCGTCAAAGCCGCCTACCGGCTCTGGGTCACCCAAGCTGAGAAGGATGCCATGAAGCGCGTCCTGGATTCGTGCCCCGGCCAGCGGACCATCAGGGCGATGTAGCCGCCTCAGGCCGTGTCAAACCTGAGTGCTCCGCGCTGGGGGAAGCGCCAGATGGCCGTGGCCAAGCTGCCAGACCCCGCCGTCTTCGATCCTTTCCAGCACCACCCGCTGAAGTGACGTCTCGCGGGGGAGCCGATCAAGGTTTTCCATGCCGCGCTGCCGGAAAGTGAAGTAGATAGCGTCGCCCGGGGCGTCTGAGCAGCGGTCGAGGGTGAATCGGCGGGCAAAAGCCGCGATGTTGCTGTGCGGCAGCTGATCGGCAAGATAGGGATCCAGCATCCAGGAGTCGCAGCTCGCCACGGAAACCGGCCTGTCCGGGAAGTATCGGTCGAAGAACTCCCTGGCCTGGCTGAAGCTCGCGTCCACGAGGGCAGGGGAGAGGCCTCCATCCTCGGGAATGTGCACGCCCAGCACCCATGAGCCCCCTGCGGGGGCGGAGCCTTCGGCGTCGGCGGAGCCTCCGACGTCTGGGAAATCCGCGTCGCCGCGGACAAGGTGGAATTGCAAGCGGCCGATCCGGAAGATGTTTCCGGCCATGTGGAGGGTCAGCCACGCCCACGTGTCCAGGCCGAAGCGTGCGTGGACCCGTCGGTTGATACGGAGGTTCAGTCCCACATCCGCCAGGATCGCGGCGGAGGATTCCGGCGCGATGCCAAGGGAAAGATGATGCCGGTGGACCACAGGTGCGAAGCGCAAGAGCGCCTCGATCCAGTCGGTTTCGCTGCCGCCGTCCGCGGGGGCAGACGTGCTTGGGAAGGTACCCAGGCGGGAGTCAAGGCTTGCAAGGGCCCGTCGGGTGCCGTCTCCGGGAGGTGAAGCCAGCAGCGAGGCACACTCCTCGGCGTCCTCACCGTGGATGTCGAGAAGCCCGAACAATTCGTCCTGCGCGATGCCGGCCATGGCTCAGTGCCCGAAGGGGTCCGGGTCGACACCCGGCATCCAGCTCAGGCCAGGTACGCCCCAGCCGTTCTTCTTTGCCTGCTTCATGGCTTTCTTGGCGTAGCGGTCAACCAGGCGGTTCACGTAGAGCTTGCCATCAAGGTGGTCGAATTCATGCTGCATGATCCTCGCGAACCACCCCGTGGCGACGAAATCCACCGGGTTGCCGTAGCCGTCGAAGCCTTGGACGCGGGCCCATTCGGCCCGCTGGAGGGGGTAGTGCTCCCCAGGGAATGACAGGCAGCCTTCGACGTCTTCCTCGGGATCGGGAAGGGCGCCGGGGACCTTGGAGAGCGTGAGGACCGGGTTCACCAGAACGCCTTCATCCGGAGCATCGTCCTCATTCGCGTATTTGAAGATGAAGATCCGTTTTCCGACCCCCACCTGGGGCGCGGCCAACCCTACGCCGTTGGCGGCTTCGTTCGTCTCGAACATGTCGGCAATCAAGGTGCGCAGTTCGTCGTCGAACTCTTCCACTTCACTCGCCCGGCGGTGAAGCACGGGCTCGCCCCAGATGGTGACTGGCAGGACTGTCATGTCAGGTGTTCCTCTGGTTCTCGGTCTGTGGTGGCCGACATCGGCCCGGACAAAGCAAAGGCCGCACTGGATAACCAGTACGGCCTTTGGCTGCGATCGATAAACTGCTACCGATCTCGTGAGGGTGAGCGACGGGGGTTGAACCCGCGACCTCCTGGACCACAACCAGGCGCTCTGCCAACTGAGCTACGCCCACCATGTGCCTTTTTGTGCTTTCGGAATGACCCGTTGGCTGCGAAGGCAACGACAAAAACTATACCCCGTCTTGGGGAGTGGTTTTGCCACTTTTGGCCGTTTGGTTGAAAATTCCCGGAAACGTGCCGCAGATCACGTGCCTGCCGGTGTCTCCGGACCCGCTGCAATCTGCTTGGAGATCTTCTGGGCAGTTGCGGTGTCGGGGCCGGGAGCCGGAACGAACACAGCTTCGCGGTAGTAGCGCAGTTCCTCGATGGAGTCCCTGATGTCTCCAAGCGCGCGGTGGCCGCCATGTTTGGCAGGCGACTGGAAATATGCGCGCGGGAACCATCGGCGCGAGAGTTCCTTGATGGTGCTGACGTCGATGACCCGGTAGTGAAGGTGTTCGACGATGGTGGGCATGTCCCGCGCGAGGAACATCCGGTCAGTTCCGACCGAGTTGCCACCCAACGGCGCCTTCTTCGGATCCGGTACCCACTTCTCGATGTACTCCAGAACGATTGCTTCGGCTTCGGCCATGGTCTTGCCATGGGGGAGCTCGTCCAGGAGCTTCGAACGGGTGTGCATGTCGCGGACGAAGTCGTTCATCTGCTCAAGCGCGGCGTCCTCAGGCTTGATGACGACGTCCACGCCATCACCCAGGATGTTCAGCTCCGAATCGGTGACCAAGGCCGCGACCTCGATCAGGGCGTCGTTTTCCAGATCGAGGCCGGTCATCTCACAGTCGATCCAGACGATGCGTTCATTTGTAATAGGCACTGGCCCAGCCTACCGTTCGGGCGCGCAGGAAGGGTGGCGGGGCGCTCCATTCCGAGCCTGCGGCGCAGTGCTGCTGGTAAACTGGGCCGTTGTCGAGCGGTTGTTGCCTGCATCGATGAGCTGGACCAATGTAGGTAGGGACTGGAATATCATGACGGCAGGCGGAACGGGCGTGGGCACCTCAGATAGCCGGGATGAAGCAAAGGAATCCGCGGCGCCGTCGGAGAAGGCCGTCGCCGGTCTCTATTCCCCGAATGCCGCGCACCTCGGCGTCGGAATCCCCGGCCACGCGAAGGCCTACGTGGCAATCTGGCAAGGATTCTTTGGATCCCTCATGATCTTCGTCGGTTCGATCGGCGCCGGCTGGATCGCCAACGGCTCGCCCATGTTCAGGCACCCCCTTGTCATCGCCCTGCGCACGGAGGGCTGGGGCGTGACGACCTCCACCATCCTGCTGACGGCGGGGGCCATGCTTTTGGTCAGGTCATGGTTGAGGCTCGGGCAAAGACTCAAGGACTGGGGCCCCGGCTCGCTCAGATCCGTGGTTGTCGCCGTTGCGGCGTGGGCGGCGCCCCTGATGTTTGCCGTGCCCATCTACTCCCGCGACGTTTACGCCTACACCGGCCAAGGCAGGCTGGTGCTGGAAGGCCAGAACCCGTACACGGCGGGCATTTCCACGCTCAGCAACTGGTTCTCGCTGGGAGCCGATCCGGCCTGGGCAGAAGCCAAGACGCCGTACGGGCCCTACTTCCTGTGGCTGGCTAGATGGGTGGTGGGCATCACCGACGCCCAGCCCGATTTTTCCGTTTTGCTCTTTCGCGTTCTAGCAACCGTCGGAGTGGTGCTGTGCGTGATCTATGTCCCCAGGCTCGCCGAAATGCACGGAATCAATCCCGGCCGCGCGCTGTGGATCGCCGTAGCGAACCCGCTCTTTCTCATCAGCTTCGTAGCCAGCGCCCACAACGATGCCCTCATGGTGGGCCTGGCCGTGGCCGGAATGTACTTCGCAGCCACCGGACGCCATATCACCGGGCTTCTGCTGGTGACGGCTTCCATCGGCATCAAGCCGATCACGGTGCTCCTCTTGCCCTTCATAGGACTCATGTGGGCTGGCCCTGCCGCGAGTTGGGCCCGCAAGTTCCTGTTCTGGGGCGCGACGGCGGGTATCAGTTTTGCGGTCTTGGCAGTGAGCGGCATTCCCTACAACCTTGGCTTTGGCTGGGTCTGGGCCATCCTCGATCCCACACCCGGTTACACGGGATATTCTCCCTCCGGCTTCCTGGGCCAGCAGGTCGAGATGATCGCAAATCTCCTGGGCCTGCCCGGGTCCACCATGGCGACGGGGCTCCGGACGCTCATGAAGTGGGCCGGAATCGGGCTGGTGGTGGTGTTGATGTTCCGCGGCGACTATTCACGGCTGGTGCGCCGCGCGGCCCTGGCGTTTGCTGCCGTCGTCATGCTGTCCCCGATCATCCAGCCGTGGTACATCCTGTGGTTCATCCCGCTGCTCGCGGTCACGGGAATCAGGGACGACTGGCAGATCAAATCCCTCTATGTCGCGGTCACGTTTTTCGTCGCGTTTGGAGCGCAGGACCAGATTTCGGTGCTGTCCTTCGTGGAGTTGAACGTCAAGGTATCCTCCCTGTCATTCCTGGTGGCCTTGGGATTCACTGTCTACCTGATGGTTTTGGACGTCCACACCCGCAGGCTGCTGATCCGTTCCACTCCTGCGCAACTGCTCCGCCGGCTCGAGCAGCGGCTCAGGCGCTCCGAATAGCAGTTCTTGCGCCGGACTTGCGGCCCAGTTCCACCGTCCGCTGCACTGACCACCAGAGCAGGACAACCAAAAGAACGTTCCGCGTGGTGAGCACCGTTGCCATCACCGGGTTGGCATGGATCAGCGGCGTGTAGAACAGCGGGTAGATCACAAAAGTCGTCATGGCGATCCCCATGAGGAGCGCGGCGGGAACCCGCCAACGATTCCAGTCGTGGGTCAGCCCTGCGATAACCACCGGCGCAAGCCAGATGATGAATTGCGGCGAACCCACCTTGTTGAACACGATGAACGCGGTGGTCATCATGAGGGCACCTTCGAGGAACAGCTCTTCCGCTTCGGCGCCGCGCCGAAGGGCCCAGATCAAGAGGGCGGAGCCGGCGACGGCGGCAAGCACCAAGAGCGGCTGCATCATGAACGCCGCCACATTGGCTCCCGGGCCGTATACCTCGGTGGAGTTGATGGCGACGTTGTCGGCGATTTTGGAACCGCCGATGTTGAGCACGCTCAACCAGACCCATGGGGTTGAGAACGTGGCTTCCAATTGCATGCCGCGTTCGCCTTGGTTGGTCAAAAAGTCGAGGATGTGTGGGAGGCCGCCCGAAAGGTAGGTGCCCAGTGCGACGGCCGCGGTTACGGCGGCGCCGCACGCGATGATCCGCAGCCTGCGGTGGCTCGCGATGATGATGGGTACCAGGACGGCGGCCGGCCAGACTTTGATCCACGTGGCGATGCTGAGGAGGATGCCCGCCGCGACGGGCCGCGTAGCGGCATACAACAGGGCGACCAAGACAATGGGTGCCGTGATGCCCTCTACCCGGGCGAAGCTGAGGTAGCCCATGAAAGCGGTGAAGAACAGCCACCACCACGCGGGAGCGATTCCCGTTGTCCTGCGCGGTCCGCGGATCAGGATGAACAAGCCGGCGGCATTGAGCGCAGTGATGATCAACGTCCACACCAGGAGGTATGGACCCGGGCCCGCGATGTTGGCCAGGAAGATCGGAATCTGGGCGAGCACGGGGTATACCCACGGGCTGATGGCTCCATGGAGATCGGCAGGGTTGTAGCCGGCCATCGCCCACTGGCGGTACTGCTCAGTGTCGCTGAACGTGTTTCCCGTCAGGAAGAAACTAGCCATCCAGCCGAGGAAGTACACATGAATGGCGGCAAAACCCCACCAGACGCTGGAAGGGCGGCTGAACCAGGCGACGGCGGCAGGCGGCAGGGCGGCGTCGCGCACGCGGACCAGTCCGTCAAAGAAGCGAACGGAAATCTTAGGACTCCTTGGCAGCGGTGGCGGGCTCTTTGGCCGGGATCTTCTTGCCCAAAAGGTAAAGGCGGCGCACGGACCAGCAGAACAGGACCACCAGCAGGACGTTTCGGACTGTCAAAACCAAGGCCATCAAAGGGTTGTTGTGGCTGAGTGCGTCATAGAAGAGGGGGTAGATGAAGAACGTGGCCACAGCAATGGCGATGAGCATGGCCGCGGGAACGCGCCATTCCTTCCAGCTGTGGGCGAGTCCTACAGCGACAGCCGGCGCCAGCCACACCATGAACTGGGGCGACCCCACCTTGTTGAACACGACGAAAGCCGTGGCCATGGTCAGGGAGCCGGCCAACAACAGCTCCGTGCGGTCCGCCCCGCCGGTTCGCTTGCCGTTGTGGAGCGCCCAGAAGATCAGGGCGGCCACCAGGATTGCAGCCAGGACAAGAAGGGGCTGCATCAGGAATGACATAAGCGTGGTGCCGGGGCCATCGACCTGCATGGAGTTGATGTCCGTGTTCATGTACATCCTGGAACGGCCAATATGGAGGACCGAGAGCCACAACCAAGGAGTGGTGAAGGTAGCCTCCAACTGCATGCCACGATCGCCTTGTTGGGTCAGGAAGTTAAAGAGCCTGGGCAGTTGACCCACCGCAGCAGTGAGCGCGACCACCACGATGCTCGTGAGAATTCCCGCGGCAAGTACCCGTGTTCTCTGCTTGACCACCGTGAAAAGCGAGAGGACGACGGCGGCTGGCCAGACTTTCATCCAGGTCGCGATGCTCAGGAGGGTCGAGGCAATGAAAGGGTGCGACACCCCATATGCCAAGGCGATCAGCACAATGGGTGCAGTCAAGCCATCCACGCGGGCGAAGCCCAAGCAGCCCATGATCAAGAGGAAGACGAGCCACCACCACCCCGCCGGGATGGCGTCGCGACGCCGTCCCCATCCTGTGAGCTTCGCGATGGCCACGCCGTTGAGCACGGTGATCATGAGCACCCACAAGAAGAAGAACGGTCCGGGACCGGCCACGCCTGCTATGGCCATCGGCAAGAGGGCGAGGACCGGGTAGACCCACGGGCTCGGTCCGCCATGGAGGTTCCCGTCCTGGAATCCGGCTGCGGTCCAGTTTCGATAGATCACCGTGTCGCTGTACGCCCCGCCGTGAAGCGAGACAATCAAGGAGAAGACGAGGAAGACCAAATGCACCACGCAGAATCCGGCCAGCAGCCCTTTGGGGGAGTTGAGCCAGGCTTGCGCCGGGGAGGGAAGAACACGGTGACGGAACCGTGTGAGCGCGCTGAAGAATGAGTCCGTGGAAATGGGAGGATCCTTGCTGGGTAGTCGGTGTCGCGGGGTGTCGCAAGCCGTAACGGCCGGAGCCGTTCCAGACAACATCGGCTCCTTGAATTTCACGCGGAACCAGTGTGGCTATGGGTCTTCGGCATCAGACCAGAGCCCCGTCCATCCTATCTCAGGCCCCTTTCGCGGGCAGACCTCCGGTCCCGTTGGCCCCGGGGAGCCACGGGCCACGATGCTACAGTTGCAATAATCCATGGCAGCATGCAGTACCACTTTGGCCGGACGCGGCAGGGAACCGGACAGGATTTTGTTTGATGGTGACGTCGAAGTTTCGTGAGCGTGAGGTGGGGAGTTCGGTGGCTCATCCAGAGGCGCTTGGCGATTCCAACGCCCCGGTACACGGCATTGTGATAGCCAAAGCGGCAAGGACGGCAATCGTCCAGGGTTTCGTCGGGTCTTTGATGATGGTGGCAGGCTCGGTCGGAGTCGGCTGGCTGGCCAGTAGCAGTGCCCTCATCCGTACACCCCTCTTCATCGTGGCCCGGACGTCTCCGGTTGGTGTGATCGTCTGCACCGTGATGCTCTGCCTCGGCGCGCTCCTGCTTCTGCGCTCTTGGCTGCGCATTGCCCAGCGGATCGGCGGATGGAACCCTTCCTCGCGTCCTGTGCTTCGGCGCGCGTTGTGGATGTGGGCTCTCCCGATGATGTTCAGCTTGCCGTTGTTCAGCAGGGACGCTTATGCCTACATCGGCCAAGGCCGGCTCATGGAGCAAGGCCTGAATCCATATACCAACGGCATCTCGGCCCTGAGCAACTACTTTTCACTCGGGCCGGACAAGTTGTGGACGGAAGCACCTACCCCTTACGGTCCGTTGTGGCTCTGGATCGAACAGGGTGCCGTGTGGGTGAGCGCCAGCGTCCCCGAGCTTGCACTCATTCCGTTCCGCCTGGCTGCCCTCGCAGGGGTCATACTCCTCGCTGTCTACGTTCCCCGCTTGGCTGCGCTCCACGGAGTGAACCCGGAGCGGGCATTCTGGCTTGGAGTCCTCAACCCCGCTCTCCTGATCAACTTCATCGCCAGCGCGCACAACGACTCCTTGATGTTGGGACTGGTTGTTGCCGGACTGTACTTCGCCTCGGTCAAACGTCCCGTGCTTGGAATCTTGTTGGTCACTGCCTCGATCGCGATCAAGCCGATCACTCTGATTGCGTTGCCTTTTGCCGGACTGCTGTGGGCAGGTTCCCGTGCCGGCTGGGGACGCAGGATGCTTTGTTGGACGGCCACGTTGGGTCTGTCCATGGGGCTCCTCGCCGCTGCAGGATTGGTGAACGGGCTGGGATTTGGCTGGCTGGGCGCTCTCCAGACTCCCGGCGCCGTCTGGAGTTGGTACGCGCCGGTGGGCTTGCTGGCACACCTGGCCGGACTCGTCGTCGGACTATTCGGTGGTCCGGGCGTTCCCGTGACGGATGTTATCCAGACCGCCGGAACAGCGGTTTCGGCGCTTGCGATCGTCTGGCTCGCGGTGCGGACGCCCGGGCGCGGAATCGGAATGCCCGCGCCGCTTGAGCAGGAATCCGAGTTCAATAAGACCGTGCTCCGCAGGATGGCGTGGGCCTTCGCCGCCGTCGTAGTCCTCGCGCCGGTAATCCAGCCTTGGTACATGGTGTGGCTGCTGGTGTTCTTTGCGGTGACCGGAATCGCAGACGGCGCCCAGCTTCGGACGGTCTTCTATTTGACCGCCTTCTTCACCCTCATCGCGTTGACCGACCAATTGAGCGTCTTCCAATGGATCCCCATCGAGGTGGTGCGCGGGGTGGCGATCGCCATCGGGGTCTCCTTCATCGCCTATCTCGTGTTCTTTGACAAGAAAACCCATGTGCTGTTCCGCCCGCGCCGCGGGATTCTGAAGCTCAGGCTCAAGCCGAAGTCCTGAACCGGATCAGCCGAGGTGTTTCATGGCCTCACGGAGGGACAGCGGGCTCAGCCTCGTCTTTCGGGTTTCCACGTAGCCCCGCACCCACTGGGGACCGGTCTTGGCGTACTCCCGCAAGATCGCTTTCCTGATAAAGAACTCCGGCGCCCAGATTGGCGTCCAGCGCCGTGGCGAGAAGATCCTGGTCCGTGGCGTTCCCGGATGACGGCGATTCTTCGGGGTTCCATACCGCGACTTTAGGCCAACCCGTGGCTCGCCGCGGACTCACCACCCGGTTGACTCGGACGACGGCGCCCATAGAGTGGGTGGAAAGAGTCCGTCCGGCGGCCGTTCCGGCCCCCTGTTCCTATGCTTGGAGGCCTCAGTGTCCATGGTGAAGACGCCAGAGGAGATTGCGCTCATGCGTGAAGCCGGGAGAGTGGTGGCGAACACTCTATCGGCGGTTCGTTCGCACGCCGGCGTCGGGGTGTCGCTCAAGGAACTGGATGATGTGGCTGCCGCTTTCATGGCGGCTGCCGGGGCCACTCCCGCGTTCCTGGACTATCGTCCGCGGTGGGCGCCTACGCCCTTTTCGGGGGTCATTTGCACGAGCGTCAACGATGCTGTGGTGCACGGCATCCCGGACGGATATGTATTGCAGGACGGCGACCTCTTGAGCGTCGATTGCGGGGCGTTTGTGCAGGGATGGTGCGGGGACGCGGCAGTCAGCTTCATCGTGGGCACTCCGGATCCGGTGGACCAGGAGCTGATCGACGCCACGGACGCCGCCCTCGCCCGCGGGATCGAGGCTGCCCGGATGGGAAACAAGATGGGCGACCTTGCGTATGCCATTGGCGGGGAGGCCAAGCGCAGCGGCTACGGGATCCTTGCCGATCACGGCGGGCACGGCATTGGCCGGACCATGCACGCCGAGCCGAGTGTGCCGAACATCGGTCGGCCGGGCCGCGGAGTGAAACTCGTTGAGGGCCTCGTGATCGCTATCGAGCCCATGCTGATTCTGGGCGGCAGCGACGACTACTACCACGACGACGACCAGTGGACCCTGCGCTCCGCCAACGGCCGCCGCGCGGCGCACAGCGAACACACGGTGGCCATCACGGCGGATGGCCCGCTTGTTTTGACACTGCCATAGTTGGATCGGTGGGCGGGGCCGTAGCCGGCTTCCGGGCGCCGCCTTGATAGAAATGCCAAGAGCGGCTCTGAACCACGTTTCCGCAGGTCAGAGCCGCTCTTTGGGTGCCCCGGGAGGGAATCGAACCCCCGACCAAGAGATTAGAAGGCTCCTGCTCTATCCTCTGAGCTACCGAGGCAGGCGTCGCACCAACAGCACATGGCTGTGGCGCCATCAAGAGTTTACATCGCGGCGGCTGCCCTTGTTGTCAGCCCGGGTTCGGGCGTGACCCGTCCTCCACAAGCGGGCATCCGGTCAGGCTATCCACATACGCGAAGTGGATACTGCCGCGGATCTGCGCGGCCCGTGAAGCTGAGAGGGCCAGACAGGCAGCTCAACTCACGTTAGGACACAACCATGAACGACATCATCACTGTCCGGGGTTTCGTTGCGACGGAACCCAAAAGTTCGACGACGCCGGGTGGAACGGGAACTGCCTCGTTCCGGCTGGGTACCACGGAGCGCAGGTTCGACCGTGCCAAGGATGTCTGGGTGGATGGCAACACCAATTGGTTCAGCGTCCAGGCGTTCAGGCATCTCGCGGGAAACATTGGATGCAGCGTCAAGAAGGGCCAGCGGGTCATCGTGGTCGGGAAACTCAAGTTGAGGCAATGGGAACACGACGGCAAGATCTATCACGTTGCCGAAATCGTCGCGGAATCGGTGGGGCACGATCTCATGTGGGGCTCTGCGAACTTCATCCGGACCTCAAGTAACACCATCCCGCAGAATATGCCGGTGGCACCGGAGGTCGTGCCGGAGAACCCCTGGCCTTCGGCGGATGATGATGGTGAGGACGGCCCGCATGACGACGAGGACGGAAGTGCAGCAGCCGAGCGGGAAGTAGTTCTGTCGGCTGGAGAAGGCGATGGGTCGGTTCTCGTTGATACCCGCACCGGAGAACTTGTGGACGCGATTGCCTGAACTACCCCGGTCCCCAGATGACGGCGGCGCCTGAAACAGTTGATGCCACGGACCTCCGCGGTTGCCATGCGGCGCACCAGGTAGTGCGCCGCATGGCAGAATGGCCGGGTGATGAGCAGGGGAACGCCGCGAAAACCATCAGGACGCCGCCAGCAGGCCGGAAGCCGAGGTTTGCTGCTTGCGGTGCCCTTGCTCGTGGCCGGGCTGGTAGCCGGCTGCACTGCGCCTGCTCCTGTCGTGTCAGCAAGCGCGCCGGCTTCATCGCCGATCCCATCGCGTACAGCCGGCGCCACCCCCAAAGCCAGTCCCGCTATCACACCGGGCGCTGCGAGCCCGGGGGCATCGGCTTCGCTCAGTCCGGGCACTGCGGCGCTGAAGCAGACCGTGGAGTCCGTACTCAAAACCGTTGTCGCCACAACGCCCAAACCGGCGCAGGATGCGCTGCGCTCCCAACTCGTTTCGGCAGGCATCCCCGCCTCTGCCGTCGAGGTGTCCGCGAGCAAGACGCCAACGGGACTGGATGTCGACGCCATTGAGACCGCGGCCAAACTGGACAAGGACTGCGTGATGGGGGAGATCAGGGACGGCCAGGTTTCAGTGTCAGTCCTTCCCGTGTTGGCCAGCGGCAAATGCTTCGTCGGGGATTCCCACTAGCAGGGCCGAATGTGAGTTATGCCTTGCCACCCATTAGATTTAACGGCATGGCGGAATTCATTTATACGATGACCAAGGCTCGCAAGGCCGTTGGCGAAAAACTAATCCTGGACGATGTCAGCATGTCGTTCTTCCCTGGCGCGAAGATCGGCGTCGTCGGCCCGAACGGAGCCGGCAAATCCACGATCCTGAAGATCATGGCTGGTATCGACACACCGTCGAACGGCGAAGCCCGCCTCAGCCCCGGCTATTCCGTGGGCATCCTCCTGCAGGAGCCGCCCCTGAACGAGGAAAAGACCGTCCTGGGCAACGTCCAGGAAGGCGTGGGCGAGATCTACTCGAAGATCCAGCGCTTCAACGCGATCTCCGAGGAAATGGCCAACCCCGACGCCGACTACGACACCCTGCTGGAGGAAATGGGCCACCTCCAGGAAGCCATCGACGCTGCAGATGCGTGGGACATCGATTCCCAGCTCGAGCAGGCCATGGACGCGCTCCGCTGCCCGCCGGGCGATTCCGACGTGACTGTCCTGTCCGGTGGTGAGCGCCGCCGGGTAGCGCTCTGCAAGCTCCTGCTGCAGAAGCCTGACCTCCTGCTTCTTGACGAGCCCACCAACCACTTGGACGCCGAAAGCGTTCTGTGGCTGGAGCAGCACCTCTCTTCCTACCCGGGTGCCGTCCTCGCCATCACTCACGACCGCTACTTCCTGGACCACGTCGCCGAGTGGATCTGTGAAGTAGACCGAGGACGCCTTTACCCCTATGAAGGCAACTACTCCACGTACCTGGAGAAGAAGCGCGCCCGCCTCGAAATCCAGGGCAAGAAGGACGCCAAGCAAGCCAAGCGCCTCACGGAGGAACTTGAGTGGGTCCGCTCCAACGCCAAGGGCCGCCAGACCAAGTCGAAGGCGCGCCTGGCCCGGTACGAGGAAATGGCAGCCGAGGCTGACCGCACCAGGAAGCTCGACTTCGAGGAAATCCAGATCCCGCCGGGACCGCGTCTGGGCGGCCTGGTTCTGGAAGCGAAGAACCTGCAGAAGGGCTTCGATGACCGGACCCTGATCGACGGGCTTTCGTTCACGCTTCCCCGTAACGGCATCGTCGGTGTCATCGGGCCCAACGGTGTGGGCAAGACCACGCTGTTCAAGACCATCGTCGGGCTGGAACCGCTCGACGGCGGCGACCTCAAGATCGGTGACTCGGTCAAGATCTCCTACGCCGACCAGAGCCGTGGCGGCATCGACCCCAACAAGACCCTGTGGGAGGTCGTCTCGGACGGACTGGACTTCATCCAGGTCGGCCATGTTGAGATGCCGTCGCGCGCCTACGTCGCGGCTTTCGGCTTCAAGGGACCGGACCAGCAGAAGAAGGCCGGCGTGCTCTCCGGTGGTGAGCGCAACCGCCTGAACCTGGCGCTGACCCTGAAGCAGGGCGGAAACCTCCTGCTTCTTGACGAGCCCACCAACGACCTCGACGTCGAAACCCTCAGCAGCCTTGAGAACGCCCTGCTCGAGTTCCCCGGCTGCGCCGTCGTGGTCTCGCACGACCGGTGGTTCCTCGACCGGGTTGCCACCCACATCCTCGCCTACGAGGGCGACGAGGAGAACCCGTCGAAGTGGTACTGGTTCGAGGGCAACTTCGAGTCCTACGAGGAGAACAAGGTGGAACGCCTCGGTCCGGACGCTGCCAAGCCGCATCGCGTCACGCACCGCAAGCTGACCCGCGACTAAAAGCGGAATGCACCGCAAAAGGCCGGCGCCCTGGATCTTCTTCCAGGGCGCCGGCCTTTGTGTTGCGCAGAATTATTGCTTCGCGGAATCTCGGCCGTCTTGCGGCAGCGTCGCGGGCAGCTAGGACGGGATCCGGAGCATGCCCTCCTGTGCCACGGTGGCGACGTGCTGGCCATCCCGGCTGAAGATCTTGCCCGTGGCAAGTCCGCGGGCGCCTTGGGCGCTGGGGGACTCCTGCACGTAGAGAAGCCAATCGTCCACGCGGACCGGGCGATGCCACCACATGGCATGGTCCAGGCTCGCGACGCTCATTCCAGGAGTCATCCAGCTCAATCCGTTCTTGCGGAGCACCGATTCCAGAATGGTGTAGTCGCTCGCGTACGCCAGGGCAGCCAAATGAAGGTTGGGATCGTCGGGCATCGGGCCGAAAGTCTTCATCCAGACGGCATTGCTGGCTACCCGGTCCTCGGGCGCTTCCACGTAGATCGCGGGATCCACGTGGCGGACATCGAAGGGCCGCTCGAAGGACATGTGGCGGGCAAACGGGTGGTCGTACTTCTGCAGAAGCTCCGCTGTGCTCGGCAGGGTTTCGGGATCCGGGATTCCGGCAGGCATCGAGGACTGGTGTTCCACGCCCCCGGCTTCTGTCTGGAAGGACGCGATCATCGACAGGATCGGTTGGCCTTCCTGGTAAGCGTGCACCCGGCGCGCGGAGAATGAGCGACCGTCACGCAGCCGTTCAACGCTGAACGTGATGGGCTGGTTGGCATCTCCCGGACGGAGGAAATAGCCGTGCATCGAATGGACCGTCCGGTCCTCCTCCACGGTGCGCATGCCGGCGACGAGCGATTGGGCGAGCACCTGGCCGCCGAATACCCGGTGGCGCGGCTGTTTCTGCGACGGTCCAAAGAAGATGTCCTCGGCTGTCCTCGCGCCGTCGAAGTCGGCCAGGGACAACAGCTCGATGAGGGTGGATGTGGGGTCCTCAAGGGCAACCTGATGGTCCAGGCCGGCATGCGCGTCAGTCATGGTTCGACTCTAGACGCCACCCTGACCCCTCTCAACCGCGGACATGCCGGTAGAGTCGATGATGTGTCCGATGTATTGACCCAGTCCTTCCATTTCGTCGATCCCCGTGATCTGGCGGACCTCCGCACTTATGTCACGCGTGCCAAGAGCATCGACGATGGCGCCATCAGGCTGCAGGCTTCCGGTCGCGTCCTGGCGGCATATGTGTGCGTCTTGAGGCCGCGCCTCCTGGGCGAATCGACCCCCACCATTCTCGGGCTACGGACCATCGCCCTCGCCGATGACGCGCACGCGGACGTCACCGTGACGCTGTCCTCGGTCCTGGACCGCTTGGCGCGTTCCGGTGCCGACGACGTCGAGCTTCCGATCCCGCCGTCGACCGTTTCCGAATCGTGGGCGGGAGTCGGGGCTCCCCGCGGAGGCTGGGAGCCTCTGGGTTCTGTGCCCGACGCCGAGCTCAAGTCTGTAGCGAATGCGGGCATTGCCGAGGTGGCCGGGATTGTTCCGGAACAGCCCGGCGCATTGATCGTCAACAACGCCAGGGCCGCGGTGTGGGGACGGGAGATTCCAGGCCTCTACGGCGTGCCCGCGGGCGCCGCGTTCGCGGCCTTGGCGCTCGGCTTCCTTGGCGACGGGGAACACCGGCTCTTCCGCAACGGCCGCTGGTTCCGGCTCAGCGGGAGCCGGGGCCACATCCTGGCACGATCCGGATCGGGCCTGGGCTTCCAGGCCCGATAGGCCCCTGAACCCGAGCCCAGTTCCGGCCCAATCCCCTGGCCACACAGCACCGTCCTACAAACTCAGGGCTGGTGGACCGACGGGCTGTTGACCATCGTGAGCGCAGCCCGCTCCATGTAGTCCCACAGGGTACCTTCGTGAAGCGGCGACAAGCCCAACGAATCCACCGCCGCGCGCATGTGGAAGAGCCAGCGGTCCTTGGCTTCGGGTGTCACCTGGAACGGCATGTGCCGCATCCTCAAGCGGGGGTGCCCGCGTTCCTCGCTGTAGGTGCCCGGACCGCCCCAATACTGCTCAAGGAACATGAGGAACCGTCGCTTCGCGGGGGCGAGGTCCTGTTCCGGGTACATGGGCCGGAGCAACGGATCTCCGGCGACGCCGTCGTAGAAGACATCGATGAGCTTAACGAATGTCTCGTGGCCACCGATGGCCTCGTAGAAGCTGTCCGTGTAGGCCGGCTGGCTGAAGGGATCGTTTTGCATCAGTTGCCGCCGTTCGGCCGGCTGCGGCGCTGTGGCTTCCGGCTGGCTGCCCACGTCACTCACCTGCTTTCTGCTCGTGAATCTTGAGGGATTCCTTCGGGGACTGAGGCGCGCCCGATGCCGCGGTTTCTGCAGGCGCAGTGCCTGGGGGTGCTGGCGGAACGTCCGGATCAGCTGGTTCCTCCGGCACGTAGTCGCCTTGTGATCGGTTGCCCACCCTCAGGATTTCTCCGTTGCGCAGATACCAGATGGCGCCGTCTTCGGCCCGGAGCCGGGTGATCCGCAGGCCTACCGATTCGACGGTGCCGATCACTTCGGTGGTGACGATCACATCGCCGATCCCGAACTGGTCCTCGATGGTGATGAAGATGCCGGACAGGAAATCGCGGATGAGCTGTTGGGCGCCGAAGCCGATGGCGACACCCAAAATACCGACGCTCGTGAGTAGTGGCGCAATGTCCACGTTCAGGTATTTGAGGACGTAGATGATGACGATGACCACCACAACCACGCTCAGCACGCTGGTCAGCAGGGAGCCGATGGTGTGCGCGCGTTGGGCACGCCGTTCATGGTCGAGCGCCCGGAAGGCGGGCTGAACCCACCTGAAATGCGGTTTCTTGAAGAAACTGGTGCCCTCGGCCACCCTGCGGGTGATACGCAGGATGATGAACCGGGCCACAACCCAGAACACCAATCCGATGCCCAGCGTCACGAAGATTGACGCGTAATCGATTTTGGCTGCATCGGCCACGATGTTGTCGGTCGACGAGGCGACGTTCATGTGCGGGAATGCTCCTCACGGGATCCAATTGTTCGCCGGGCCCTTGATTGCCGGGCGCTGAACACTCTGTCCACGCTCAACCCTATCGCCGTAGCGTGGCCGGATCCGCATCGTGATTCCCGGCGGAACAGCATTCCCCTCGTCTGGCTAGCCCGCGGCCGCCGTCGTGCCCGGCTCATGAAGAACAGGAAAATTCACGCTCCGGGCGATGAAGCAGACCTGGTTGGCCTCATGGTGCAATTCGTCCACGAGGGAAATGTGGGCCGCGTCCGCGACCGTGACTTGCGGCTTCAAGGTGACGTTCTCGAACTGTCCGCTGCCATCGCGATTGAGCCTCATCATGCCTTCGGCGTGGTCGACATAGTCGGTGACCACCACGCCGTGCTTGACGGCGACGTGCAGGAAAGACAGCATGTGGCACTGCGACAGGGCGGTGAGGAGCAGCTGTTCGGGGTTGTACCGGCTACGGTCGCCATGGAAGGTGGGGTCCGAGGATCCCTTCAGGACGGGCAGGCCGGGGATCTCGACGTCGTGGTCCCTGGTATAGCCGCGGTAGCTGGAAGTCCCCGTGCCCAGATTCCCGGTCCAGCGCACGGTCAGGGAGTAGCGGTGTTCGTCGAGGCTCATGCGGAAAGTCTAGCGGCGGCCCTTCCCGGACGGCGCACCAACAGGCCCCGGTTCCGTTGAAGCGGAACCGGGGCCTGTTGGTGACTTACCCGACCGCTTCTAGAGGTCTGCCGCGCGGGCCTTCAAAGCGCGGGCAACGCCGTCGCGGTTTTCCAGCATCATGCGCCGCAGGGCGCTGCTGTCCGCCGGCAGTTCGGCGACGAACTTGTCCGTGCGGTCAACCGTGGCTTGCGTGGTCAGCTGCGCCGGGTAAAGCCCGACGACGATCTGCTGGGCCAGCGCGTGGGTGCGGTTGGCAACGATCTCGGGCACTGCCTCAAAGTACTCTTCGGCGTACGGCTCCAACAGGGAGGTGTCCAACACGCGCGTGAAGCCCGTGACGGCGGAGCTCTGAATGGCGTTGGAAAGCTCGCCTGTGACCACGATCTTCTTCCACGCTGCGGCCTTCGCCTCGGGAGTGGGAAGGGCCGCCGCTGCCAGGGCGGCGGCGTTCTGGCCATTGGCGGTGTGGTCGCGCTCCAGCTCGGCGTCGATCCGGTCCTGGCCTTGGCGCCCGCCCACCACCAGTGCGGTGAGGAGTTCCCAACGCAAGTCCTGGTCGACTGTCAGGCCATCGAGGACCGTGCCGCCGTCGAGGATCGCCTGGACGTTGTCCAATTGCGGGTTGCTCGCCGCAAGCAGCGCGAAGGACTTCACGAATTGGAGCTGGGCGTCCGATCCTGCGGCCGCGGTGCTCGAGAGTTCCCAGAGCTTGTCCGCCGCAGCCACGGTAGCCGCATCCTTGTGCTCCGCTGCGACGTAGTAGGTGAGGGTGGTCGCCAGCTGGCGGAGCTGGGTCTGGATCACGGACGAATCGGTCTCGGATGCGATGTTCGCCAGGATCAGCTCGGCGTAGCCACGGGCCGGGGTTTCGCCGTCGCGGGCCGCATCCCAGGCTGAGCCCCACACGAGGGTTCGCGGCAGGCTGCCCGCAAAGTTCTTCAGGTGGGTTTTCGCGGTGGCCAAGGAGGTGGGGTCGAGCCGCACTTTGGCGTAGGCGAGGTCGTCGTCGTTGAGCAGGACGAGATCCGGGCGTGCCATTCCGGAAAGGGCGGGGACCTCGGTCCGGGTGCCGTCGACGTCGAGCTCCTCCCTGTGGGTCCTCTCAAGTTTGCCCTCGGCGGAGAGGTTGTAGAACCCGACGGCGAGGCGGTGCGGCCGCAGTGTCGGCTGCTCCTCGATGGCCGTCTGCACGATCGCGAAAGACGTGATGGTGCCGTCGGCGTCGACCTCGAGCTCGGGGGAGAGGGTGTTGACTCCGGCAGTCTCGAGCCAGAGCTTGCCCCACTGGTCCAGGTCGCGGCCGCTGGCAGCTTCGAGCTCCTTCATGAGGTCCACGAGCTCGGTGTTCTGCCACGCATGCTTCCGGAAGTATTCGCGGACTCCGGCCATGAACTCTTCCGGTCCCACCCAGGCAACCAACTGCCTCAGCACGGAAGCCCCCTTGGCATAGGTGATGCCATCGAAGTTGACCTCGACGTCCTGGAGGTCGTTGATCTCGGCGAAAATCGGGTGCGTCGTGGGCAACTGGTCCTGCCGGTACGCCCAGGACTTCTCCACCGAGGCAAAGGTGGTCCAGGCCCGGTCGAATTCGGTGTTTTCGACTGCGGCGAGGTGGGACATGTACTCGGCAAACGACTCGTTGAGCCAGAGGTCGTTCCACCAGCGCATCGTGACAAGGTCCCCGAACCACATGTGGGCCAGTTCATGCAGCACGGTGATGGCGCGGCGCTCGATCTGGGCACCGGTGACTTTTCCGCGGAAGACGTAGCCCTCGAGGATGGTCACGGCGCCGGCGTTTTCCATGGCGCCGGCATTGAACTCGGGAACGAAGAGCTGATCGTACTTCTCGAAGGGATACGGGAAGCCGAACTGGGCCTCGAAGAACTCAAAACCCTGGCGGGTCAGTTCGAAGATGTTGTCGGCGTCCAGGTACTGCATGAGGGACTTGCGGGCGAACACGCCGAGCGGGATAACGCGGCCATCCGAGCTCGTGACCTTGCTGCGCACCGATTGGTACGGTCCCGCGATCAAGGCGGTGACGTAGGAGGAGATGCGGGGAGTGGGGGTGAAGCTCCAGACGGAGCGCGCCCCGCCGTCGTCCCCTGGGGTGGTTTCCACCGGTACCGGAGTGGGCGAGTTGGAGATCAGGTCCCAGTGCGAGGGCGCAGTGACCGTGAACGTGAACGCGGCTTTCAGGTCCGGTTGCTCGAACACAGCGAACATGCGGCGCGAATCCGGCACCTCGAACTGTGTGTACAGATAGACCTCGTTGTCCACCGGGTCCACGAAGCGGTGCAGGCCTTCACCCGTGTTCATGTAGGGGGCGTCGGCGACTATCGTCAGTTCGTTTTCGGCGGCGAGCCCGGGCAGCTGGATGCGGACACCGTCGGACACCGCCGCGGGATCGAGTTCGGTGCCGTTCAGGGTCACGCTGTGCACGGTGTCCGTGATCGCGTCGATAAAGCTCGATGAGCCCTCGACGGCGGAGAACTTCACCACCGTGGTGGAGCCGAAGACCGTGGCGCCCTTCGTCAAGTCGAGGGTGACGTCATACGAACTCACGGTGATCAATTCTGCGCGCTCTCCGGCTTCGGCGCGCGTCAGGTTCAGGCCTGGCAAGGGTTGCCTCCAAGAATGGTTTCGAGAAGCCGGTTGGTTTCAGCCAGCGCCGGCGCTGTGAAGTCATTCTTTCACTTGATTCCGGCTTGGCAAGGAAGCTCGATCACAGTGTCGCCGGCTCGGGGTAGCGTTGGAATATGGGAAAGATGCGCGACTCCTTGGACCTCCGTGCACTCCGCTTTGCGGTGGCATTTCCGCTGCTGCTCGCCGCCGCGTTCGCCGTGTGCGCGCTCATGCTGCGCAACAACCTTCCGGATCCTGTCGCCATCGCGTGGAACGCCGACGGCGGAATCAGCTTTGCGCCGTTCCTGGCCTATGTGCTGGGCGGAGGAGGGATTCTGGTCGTGGCAGGCTGGCTCGTGTTCATCCAGGCCGTTCCCCTTTCCCGGCCCGTGATGATGCGCCGGGTCATGATGGGCATGGGCCTCATGGTGACCCTCTTCATCACCGCTGTGCTGGCCGCCGGACTCGTGGGGCAAACGGGCCTCGCCGACGCCCGCAGCTCGCACGTCGATCCGACCGTCCTCGCGTTGGGCTCGGGCGCGGCGTTGCCCCTCGGCGTCGTCATGATGATGGCATTCAAGCCTGATCCGCGCTGGACACCGGAAGACGACGCGGCCCTCGAGGCCGAAAGGATCCGGACGGAAGACCCCGGCTTGGCGGAGGATTCCATGTTGCTGTGGGTCCACGCGCGGAGTTCGGTGTTTGTCATGATCTGCGTGGCCACGCTGTTTCCCGCCATGCTGATCGCGATTGCGCTCCCGTGGTTGGGCGCATTGCTGGCCGTGGTCGCCGTCGTCGGGGCGTGTTTCCTGTTCGTCCGGGTGCGGGCGGACCGGGGCGGGGTGCAGGTCTTCGTCGCGGGGGTACTCAGGGTGCTCACGGTGCCGGCCGTGGACATCGCAGGCGCGGCCGCCCAGGAAGTCAGGGCCGCCGACTTCGGCGGCTGGGGACTCAGGCACCACGGAGGAGCCACGGCCATGCTCGTCAGCAGCGGTCCCGCCGTCGTCGTGCGCCAGGTCAGCGGCCGCAGGGTGGCGTTCAGCGCCGGGACCTCGGCCACAGCGGACCGGCTCGCGGGAATCCTGAACCGTGTCGCGGCGCGTGCCCAGCGCGGCGAGCAGCCACCGGCCCCCTGAGCGCCGGAGGGCATCCGGACCGGGGCTTCGTCTTAAACCGGGGCTTCGTCTTAAGAGGTGGGCCGGTGCCCGATCCTAGTAACCTAGGAACCGCATCCCTCACCGCCGCGCCGGGCTTTGCCGCGCGCGCCAGACTGAATGGACTTCCTGTGACCACACCCCGCGTCCACATCGCCACGGACCACGCCGGCATGGAGCTGAGCGCCCACCTCGTAAACCACTTGACGGCCAAGGGCTACGACGTCGTTGACCACGGACCCAAGGTGTACGACGCCCTCGATGACTACCCTTCGTTCTGCATCAACGCGGCCGCTGCCGTGGTCGCCGACCAAGAGGCGGGCGTTCACGCATTGGGCATCGTCCTGGGCGGATCCGGCAACGGCGAACAAATTGCCGCGAACAAGGTCAAGGGTGTCCGGGCCGCGCTCGCCTGGAACCTCTCCACGGCGAAACTGGCCCGGGAGCACAACGACGCCAACGTCGTCGCCGTGGGCGGCCGCCAGCACACGGTCGAGGAAGCCACCGAACTGATCGAGGCCTTCCTCGAAGAACCGTTCAGCAACGACGAACGCCACGTGCGCCGCATCGGAAAGATCGCCACCTACGAGAACACTGGCGAAATCGTTGCCTAATGCCTGAAGGGCATTCCATCCATCGCCTGGCTCGCCAGTTCCAGGATGTTTTCGCCGGGCAGGTTCTGGAGGTCTCCAGCCCGCAAGGCCGATTCGTCGCGGGCGCAGCGCTTTTGGACCGCCATGAGCTGCTCGAAGCGACGGCGCACGGCAAGCAGCTCTTCCTCCGTTTTGACCACGGGCTGCTTCTGCATGTCCACCTGGGCCTCTACGGTGCGTGGAGCTTCGGTGGCGATGAGACCTTCCGCGGAGCCTCGAGCATCGGGGCGCCGCGGCGGATCGGCGAACGCGAGAGTTTCTCCCAGGAAGCCGGCACAGGAAGCCTGGGAAGCAGCTACGCGGGTCCGCCTGAGCCCGTGGGTGCCGTCCGCGTGCGCCTTGTTGCGACGAACGGCTGGGCGGACCTCAGGGGTGCCACCACGTGCGCGACGATCACCGAGGCAGAGGCCGCAGCCGTCCTTGCCCGCTTGGGCCCGGACCCGCTCCACAACCGCCCCGGCGACCGCGAGGAGTTCGTCCGCCGCCTGCTGCGCCGCAAGACCGCCGTCGGGCTCCTCCTCATGGACCAGGCGGTCGTGGCTGGAATCGGCAACATCTATCGCGCGGAAGTGCTGTTCCGCCAGGGCGTCGATCCGTGGACTCCGGGCAGCTCCCTGGACCCGGAAACCGCCGGACGACTGTGGGATGACACCGTGACGGCGATGTCCGACGGCGTCCGCGACGGCCGGATTGTTACGACGCCATCGGCTTTGTGGAGCGGAGGGAACGCAGAAGCGCTCGACGGCGAGGCCCACTTTGTCTACAAGCGGCAGGGACAGGCTTGCCGGCGATGCGGCGAAGCAGTGGGGATGGCCGAGCTCGGCGCGCGCAAACTCTATTGGTGCCCCGGCTGCCAGAACTGACGTCCGGCGCTGACCGGGTGCACCGCGCGCGCCGGGTACATCCTGAAAACACGAAGGGCCCCTCAGCGAGGGGCCCTTCGTTCCATGGAGGGGACGACGGGAATCGAACCCGCGTAATCAGTTTGGAAGACTGAGGCTTTACCATTAAGCTACGTCCCCGGGCAAGGCTGCATGGATCCCTATGAAGCTCACAGGGTGGTCCGTGCATCTTTCCGGTGGCTGTTGAAGCCGGATATAACTAAACCTAATTCAGGGGCCAAGTGTCAAATGTGCATTCTCCGGCGAGATGCCCGTAGACTGTCCTGTGCATTCACGGGGTGTAGCTCAGCTTGGCTAGAGCGCCTGCTTTGGGAGCAGGAAGTCGCAGGTTCAAATCCTGTCACCCCGACTCTGTGTGCCTGTCCCGGTCCGGGACGCGGCAGAACCCCATCCCACAAAACCAGGAGTACTTAGACTGTGAAGAGCGCTGTCGAGAACCTCACCGCCACGCGGGTCAAGCTCAACGTTGAGGTTCCCTTTGAGGAACTGAAGCCGAGCATCGATGCCGCTTACAAGACCGTAGCTTCGCAAATCCAGGTTCCCGGGTTCCGCAAGGGCAAGGTTCCTTCCAAGCTGGTTGACCAGCGCGTCGGCCGCGGCTACGTCCTGGAGACCGCCATCAACGATGGCCTCAACGGCTGGTACCAGGCTGCCGTCCAGGAAGCCGGCCTCCGCCCGCTGAGCCGTCCCGAGGTTGAGATCACCGAGGTTCCGGACCCGTCCTCGACCGACGGCGAACTGAAGTTCCAGGTTGAGATCGACGTCCGTCCCGAGGTTGAACTCCCGGACTACGCCGGCATCAAGGTCGAGGTCGCTGCAGCGGATTCCTCCGACGCCGACGTCGACAAGGCCCTCGACGAGCTCCGCGGCCGCTTCGGCACGCTGAAGTCCGTTGACCGCCCGGCCGCCGATGGTGACTTCCTGACCATCGACATCACCGCCACGATCGACGGCGCCGAGATCGACTCCGCCACCGGCCTGTCCTACCAGGTTGGCGCCGGCACCATGCTTGAAGGCCTCGACGAGGCCGTCACGGGTCTCTCCGCCGAAGAAGAAGCAATCTTCGACACCACGCTGGTTGGCGGCGAGCACGCCGGCGAGGCAGCCCAGGTCAAGGTTGCGGTCAAGACCGTCAAGGAGCGCGAGCTCCCCGAGGCCAACGACGATTTCGCCCAGCTGGCATCCGAGTTCGACACCCTTGCCGAACTGCGCGAAGACCTTGCCAAGCAGGCCGCTGAGTCCAAGGTCGTCGGCCAGGGCGTCGAAGCCCGCGACAAGGTCTTGGACAAGCTCGTCGAGCTCATCGAGGTTCCGGTTCCGGACTCCGTGGTTGAGGAGCAGCTCGAAGCGCACTTCAACGCCGAGAACGCCCACGGTGAGGGCGAGCACGACACCGAGGAGCACCGCGCCGAGGTCAAGGCCAACACGGCCCGCGCCTTCCAGAACGAGATCATCCTTGACGCCATTGCCGACAAGGAAGAAGTGAGCGTCAGCCAGAACGAGCTGATCGACTACATCGTCACCACCGCAAGCCAGTACGGCATGGACCCGAACCAGTTCGCCCAGATCATCGATCAGAGCGGCCAGGTTCCCATGATGGTTTCCGAGGTACGCCGCCGCAAGGCCCTCGCAGTCGTCCTCGGCCAGGCCGAGGTTGTCGACTCCGAAGGCAACAAGGTCGACCTCAGCGACTTCGTGCGCCCCGCAGGCGAAGAGGCCTCCGTCGAGGAAGCCGAAGAGGCAGCCGTTGTTCCGAGCGACGACCCCGCTGCAGTGAAGTTCTAGTTTCACCTCAAGCCGCCCCCGGATCCTTGATCCGGGGGCGGCTTGGTTTAAGCCCGGTGAGCATTGAAAGCGAGCTCTTCGGCAATCGTGCGCCGTCAGCGAACAGTGCGATTCGGGAGAACAAATCGCCGTGGAAAACGGTTAGTGTCCAAGTAGTGAAGATCAGGGATGGCAAGTTCAGCAATGGCCCTGTCACCAGCGAGAGGTAAGTACTTATGTCACAGCACGCAGAGGCGCCCAGGATGGCAACCGTCGATCCAGCGGCCCAGGACAACTACATCTACAACCGCCTGCTGAAAGAGCGCATCATCTGGCTCGGATCCGAAGTCCGGGATGAAAACGCCAACGCGATCTGCTCCCAGCTCCTCCTCCTCTCCGCTGAAGACCCGGAGAAGGACATCTACCTGTACATCAACTCGCCCGGCGGCTCGGTGACTGCCGGCATGGCCATCTACGACACGATGCAGTTCATTCCGAACGACGTCGTGACCGTTGCCACAGGGCTGGCGGCCTCCATGGGCCAGTTCCTCCTTTCCTCGGGCACCAAGGGCAAGCGCTACGCCACTCCGAACGCACGCATCCTGATGCACCAGCCCTCCGGCGGCATCGGTGGAACGGCGTCGGACATCAAGATCCAGGCGGAGCTGATCCTGCACATGAAGAAGGTCATGGCCGAGCTGACAGCCGAACAGACCGGACAGACTGTGGAGACCATCCTCAAGGACAACGACCGCGACAAGTGGTTCACGGCAACCGAGGCTCTCGCTTACGGCTTCTTCGACAAGATCTCTGCCCACGCGGGATCGGTCGCCGGCGGCGGCGGGACGGCGAATTCCTCGAATTCCGAGACCCCGTCGACCTCCGAGAAGTAACCGGCACCAAGAAACTTTCAGATCAGGAGCAATAAAATGAACTACAACTTTGGATGGTCTGCCGGTAATCTCCCGTCCAGCCGTTACGTCCTCCCGCAGTTCGAGGAGCGCACGCCCTACGGCTTCAAGCGCCAGGACCCGTACACGAAGCTCTTCGAGGACCGCATCATCTTCCTCGGTGTCCAGGTTGACGACGCTTCGGCTGACGACATCATGGCCCAGCTGCTCGTTCTCGAGTCCACGGACCCGGACCGCGACATCACGTTGTACATCAACTCCCCGGGCGGTTCGTTCACGGCCATGACGGCTATCTACGACACCATGCAGTACATCCGTCCCGAGATCCAGACCGTGTGCCTGGGTCAGGCCGCCAGCGCCGCAGCAGTGCTGCTCGCAGCCGGCACTCCCGGTAAGCGCCTCGCGTTGCCGAACGCCCGCGTCCTGATCCACCAGCCGGCCCTGTCGGGCGGCCAGGGTGGACAGGCTTCGGACCTTGAGATCCAGGCGGCCGAAGTGATGCGCATGCGCACGTGGCTCGAGGACACGCTGGCCCACCACTCGGGCCGGACCTCGGAGCAGGTCAACAATGACATCGAGCGCGACAAGATCCTCACCGCCGCTGAGGCGATGGACTATGGATTGATCGACCAGGTGCTCGATTCCCGCAAGATCAAGCCCCAGGCGATCGCCAGGTAGCTGGCTAAAACTCGACGCCGGTGCGGTTCAGGAAATATGGGCCGCATCGGCGTTCTGTTTCAACCCAAGCAGCCCATTGTGACCTACAGTGGAAGTTGTCATGGTGGCGCCCCCGCTGCGATCTTCCGTTCTTGGCAGATAGGTACGGGGCTGCACCACCCGCATGAAACGAAGGGATTCCCACATGGCTCGGATTGGCGAGAGCACGGATCTGCTGAAGTGTTCTTTCTGCGGAAAGAGCCAGAAGCAGGTGCGGAAGCTGATTGCCGGGCCCGGCGTGTACATCTGCGACGAGTGCATCGAACTCTGCAACGAGATCATCGAAGAGGAACTCGCGGAAGTATCGGATCTTGGCAGCTTCGAGTTGCCCAAGCCGAGGGAGATCTTCGATTTCCTCCAGGAGTACGTGATCGGCCAGGAACCCGCGAAGCGCTCCCTCGCCGTCGCGGTGTACAACCACTACAAGCGCATCCAGGCGGGCCACGCGCCCAAGACCGGCCTTGGTGAAGGCGGACACCAGGAAGACGTGGAGATCGCCAAATCCAACATCCTGCTGATTGGCCCCACCGGGTGCGGCAAGACCTACTTGGCGCAAACCCTGGCCCGCCGTCTTAACGTCCCCTTCGCGGTCGCCGATGCCACGGCCCTGACTGAGGCCGGATATGTCGGCGAAGACGTCGAGAACATCCTGCTGAAGCTCATCCAGGCCGCGGACTATGACGTCAAGAAGGCCGAACAGGGCATTATCTACATCGACGAGATCGACAAGATTTCGCGCAAGAGCGAGAACCCGTCCATCACGCGCGATGTCTCCGGCGAAGGCGTCCAGCAGGCGCTCCTGAAGATCCTCGAAGGCACCGTGGCTTCTGTTCCGCCGCAGGGCGGACGCAAACACCCGCATCAGGAATTCATCCAGATCGATACCACCAACGTGCTGTTCATTGTGGCCGGTGCGTTCGCCGGGCTCGAGGACATCATCGGCTCCCGCTCGGGCCGCAAAGGCATTGGTTTCGGGGCCCCGCTCAACGAGGTCAAGGACAACGCGGACAGCTACGGCGAGGTGATGCCGGAGGATCTGCTCAAGTTCGGGCTCATTCCTGAATTCATCGGGCGCCTGCCCGTGATCACCACCGTGTCCAACCTCGACCGTTCCGCGCTCATCCAGATTCTCTCCAAGCCCAAGAACGCCCTGATCAAGCAGTACCAGAAGATGTTCCAGCTGGACGGCGTGGAGCTGTTGTTCGACGATGACGCCCTTGACTCGATTGCGGACCAAGCCTTGGAACGCGGCACCGGAGCCCGAGGCCTGCGCGCCATCATGGAGGAAGTGCTGCTCCCGGTCATGTTCGACCTGCCCAGCAGGGACGACATCGCGAGCGTTGTTATTACCGCCGACGCCGTGGCCAAGAAGGGCCAGCCCACCATGATCGCGCACGAGGTCGTTGCGAAGCGTCGGAATAAGTCGGCCTAGCCTGGGGTTTGCATGGTTGGTGCCGGACACCCGTTCGTCCGGTAGCCGCGTCCCTTTCTTCCTACCCAAGGAGTTCCCTGTGCCCGAGCAGACCGCCAACAAGGTTGATTTCTGGTTCGATCCCATGTGCCCTTTTGCCTGGGTGACCTCCCGCTGGATCGGCGAAGTCGAAGACGTCCGTGGCATCGAGACCAACTGGAACGTCATGAGTCTCTCCGTCCTCAATGAAGGCCGCGAGCTGCCTGCTGAATACACCGAGAAGATGAAGCTGGGCTGGGGACCGGTCCGCGTCATCATTGCTGCCCGCGAGCTGCACGGCGATGAGTACATCAAGCCGTTGTACGACGCGATGGGCTTACTCATCCACCACGAAGGCGTCAAGGATTTCGCCGAGGTCATCTCCAAGGCACTGGCTGAAACCGGCTTGCCCGCCGAGTTGGCCCGCTTTGCCGATTCCGAGGAATACGATGTCCAGTTGCGTGCCAGCCACGAAGCGGGAATCTCCCTGGTGGGCCAGGACGTCGGCACGCCGGTGGTCGCCGTCAACGGCACGGCCTTCTTCGGCCCGGTCCTCACCCGCATTCCCCGTGGCGAGGAAGCCGGCCTGATCTGGGACGCCACCGTCACCCTGGCCGGCTACCCGCACTTCTTCGAGCTGAAGCGCAGCCGCACGGAAAGCCCCGAATTCAACTAGCGGGAAGTCAACGCTTCTGAATTCACGTACCCTGGGCCGTCCTTCGAGGCACAGGCTACTTCAGGAATCGCGAGGTTCTGCGGTCCGCGAGGATTTTTCCGTTCGTTTGGCAGACAGGGCAGTACTGCAAAGCCGTGTCGGCAAAGGACACCTCGCGGATCGTGGTTCCACACACTGGGCACGGCTGCCCTGCCCTGCCGTGGACCCGCATGGCGCTGCGCTTCGTGTCCTTGAGTTCGCTGGAGGCTTTCCCCACTGCGGCGGTGACGGCCGCGCCCAGGATGCTTTCGATGGACTCATAGAGGACATGAGTTGTGTCCTTGTCCAGCGACTTGGCGATCGCGAACGGTGAAATCCTCGCGGCGTGAAGGATTTCGTCACTGTAGGCATTGCCGATCCCCGCAATGACACTTTGGCTCCGGAGGAGCCCCTTGATCTGGTGCGGACTTGCGGCAAGGATTCCGGCCAGTGTTTCTTCGGTGAATTCGGGGCCAAGCGGGTCCGGGCCTAGCGTCGCGATCCCGGGAACGTCCAAGGGGTCGAGGACCACGTAGATGGCCAGGCTTTTCTTCGTTCCCGCCTCCGTCAGGTCCACACCGACGGGCGTCGAGCCGTCGCTCTTGGTGAAGCCGAGCCTCGCGGCGATATTGCTGCCGCCCATCCGTAGCTGGGCTTGCGATGGCTGCTCGGTGTAGCGCAGCCACCCGGCTTTGGCGAGATGGAAGATGAAATGGATGCCGTCGGCGTCGAGACTGACGAACTTGCCGAAACGTTCCACCCCGACGATCTTGCGACCCTCCAGGGCTGAGTATGGGGGATCGGCCGTCTTCAGCACGGCAAAGGAAGTGATCTGAATCTTCGTCAGTTCGGCATCGAGAAGATTCCTGCCCAGGAAGGCAGTCAACCCGGCCACTTCGGGAAGTTCTGGCATAGCACCACTGTGCCACAAAGCACCCATGCCCAGAACCCCGGACGCCCGCCACGAAGCCCCGAATTACATACCAGTAGTTCCTGAAGAGGGCTTGTGCTTGCTGGGGAGCAGGTCAAGAATAGAACTTACCCACTTCGAAAGAAGAGGGACACGGAAACCAGAGATTCAGTGATATGTATCTGACGCAGCCTTCGGCAAAGTTGGATGCAAGCTACCAGTGACGAGGTAGGAAGACCTGAAAGTCCGAGGATTCCGCCAGACTGCCAAGACGTCACCAGGTAGCCGAAGAGTCGAAGCCCCACCAACGGCTAAACGCTGATGGGGCTTCCCCTTTGCCCGGGAACTCCCGGGCACCTTACGGACTACGCTTGCGCGGGCTCCTCGGCAGGTGCCAGGACAACGTCGCTCACCGTGAGTTCGCCGTCCCCTGCAACCAGTGAGATCTCCTGTGCGTTGGCCGCGGCCCTCAGGTCTCCCAGTCCGGCTTCCAGTTGTGCAACGAACGACTCGGTTGCGCTGATGGTGGCGGAGAGGACCTCGGTGCGCTGCTTGACTTTGGCTTCGGACTTGGCCTTGCGGATGCCGCTCAGCGCGATGCCGACGGTGCCCAGCATCGTGGTGTCGCCGTCGAGGATTTCCACGGCTGCCGGCCACGGCGCGCGGTGGACTGAACCCGTGCGCCACCAGCTCCAGACCTCTTCGGTGGCGAAGGGGAGGAAGGGCGCGAAGAGGCGCAATAGCGCATCCAGTGCGGTGGCGAGGGCAGCAAGCACGGAGGCCTGCTCAGCCTCGCCGGCCGCACCGTAGGCACGGTCCTTGATGAGCTCCACGTAGTCGTCCGTGAACTGCCAGAAGAACGATTCCGTGATCTGCAGGGCGCGGGCGTAGTCGTAGTTGTCGAACGCCTTGGTGGACTGGGCCACGACGTCGGCCAGCTGCGCCAAAAGTGCACGGTCCAGGGGGTTGCTCAGGACGGACAGGTCCGAGCCGACCACCGAGTTCTCCGTGGCGCCCAGGTTCAACACGAACTTGGAGGCGTTGAGCAACTTGATGGCCAGGCGGCGGCCGATCTTCATCTGGGCGATCTCGTACGCCGTGTCCGCACCGAGCTTGGCCGAGGCGGCCCAGTAACGGACGGCGTCCGAGCCGAATTCGTTCAGGACGTCGGTGGGAACAACCACGTTGCCCTTGGACTTGGACATCTTCTTGCGGTCCGGGTCCAGAATCCAGCCCGAGATGGCTGCGTGCTTCCAGGGAGCGCTGTCCTGCAGGGCATCTGCCCGGACAGCCGAGGAGAAGAGCCAGGTGCGGATGATGTCGTGGCCCTGGGGGCGGAGGTCAAAGGGGTAGACCTTGCTGAATAGTTCCTCGTCACGGCTCCAGCCGCCCACGATCTGCGGAGTCAGCGACGACGTGGCCCAGGTGTCCAGGACATCGGCGTCGCCGATGAAGCCGTTGGGCTGCTCGCGCTGGGACTCGTCGAAGCCGGGTGCCGCGTCCGCCGCGGGGTCTACGGGCAAGGATTCGTCGGACGGCAGGATCGGGTTTTCGTAGTCCGGGTTGCCCTGCGCATCCAGCGGGTACCAGACGGGAATCGGCACACCGAAGAAGCGCTGGCGCGAAACGAGCCAATCGCCGTTGAGCCCGGAGATCCAGTTCTCGTAGCGGGAACGCATGAAGGACGGGTGGAACTCGATCTCGTGTCCGCGCGCGATCAACCGTTCGCGGCGGTCCTCGTCACGCCCGCCATTGCGGATGTACCACTGGCGCGACGTGACAACCTCAAGGGGCTTGTCGCCCTTCTCGAAGAAGTTCACGGGGTGCGTGATCTTCTTGGGTTCGCCATCCAGCAGATCTGCGGCAATGAGCAGCTCCACCACTGTTTCCTTGGCGGAGAACGCGGTCTTGCCGGCAATTGCCGCGTAGGCTTCCTTGCCGGCGTCGGTGGTGATCCACTCAGGGGTTTCCGCGATGATGCGTCCGTCGCGGCCCATGATGGCACGGGTGGGCAACTGCAGCTCGCGCCACCAGGTGACGTCGGTCAGGTCGCCGAAGGTACAGACCATGGCGATGCCGGAGCCCTTGTCCGCCTTGGCGAGCGGGTGGGCTTTGACCTCGAGCTCGACGTCGAACAGGGGGGACCTGACGGTCTTGCCGAACAGCGGCTGGTAGCGCTCGTCGTCGGGGTTTGCCACCAGCGCCGCGCACGCGGCGAGCAGTTCAGGACGCGTTGTCTCGATGTAGATCTTCTCGCCGTCGGCGGTGAAGAAGGGGTAGCGGTAGTACGCGCCGGCAACGTCGCGGTCCTCCAGCTCGGCCTGGGCGACGGCGGTACGGAACGTCACGTCCCACAGGGTGGGGGCCTCGGCCATGTAGGCATCCCCGGCGTTCAGGTTGGCGATGAAGGCGCGCTGGGACACCGCACGGGAGGTGTCGTCGATCGTGCGGTACGTGAGGTCCCAGTCAACGGACAGGCCGAGGGTCTGGAACAGGTTCTCGAAGACCTTCTCGTCCTCGACGGCGAGTTCCTCGCAGAGCTCGATGAAGTTCCGGCGCGAGACGACGTCGAAATCGCGCTGGTTCTTCGCCGGCTGTGCCGGCGGGCGGTAGCCGGCGTTGTAGGGGATGGCGGGATCGCAGCGGACGCCGTAGTAGTTCTGCACGCGGCGCTCAGTGGGGAGCCCGTTGTCGTCCCAGCCCATCGGGTAGAAGACGTTCTTGCCGGTCATGCGCATGTAGCGGGCCTGGACATCCGTCTGCGTGAACGAGAACATGTGGCCCACGTGGAGCGAACCGGATGCGGTGGGCGGGGGAGTGTCGATCGAGTAGACCTGCTCCCGGGTGGTGTCCGGGTTGAACTTGTAGGTTCCTTCGTCCAGCCAGCGCCGCGTCAGGGCAGCCTCGAGGCCTTCAAGGGCCGGCTTGTCGGGAACGTTGATGGGGGCGGTGGCGGGCGTGTCTGTACCCTGCGTTGATTCAGCCATGGGCCAATTGTTTCATGGCGCCCTTTGTTCCGTGGCACGCGGACGTGCCGTAGCATGCGGGCCATGACGGAACTCAAGGATGTTTTGGCCATCAAGCGCATCTATGACGAAGCAAGCGACGACGACGGCTGCCGGGTTCTGGTGGACCGGCTCTGGCCGCGAGGGGTATCCAAAGAACGGGCCCACCTGGATCTCTGGCTCAAGGAAATAGCGCCCTCGCCGCCGCTGCGCACCGAGTTTGCTCATATGCAGGAGCGATTCGGGGACTTCCGCCGTGCATACCTCGCCGAGCTGGAACAGAATTCCGCCGTGGAGCAGTTGCTGGGGTTGGCTGCCGGGAAGAAGCGCGTGACGCTGCTCTATGGCGCCAGGGATCCCGAACTGAACCACGCCCGCGTTCTGCTGGAGTTCCTGCTGGGTGCCGGGGCGGCGGCATGACGCCGCAGCATCCGCGGTTTGCGCGGGCCTATGCCCGGGCCGTTCCGGCGATAAACCTCCGCGGGGGCACACAGCACCGGCGGACGTTGCTCGCCGGGCTGCGTGGCCGCGTCATCGAGGTCGGCGCCGGCGAGGGCTCGTCGTTCGGCCTGTACCCAGCCACTGTGGAAAGCGTCCTCGCGGTTGAACCTGATGACTACCTCAGGGAGCTTGCCGGAGCCAAGGCGCAGGCCGCTCCGGTGCCGGTCACGGTTGTTCCTGGAACCGCCGAAAACATTCCGGCGGACGTCGGCGGGGCGGACGCCGTCGTCGTCAGTCTTGCCCTCTGCAGCGTCGCCGACCAGGCGGCGGCGTTGGCGGAAATCCGCCGGGTGCTGGGTCCCGGCGGAACCTTGGCGTTCTACGAGCACGTGCGCTCGGACAAGCGGTTTATCGCGGCAGTCGAAGACGTGCTCACTCCGGCCTGGCAGCATATGGCCGGAGGCTGCCATCCCAACCGCAACACCCTGGAGGCGATCGGCGCCGCTGGCTTCCAGGTGGTGCACATTGAGCGTTTCGGCTTCTCTGCGGGCCCGCTGTCGCCGTCGATCGCCCACATCCTGGGCCGTGCGGTTTCTCCGGGTGAACCGCGTTAGGGTGGTGCCATGACTGAGGAAGTACAGACAAAGACCGCAGTGGTGACCGGCGCGAGCACCGGAATCGGCGAGGCCACAGTGCGGGCCCTGGCCGCCGATGGATGGAAGGTATTCGCTGTCGCCCGCCGTGCGGAGCGGCTCGAGGCACTCGGCGCCGAGAGCGGCGCTGTGCCGTTCGCCGCGGACATCACCAACGACGACGACGTCGCGGCCTTGCTCTCCGCCGTCACCGAGGCAGGGGGAGCGGACACGCTCATCAACATCGCGGGCGGCGCACGGGGCGCTGACACCCTGGCCAATGCGCAGACCGAAGACTGGGACTGGATGTACCAAGTCAACGTGCTCGGCACCCTGAAGTTGACCCGGGCCTTCCTCCCGATGCTGCGGGCCAACGGAGAGGGCACTGTCCTGAACCTGACGTCTACCGCGGGATTCACGGCCTACGAGGGCGGCGGCGGGTACAACGCGGCCAAGTTCGCCCAGCACGCCATGACCGGTGCCCTGCGCCTTGAAGAAGCCGAGAACAACATCCGCGTGATCGAGGTGGCACCTGGCCTGGTCCACACAGAGGAGTTCGCGCTCAATCGCCTCGGCGATGCCACTGCGGCGGCGAAGGTGTACGCCGGGGTCGAGAAGCCGCTCACGCCCGAGGACGTCGCCGACGTCGTCAAGTACGCGGTCTCGGTCCCGCACCACATCAACCTCGACGAGATCATCGTCCGACCGGTGGCGCAGGCAGCTACCCACAAGTTGATCCGCAAGGGCTAAGGTCGAGGCGTCGCGCGTTTCACCCAAGTGGAGCTCGCGGCGCCGCTGCCGTTAGACTTGTGGCACAAGCTTTGACCCGGACATCACCGGTGAGCTTCCGGAAGAACACCCCCGCCACCACGGGAGCCAGTAGAACCGGACGGGTAAGCCCGTCACAGCAGCAATGAGCGGCCGACGCCGGAACGGCTCCCCTTCACAGGGGGCAGCACCAGCGGCGGTAAGTGAGGTGGTACCGCGGTACCGGCGATGTTGGAAACAACGCAGCTGGCGCCGTCCTCGCATCCTGAATGAAACTTTGTGTTCACCGGCTCAACCCAGGATGAAGAGATGACGTATTACCCCAAGGCCTCCACAACTCCGTCCGGCACCTCACGAGGGGTGTCCGCCTCCGTGAAGTTCCCGGAGATCGAAGAGCGCATCCTCAAGTACTGGGATGAAGACGGCACCTTCCAAGCCAGCATCGACAACCGCAGCGCCGATCTGCCCGGCGGGCACCCTGGCAGCAACGAGTTCGTCTTCTACGACGGTCCTCCTTTCGCCAACGGGCTGCCCCACTACGGCCACCTCCTGACCGGCTACGCCAAGGACCTGGTGGGCCGCTACCAGACCCAGCGCGGCAAGCGCGTGGAGCGGCGCTTCGGTTGGGATACCCACGGCCTGCCCGCTGAACTCGAAGCAATGAAGCAACTGGGCATGACGGACAAGACCCAGATCGAAGCGATGGGCATCGACAAGTTCAACGACGCCTGCCGTGCCTCCGTCATGAAATACGCGGACGAATGGAAGAGCTACGTCACGCGGCAGGCACGCTGGGTGGACTTCGACAACGACTACAAGACCCTCAACGTCGAGTATATGGAGTCTGTCCTGTGGGCCTTCAAGCAGCTCCACGAGAAGGGCCTCACCTACAACGGGTACCGCGTCCTGCCGTACTGCTGGAAGGACGAGACGCCGCTGTCCAACCATGAGCTGCGCATGGATGACGACGTCTACAAGAACCGCCAGGACCAGACCGTCACGGTGACCTTCCCCATCAAGGCAGGGGAGACCGAGCTCTCCAAGTCCCTGGCCGGCGTGCAGGCGCTCGCGTGGACCACGACCCCCTGGACCCTGCCCACCAACCTGGCGCTCGCCGTCGGGCCGGACATCTCTTACGCGGTGGTTCCTGCCGGTCCCAACGGGATCAAGGCCGCCTCCGCGGAGGCTCCGGTGACGGGCAGCTTCCTGCTGGCCGCCGATCTGCTCGGCAGCTACGCGAAGGACCTGGGGTACGACGACGGCGCCGCCGCACTTTCTGCCGTCACGGCCAGTTACACGGGCACCGAGTTGGCGGGCCTGGAATACGAGCCGCTGTGGGACTACTTCTCCGACACCGAGAAATACGGCACCCAGAACGGCTGGCGTTTCCTCGTGGCGGACTACGTCACCACCACCGACGGCACCGGCATCGTCCACCAGGCCCCGGCCTACGGTGAAGACGACCAGAAAGTCTGTGAGGACGCCGGTATCCCCGTGGTCCTTTCCGTCGACGAAGGCGCCAAGTTCCTCCACCTGTTCGCACACGGACCCCTCGCCGAAATCTCCGGCTTGCAGGTGTTCGATGCCAACAAGCCGATCACGCAGGCACTGCGTTCCGTTGGGCGTTTGGTTCGCCAGGCCAGCTACGAGCACAGCTACCCGCATTGCTGGCGCTGCCGCAACCCCTTGATCTACCGCGCCGTGTCCTCCTGGTATGTGGAGGTCACCAAGTTCAAGGACCGGATGTCCGAACTGAACCAGGAGATCAACTGGATCCCCGGCAACGTCAAGGACGGACAGTTCGGCAAGTGGCTGGCCAACGCCCGTGACTGGTCCATCAGCCGCAACCGCTACTGGGGCTCGCCCATCCCGGTGTGGCAGTCCGATGACCCCGAGTACCCGCGCACGGACGTTTACGGCTCCCTCGCCGAGATGGAGGCCGATTTCGGCCGCCTGCCGGTGAACAACGACGGCCAGGTTGACCTGCACCGCCCGTTCATCGACGAACTGACCCGGCCCAACCCTGACGACCCGCGCTCTCCTGAAGAGGGCCAGTCCACCATGCGCCGGGTGGAGGACGTCCTGGACGTCTGGTTCGACTCGGGTTCCATGCCCTACGGCCAGGTGCACTATCCGTTCCAGAACGAGGAATGGTTCGAGACCCACAACCCTGCCGACTTCATCGTCGAGTACATCGGGCAGACCCGCGGCTGGTTCTACATGCTGCACATCCTGTCCACGGCGCTCTTCGACCGGCCGGCCTTCCGCAATGTGATCAGCCACGGCATCGTGCTGGGCTCCGACGGACAGAAGATGTCCAAGAGCCTGCGCAACTATCCGGACGTTTCCGAGGTCCTGGACCGCGACGGCTCCGACGCCATGCGCTGGTTCCTGATGTCCAGTCCCATCCTGCGTGGCGGCAACCTCGTGGTCACCGAACAGGGAATCCGCGACGGCGTCCGCCAAGTCATCCTGCCGCTGTGGAATGTCTACAGCTTCTTCACGCTGTACACGAACGCTTCCCACGCAGTGGATGGGACAGCCGCCGGCTATGACGCCAAGCTGCGCTACGACGGCTACACGGACACAATGGACCAGTACTTGCTGGCAAACACCGGCGACCTCGTCCGCAACCTCACCTCCAGCCTGGACGCATACGACATTTCCGGGGCTTGCGATGAACTGCGCAGCTACTTGGACATGCTCACCAACTGGTACGTGCGCCGCAGCCGGCAGCGCTTCTTCGACGAGAACACCGACGCCTTCGACGCCCTCTACACGGCACTCGAGGCCGTCTGCCGTGTCTCGGCATCGTTGCTTCCCCTGGTTTCCGAGGAGATCTGGCGTGGCCTGACCGGAGGGCGTTCCGTGCATCTGGCTGACTGGCCCGAGGCCTCGTTGTTCCCGGCAAACCCGGAACTCGTCGAGGCCATGGACCGGGTCCAGCAGATCTGCTCCACCGGTTCCAGCCTGCGCAAGGCCGCCAACCTTCGCGTTCGCCTGCCGCTGCAGGAACTCACTGTGGTGGCACCCGGTGCCGATGCGCTGGAAGGGTTCGCCGCCGTCGTCGCGGATGAACTGAACCTGCGGTCCGTCCGCCTCCTCGACGCGGCTACAGCGTCGCCGGAGGAATTCGGTATCGAGCAGAAACTCGTGGTCAATGCCCGCGCGGCAGGTCCGCGGCTGGGCAAGAACGTCCAGCAGGCCATCAAGGGTTCCAAGTCCGGCGACTGGTCTGTTTCCGATGCAGGAGTGGTCACGGCAGGAGGCCTCGAGCTGGAACCGCAGGAGTACACGCTCGAGACCGTCGTCGCGGAATCCGCTGACGGGTCCTCCGCGGCCGTCGCTGTCCTTCCGGGGGGTGGCTTCGTGGTCCTGAACACCGAGGTGACTCCGGAATTGGCTGCCGAAGGGCTGGCACGGGACATGGTCCGCGCCATCCAGCAGGCCCGCAAGGACGCAGGACTTAATGTCAGCGACCGCATCCACACCACAGTCCTGGCCGTCCACGACGTCGTTGATGCCTTGCGCGCCAATGAAGAGCTGGTCAAGACCGAAACCCTGTCCCTCAAGCTCGACCCCGTCGTCTCCGGCGACGCCGCCGAGCCGCAGATCACCGTTACCAGGATCGAGGCCTAGTACATGAGCGACGAATTCTCCGTAGAAAGCGTCTACGCCGAACTCCTCGGCCGCGCCCCGGAAAACAAAATGGAGCCGCGCCTGGCGCCCCTGTACCGGGCCATGGATGTACTGGGGGAGCCCAACAAGGCGTTCCCGATCATCCACATCACGGGCACCAATGGCAAGACGTCCACCGCCCGCATGATCGAGGCGGGGCTTCGTGCCCACGGCTTGAGCACGGGCCGCTACACGAGTCCGCACCTGTCCAAGGTCACCGAGCGCATCAGCATCGACGGCGAGCCGGTTTCGGACGAGACCTTTGTCCGGATCTGGGACGAGATCCGTCCGTACCTTGAAATCGTGGACAAGGAACTCGAGGCCGACGGCCAGCCCCGGCTCACGTACTTCGAGTGCCTGACCATCCTGGGCTTCGCGGTCTTCGCGGACCAGCCCGTCAATGTCGCTGTCATCGAGGTGGGCCTGGGCGGCATCACCGATGCCACGAATGTGGGCGACGGACAGGTTTCCGTGGTGACGCCGATTTCGCTCGACCACACGGATCTCCTCGGCGACACCACCGAGGACATCGCCCACGAGAAGGCCGGAATCATCAAGCCCGGCGGCTTCCTGATCAGCGCGGCCCAGCCCGTGGACGCCGCCCAGGTGCTCCTGGAGAAGGCGCGCGAGGTGGGGGTGCCGTTCCGCTTCGAAGGTGTCGAGTTCGGGGTCGAGTCCCGTAGCGTCGCCGTCGGGGGCCAAGTGCTCACCATCCAGGGGCTCGCGGGCCGCTATGAGGACCTGCTGCTGCCGTTGCACGGCGCCCACCAGGCCGAGAACGCGGCAGTCGCCGTCGCGGCACTGGAGGCCTTTTTCGGCGGAGGCGAGAAGGAACTCGACGGCGACGTCCTGCGCGAGGCTTTCGGAAACGTCACCTCGCCCGGCCGTCTTGAGGTGGTGCGCACCGCTCCTACGATCATCGTGGATGCCGCCCACAACCCTGAGGGCATCCGCGTCTCTGCCGAGGCAATCGAAGAGGCCTTCAGCTTCAGCAAACTCGTGGTGGTCCTCGGGGTCCTGAAGGAAAAGGACGCGGAAGAAATCCTGCGGCAGCTCAAGGAATCCCTGGGCGGACTGGCAGAAGAGTTCTGTTTCACGCAGTCCAGCTCGCCGCGGGCGATCCCGGCCGCGCAGCTGGCCGATCTCGCCGTCGACCTTGGCTTCGGAGCGGACAACGTCCACATTGCCGAGAAGCTGGATGACGCGATCGAGTGGGCCGTGGAGCGTGCCGAAGCCAATGATGATTTGGCCGGCGGCGTGCTCGTCACGGGTTCCATCACCGTGGTGGCGGAAGCCCGCATGCTCCTCGGGAAGGTAGGTTCCTGAGCATGGCCAAACTCACCAAAGCCCAGCGTGAATGGCGGCCCGGGATGCCCAAGAAGCGCCGCTCCACCAAGGTGATGTTCGCTTCGACCGTGCTGCTTTTGGAGGCCTTCGTCGCGTTCTTCGCCACTTTGGCTGTCTTCGGACTGAAGCGTGGAGAGCCGGCGCTGGTGCTGGGCTTCGGCATCACCCTGAGCGTCGTGCTGATCCTGGCGTGTGCCGTGCTCAGCAGGCCGTGGGGCATCGGCCTCGGCTGGGTAATGCAGCTGGTCTTGATTCTCTCCGGCTTCGTCGAGCCCACGATGTTCGTGGTGGGAGTCCTCTTCGCCGCCTGCTGGTGGTACGGCATCCGTGCCGGGATGAGGATCGACCGCGAGAATGCCCAGCGTGATCGTGAGCAAGCCGAATGGGACGCTTCGCACGGGGAAGACTCCGCCGGGCAATCCGCCTGAGCGAAACCCCGTAAACTGGCTGGGAAACCCACACATCCAACATTGGAGCAACCGTGAGCATTGAGCGCACCCTTGTACTGATCAAGCCCGACGGCGTCGCCCGCAACTTGAGCGGCAACATCCTCGCCCGCATCGAGTCCAAGGGATACTCCCTGGTCGAATTGAAGAAGGTCAACGCCACCCGCGATCTGCTGCAGCAGCACTACGAAGAGCACCTGGGCAAGCCGTTCTACGAGCCGCTGGTCGAATTCATGCTCAGCGGCCCGGTTGTCGCCGCCATCTTCGAGGGTCACCGCGTGATCGAAGGCTTCCGTTCCCTTGCGGGAACCACGGACCCGACGACGGCGGCGCCCGGCACCATCCGTGGCGACTTCGGCCGTGACTGGGGCCTGGCTGTGCAGCAGAACCTGGTCCACGGTTCCGATTCGGTGGATTCCGCCGAGCGCGAGATCAAGATCTGGTTCGGCGCGTAGTTTCCCACCACGCCAACGAACAACGCGGGGTCACTTACGGTCCATCCGGAGGTCCGGAATGGGCCGTAAGTGACCCCGCGTTAGTTAAGGGATAAGTGCTCAGTAACCCGAAGTGCCGATGAAGACATTGATGAAGGAAAAGAAAATGCTCGCGATCACGGCAACGTAGAGCAGCGCGGAAATGATCCAACCGGATTCGGCCAGGATCTTCGCCAGGGCTGCCGGCGCTGGAATGACCCCGTGCGCCACGTTCCTGATGGTCACGAAGACGAAGAGCGGGATCATGCATGCCCACACCACCATGCAGAACGGGCACAGGATGTGAATGACATACAGTGCCTGGGACCATAGCCAGACGATGAAGATGAAGCCCAGTGTGACGCCGGTCTGGAGTCCGATCCAGTACCAGCGGGCGAACTTGGCCCCCGCAAAGATTGCCATGGCCGTGGTGATGATCACGGCGAAGGCGACAATGCCGATGAACATATTGGGGAAACCGAAAACCGAACTCTGCGGTGTCTTCATGACGCTGCCGCACGATACCCACGGATTGAGGTCGCAGGCCGTTACGTGGTTCGGGTCGATGAGGACCTGCAGCTTTTCCAGCACGAGCGCCCCGGATGCAAGCCACGCGATGGCGCCGGTGGCGAGCAATAGCCACGCAAAGGGGCGGTCGCGGACCATGCGCGGAAATGCGGAGTCCGCGGCGTTCTTCCCTGCAGGGGTTTTCGCGTTCTCCTGCCGGAGGGATCGGGCATCGTTGTTGGCCAGGTTCGGGCTGGCGGGGCTCGGCATGGTTGGCTGTCCTTTTCTGGGAGGCCCGGCGCGGAACCGGGGAGTGCTCTTGGGAGGATTCTAGCCGCGCCGGCTGGAGGGCGCGTCCAGCGAGGGCGACGGCACGGAAGGTTTCAGGGCGTGCTTCCTGCCGGGAGTGCGGGCGTGTGAGAGAATGAACATGGCCGGAAGCCGATCCACATGCGGAATCCGGTCCGGTATCTTGTTCCCAAGACCGCCAGTCATATGCAGGGCATGCCCAGGATCCAATGATCCCCGGAAGCGCCGCAGTGGCAATGGACGGCACCTGGTTGTGTTTTTAGAACAACGGGTTTGGAGCGAAGCCGGCTTTCCGTGGATGCCGCACCCCCCTGCTGGTGCGAACCGGAAAGAACACTACTGACTTCTGTCAACGCCTGCGGGTTTTGACAATATTGCCCCTCTGGGCACCGGATGTGGCGGTTGCGCAAGGGCAGGAGTGTTGCCACATATGGATAATGAGCAAGTTGTAGCCGCCGCCGAAGATGCGACGTCCGCCGAGACCACTGAAGCACCCAAGAAGGTCACCCGCACCCGCCGCAAGGCGGCACCGAAGACGGTCGCTGCGGACGCAACCCCCGACGTCGGAGCTGCCGCCACCGTTGAGCCGCTCGCTGCGGACGCAACCCCCGACGCCGGAGCTGCCGCAGCCACCGTTGAGCCGCTCGCCGAGTCGGCGGACACCGTTGAGCCCAAGGCCCCTGTCCGGCGCAGCAGGTCTCGCAAGAAGGTCGAAACTCCGGAACCGTTGCCTGGTTTCGCCGAAGACGCTTCCACCGGTGGCGGCGAGGCACCGGATGCTGCCGTCGTCGTACCTGAAGTAGCCGCAGAGGCCGAAGCTGCCCCGGAAAAGCCGGCCCGCCGTCGTCGTACCACGAAAGCCAAGAGCACCGAGCCCGTTGCCGAAGAAGCAGTGGTCGAAGCTCCGGTTGCGGAGGTTGTGCCCGAGGAAGCAAGTGAGGAAACCGCTGGGGAGCCGGCCGTCGAGGCGGAATCCGCAAGTCCGATCGCTTCGCTGTTCCTGGAACCCGGCTCCGTTACGTCCATGATCTTCCAGGCGCCGGACTTGAGCGCAGTCGCCCGTCCGGCCGTCGTCGAAGAAGAACCGCGGGCCGAGGCCGAGGAAGTCTCCGAGGACAACGAACTGGACGAATCCGGAAGCCGCCGTCGGCGTCGCAGCCGGGGCCGTCGTGGCCGCCGGGGCACCGAGCGTGATGAAGCCGCGGGAGAAGAAACCGCCGCGGAATCCGAGGACGAGGCAGAAGCCGGTACCGAGGATGTCCTCGAAGAAGGCGTGACTTCCCGCCGTCGCCGGCGCCGTCGCCGTGGCGATCAGGACCTGGAACTGACAGGTGGGGGAGACGACGATCCCCCCAACACGGTCACCCGTGTCCGCGCTCCGCGCCCGCATGTTGAGTCCACCAGCAGCTCGGACCGCGTCACGAGCGTCAAGGGCTCCACCCGCCTTGAAGCCAAGAAGCAGCGCCGCCGCGAGTCCCGCGAGACCGGCCGCCGCCGCCAGGTCATCACCGAGGCCGAATTCCTGGCCCGCCGTGAGTCCGTCGACCGCCAGATGATCGTTCGCCAGCGCGACGACAGGATCCAGATTGGTGTCCTCGAAGACGGCGTGCTCGCGGAGCACTTCGTGTCGAAGACACAGCAGGACTCCCTCATCGGCAACGTCTACCTGGGCAAGGTCCAGAACGTGCTGCCGTCGATGGAAGCGGCATTCGTCGATATCGGACGCGGCCGCAACGCAGTGCTCTACGCCGGCGAAGTCAACTGGGATGCCGTCACCCTGGAAGGCAAACCGCGCCGCATTGAAAACGCGCTGAAATCAGGCGATTCCGTGCTGGTCCAGGTGACCAAGGACCCCGTGGGCCACAAGGGCGCGCGCCTGACGAGCCAGATTTCGCTTCCCGGCCGCTACCTCGTGTACGTGCCGGGCGGGTCAATGACGGGAATTTCCCGCAAGCTGCCCGACGTCGAGCGCAACCGCCTGAAGAAGATCCTCAAGGATCGCCTCCCGGAGAACGCGGGCGTCATTGTCCGCACGGCCGCCGAGGGTGCATCCGAGGAAGAGCTGACGCACGATATCAACCGCTTGCGGGCCCAGTGGGAAGGCATCGAAAGCCAGTCCACGTCCACCAAGATCCTGGCCCCGGAGCTCCTGTACGGCGAACCGGACCTCACCATCAAGGTTGTCCGCGACGTCTTCAACGAGGACTTCTCCAAGCTGATCGTCTCCGGCGACGAAGCCTGGGACACCATCGAGGCCTATGTCACGTACGTGGCGCCGGATCTGGTGGGACGCCTTGAGAAGTGGACCTCGGACCAGGACATTTTCTCGGCATGGCGCGTGGACGAACAGATCCACAAGGCGCTGGAACGCAAGGTCTTCCTGCCCTCCGGCGGTTCGCTCGTGATCGACCGCACCGAGGCCATGACCGTTGTGGACGTCAACACCGGGAAGTTCACCGGCAGCGGTGGCAACCTCGAGGAAACCGTCACCAAGAACAACCTTGAGGCTGCCGAGGAAGTGGTGCGCCAGCTGCGCTTGCGCGACATCGGCGGAATCATCGTCATCGACTTCATCGACATGGTCCTTGAATCCAACCGCGACCTCGTATTGCGTCGCCTCGTCGAGTGCCTCGGCCGGGACCGCACCAAGCACCAGGTCGCCGAAGTGACGTCGCTTGGCTTGGTCCAGATGACCCGCAAGCGCATGGGCACCGGGCTGCTCGAGGTCTTCGGCGAGCAGTGCGAGACATGCGCAGGGCGCGGAATCGTCACGCACGACGAGCCTGTCGAGCACCGTCGGGCCAACGTGGTGGCAGCTGAACACCACCACCCACGCACTGAGTCACAGCCGGCCGTCCGCCCGGAGCAGCGCAAGCGCCGCCGCGGCAGGGGCGCGGGCCAGGGAACTGCCGAACTCCCGGTCACGCCTCCGGTGCCGGTCCACACGGTCGAATCCACCGATCCGAATCGGCAGGCAGCCACCCGCGCCGCACTTGCCACCATCGCGGCGGCAGCCCACGCTGCCCACCTGCACGACGACGAGCTCCACCACGCGGCGGAATTGCTCGCTGACGGGCACGTAGCCGAAGCAACTCCCGCAACCCCGGCCGCCCCGGCTCCTGCCGCTGCATCGGGTGGCGAGGAGCGTTCGAAGCCTGTGCTGCGGTTCGGCGGCGAGGAAGTGGCCCTGCCCTTCGTCCACCACGAGGAAGAGCCAGCGAGCGGCGCCCCTGCGATGAGCCTGGATCTGTTGGCTCAGGCGTTCGCGGGACTAGGGGAGGCGCCCGGCACGGTCCCGGCAGCCGCGGAAGCCCGGGAATCCCCGGCAGAGGCCCGCGCGGGCGTTGCGAGCGGTGAGTCCCCGGACTCGGGTTCGCGTGGACGCCGAGGCCGCCGCAACCGCAGTGCCAGCCGTGCCCAGGGTGCCGCCAACGCCACCAACGTGGAGCACCACGAGGTCGCTGTGGCTGCCTCCGGCGGGGCAGCGCACGAGGCCAAGGCACCGGACGCTGCACCGGCCAAGTCGACGCCGGCAGCGGAACCGATCATTCTCGGAGTCGGCGTGCCCAAGTCCCAGCTCTAGGCGCAATACCCTGCAGGGGCCCCGGCCGTTCCACTCTCGTGGAAACGGCCGGGGCTTCTGCGTTTCCGGCTGTTTCAGCTGGCCCCCGCACGCCCCGGTTGCATTGGCCGATTTCAGCGGGCGGGGTGTGATCCGGGTTAAGCTAGGGGACTGACACGGGGTGCCGCGCACCAAGCCGGCTGAGACCAAACCCGTTGAACCTGTCCGGTTAGCACCGGCGAAGGGATGTCTCGCATGACTGTTTCGGCGCAATCGGCCGTCTACCCGCTCAAGGCTGTCCAGAACCATATCCCCAGGGTCCTCAGCATCGCCGGCTCGGATCCCTCGGGTGGTGCCGGGATCCAAGCCGACCTGAAGAGCATTGCGGCCAACGGCGGCTACGGCATGGCGGTCATCACGGCGCTCACCGTACAAAACACGCAAGGAGTCACTGCCGTCCATGTGCCTCCCGTGGAGTTCCTGCGCCAGCAATTGGATGCCATCAGCGACGACATCACGGTCGATGCCGTCAAAATCGGCATGCTCGGGGACGCGGCGGTCATCCACGAAGTCCGCCGCTGGCTCGGCGGGGCGCGTCCCGCCGTCGTCGTGCTGGATCCGGTGATGATCGCCACCAGTGGAGACCGGCTCCTCGCGGAATCCGCTGAAACCGCACTGCGGGAGCTGCTGCCCCTCGCCGACTTGGTGACCCCCAACCTTCCCGAATTGGCCATGCTGCTTGGCGAAGCTGAGGCGACTGACTGGGCATCGGCGCTGGAGCAGGGCAAGCGACTGGCAGCTGCCTGCGGAAACACCGTCCTGGTGAAGGGCGGACACCTGCAGGGAGCGGGCTGCCCCGATGCCCTGGTCAACACCGGGGGAGTCCTGAGCCAGGACGTGGTGGAATTCGCCGGCCAACGTGTGGAGACCCGCAACAGCCACGGCACGGGATGTTCCCTGTCGTCGGCGATGGCGACGGCCAAGGCGCGGCTCGGCGATTGGGAATCTGCCCTGCGCGTGGTCAAACCTTGGCTACAGGAGGCCCTGACCCAGTCCGAGGTGCTGGAAGTGGGGAAGGGCAACGGGCCGATCCATCATTTCCACGTGCTCCAGCAAGAGCTGCAGCCAGGGGATTTCGCCGTCCGGATGTGGGACGCCGCCCAAACGGAACTTGCGGCCATTTATGGCCTGGACTTCATCCAGCACTTGCAAACCGGTGGCCTCGGCGAAGCGCAGTTCAGCTACTACCTGTCCCAGGATGCCATCTATCTCAACGGCTATTCGAGGGTCCTGGCCAGGGCAAGCGCCCTTGCCCCCAGCGAAAACGAACAGCTGTTCTGGGCCCGCGGCTCGCAGATGTGCCTTGAAGTCGAGTCCGAGCTCCATCGGAAGTGGCTCAGCGGACGGCAGGTAAGCGGAAAGCAGGGCCCCGTCACCAAGGCCTACGTGGACCACTTGCTCGCGGCGTCGGCGTCGGGCAGCTATGCCGTGCTGTTGGCTGCCGTGCTGCCCTGCTACTGGTTGTACGCCGAGGTGGGACAGCAGCTCCACCATGGCTACCTTCAGGCCGGAGCGTCGGACGAGCACCCATATGCGGACTGGCTGCGTACTTACGCGGACGAGGCGTTCGCCGAGGCCACCCGCAAGGCGATCGACATCACGGATGCCGCCGCACGGGCCGCTTCTCCTGCCGAGCGCACGGCCATGATGGAGGCGTTCTCCGAATCCTGCCGCTATGAAACTGCGTTCTTTGATGCCCCAAGGCTGCATGGCTGAACCCGTTTCCTGGTGTGGAAGGACGGGATGGCGGGGCCATTCCGTCGGACGCCGCAGCGTGTCGGCGTGAGGATCCGGGATTTTCCCGGTCGGCAGGGTAAGGTGGACGGGCACGGTACCGGATGGCGGCATAGCCAGTCTGTGGCAGCCATCACGTGGCGGCCTCCGGACCTGGCCTCATTTGCAGCCGAAGGCGAAACTAGCGTAATCTAGATCTTCGGTGCTTACGCCAACACTTGGGTTATGCCCCTAGAGACCTTTCATGTGGAATTGACATTTCACGTGGATTTGTTCGAGGGATGACTCATGGATTCCGTAACGGAGTCCACGGCGTTGAGGCACAGCGTGAACCAGGCCCGTTTTCGGATCGGGGTTCCGCACGCAAATTTAGTAATAAACGTCGAGAGAAGTGAGTGCCCAAGTGGTGTACGCGATTGTCCGCGCAGGCGGCCGCCAAGAAAAGGTTTCCGTTGGAGACTACGTAACCCTGAACCGCGTCCCCGGTGGAGCCGGCAGCACCCTTGAGCTGCCCGCACTGCTCCTGGTGGACGGTGACAAGGTCACCTCCGCTGCTGCGGATCTGGCCAAGGTCAAGGTTACGGCTGAGATCCTCGAAGACCTCCGTGGTCCGAAGATCGTCATCCAGAAGTTCAAGAACAAGACCGGCTACAAGAAGCGCCAGGGTCACCGTCAAGAACTGACCAAGATCAAGATCACCGGTATCAAGTAACCACTGGTTGCTGTTCAGGTTTTCAACAGATTCCCCAGAATTTAAAGGCAGGCATTTCAAATGGCACATAAAAAAGGCGCGAGCTCCACTCGCAACGGTCGTGACTCCAACGCCCAGTACCTCGGCGTGAAGCGCTTCGGTGGCCAGGTCGTTTCCGCAGGCGAGATCATCGTCCGCCAGCGCGGCACCCACTTCCACCCGGGCGCCGGTGTCGGCCGCGGTGGCGACGACACCCTGTTCGCCCTGCAGGCAGGTGCGGTTGAGTTCGGTACTCGCCGCGGCCGTCGCGTAGTGAACATCGTTGCTGCTGCAGCTGCAGAGTAATAACACGTTCTGAACGGGTGGAGCGGGCCGTATGGCCCGCTCCACCTGTCTTTTTAACCGCACTAGAATTTACTAGGGCGGGCGGCGGCGCATGAGCCCGCAACGCGCATTCAAGCAGTAATTTCCACAAAGAGGAGAAACACGTGGCGACCTTCGTAGACCGGGTAGTACTTCACGTATCCGGCGGAACAGGCGGCCACGGCTGTGTCTCTGTTAAGCGCGAGAAGTTCAAGCCGCTCGGCGGACCCGACGGCGGCAACGGCGGCAATGGCGGCGACGTCATCCTGCGCGTCGATGCCCAGACCACCACTTTGCTTGATTACCACCACGCTCCGCACCGCCACGCGACCAACGGCGGTCCCGGCATGGGCGACTGGCGCGGTGGCAAGAACGGTGAAACCCTTGTGCTTCCGGTCCCGGACGGCACTGTGGTCAAGACCAAGGACGGCGTCGTCCTCGCCGACCTCGTCGGTGAAGGCACCGAGTTCGTCGCCGCCGCAGGCGGCATGGGCGGCCTCGGTAACTCGTCGTTGTCTTCCCAGAAGCGCAGGGCACCCGGTTTCGCCCTCCTCGGTATCGAAGGCGAGTCCAGCGACATCGTCCTGGAACTGAAGTCCATTGCGGACATCGCACTGGTTGGCTTCCCCTCCGCAGGCAAGTCGAGCCTCGTCGCGGCGATGTCGGCGGCTCGGCCCAAGATCGCCGACTATCCGTTCACGACCCTGATCCCCAACCTTGGCGTGGTCCAGGCCGGTGACGTCCGGTTCACCATCGCCGACGTTCCCGGGCTGATCGAAGGCGCGAGCGAGGGCAAGGGCCTCGGCCACAACTTCCTGCGCCACGTGGAGCGTTGCGCGGCGTTGGTACACGTGCTGGACTGCGGAACTTTGGAAGCGGACAGGGACCCGCTCTCCGATCTCGCGATCATCGAGCAAGAGCTGGACAAGTACGCCGTGGACATGAGCTACGCCGGCGTTGACGGCGAAGTTGTCCCTTTGAACGAGCGCCCCAAGCTTGTGGTCCTCAACAAAGTGGACCTGCCTGACGGTCGGGACATGGCCGAGTTCGTCCGTCCCGAACTGGAACAGCGGGGCTACCGCGTCTTCGAAGTCTCCGCTACGAGCCATGAAGGCTTGCGCCAATTGAGCTTCGCCATGGGTGAGATCGTCATGGCCGCCCGCAAGGCCGTTGCCATTGCGCCTCCCAAGGTCGCAGCGCCCGTTCTCCGCCCCCGTGCTGTCAACGAGTCCGGCTTCACGATCCGCCGCGAGGAAAAGAACCTCGAGCCGCTCTTCCGGGTATTGGGGGAGAAGCCGGTCCGCTGGGTCAAGCAGACTGACTTCACCAACGAGGAAGCCATCGGCTACCTGGCCGATCGCCTGGCCAAGCTCGGCATCGAAAACGAGTTGTTCAAGATGGGTGCCGTCCCGGGCGACACCGTGGTGATCGGCGAAGAGGACGGCGTCGTCTTCGACTGGGAGCCCACCATGATGGCAGGTGCCGAACTCTTGGCGACGCCTCGAGGCACCGACATCCGTGTTGCCGACATCGGCGATCGTCCCACCCGTTCGCAGAAGCGGGACGAGCAGATCGAACGCCGCGAGGCCAAGGCTGCCGCACGGGCCGAGCTCGAAGCCGAGCGGAAGGCGGGCATCTGGACCGAGTCCGTCAGCGGACGTCGTCTGCCCAAGCCCCTGAAGGAAAGCGGCCTGGAAGCCGAAAATGACGACTAGCACGGCCCGCATCGTTGAAGCCGCTACGGGCGACGACACCGCAGAACGCCAGGCCCTGGCCGGCGCCAAGCGGATCGTCGTCAAAGTGGGTTCGTCCTCGCTGACCAGCATCAAGGGCGGCATCTCGGAGAAAGCGCTGACGGCCCTCGTCCACGCCCTCGCTGAGAAGCGCAATTCCGGGACGGAGATCATCCTGGTCTCTTCCGGTGCCATCGCGGCGGGCCTCGCGCCGCTCGGCCTCGCCAAGCGTCCCAAGGACCTCGCCACGCAGCAGGCTGCGGCCAGTGTGGGCCAAGGGCTTTTGATGGCGCGCTATTCGCAGGCGTTTGCGGCACACGGGGTCACGGTAAGCCAGGTCCTGTTGACGGCGGATGACTTGATGCGCCGCACGCAGCACAGCAACGCCTACCGGGCGCTGGACCGCTTGCTGAACCTCGGCGTCGTGCCCGTCGTGAACGAAAACGACACCGTGGCTACGCACGAAATCCGCTTCGGTGACAACGATCGCCTGGCCGCTTTGGTGGCGCACCTTGTGCGGGCTGACGCGCTGGTCCTGCTTTCCGACGTCGACGCCTTGTATGACGGTCCGCCGTCGTTGGGCGCCAAGCGGATTCCACTCGTCACCGGTCCCGCCGACCTCGACGGCGTGACCATCGGCAAGGCCGGCCAAGCCGGCGTCGGAACCGGCGGCATGACCACCAAGGTGGAGGCTGCGTCGATCGCCGCAGGCTCCGGCATCCACGCCCTCGTCACGTCCACGGCCAATGCCGCAGCGGCACTGGCCGGCGCGGACGTGGGCACGTGGTTCGCCATCAACGGAAACCGCAAGCCGGTGCGCCTGCTGTGGCTGGCCCACCTCGCTTCGGTCCGCGGCCGTTTGGTGCTCGACGACGGCGCCGTCCGGGCCGTCCGCGATCGTCACACCTCGTTGCTGCCCGCCGGAATATCGTCGGTGCAGGGAGACTTCGAGCCCGGCGATCCCGTGGAGATGGTTTCCGCCGAAGGCGCCGTGATTGCCCGGGGCCTGGTGAACTATTCCGCTGAAGAGCTTCCCCGCATGCTTGGCCGCTCGACCAAGGAGCTCGCCAAGGACCTTGGCCGCGGATATGACCGCGTAGTTGTTCATGTTGACGACCTCGTACTGGTTCAGCAGCCCCGCTCCACTAAACTTGGAGAATGACTGAGGCCCTTACCCCTGATTCTCCTGTGATGACTGACACCCTGGCTTCCGGCAATGCCGGCCAGGTGCCGGAAACCCCGGAGCTGGGAACCGCGCCGCTCACGCCCGAGCAGGTGGAAGCGGCCGTGCATTCCATTGCGGACCGTTCGCGTCAGGCCGCGCGGCGCATGGCCCAGGCGAACCGTGCCTGGAAGGACCGCGCGTTGCACGCCATCGGCGCAGCCCTCCGGGAACAGCAAGCGTCAATCGTCGCCGCCAACGCCAAGGATGTCGAGTCCGGCCGCAACAACGGAACCTCCGCTGCCATGCTGGACCGTTTGACGCTGACTCCTGCGCGCATCGACGGACTTGTGGCGGCGCTTGAGAACCTGGCCGGCCTGCCGGATCCCGTGGGCAACGTCGTCCGGGGCCAGACCCTCCCCAACGGACTGCGCTTGCGCCAGGTCAACGTGCCGATGGGCGTGGTCGCAGCGATCTACGAGGCCCGCCCCAATGTCACTGTCGACATCGCCGGACTTGCCCTGAAGAGCGGCAATGCCGTGATCCTGCGCGGTGGATCGGCTGCCGCCCACACCAACGCGGCCCTTGTGACCATCCTCCGTGACGCGCTGGAATCCGTGGGCTTGCCGGCCGACGCCGTCCAGAGCGTGGACGAATTCGGCCGCGAGGGCGCCAATGTCCTGATGCGTGCCCGTGGCCGGGTGGACGTGCTGATTCCCCGAGGTGGGCGGGACCTGATTCAGACCGTGGTGAACAACTCTTCCGTGCCTGTCATTGAGACCGGCGAAGGCAATGTGCACATCTTCATCGACGAATCCGCCAGCGAAGAGATGGCCGTCGATATCCTGCTCAACGCCAAGACCCAGCGCCCCAGCGTGTGCAATACCGTGGAGACTCTCCTGGTGCACTCGAAATCCACGGTGCTGCCCGCCGTCGCTGCGGCCTTGCGGTCTGCTGGAGTCACCCTTCATGCCGACCCCCGGATTCAAGCGGCGCTGTCCGGTTCGGTGGAAACAGTCCCCGCAGACGACGTCGATTGGGCCACGGAATACATGGACCTTGACCTCGCCGTCGCCATGGTGGACAACCTGGATGAGGCAGTCGCGCACATCCGCAAATGGTCCACGGGCCACACGGAAGCCATCCTGACGAACAACCTGGCGAACGCCGAAAAGTTCATTGCGGACATCGACTCTGCGGCGGTCATCGTGAACGCTTCCACGCGTTTCACCGATGGAGGCGAGCTTGGCCTGGGTGCCGAGGTGGGAATCTCCACCCAGAAGCTGCACGCCCGCGGTCCCATGGGCCTCACGGAGTTGACCACCACGAAGTGGATCGTGCAGGGTGAAGGCCAGGTCCGGGGCTAGCGACGCTGTAACATAGAACAGAAGTCCTGGACGGTGGGAGGATCCGCCGTCGAAATCCTTTGAACCGCTAGGGGAGAAAATGCAGTTTCAGCAGATCGCCATTTCCATTCTCGCTCAAGGGGGCGAGAGTGAGGCCCCGGCGCCGTTGTGGGCTCCTCCTTTCGTCTTCGGCATCACCATTTTCTCCATCCTCCTGATCCTGATGTTCGTGGCGGTCTCCTACACGAACCTCGGCAACCGTCACGACGCCGTCGACGAGCACTCGGATCCGCACCGCCAGCACCCGGCCAAGCACCCAGGGCTGGGTCACTAACATTTCCGCCGCAAAACCCTTCGAGGAAACGGGGCGCCGGCATCGCTTGGGCGTGATGGGTGGGACCTTCGATCCCATCCACCACGGCCACTTGGTTGCTGCCAGTGAGGTTGCTTCCAAGTTCCGCTTGGACGAGGTGGTCTTCGTGCCCACCGGAGAGCCCTGGCAGAAATCGCACAAGCAGGTCAGCGAGGCCGAGCACCGGTACTTGATGACGGTCATTGCCACGGCCTCAAACCCCAATTTCACGGTGAGCCGGGTGGATGTGGACCGACCCGGTCCCACGTTCACCATCGACACCCTGCGTGATCTCCGGAAGCAGCGGCCGGACGCAGACCTGTTCTTCATTACTGGCGCGGATGCCCTGGCGCAGATCCTGTCCTGGAAAGACGTCGACGAGCTGTGGTCATTGGCGCATTTTGTCGGCGTCACCAGGCCGGGCCATGTTCTTGATGGCATGGGCAGGGAGGACGTCAGTCTCTTGGAAGTACCCGCCATGGCGATTTCCTCGACGGATTGCCGCGCCCGCGTGGGCGCAGGCAACCCGGTGTGGTACCTCGTACCTGACGGCGTAGTGCAGTACATCGCCAAATACAAGCTGTACTCGGGCGCACCCGGCATGGGGGAGCCCCTGCATGCTATGACCGGACCAGAACACCAAGCCCGTACCGAGTGAGTTTTGAATGAGCCAGGAACAACCCCCCATCCCTAGCCGGCGCGAGCTTCGGCGAGCCCGGGACGCACGCGTGGAAACCGGCGCACGTCCCGCGGTAGCCGAAGCCGGCACCACCGACGACGCCAACCATGCGTCCGGTGGCGCTTCGGTCAATCGGGTGCGCCGGGTGGCCGATGCTCCGCTCGACGCCAAACCCGCTTCGGAACGTTCTTCCCAGGCGCGCGCACGCGACCGCGCAGCCCTCCGTGCCATCAAGGAACTCGCGGATAAGGAACAGCAGCTTTCCCGCGGCGGTCCGCCCACGCGCCGTCAGTTGCGCTTGCAGCAGCTGCAGGAAGAAGTTGCCCCGGGAACCTCAGCGATCCCCGTTGTACCGGCACCAGGGTCCGGGCCGAGGACATCCAGCATCCCGGCCCAGGCTCCAGGCAAACAGCAGCCCGGACCGGATCGCAAAGGCGCATCGCCTGGCGGCGGTGTCCGCGTCACGGCAGGCCCGCCTCCCGGCGCCCCGGAAATGACCGTGGAGCAGGCCTTGATGGCCCGTGAGCTCCTCGCCGCCCAAGCGAACAATCAGACCAACAAGCTCGAGCAGATCGCGGCAATGGAATCCGCAGTGCAGAGGGTCCCGGCCGCTGAATCCGAGGCATCCGGAACCGACGCTGAGCCGGCGGATCCGGTTGTTTTGGCTGAGCAGATCGCCCAGGCCGAACGCGAGGCGATCCTCAACAAGAGGGCAATCGCCAAGCAGAAGCTTGCCGAGCAGAACAGCCGTCCTGCCCAGGCCCGTGCTGAACCTTCCGCGGCGAGCAACCTGGCCATGGTGACGCCCCTTGAGTTCGTGAAGGTTCCGGGACTCGATCGTCCCGTCATGAAGCCTCCCGGCACCACCTTTGTTCCCCTGGTGACCTCGCCTGCGCCGAAACTGAAGCCCGGGCAGTCGGCGTCGGGCAAGCCCCGCAGCCTGCGCGGCCGGGCAGGAGTCTTGGCGCGCGCCGAGGCCGCCGCGAAAGCGGCAGGCCGACGCCCGGCGTCGGACTCCGGATCGGACGGCCAGGCATTCGCGGAAGCGGCCGAACATCCGCCCGTTTCGGCAAGTTCGGCTTACGGACTTGAACCGCTCGACGCCGCGACGGCGGGACTTGGGCGCGCCCAGCGTACCCGGCTTCTGGTCCTGGGACTCGTTGGCATCGGAGCCATCGCCCTGATTGCGGGCATCATCATGATCACCAGCGGACTTTCCCGCTGACCACAACGGCTTTTGCCACCAAACAGGTTTCGTTCATTCTCGAAGCCGCATACAAGGAGTCCCGTGACTGCACATGAACAATCCGTCCTCTTGGCCCGCCACGCCGCCCGCGCGGCAGCGGACAAGCTGGCCGAGGACATCATCGCCCTGGATGTCAGCGAACGTCTGGCCCTCACTGACGTCTTCCTGATCGCATCGGCTCCGACCGAACGACAGGTCAACGCCATCGTCGACGGCATCGAGGAAGAGCTGCTCAAGCAGGATCTCCGCCCGGTGCGCCGCGAAGGTCGTTCCGAGGGCCGCTGGGTCCTGTTGGATTACGCCGACATCGTGGTGCACGTCCAGCACTCCGAAGACAGGGTCTTCTACGCCCTGGAACGCCTGTGGAAAGACTGCCCTGTAGTGGACCTGGAGCTCGGCGACGATGCCTCCGCGAAGGCTCCCGCCGTCGAGGAATCCTAGGCTTTTAGACGCAAACCAACTGAATATGCCCGATTTGGAATTTTCGGAAATGCTGTTCTAAGATATTTGAGTTGCTTCGGAGGAATCCGAAAACTGGACGGGGTTTTCCGGCCAGTTCTCGGATAGTGAAGCAGCGAAAATATGGGGCTGTGGCGCAGCTGGTAGCGCACCTGCATGGCATGCAGGGGGTCAGGGGTTCGAGTCCCCTCAGCTCCACCATATTGACCTTATTCGAACCATCGACATCGTGGATGCCGTCGAGTAAGTGCTCGACGGTTACCAAAAGGGAACCACCAGATCTGGTGGTTCCCTTTTGTGTGTCACTGTGGGCCGCGTGGTGCGCTTGCGCGCGTTCGAGGGCCTCGGGCCGGCTAGCCCCGGCGATGAGCGACTGGTGGCCTGCGTGAGCGGCAGCCAGCGTCGCAACGGGTTCGGCCAGTAGCGTCCCTGTTATTTCTTCGTCTTCAACGAGGACTTTGACGAAGACTGCTTGGTTGAGCTGGCGGCGCTCCTGGTCGCTGGCGGCCCGGTAGAGGGCTTCCGGGTCCGCCAGTAGGTCCAGATAGGTTTCGAGATGGCGGGTTCCCTTTTCCAGATTGACGGTCGTTCGTGATACCAGCCCTTGGCTCAGTGCGACCATGTTCAACGAATTCCTTGACGACAAAAGCACCTTGTAGTCCTCCGCCATGGCCCGCGCGCGTACAGCCTCGAGTTGGGGAAAGCGGCGGGGGAGCGCCTGCTCGTGTTCGCCATTTTGTTTCGATTAGGCTCATAGGACGCCCGCTCTTGAGGCCCCGCCTGGAACGTAGGTACATTTTCCGGGCATGCCTCCACCACTTTGCCAACCGATTACGGTTTACTATGGGGCATTACCGTCCGGCGGATTGCGGTCAATCGCGAGCCCACCGCCGACAAGTCACCGACAATGCAGGGGGATACTCCTTGGTAACCATGGCCGATGTTGCGCGGGTAGCCGGCGTTTCCAGGAGCACTGTGTCCTATGCGCTCAGCGGTGTCAGGCCGATTGCGCCCGAAACGCGGGAGCGCATCCTGCAAGCCATGTCCGAGCTTGGCTACACACCGAACCTGCTCGCCCAGGGTTTGGCCGGCAAGCGGACCGGCATCGTCTCCTTGATTTTCCCGGTCGGGGAGCAGGGCATGAACACCACGGAGTTCGAGTACGTCCAAGGTGCTGCCGAGCAAGCGCGGGCTGATGGATACCATCTTCTTCTGTGGCCGATGGATCCCGACGACCTCGTCGAAATGCAACGGATCGTGGCCCAAGGGCTGGTCGATGGAATCCTCCTGATGGAAGTCAGGTCATTCGACGAACGGATTCCACTACTCCTGGAAACCGGGGTTCCATTCGTCACGATCGGACGGCCGGCGGACGCCGCTGGCCTGACCTTCGTTGACGCGGATTTTGAAGCCATGGGTGAGTTGGCAGTGTCGCACCTCGTCAGCCTGGGGCACACGGAAATCGGCCTTGTGACGCATTCGCGTGAATCCCTGGACACCGGATATGGCCCGATGGTCCGGTCCTGGGACGCCGTGGCAGCTTCCGCGTCGAGGCACGGGATCACTGCCCGGCTGTTCCCAACCACGAGTTCGCTTGCCGGCGGTCGCGAGGTGTTCGCGCAGATCCTGGAAGAATCTCCGGAGACAACCGGACTCGTGATGATCAACGAAGCGGCCACCGCAGGCCTTCTGGGTGCCGCTGCGGCCCACGGTTGGCGAGTCCCCGAGTCCCTCTCCGTTGTCGCGATCAACACCAGTGCCGGCTCCGCCGAGCGCTTCATGCCCGCACTCACGACGGCGTCCGCCGAACCCGGCGTCATGGGGCGTGAGGCGGCACAATTCCTTACCCGGCGCCTCCGGAGCGACGACGCGGACGCCTTGCAGTGGCTCGCTGAACCGTTGCTGACGTTGCGCGGAAGCACCGCCGTGGTACGCGCCAGACAGCCGTAGAACAGCCTCGCGGTTCGGGTGCAATCCGCCAATTCCCGGCCTTCATGACGCGGTTCCAACACACGTGATTGTGACATTTGACACACCATTGCGCTGCCAACTACTGTCGAGCCATCGACCCGCGTCGACAAGGCGCGTCGACGAACGGCGATGAGATTCCTCCTGATACAAACAAGGCGGATGGTCACCGATCAGCGTTCCCGGAAGACTAAGGAAGTAAGTCGTGCTTGGAATCATTCGGTGCCGACGCCCGGAGTTGACGATGCGGTCGACGTCACGCAAAACGGAACGGGAAATCCCCGGCTTTCGCCGCGGGTCCACAAGCAACCGCGTCCCCTTATTCCCCGACGGCGAAGGCCCCGGAATAGTGCGTGGACGGAACTTGGAGACTGCCACCCGCTTCTGAGCTCCAGGACCCGTGCGCCTGCGAGGCCAATGGTGCCCGCGCAAAGCATGTAAGCGCTTGCCCTTCCCCGTTGGCTTCCCGGAAGCCTCCTCGCCGCGCGCCCCAGTGGTCCCATCCCCAAGCCACCATCCCCCATCATCACAACAACCTCTTGGAGGTACACCCCATGGAAACGTTGACCATACCGGCCCTGTCCGCGTTCGAAGGTGGCCGGAAGTGAAAGCGATCCGACGGTTCACAGTCCGAACGGTTCTGCCGGACGCAATCGCCCCCTTGGCGCGGTTAGCGAAAAACCTGCGTTGGTCCTGGCATTTGCCGACGCGTGAACTTTTCTCCGCACTGAACGCCGAGGCCTGGGAACGAAGCGAGCACGACCCCATGACCTTCCTGGGCCTTGTCAGCCGCGAGGAATTGCAGGAGCTCGCAGCGGACGGCGCCGTC
>NZ_JAHHZS010000023.1 GCF_022606295.1 Arthrobacter bambusae
GTTTGGTTCATGGAAACTCTTTCTGAACGGACTTGATCCAGAGACGGACGAGCTTACTTCTGTCGCAAGGAGCGTGCTTCGGCAAGGGGGAGGAACATGTCGGCCCTCGGCGTGATTTGCATGCGACCGGAAATGACGTATTCATCGGTCTGCTGCGTGAGCGGGAGTATTGGAACCTGTTCGGCGTAGTACTTCTTCCACAGGTTTTCCATCGCGGCCTTGCGCTCGTCGCCTATCAGTTTCTTGGCTGCTTCGAGGCTGGCCGTAAACCCCGGTTCGCAGTAGACCGAGAATTTTCCGTCGCACTCGAGGATGGAGCTTGCGGGCTGCGAGAAGTCGAAGAGTTCGCTTGATGTTCGGGCAAGGAACAGCCAACCGCGGTCTTCGGGGATGTCTTCGATCGTCTTGCCCTGGTTTGTTTGCCGGTATTGATCCAGGCCGACTGCTTCCGTCTCAGCGGCCACTTTTGCATTCAGACCGGCGGCTTTGAGGTTGGTGACGATGGTTTGGGCGATGTCGGCCACGTTCGGGAACATGTCGACCCGGTACTTCACTGAGAGAGGGACCTTGATGTCCGCACCGTCTGCCGCGGCTTCCCTTACCAATTCAGCGGCCTTCTGCGGATCGTAGGGGAAATCCACATCGCTCGTGAACCCAACCATGCCTTGGGATCCCGGGTTGTTGGCAACGCCGGTTTCCGGTGTGATGAAGGCCGCCGCGATGGCTTTTCGGTCGATCGCATAGGCTATCGCCTGACGTATGCGAAGGTCGGCGAGAGTTGTCTGATGGTATTCGTCGATACGAAGGTAGCGGATGCCGTTCGAGATGACGCCGACACAGCGGGCACCATTCTGAGCGCTGGCTTTGCACTGCTCGTTAGTGGTGCCCAGCGCGATGTCCGCTTCACCTGTTTGAACTTTTTGCGCGCGGACCTGGCTTTCTTGCAGGAAGGTCCACTCGACGGTATCGAACATGCCGGGCGCGGCCTGCCATGACTTTTCGTAGAGTTTCAACTTGACGTTTTGACCCGGAGCCCAAGAGACGAATTCGTACGGGCCCGTGCCGATCGGATGGCTTGGAAGGGTGCCGGGGGATTGTGCAATCTGTGTCGGTGAAGCAAGAGGCAACATCGTCATCCGCGCCGCGAAGAGAGGGTCAGCCTGCCCAAGCTCGACTCCCAGCGTGTAATCGTCGATGGCGTAGAACCGCGCTTTGCCGCTGACGTAGTTGCTGGAGTACGTCAGCTTCGGGTTCCAGATGTAAGTAAGCGAAGCTGCGGCAGTCTTGGCGTTGAGTGGAGTACCGTCGTGCCAGGTAACGCCTTGGCGGAGCGTGAACTGCCAATGCGAGTTATCGATGGGGGTCCACTTGGTGGCGAGGAGCGGTTCAATCGCGCTCGTTTTGGTGTTGCGGTTCAAGAGTGGTTGAAACACATTTCGCATCACGGGGATCGCATGGGCTGCAGAGCCTGCTTCGCCGGGCTCAAGACTTGCTAGCTCAGTGGTACCCGCGACGACGAGTTTCCCCCCGCCACCGGGTGGTCCATCAGAGGGCCAGTCAAAACTGCTCGAAGTGGACGTACCCGGGTTGCATCCGGTGATGGTCCCGCCGGCGAGTACGACGATCATTGCCAGGGCAATGGAAGTCATGCGCATCTTCATTGATGTCGTCCATTCGTTTCCGGCGTTTTTACGCCGGTTGCTGATTTGATCTGGGTTCTGGTGGGGGTTGTCGTGTGGTGCCGCCTAGAAGGCTTCGCGCTTGAGTTCCTCCTTCTTGAATACGGCCTCGGCGCGCTCGAGGATTTCTTGGGCCCGGGCGCGCGGGACGACGACGACGCCGTCGTCGTCGCCGATGATGATGTCTCCGGGGGAGACGGCGACGTTTCCGCAGGCAATGGTTTCGTTCAGGCGGCCGGGGCCGCTCTTGTAGGGGCCGGCCGGGGTAACGCCGCGGGCGAAGACGGGGAGGCCGATTTCCCTGAGGCCATCTGCGTCGCGCACCATACCGTCGACGACGAACCCTCGGATGCCGCGCTTCTGCGCCTTGTTGCCCATCATTTCTCCGAGGAGCGCGCGGGTGGTGTCACCTTCACCGTTGATTACGATGACGTCGCCTTCGCTGGCGGCCGCGATTGCTTCGTGGATGGTGATGTTGTCACCGGCTCGGGTCCAAACGGTGTAGGCGGTTCCGATCATGCGCGCGCCGGGCCAGACAGTTCCGATGTGGGCCAAGGCGCCCAGCCGGTCCATGGAGTCACCGACGTTCGCGGCGGGTATGTTGCGGAATCGTTCGATCAGTTCGGCGGAGCCGGTGCGGGTGGTTTCGATGGTGTCTGTCATGGGTTTTCCTTTTCTGGGGCGGAGCCGATGTCGGTTCTGGCATCGGCGGGCTTGGGGAAGTCGTTGCCGGGGAAATGGCAGGCGGCCGGGTGCCGGCTGTGACTTTCGAGCGTTGGGCGATCCGTGCTGCACACGTCCTGGGCCTTCCAGCAACGGGTCCTGAACGGACAACCGCTCGGGATGTTTCGTGGGCTGGGAACCTCTCCTTGGAGCACGAGCTGTCGTTCGGTGCTCGGTTGGTGGAAGCTTGGCGCAGCTGATAGCAGAGCTTGTGTGTAGGGATGCTGTGGGTTGTTGTAGACAGGTTCGGTCGGACCTGTCTCGACTACGCGGCCCAGGTACATCACGGCGACGTCGGTTGCGAGGCTGCGCACTACTGCCAGGTCGTGGGCAATGAAGATCATGGCCATGCCGGTCTGGGTCTGCAGATCGCGAAGGAGTTCAACGATCTGTGCCTGTACCGATACGTCCAGGGCCGATACCGGTTCGTCAAGGACCAGAACTTTCGGCCGCAATGCCAGCGCACGGGCCAAGCCGATTCTCTGTCGCTGCCCCCCTGAAAGGGACCGCACCGTGGACGTCAGCAGCGACGGGTCGAGTCCGACGATTTCGAGGGTCTTCTCAGCGGTGGCCTGCCATTGGTCTTTAGGCAGGAAGCCTCGATGAACCGACCACGGCTCGCTGAGCAGTTGGAAGATGGTCATCCGAGGGTCCAGTGAGGTGTAGGGATCCTGGAAGACCATTTGAAGCTTCCGGGCCCGCTCCAGCCGCTGCGCGCGCTTGGTGGAAAACGCGTCGAGTCCGGCGATCTGGCCTTCACCGCTTGTTGGGTGCTCGAGGCCAGCCAGCAGCCGGGCCAGTGTGCTCTTCCCGCACCCTGACTCGCCGACGATGCCAAGGGTTGTGCCCGGCCTAACCGTCAGGTCGACGCCTGTTACGGCCTGGACGATGCCCTTCTTGGAGGAGCGGGATCGTTTGACGTTGAATTTCTTGGTGACACCATGAATTTCCAGCGCAGGTTGCAGAGTGTCCTGCACGGCCGGGATCGATGTTGTGGTCACTGGGAAACCACCTCCTCGGCAAAATGGCATGCACTGGATCTCGTCGGAGTGAGATGGAGTTCGTTCGGCCGGACCTCCCGGCAGATGTCCTGAGCCTTTTCGCACCTCGGGTTGAAGGGGCATCCTGAAGGAATGCGCATCGGGCTCGGCGGGGAACCAGGAATTGGCTTGAGACGCTCGCTCGTCACCATGACATCAGGAGTCGCTGCCAGCAGTTGCTTGGTGTAAGGGTGTGCCGGATGGGAAATGATCTCGTGGACCGGGCCCGATTCCATGACGCGGCCCGCGTACATGACCACCACTCGGTCGGCGCTTTCGGCGACGAGGGAAAGATCGTGCGTGATGAGGACGATGCTCATCGCAGTCGACTTTCGGAGGTCGAGAAGGAGTTTGACGATCTGCGCCTGAATGGTCACGTCAAGGGCGGTAGTCGGTTCGTCGGCAATGAGTACCGCGGGCGAATTCGCAATGGCCATTGCAATGAGTACGCGCTGACGCATTCCCCCGGAGAACTGGTGGGGGTAGTCATCGAGCCGAACAATCGGGTCTGGGATTCCCACCTTGCGCAGCAAATCACCGGCCTGATCGCGCGCCTCTTTGCGTGACACTCCTTCTTGATGTGCTTGTATGACTTCGATAAGGTGCGTGGCGATCGTTGCCGAGGGGTTCAGTGCTGCCAGTGCGTCCTGTTGCACCATCGAGATGCCGGCGCCGTAGATCTCCCGTCGTTTGCTGTCGGGGATTGTGAGAAGGTCTACCCCGCCATAGTCGATGGCCCCGCGGCGAATGCGGGCCTGGGGGCGCTCAAGGATTCCCATGATTGCCCGGGCGGTGACGCTCTTCCCCGAACCGGACTCACCGACAATGGCGAGAACCTCGGCTCGTCCGATCCCCCATGAGACTCCTCGAATAGCTTTGGCCACGCCGCGTTCTGTTGAGAAGTCCACGAAAAGGTCGCGCACTTCGAGAATGGCGTTGGACGTGCTGTGAGCTCCTTGTTCGCCCTGCGCCCTGGGAGGTTCCGGTGTTTCATCGGGGTCGAACTTGATTTCAGTCTTGCGGGCGACCTTCGCGAGGTTTCTGGATCGTTGGTCGACGTCGAGGTTGTTCCGGAGCCAAACAGCGATGAGGTTCACCGCCAAAGTTGTGAGGAAGATCGCCAAACCGGGGATGACAACCAGCCACCAGGCCGACGCGAGGGTCTCGCGGCCCTTCGACACCAATTGCCCCCAGGAGGTTTCGGGTGGCTGGACGCCGAGTCCAAGGAAGTCAAGGCCTGCGGCACTGAGCATGAGGGCAGCGACTTCGAGTGTGCCCAGCACGAGCACTGAGGTGAACAGGTTAGGGGCGATGTGGCGGATGATGATTCTCGGGTTGGAGCCGCCGATGACGCGGGCGGAGTCGACAAAGGCGAGTTCCCGGAGTTCCAAGGCGAGCCCGCGGCTCACCCTGGCAATACCGGTCCACGCACCGAGAGCGAGGACGATGATCAGTACGCCGATGCTGGATCCGAGGCTGGCAAGAATGAGGATCGCGAGGAGCAGGGACGGGAACGCCATCTGGAATTCCGTGATGCGCAAAACGACTGCGTCGACTCTTCCCCCCATGTAACCGGCGACTGCGCCGACGCTGAGACCGAAGACGAGGCCGATGGCGGCGGCTGTCAGCGCGGGAAATACGGTCGCTCCTGTGCCGGCGACCATCTGCATGAGGTAGTCACGCCCGAGTGCGTCGGTGCCAAGGAGGTGAAGGACGCCTGCTGAGTCAGTGGTGAAAGGGGGCTTAAGCCGGTTCACCAGCACGGAGTCTTGCCAGCCTGCGGGAAGGATGGCGCCGCGGAAGGTAATCGCGACAATGACAAGCACGATCCAGATGACACTGGCGATGACAAGCGGATCGGCCAGCCCCGATTTGATGAGAAGCCGAAGCGGGCTTCTCGAACTTTGAATAGTCGGTGTGATTGTCACTACGGCGGGAGTTTCGGGTGCCGTCTTCATCGACGTCATTGGAGCCTCACTCGGGGGTTGATGCGAAGGTAGGCGAGATCGACCAGTAGCGTCAGGATGACGATGAGGCTGGCAGTCACGAATATCGCGGCTTGGATAAGAGGCAGGTCTCCCTGCTGGATTGCTTGAAGAATGAGGAGTCCGACTCCTGGCCACCCGAAAACAACTTCTGCGATCACCGCGCCGTTGACCAAAGTGATGAGCATGCCGGATGCAACCGTGAAGATGGGGATGAGCGCATTTCGGAGGGCATAGCGGATCATGACCCGGGCGGGGGACAGCCCACGGGCGCGGGCCGCGGAAACGAAGCTTGATGAGAGTTGTTCAGACACGCTGGTCCGGGTGACCTGGGCGAGCGTACCGACCTGCAGGGTGGCCAATGTCACTGCGGGCAGGATGATGTTGGCGGGAGAGCCGTACCCGGAGGTCGGCAAGAGGCGCAAGGTCACAGCGAACAACAGGATGAGCATCAGGGCAAGCCAGAACGACACGAGAGAACTTCCGACGATGGAGAAGAAGTTGATGATCCTCTCAAGCACGCTCCCTTGGTGGTAGGCGGCCAAAGTACCCAAGGTGACTCCGATCGGAACGATGATTGCGATCGTTGCGAGTGAGAGCAGCAGCGTGGCCGGAAGCCTGGAGAAAACAAGTCCAAGGGCCGGCAACTGCTGCCAGAATGAGTCTCCGAAGGAACCCTGGGCGGCCCGCGTCACGAAGTGCCAGTACTGCACCCAGATGGGGTCGTTCAGCCCGAGACGGTCGCGCACCGCAAGGATTTGTTCGGGGTTGGCAGTGTCGCCCAACACCAGCTGGACGGGGTCGCCCAGGAGTTGGGTGACGAAGAATATGGCGGTGAGTACCAGGAAGATCACGGCAAAAGCCGAGACCAGCCGTTTGATCACGTATACAGTCATGATGCGCCTTCTGGGGGTGATCCGGCGCCCCCTCCGATCTAGGGTTCAGGAGGGGGCGCCGGGGCTTTCATTTGCCGGCAGAGATCGGACCGCGGGCCTCGGTGAGGGGTAGGAACATGTCCGAGCGGGGCTGAATCTGGGTACGCCCCGAGATGACGAAATCGTTCACGGGCTGGGCGATCGGAAGGAACGGGAGGTCTTTCCCGTAGAACTTCGCCCACAGGTCCGCGAAGGCTTTCTGGCGCGCATCCCCGACCATCAGGTTGGCCTTCTTGTACTCGGTTTCGAACGCCGCGTTGCAGTAGACGGAGAACTTGCCGTGGCATGTGAGAAGCGTGTCCGCGGGCTGGGAGAAGTCATAGAGGTCATTCGACGTTGTGGCCAGGTAGATCCAGCCGCGATCAGCCGGGATCTTCTCGATGGTGTTGCCATCGAAGTTTTGGCGGTACTCCGCGAGGCCCTCGGCGTCGGTCATCGCCTGGACCTTGGCGTTGAGTCCGATTGCGTTGAGGTTGGTCGCGACGGTTTGGGCCATGTTGTCGATGTTCGGGAAGAATCCGACACGGTACTTGATCGTGAGCGGCAGTGCGGTGTTTACTCCCGCAGCCTTTGCTTCTGCTACGAGCTTCTTGGCGGCGTCCGGGTCGTATTTTTCTGTTTGCACGTCCTGGTTGAAGCCCACCATGCCGACCGGACCCGCATTGTCGAGCGCCTTGCCGTCTTTGGAGATGAAGGCGGAGATAATTCCGCTGCGGTCAACACCTTGAGCTATTGCCTGCCGGATACGGGGATCGGAAAGCACGGTCTGGTTGTATTGGTCGGGCCGGAGGAAGCGGAAACCGTTGGTCTGGACTTCGGTGCAGCGTGCCCCGTTTGTTGTGGCTCCTTGGCATTGATCAGGCGTTACACCCATGGCTATGTCGGCTTCGCCGGTCTGGACGAGCTGGGCCCGCACCTGGCTTTCGGATCGGAAGACCCAGTCCACGGTGTCGAACATGCCGGGGTGAAGATCGAAGTAGTTCTTGTTGAGTTCGAGCTTCACATCGGTGCCCGGCGTCCACGAAACAAACTTGTAAGGACCGGTGCCGATGGGGTGTTTGGGAAGTGTCTCGGGTGCGTTTGCGATCTGGGTCGGTGAAGCGAGCGGCATGACGGTCATCTTTGCGGGTACCAAGGTGTCCGGTTTTGTCAGCGTCATGGTGAGCGTGTACTTGTCGGTTGCCGAGAAGGTGACCGGGTCGCTGACGAAGTTGCCTGCGTAGGGGATCTTCTTGTTCCAGATGTACGTCAGTGACTTGGCGGCGCTCTCGGCGGTGAGAGGGGTGCCGTCGTGCCAGGTCACGTCCTGCCGAAGATCGAATACCCAATGGAGCGCGTCGGGTGCGGACCATTTGGTCGCCAGCAGTTGCTTGATCTCGTTGGTTTTCGTGTCGCGAGTCAACAGGCCCTGCAACACATTCCGCAGGACGGGGAAGGCTTGGCCGGAGGTCCCCGCTTCGCCGGGCTCGAGACTCGACAGCTCCGAGTTGCTGACTACTGTGAGGTTGCCGCCTCCGCCCGGGGTGCCTGTCTGGGGCCAGTCGAACTGACCGATGGTGGTGCCGCTGGAGCACCCGGCCAAGGCCATGGCACCAATGACCAGTGCCGCGGATAACTTCAAGACTCTCATCATCGAGACGCTCCATTCTGTTGGGGTTCGGCCGGGTATTCCTGACCGAAGTTCGGTATGTGGTCGTAATCGCGGGTGGCGTGGCTGAAACGGCTCGAAGCTGCGAGCTTGACGATCTCACTGGACACTTTTCGTGCTTGCTCAGGCCTTTGGTCGGCCATGGCAAATTGAATGGCATATCCAACAATGCTGATCGCAGCCATGACACCGTGATCGTTGTGGCGGCGGGGCACCGGCAGAACCACCTCAGGCAAGGAATCTTCGAAAAGCGATGCCTGGTCGGTGACCAGGATGCCCCGCACCCCCCGGGCCTTGAGCGCCACAATGAGGGGAGCAAGGAAGGCATACTCTTCGTTGAATGCGAAGATGAGCACGGCGTCGCCCTCGCGAAGGAGAGCCGCCCGTTCGACGGCCTCGCCGCCGCCCTGGTCGGAGTGGATGGCAGGAACGCCCAGCAGGCCAAGTTTCCTGGTCATGAACACGGCCGGTGCGCTCATCAGGCCGCGGCCGAGTACAAGGACTTGACGGGCCGCCCAAAGGATCTCGGCGGCTGACTCGATGGAGGATTGCTCGATGATGCGTGGAAGGTCTGAGAGCAGTTCAATCTGGGCCGCCACGATGGCCGCGAGTGAAGGGTCGCGGTTGGCCTTCGTTCTGGCCGAGCGTATACCCGCCCTGTCGACCTGTCGTTCGAAATCGGCGATGAGCTCGGCGCGGAGGCTGGGAAAGCCGTCGTAACCAAGTTTCTGGGCAAAACGTACCACCGATGATTCGTGAACCTTCGCTTCGACCGCGATTTGCGCCGCCGTCAGGCCGGCGACACCGAAGGAGGACGTCAGAAGCGTGTTGCCAATCCGGCGGTCTGCTTCGGTAAGACTTCCTGCCTTGCTTTGCAAAGCGTCACTGAGTCGCATTTCTAGCTCCATTTTTCGAGATGTTCTGTACCTGCAAAACATACCCTGCCTGCAATACAACTTGCATTGCTGAAGTCACTCTGCAGGATTGCTCCGGGGCGTGTCAATAGGTTTTTGGATCTAAGGGGCCAATATTCCTTATAAATACGTCGATTACTCAAGTTGCAAGCCCAGTGCTGAAATCTAACGCTTCTTGCAAGTAAGTTGACATCTTGCAAGATTGACTGCAAGATTCAGAGTGGAACGCAAGGCGGCGATCCCGTACTAGAGCCGCCCCAAGCTCCCCGTGTCTCGACTTGAGGCATTACCGAATCGTCAAAGGAGATCCCATGCTCACACGCGTCGATCACATCGACATCAAAGTCCCCAACCTCGAAGAAACCGTCGGCTTCTTCACGTCGATCGGGTTTGGGGTTCTGCGCCGTATGGAAGATCGTGGCTCCGTCGAAGTGGCGCTCCCGGGTGAGAACCAGGTGATGTTTGAGATCCGCCAGGACGACAAGCTCGACGCAAGCAAGATCGATCACATTGCCTTCGCTGTCGATGACGCAGACGCGACCATCGAACTCATCAAGGGCGCGGGCGTGAGCTTCACCCGCGAGCACCACCCCACCCCGACCGGTCGCACGGTGAGCAACTTCGTCGACATCGCCGGCGGCAAGTGGCAGCTCGCTGAGTGAACGCGTCCGACAACCTGACAGAGAGGATCCAATTGTGATTATCGAATCCCACGCCCATTTCACGACGGCGCCGCAGGCGCTCGATGCCTACCGTGGCCGGCAGCTCTCCCAGCGCAACAGGCCGACCAAGGGCCGGCCGTTGAAGATCTCCGACCAGCAACTGGCTGACTCAGTACGAGGCCATCTTGAGCGCATGGAAAAGCACAAGATCGACCGCATGATCTTCTCCCCCCGCGCCTCAGGGATGGGCCACGAAGTCGGCGACTTCAAGATGAGCCTCTATTGGGCACAGACGAACAACGACCTCATCGCCCGGGTCTGCGAAATGTTCCCCGACAAGTTCCTTGGCGCAGCCCAGCTGCCGCAGTCCCCGGGCGTCAAGCCCAAGCAGTGGATTGATGAGCTCGAGCGGGTGGTTCTTCAGCTCGGATTCGTTGGCTGCAATATCAATGCCGACATCTCCGGCGGTGGTCAGCCGTTCACGCCCAAACTCAGCGACGCATGGTGGAACCCGTTGTGGGAGGCCATGATCGAGCTCCAGGTACCAGGCTTGATGCATGCCACTTCCTGTGTCAATCCGGCACTGCACCTCAATGGCTCCCACTACACGAACCACGACGCCATGGCCTTCTTCGAGCTTGCCTGGTCCGACCTCTTCGACCGTTACCCGGACCTGAAGCTGATAGTCCCCCACGGCGGCGGTTCGTGGCCTTTCCACTACAACCGGCACCGCTCGCTCCACTTGGGAACGAACCGGATGCCGTTCGAAGAAGCGATCAAGCGCATTTACGTCGATACCGCGATTTACGACCGCGATTCCATGGACATGCTCATCCGCAAGGCGCCGATCGACAACATCCTTTTCGCCACGGAGCCCTTTGGCACCTCGAAGCACATCGACCCCGAAACCGGGACCACGTTCGACGACACCGCGCACTTCATCACCGAGAACCCCAACCTCAGCGATGCTGACAAGGAGAAAATCCTCTCCGGAAACGCGCTCAAGGTATACCCGAGGATCAAGCTGTGACCACTACGACCGCACCCACCAACACCATCGAATTCGCGACCTCCGATCTCTGCGACCAGAACGATAGCGTCGGTGTACTCCTCCCGAACCTGCTGCAGGACTTTGGCGGAACCACAAAATTCGCCGGTCCGGCACTGACCGTGAAGGTCTTTGAAGACAATGCGCCAATCCGCGACCTCGTTGTAACCCCCGGCGAGGGACGAGTCCTCGTCGTAGATGGAGCCGGATCGACCCGGGCCTCCCTTCTGGGAGGCAACCTCGCCAAGCGCGCAGCGGACAACGGCTGGGCAGGCCTGGTCATCCACGGATGCGTCCGCGACATCGCCGAACTCTCGGCAACCCCGATCGGAATCCGAGCAGTGGGACTGTTCCCCCGTAAGACCGAACGCAATCTGCACAGCGGCCGCATCGGCGGAACCATCAAAATCGGCGGAATAACCATCAATGAAGGTGACTGGGTCTACGCCGACGCCGACGGAATCGTCATTTCCGCCACCCCGGTGCACGCCAGCTAGCACGAGACCACTCCCAGGAGGAGAAACGCATGCTCTTGATCACGCCCGAACAGAAACTTCCGCTCAAACCCCACGGCCCCCAGCTCTTCGTCGACTGGCGCCTTATCAGTGTCGGCGATATCAACTGGGTGAACCCCGCCACTGTCGGGACCGGAGAGACCCCCAAGAAGATGTCCCAGTGGGGGGCAGCCAGCCCGGAACCGGTAGCCCTTGCGGACACGCCGTTCGGCATTCGAATCGAAGCCGAGAAAGCACACCTGATCGGTCCGATCTTCCCAACGGACAAGCCCTGGGAACAGGCCTACCTGATGTACGTCAATAACGTCATTGTCCACGAGGGCAAGTACAAGATGTGGTACACGGTCGTGCCGCCGGACCACCACGACACTCCGGACCTCAAATGGCACTGGGACGTCGGCTGGGTGCTCTGCTATGCCGAGTCCGAAGATGGCCTCAGCTGGCACAAGCCCGAGCTTGGGCTGCAGGACTACAAAGGCCAGCCGACCAACTGGGTGTACGGCCGCGAACTCAGCCCCAATCACTTCGCCAGCGGCGCGGTGTTCCTGGACGAAACCGCGCCTCCCGAGGAGCGGTTCAAGCTGATCTACCGGGCCGAAGAAAAATATGACGATCCCGCAGGATTCCTCGCACGCCAGAAGGAGCGCTTCGGCGAGGACATGGACCCCAAGTCCACGAAGGGGAAGCCCGGAAAGGATGGCACGTTCGCCACGACCGCCGGTGCCGTTTCACCTGACGGCATCCACTGGACCGCTCTGCCCGAGCCCCTGGTAATGTACTGCTCCGACCAGATGAACACCGCATTCTGGGACGAGAAGGTCCAGAAATATGTCAGCTACTTCCGCATGCAGCGGGCCGGCCGCCGCTCAGCGGGGCGCACCGAGACCTCAGACTTCAAGACCTGGTCGACCCCTTACCCGGTCCTGGAGGTTCCACTGACAGCCCACGCGGCATCGGACATCATGCACTGTCCGGTCCAGAAGTATCCGGGCACCGAGGATGTGTACCTTATGTACGCGACGATGTTCAACATCAACACAAACAACCGGGACATCGCTCTGGCCGTGAGCTCCGACGGGTTGTACTGGAATTGGTCACCCGGGAACCGCATCGCCTCACCCGAAGATGGAACCAGCGAATTCGAGTATGACGACCTTGAGGCCGGATACGGCATCGTCGACCTTCCCGGTGACCGCATCGGCATCCCTGTTGTGGGTTACGAGAAGCCGTACAAGTACCCCAGATTCGGCCGCCCCCCGCTCGGGATCCCCGGATATGCAACTTGGAAAAAGGACCGGGTATCGGCAGTCATCGCTGATGACCGGGGCCAATTTACGACCCATCAGCTGGTCGTTACCGGCAACCAGTTGAAGCTTAACTTCAAGACGCGCGGCTCCGCCGGATCTGTCCGTGTTGAAGTCCTCGACGCGAAAGGAAAGCCGCTCCCCGGGTTTAAGCTCGACGATGCCCCTTTGCTCTCGGGAAACGAACTGGCTCAGGACGTCACTTGGCGTGGTGGAAAACTCAGCGACCTCGCAGGCCAAGCAGTTCAACTGCGGTTCAACCTCCACCTTGCGAAGGTTTTTGCTTTCGAGTTCGTGTCCTAGGTGAATCGCATCGGTGAGGTGAAGAACGGCGAAAAACCGCTTGCACTGTGGGTGCAGACGGCGGTCGGCCAATCGGCGTGGCTGGGAGTCCGGCTCATCATGAGCTACCAGACGCTCGCCATCACGGGCGATCCGTTCTTCTTGGGAGTGCAGTCTTCTGCGTTCGCACTCGCCGGTCTCCTCATCGCGCTCCCGACCGGTCGGATCGCCGACCGGTTCGGGAGCGCGGTGGTGTGCGCGGCCGGCCTGTCACTAGCAGTTATCGGAACCCTGGTCGCACTCCTGTTCCCCATGCATGCGGGGCTCCTTATTGCCGCGGTTCTCCTCGGGGCGGGGCATATTGGACTTCTAGTCGGACAGCAAAGCTTTACCGCGCGACTGGCAGCCCCAGGAAAATCGGAAACAGCATTCGGTGGGCTAACCGCCGCCGCCTCCATCGGCCAGCTCATCGGACCTCCGGCCGTCGCTACGATCGCCGCAGCGACCGCTGCAGACAGTACGCATCCGAACACCACTTTCGGGTTGCTCGTATGCCTTGGACTTCTCCTCGTCGCGGTGCCACCGGTAATCTCGCTGTTCAGCCACGAGCGGCGCCTCCGGTCCAGTCGCATGCAGCCCCTGCCCGTGGACCGTTCCGTCCCTCTCCGCTCCGTCCTTGGGGTGCCCGGGATGTGGCAGTCTCTGGTCGTGAGCGGCGCGGTCCTTGTCACCGTCGACCTGCTCACATCCTTTCTTCCACTCTGGGCAGTTGAGCGCCGGATTCCGGTGACGGCGGTCGGGCTCCTGTTGGCTTCGCGCGCTGTCTTCACAATTTGTAGCCGTTTTGGTATGACAAGGCTGCTCGACAACCTGGGCCGAAGGAAGCTCCTCATTAGCGCAATCGCTCTGGCGGTAGTGGGCCTCAGCGCCCTTCCATTAGCCGATCAATGGTGGGCTCTCCCGCTCATGTGCCTGATTGGAATCGGGCTGGGCCTGCCGCAACCGTTAACGATGGCGTGGGTAGTCTCGCTCGCCCCCCGTCAGGCCCGCGGAGCTGCCCTCGGCCTGCGCATGACTTCCAATAGGTTGGCCCAGTTCTCGATACCTCTCACGGTGGCCGCCGTCGCGGGTCCTGTGGGAGTTGGCGCTGTGTTTTGGTGCACGGCGGCCCTGTTGGCCAGCGCAGCGGTGCTCGCCATGACAGCCCAGGTCGGATCCGCGACTGAAAAGCCGGACCATTCTTGAAATTGGCTGCTGGCGAAGATCTCAGTCACCTGCCCCGCGCTCAAGCACCTGTTCTTGAATCTGTAGCCTGCCGTTTCGGTCAAGCCGGGGGAGGCTGGCTGCTGCTATCAGGATTGCGAGTGCTCCCAGCCCGAGTGGTAGGCCGGCAAGGGCGCCGATTCCTCCGACCAGCAGGGGACCCCCGGCGTCGCCGAGTTCGCGCCCCAGCTCGGCGGATCCCATGGTCCTGCCAATCCGTTCGGGCGGTGTGTTGTCGGCCAGGTGTGCGAAGCCAAGCGGGGTGGCAGCGCCGACCCCCGCTCCGATCGCGGCTGCGGCGATGAACAGAGTAATCGGTGTGGGTATCAGTGCCAGATCGGCGATGCCGCTGGCCGTGAGCAGGAGGCCCGCTGTGATTCCCTGGGCATCGGTGATGCGACGGAGATCGCGCAGTTTCCCAATCCGTGGTTGGGTGAGCGTCGAGGTAATGGCCAGGACACTCACCGCCACGGTTCCCCCGACGGGATCCAAGCCATGCTTGATCGCCAGAGCGGGCAGGAATCCGATTGCTGCGCCAAGCGCGCCGGTGGAGGCCGCCAGTGTCAGCGTTGGGATGAGGAAGCGCCGCTCGGTAACCTGCCGTGCGAGATCCACGATGGTGTAGCGCGGGCGGGGCAGCGGCTCCAAATGGGGGACGGCGACCATGACCCATACTGCTGTGGCGGTCGCCAGGCCTGAGAGTGCTCCGAAAAGCGGGGCGAACCCACCCACGAGAATCAGGCCGGCGCCGAGAAGCGGCCCGACGACGTAACCAAGGCTTTTCCAGGACCCGTACCGACCAAAGTAGGTGCCGGTGTTCCTGCCCGAGGCCAGGCGGGCGACCATCGCGGAGGATGCGGGTGAGAAAGCCGAGGCCGCGGCGCCCTGGCCGACCCTAGCCAGTCCCAGCATGAGGGGATCGGCCGCCCACAGACCGATGACCGATAACGCGGCAAAGGCCAGGAGGCCGCCGACGATCACGGGCTTGGCACCGATCACGTCACTGAGGGCGCCGAAGACGGGTTTGAGGAAGACCTCGGAGAGGTCGTACAGGGCGAGCAGGATGCCCAGGTTGAGCACAGTGAGGCCAATATTCTCGCTCTGTGCGCCCAATCCGGCGGCGATGCTGTGGGCACCGAAAGCGCTCACGAACCCGGCAGCGTACAAAGGGGCGGTTGTGGGTCTCAATACCGGCGGGGTGTTGATTCCGGCGGCGCTCATGAGTGCAGTTGCTGATAGACGCGGCCGGCGAAGTCCTCCAGGGCAACCGCACAGGCCGCCAGTCTCTCTTCGGCGCCGGAGGCTCCGGGGCTGCCGAAAACGTCCTTTGCCCTGATGGACCGTGCCCACCGGCGGAGCCGGTCCAAGCTCTGCTCTTCCTCCTCGAGCTCGGCGAGGGTGAACCTTCGCTTTGCGATCTCGCGGGCAATCTCGTCCGTGAACTTCCCGCAGTCGGCGGCGAATTCGGCCCACTCATCCTCCCGAGCGGAGTCGAACAGGGCGCGCAGCTTTTCGGCGTCATCATCGCTCGAGCTCGTCGTCAACAAAATCAGCTCTCCGTTGCCGGCCCTGGCGAGGTGCTGGGCCTTTTCCGCGCCTTCCCGGCAGACCGGAACATCCGGCGCGGTCCATGTGCCTTGTCCGACCGGGACGCCACCGAATCGCCGCAGTTCCCGCCAGACGGCCACTCGGTGTCGTGACGGTTCTGACGGGACCTGAACCAGCATGACAAGCCAGGAAGCATCTTGAGCATGAGTCGCTTCTGCGTTCATGACGGGTGGTGCATCTTCGGTGGGGCTCATGGCGTGTGTGCTCCTTCAAGGGGATCGGCTGAGAGGTGAACAAATGAAAGCCCGGCTTGCTGCATGGCTTTCACAGCCGGGACGAGGCCTGCCGCGGTGCCAGAGCCGGGGTGGTTGCCGTGGGAGATCACGATATCTCCGTGCGTGGCGGCGGCGATTTCCCGGGACACTGTGGCCGCCGGGAAGGTTGCTCCGCCGTCTCCGTTGATGCTGAATCCCACCGGAATGAGACCAAGCGTTCGCACGATCTCTGCCGCGACGTTATCCAGGTAGGCCGTACCGGCCCGAAAGAACTGTGTTGGTTTGCCTGTGAGATCCTCGAGAGCAGCCATGTTTCCCATGATTTCGTCGTAGATTTCAGCCGGGCCTTTGGTTCCTGGGATCCCGTAGGCACTCTTTCCGTTTACGGACAGGGGAAGGTGTAGTGTGCCGTGGTTGCCCAGTTCGAACAGGGGGTCGTTGGCAAGATCCCGGCTGACCACCGGATTTGCCGCTATCCAGCGGGAGTTAAGAAAAATGGTTACCGGAACTCCCAGCCCCCGCAGTGCCGACAGTAACGCTACGTCGACGCCGTTTCCCCCGGGGCCTCCGCAGAAATCAAAGGTCAGCGCCACCCCGTTCCCGGACCCAGGAAGCTTGGTGAGTACTCCGGGGGCACTCAGGCCCCAGTACGTGGGCTCCTTGCCTGCAAAGGAATTGTCGATCTCCGCACGATTCGGCCGACGGAATTCGGCAAACGGGGTTGCTGATGGTTCTGGAAGGAGTGGCGTGGCGTCCTCCTCCTCGCCAAGTAAGGCTTCGTGAACTGCGGGCTGTCTGTGGCGGCCCGGTTCCTGTGTGAGGGCACAGATTGCGACGGAACCGGCCAACAGCATCAGACTTCTTCGCGGCAGCATTCTGCCGCCGGTTGACAATGCCAAATCATTCACGGGAACCGGCCGCTCGACCCGGGCGGGCAGACCGCTGCTCTGACGCCTGCTCTAAAATAGTCACAAGCAAAATTGTAGCGACTGTTACAGACGATCGAGTAGCAAAAGACGGAATGTGAAATGGACCCGCCCCGCCGGCGATTTCGGCGCGCGGCACCATGGTAGTTAGCATTGCTAATTAGCAATACTAACGTTTTTGGAGGCTTAGTAGGGTATGGATATCGACGCACCCGATTGGCGCAGCGGCTGGCCGGGGGAGGCTACACAACCGGACGTTCTGGCGCGTGAGTTGCGGACTGCCATCATGCGCACCTCACGTCGGTTGAGGACTGAGGCGAGTGGTGACGTCGTTTCGCCGGGCCAATACACTGTGCTAGCCCAGCTCCGGCGGGGCTCTCGGACTTCGCGGGAGTTGGCGGAGCGGGAACGCGTTCAGGCGCCCTCAATGACACGAATCGTCAAGGCTCTAACGGCCAAGGGGTTGGTATCCCGGGCGGTACACCCGCAGGATGGCCGTCAGATTCTGCTTTCGATTACGCCGGACGGCGAGGGCATCCTTGAAGAAGCCAAGGGCCAGCGGACTGCGTGGCTTTCGCGGCGGGTAGCCCTCCTTGACGAGGAGGACCGTCTGGTGCTTAGCCGCGCCGCTCACCTCTTACAAGAATTGAGCGCCGAATGAGTGGAATGTCCCCGGCTCATGATGAAGCTGGATCCAACGGTCGTGCCATGGTCATGGCTGACTACGGTGACGATAAATGCTTCACCCGGGGCACCTTGATACTTCTGCGGCACGGGAGTACCGAGTGGAACGAGAAGAACTGGTTCACCGGCTGGGCAGACGTACCGCTGAGTGCCCGCGGAATCGAGGAAGCTCGCCTGGCTGGTCGTCTGATTGCCTCAGCACGAATCGTTCCTGATGTGGCGTATACTTCACGGCTCACCAGGACGATTCAGACGGCGACAATCGCTCTTGCCGCAGCAGATTGTAAACGCATTGAGATCCACCAGTCCTGGAGACTAAACGAGCGTCACTACGGCGCGCTTCAGGGGCGGGATCGGGATGCCGCCCTAGTCGAGTACGGCCACGATCTGCTGCAATTGTGGCGGCGCTCCTATAACGGAACTCCACCTGAAGCAAATGGTGATGACACTGCAGCCGAACGTGTCCTGCCCGACGAACCTGGGGTGCCTCTTCCCCGCGCTGAAAGCCTCAAGGATGTCAGCGTCCGGCTCTTGCCGTATTGGAAGGAAGTGGTCGAGCAGCAACTACGCCGAGGCAGGACGGTCCTAGTCGTGGCACACAGCAATTCGCTGCGGGCTATCGTGAAACATCTGGAACAAATCTCAGACGAAGACATCATTGACCTCAATATCCCAATTGCAATACCCCTTGTCTACGTTTTCGGAAGGGAGTTTCACGGAATGACCGGACGATACTTGGCTGATGCGAGCCTTAGCTAGGCCCACCGCCACTGGCCCGTGGATTGTTGTCAGTCTGACGTTTCAACCCCTCGGGTCCGGTAAGCCGTGTCCTTGTCCATGTTCCAGCCATCTAACATTCCGTATCCGAGGAGTTGGTCGCTGAGTTTGGCCAGGCGGTAGCCGGGGTCTGCTTCCAGGGCGAGTTGCAGGTATTGATGGGCTTTGCTGCCGTGACCTTCCCACCAGCTGATGTATCCAATGGCCGTGAGGAGGGGCGCCGAGTGTTGGGTGCTGCTGTGCGTGTAGGCGTGGAGCAGTACCTGCTGGGCCCACTCGACACGACTCCATTGCGGTTTGCCAGGGGTTTGGGCCAGCAGGATTTGATCCATGGGACCGTCGACGCCGGGGATGTCCGCCATCAGCTGGTCGCGGATTGCGGCGAACTGGAAGTTCGCGATCAACGCGACGGTCTGGTCATCTGTCGGGTAGGTTTTGGCCTCGAGGATCGCGGCCCATAACGTTCGCGCCTTTTCGATCGCGCCGTGGTCATGGGACTGCCCGATTGATTTGACGCGATCCTCGACAGCATAAAACGTCGCCTCCTTGTTTGTCTGCGGCAAAGTGATCCGGCCGGTTCGTGCGACCGAGCTTCCGCGGTACACAAGTTCGGCGTTGATTTCACTGGAGTCAATCATCGATAGGGGCAAGGCGCAGTTCGGGTTGGGATCGTCGTCGTACGGTGAAACGGTCTCGTCTCCGACGAGGAGGCCGTCCCGGATGGTGATGTGTCGCTCGGCTAGCGCCCCGGTCAGGGCAGCGATCATGGTTGCGTAGGGCTTGTCCTGGCCGCCCGTTGGAACGGCCGAGGTGTAGACGGCAAACAAAGCGCTGGTGGCATTCGTGTCGTTCGCCAGGTAGCCGGCGACTGTTCGCGCGTAGGAAAGTTCGCTGCCGTCGTGTTTGGGAAGGTCCACCCGGAGCGTCACGCCGATGTGGTTGGTGTCCAGGGTGATGCACACGAGGCTTTCCTGCGGCCAGAAGCCCAGGGTGTGGCCGATGAAACTGAGGACATCGGCAGGGGTTTTGATGGTGAGCGTTTCCATGTCTTTCTCTTTCAGAGGTGGCGTCGGCCGTGGGCGTTAGTTTTCGGCGTCGTTCTGATAGAGGATCCGCTGCTGGGCATGAGGGGCCGGAGTGCAACTTGGGGAACCGGGAACGATCCAAAAGTTCGCGAGGAAATAAGCGGAGCGCCGAACGAAGTTTTGGATTGAGGCCGGCGCAAAGCGCCCTGGTTGCGCGGAGGACCCGCCCAGCGATGATTGAGCATCAGAATGACAAACAGCGAAGATTCATTTAGAAGTTCATGGCTGGGGTGTGGGAACGCAGCATGACGCCCCGGCGTCCTGCTTCTTCGGGGGAGCCTTAGTGAGTGGGCCGTGTGCCGGAGCGTCTCGCAAGGGCGAGTTCTGCGCGTTCGACGACGGAGCGTTCGTGCGAGTCAAGGCGCACGTTGGTCGCGCTGCCGGCCATTTCACAGTCGCGGATTTCGACCAGGCGACGATGGAGCTGTGTTTCGGCGTGCCGGCTGAGGACTATGAGCGTGCTGGCCCGCCGCTTCTCGAGGATCAGGTCGTGATGGATCAAAGCCACACGGTTCCAGATCGGCCTGATTTCCAGGAGCAGAAGCCGGACATGCAGTAGGAATGTGCCGTGTTTGAGGTGGCTTTCGAGCCGGGGGAGGAGCAGTCCAAGGCTCACAAGTAGAACCGCAAACGTTTCGCCCACCCAGTAGAGGACGGTCAGAACGGCCGCAGATGGGCTGGCAGCGCCGCCGATCTTCGTTATGACTCCATAGAGCAGACGGTCGAGGAGGACCAGGGCGAAGAGGATGCATCCGATGGCGATGAGGACGAAGGCAGATCGGAATGCACGCGCCCTCATGCGTGGGACGTTGTCATGGCACACCCGTGCGATATCGAAGCAGATCCACATGATGAACGCGGACCCGCTCCAGAGGAACAGTGCCATCCCTGGTTGGTCGCCGTAGCTCAGAGGGAGGTTGGGATCGGTAACGGGGGTGTGGCTGGTGAGGAATCCTGTCGTTACTGCCGAGCATGAAATGACCGCAGCCCAGCGGCCGAAGGCGAGTTGCCGACGTCGCACTCCAATGTCTTCAACCGCCGCCAGCAGGATGGCCGTCCGGAATTGCCAGAATCCCAGGAGCAGAGACAAAAGCGTCGCCAGCCCGACGCGGTTCCGGCCGCCGAGCAATGGATCGACGCGATAGTAGACGGCCGGGATGTATAGCGTGCAGGCGATTGCAGCGAGGAGGGTGGCACGGAAGACGCTTCCGCGGTGTGGATCGAGCGCGGCGGGCAGGCGGAGGATGGTCAATACCCAGAGCGTGGCTGCCGGTACGTACTCCATCAGCCGAACACTTTGCGGAACGCCAACGGCTCCGGCGGCGTACCGGCGTCGCTGTTGATGATGCGTGTCGCGAGCTGATCGGCGAGGGCCTCGGCGGCGAGTTCCGCGTAGTCGGTGTAGCTGCTGCGGGCGAGGGCGCGCAGCACCTGTTCGGGATCGAGGTCGGGGAGGAGGCTTTTGGCCATTTCGCTGCTTTGGCCATCAAGATCGTGTTCGAGGATCATGTGGCTGAATTCGTGGAGGATGATCTGTTGCCGGTGCCAGTCTGATTTGGTCGGTGCGTGCAGGACGATGTCCTCGTCCGCGCAGACGAGCCAGATCCCGCAGAGTTCTTCACCGGCTAATTCGGGAAGCTCTGCCACCGTGATGATCCTGCCGCGTTTTCTCACCAGTTTCTCGTGGATGAGCTCAAGCGTGGCGTCGTTAGGCAAGCCGAACGCGTGTTCTGCTTTCCGCGCTATTTTGCGGGCTTCACGGTAGTTCATTGCCGGACGGGACAGGGGAGGACGGAACGTTGACCGGACCGATCTGGTCCAGGGAATACCCGCCGGGGTACAGGGTCGAGCCGGCGTCACCCGGGGTGAAATGTGCTTTGGTTTTCAGCGGACGACGGCGGCGGATCGCGTTGCGTGCCGCGAGTCCGGTTTTGAGCGTGATCCGCCAGATCCGGCCAGCTCGCGGGAGGCCGAGCGCGCCCGCGAGGCGGTCGTCGTCGAGCATTGTGCTGATGAGCTGTTTCGCTAGGGGGCGCAGGGGCGCTGGAAGTCGGCTCTGGAACACCTGGACGGTGGCGTTCATGAGCTGGCGGCCTTCGACTGATGGTGCGATGTGGGCGGCCTCGTAGCGGTCGAAGAAGACCTCGGCTTCAGCGTATGTAACGGGCATGCCGGTGATATTCATGCGGGTGCCCAGTTCCGTGAAGAAGCGTGAGGCGGCCGCGAGCTCGGCTGTTGTGGGTTGGCGCCAGGCATGTTTCTGGATCCAGCGGATGGGTACGACGAGCAGCGTGAGGACGACGTAGAGGAAGTCGTCTTTGCTTCCGGGTACATTGCGGTGCACGCGGTTGAGCAACTCGAGCATGGTGCGGCCGCGGTCGCTGTCCAGACCGCAGGAGATGAGCTCATAGATGACGATGGCGGTGTCGTAAGAGCGCTTCATGGGGCGTCGTTGGATTTCGGCGTTCGCGTGAAGCGTTGCGGCGATGCTCGGGATGGCGAAATTGCGGTAATACGAGAGGAAGAAGCCGAGCTCCATGTCCGCGGCGAGGTCGAACAACGCCATCTGACGGAATGTGGCCTCCCAGTCATTCGAGGAGGCGGTTTGCTGGCGGTGGAGGCTCGCAGTGAGGGTGGCGTTGATGTTCAAGATTCCCCCGTTCGCCGGATCTAAGTCCGCGATCGAAACTGGGGCTCCAGCTCCCCAGCTAAGCTGACCTATTCCATGGTAAAACCGTTGCGATTACGTGGCTAGTTAATGTGTAGACGGGTCTACTTAATTGATTCTGGCGTCCCGTTTGCCAGCGCCCGGACTAGGCCCTTTTCTCCCTGGCGCATCATGAGGGCGTGGGCGGCGGTGAAGGCCGGCGCTGCGATCGGCGTGAGAAGGTGCATCCAACGCTGGGTAGGACGTACTCGCCATTCAATGTCCATGCGCGTCGCTTCGTTTTTTGCGTCGGGGCTGAGGGTGACGCGTCCTGTGCCCTCAAGGTGGCCGCCGGCGTCGAACGCGATCTCTTTCGGCGTGACCACCGTTGTTGGATGGACGCTGATCGTGAGGGTGTAGCCCAGGGACGTCTTGAAGTTGAGGTAGGCGGTGGTCGCCTTCAGAATGTCCTCCTGAGAGTTGCTTCTGGCTTCGGTGCGAACGAGCGGTGCGGCGAAGCTACAGCGCGGCCACCAGTTGGGCCAACTCATGTCGACGTCTGCGATGATCGCCCACACTTCCTCTGGGGTCGCCGGAAGATGCCAGGTGGAGTTGAGGTCGAAGGTGTGCGAGGTCATGTGGATATTTTGCAGGGGGAATGGGACACGGCTCAACTCGAAGTGGGTCCGGGGCGTTGGCACGTCAGTGTGGCCTTGGCTCCGAATCATTGGGTGGTGAGCACCCCTTCTTGCTGAAAATTTCAAAGGTGCTGAAGAATCAGATCAAAGCAGCGCTGTGACACCCGACAGGCCGGATGCTAGGAATAACCGATGCGGAAGTATCTTCCGAAGGCGAAGGGTGAGAATTGTTGTGCCGCTTGGCGACGTCTATTCACATTGGTGCGGGTGAGCCCGGAGAAGTGTATGACGCGGGGTCCGTGGGTGTGCCGGATTATTGCCGTAGAGCACGTGGGTCTGTTTCCTGATCAGTCATCCAGGGGCGCTTCGCCCCCTCCGCCGAACGGGAAAATAAGGTCGTCGCTCGGCTCTGGGACGCGGGCCCCCTGGGTCTTGTCGCGGACGGGGTCGAGGCCGATACTGCTGGTGTGTTCCGGATGCGTCCCTGGCCTCTCTGTGGTGCCTGTGAGCCTGTTTGTCTGTCTGGTGGCGGAGGGCCCGTTTCCGCGGGGACCGTGGAATGTTGCCTGTGAGTACGAGCGTCAGATTTTCTGTTTCTTCTGCCCTCTCTTCCGGTACACGTTTTCTGCCCGGCTGCGTTTGAACGGATGGTGGCGTGATGGATCTTCTCTACGAACGATGTGCCGGCCTGGACGTGTCCAAGCGGGACGCGAAGGCGTGCGTGCGCGTCGCCGGGGCCGGCGGCAAAACCACCCAGGAGACCACGACCTGGGGTGCGATGACGAACCAGGTTCATGAGCTCGCCTAGTATCTGCTGGCCGAACAGGTGGGCCTGGTCGTCATCGAAGCGACCGGGGATTATTGGCGTCAGTTCTATTTTCTGCTCGAAGATGCCGGGCTGAACGTGGAACTGGTCAACGCCAGGGAGGCCAGGAACCTGCCCGGACGCAAAACGGACCTGTCTCAGACGCGGCCTGGCTGGCCCAGCTGGGCGCCCATGGGCTGCTGCGCGGCTGCCTGGTTCCGCCGGAAAACATCCGCCGGCTGCGGGACCTGACGCGGGCCCGCACCGCGATCACCGATGAACGCTCCCGGGAGATCCAGCGGCTGGAGAAGATGCTCGAGGACTCCGGGATCAAACTCTCCTCCGTCGCCACGGACATCACTGGGGTCTCCGGCCGGGCCATGCTCGAGGCCCTCATAAGCGGGCAGGACTCCCCGGCCGTGCTCGCGGAGCTTGCCCACGGGCGGATGCGTTCAAAGATCCCGGCGCTGACCGAGGCTTTGACCGGCCGTTTCACGGACCACCACGCCTTCACGGCCCGGCTGTTCCTGGACCGGATCGATGCCCACAGCAGGGACATCGCCACCCTCGATGCGCGGATCGACGAACACATGAAGCCTTTTAGCGGCGCCCGGGAACTGCTGGCGACAATCCCGGGCATCAGCGGCCGCATCGCCGAGGTCATCATCGCCGAAACCGGGGGTGACATGTCGGTGTTCCCGACCGCCGGGCACCTGGCTTCCTGGGCCGGGACTGCGCCCGGGGCCAACGAATCTGCCGGGAGGGTCAAATCGACCAAAACCCGGCCCGGCAACCGGTACCTGAAACGGGCCCTGGGCACCGCCGCCCTAACGGTTTCGCGATCCCAGACCACCTACCTCGGGGCGAAGTACCGCCGCATCAAGTCCCGCCGCGGTCCGATGAAGGCGCTCGTCGCCGTGGAACATTCAATGCTGACCGCCATCTGGCATATGCTCACCACCGGGGAATGCTATGCCGACCCCGGCCCCGATTACTACACCCGGCACCAGCCGCTCCGCAGCAAAGACCGCGCTCTCCACCAGCTCGAAGCCCTCGGCTACCACGTCACACTCGAACCGCGTCAGCACACCGGATAGCCCCACGCCGCCCACACCCGGGATCACCACCGCGACGACCTTATTTTCGCGTCAGAGGATCCTCCCGCGGCGCCAGTATTGGTTCTCGTTTGTGCTGGCTGGTCGAACACGGCGTGACCCGGGAGCCGATCCGATTCGACAAGTGCGTGTTCAGAGGTTGGTGATGCGTTGAAACCACACAGGCGCTCACTCGGTGTGTTGGAAGGCTTCGGTGAGTTCGCACACGTCGTCGAGATCGTCGAGGCGCTGCGCGAGAGCCAGCATCCTGCGTACGTCGGCGCCCGGCAGTGCCTGCTCCCACTTGGCCGTGAGTTCCGGCCACGTGGTTCCGCCGCGGGAGCTGTGCCCACGAGGAGCTTCGACGAGGCTGGACACGGATTCGCCTGCGGTGGTGACGATAGTGACGCGTGCCCCACGCCCGTTTGGTTGCTTGCGGTCGAGTTCGGGATCCACTGCGAGCGAGACCCGTTCGCGCAAGGGTGCAAACTCCGGGACCGCGAGGATTTCGGGAAAGTACGATTTGCCGAGGTCAAGCCCACCCTCTAGGAGAGCGGTAGTGAGCATGTCTTGGACGCAGATGTTGTGCATCGCTCGGTTGTCGACGACGCGCATGGCGTGCTCCGGCATGCCGACCATCACCGCCTGGATGTGCTCGATCTTCACCTCGTGCCGGGCAACGACGTCCATTGCTGCCTCGACGGCGGCGTGGATGGGATAGCCGGCGCGCATGTACTTGAAGTTGGCGCCCATGACTGCGTAGCTCTCGCCGAGACCGCGGGTGAGCGCGGCTGATCCGCCGTCGACGCCCCACGCATCAAGGACTCCGTGCTCGTGCCCCAGAACATCGTCTGACCCCTCCAATCCGTCCGCCGCCATCAGAGCCGCGCTCACACCCGCGAAGGCATACTGCCCGTTGCAGAACGCCTTGCTAATGTGTCGGCGCTCGCTGAACAGGGAGCAGACGCCGTTGGCTTGGAAGGTGGCCAGGGCCAGCGCGTGGCGAAGGCGACTCTCGTCGAGGCCCAGCAATCTTCCGCACGCCAAGGCCGCGCCCAAGGCGTGGAGCGAATCGGAATGGAGATGGAGACGATTCTTCATTCCGAACAACCCGCCGCAGGCCTCGATGAAGCGGGTACCCATGTCGTACGCCAAGATCACTGCGTTGAGCAGCTCCGCTCCAGTGGAGTGCTGGGTCTCGGCAATCGCGACCGTCGCATGCACCAGTGAGGCGCCGGGATGTCCGCCTATCACGTGTGCTCCGTCGATCTCGTCTGCGTGGCCCGCGGTGCCGTTGGCCAGAGCAGCAAAAGCCGCCGGGACTCTCAGATCGCTCCCTAAGATCAACGCCTCGGGCCTCCCGACGTAGCGGGCGGCGTACTTCGCGCCCAGCGCTCCGGCTGGCCGCCGATGGCCGAAGTAGGCGCTCGCCATCTCATCGAGAATGATCTGTTTGGCCCGGTCACGGACTTGATCGGGGATTTTGTCGATCGACGTCGATGCGGCGTAATTCGCGAGCGCCTGAGTAAGCGAAACATCCATTCGGGCTGTCCTTTCAGAAGGTCCGGCGCCGCCATCGGCGCGAACGAGGGATCCGTCTGGGCTCTCCTCATTAAGATCCTCACCCAGGTCTTGACCAGTGTGACAAGAGTAACATAGCGTTCATACATACGTCCGTGTGTTCGTAATTTCGAACATAGTGACACCGAGCCGCAACATAACGAGTCGGCCTACAACGTTCGCTGAGGAGAGTCATGGTCAGCAAGCAAAAATCCAGTTTCGTACTGGTTCACGGTGGGAGACACGGTGGCTGGGCCTGGCGTGAAGTCATGTCGCGCCTTAACGCCCTCAACTACTCGACGTACACGCCGACCCTTACCGGCCTCGGTGAGCGCGCGCATCTTTTGTGCGCGGACATCGGTCTCGAAACTCACATCAATGATCTGGTTGGAGTCTTCGAGTATGAGGACCTGAGTGACGTCGTTCTGGTCGCGCACAGCTACGGTGGCATGCCTGTGGCAGGCGCGATGCAGCACGTGTTCGACCGGGTCCGCAGGGTCGTCTGGGTGGACGCACACCTCCCGCAGGAGGGCGAGTCGATCTTCGACCTCATCGGAGACGAGCGGGCCGCGGAGATGATAAAGATGGCGGACCGGGATGGGGAAGGTTGGTTCGTGCCAACGTCCGATGCGAGCTGGTGGGGTCTGACCGACGTCGAGCAGATCGCATGGGTCAACTCCAAGACGACTGCCCAGCCGATCAAGACCTATAGGGACAAGATCGGGCCAACGGACCGGGCCTGGTCGCACCCGGGAACGATGATCGAGTGCAACCCGAGCAGGCTCCCGGCCATAGAGCGAACCCGTCAGCGCGCGCGTGCCGAGTCGGACCCGCGCTTCCTTCACCGGACGATCGACGCGTGTCACGAGCCGATGCTCACTCAACCGGATGAACTCACGAAGCTGTTGGTTGAGGCAATCGACAATCTGTAAACGTGGTGCCGGGGGAGGGAGCAGCTGACACCGGTTGAGGTCTACGCGTTGCGGTAACGCGAGGATGCAGGGCCAGCCGCGAGCGGGGTTTTATGGTGCAGGACGCGCGCAGCTCCGGATTCCCTGTTCGTCCGACACTTCGGTTCCTTCTAGGGTCCCGCCTGCTAAGCCTTTCGGCGCCGACTGGCCTGTTCAACGAGTTCCGTAAACCATGGCCGGTGTCCACGGTGGAACACCATTCCTTCGGGCAGTCCCTGGACTGACGGGACCGACTTGGCGATGTCGATTGTTATCCGGCCGCCGGCCATGGGTGCATTGGTGATATGCAGATCACCATAGGACTCCGGGAGGACTGGATCCATCCATAGTCCGCCGCGGGAAACGTGGGCGTCATACCGCATGAGGCTCGTGACAAGGTGGATGGGTGTGGTCGCCGCCCAGGCCTGGGGCGAGCATGCGGTCGGATACGGGACGGGTGCGGCAAACTGGTCACGGCTGAACCCGCAGAACAGCTCAGGTAGCCTGCCATCTGAGTATTCGGCTGCTTCAAGTAGGGCTGTGGAGATCAGCTGGGCTTCCGCCACGAAGCCGTAGCGCAACAGCCCGGCTACGATAATGGCATTGTCGTGCGGCCAGACTGATCCATTGTGGTAGCTGGCGGGATTGTAGGCGCCCATGTCGCTTGCCAGGGTCCGCACGCCCCAGCCGCTGAACATCTCGGGGGACATCAGCCGTTCGGCCACCTGCGGGACCTTGTCCTCGTCGATGAGGCCGAGCCACAGGCAGTGGCCCATGTTGGAAGCGCACGCGTCGACCTGACGCTTCCTGCCATCGAGGGCGATGGCGTAGTACCCGCGCTCGGGGATCCAGAACTGTTCGTTGAACCGTTTCTTCAATTGCGCCGCGCGATCGGTGAGCTCGTCTGCCAGGGCCGCGTCACCGGCGTCGTATGCCATCCAGGCCCGCGCCAAGTACGCGGCGTAGACATAGGCCTGCACCTCGCAGAGAGCGATCGGCGGTTCAGCCAGACGGCCGTCAGCGAAGTTGATCCCGTCCCACGAGTCTTTCCACCCTTGGTTGATCAGCCCTCGTGGGTTGAGGCGCTCATACTCGACGAATCCGTCGCGGTCCTTGTCTCCGTAGTCCCGGATCCACTTCAGCGCGCGGTCCGCGTGGGGGAGCAGCGCGGCGATGGTGTCCTTGGCGAATCCCCAGCGGCTGACAGCCCCCAGGACGTCCACGAAGAGCGGGGTGGCATCGACACTGCCGTAGTAAGCGGACTTGCCGCCCAGAGCCAGCCCGCTGGAGACATCGAACCTGACCTCGTGCAGGATCTTGCCCGGCTCCTCCTCGCTCATCGGATCCACCACAGTGCCCTGGAGGTCTGCAAGTGTCTGCAGCGTACCGAGGGCAAGCGAGGGATCCACCGGCAGTGCCATCTGCGAGGCCCACAGCGAGTCCCGTCCGAACAGCGTCATAAACCAGGGCGCCCCTGCGGCGACCACGACGCGGTCCGGATGGTTTGGATCTTCGATGCGAAGGGCGCCGAGGTCGTCGTAGCTGCGCCGCAAGGTCCGTTCGATGGACCTGTTTCCCATCCGTAGCATCGGAATCTTGGCCACCCACTCCTGGCGGCGCCGGTCCTGGGGGGACAATCCGTCTCCCTGAGGATGGACGAAGGGATGTGCGGGATTGGCTAATTCGATGCTGGGGACGACGGTCAGTACTGTGCTCCAGTGGCCGTGCGGCGGGATTGCCACGTTGTAGTTCAGGTATTCCGGCGTGATGTCTGCCCCCGGCGCCCGGACAACCATGCCCTTACTGATATCGTGCCAGACTGCCCGGATGCTCAGCGTGTCCCCGTATGGTTGTCGGGTTTCGTCCCAGCGCCGTTGTATCCGCGCCTCTTTCACTTCGAAAAGGTCGGCGAAGTCCGCCTCAATCTTTAGGGAGATCAAGCATTCGGCCGGCTCCGGGGAGTAGTTCCTGACGGTGACCTCCTCCTGAATGCCGCTGCTCACTTCGCGGAGCCGCTCTACGATCAGGGGGCTGTCCGCATACCCGTCCGAGCGTGTAACTCGCCCAGCAAATAGTGCCCGGTACGGCGCCTTGGTCTCGGTCGCCAGGGGTTCGAGAGGCTGTCCGTTTATTGTGAGGCTCCAACGGGAGAGGATGCGTGTGTCTTGGACGAAAAGTCCGTGGGGATGTTCGGAATGGATGTCGCCATTCGGCAGCGAGATGCAGAAGGACGATCCTTCTACCAAGGTAACCGTTCCGGCGCCAAGGGGGCCCGCCGCCGTGTCGGCATTCCATCCGGCCATCCGGCCCCCTCAAGTCAACACCGGCATGCCTCGGCCCTATCTAAAAGGCTGCTGCCGTCGCCACCAATTTCTCGAGTCGACGCTACTCTTGCCGGTTCGCGCATGCCAGAGCCCCGTTGACTCTATCGTCTTGGCGAGTCCTCCTTATTGAGGTAGACCCGGGCCGCGAAGGTATCTGAGAAGGGGACGGGATCTTAGATAGTGGCTTCGGGCAAGGCGAGCAAATCGGGATCAGAGCCGATGCTCATTGCCAACCGCGGCGTCGATGGCGGCAACAAATGCTGGGTGCGCGGGGTTCCAATAACGTGCGCGAAGGCCGCGTCCTCGATTGCTTTGTCCTGAGCCGTGAGCCGGCCCTCGTGCTGGCGCTGGTGCTCCCGCCAGGTGGGAACTTCAAACTGCTCAAGGAAAACGTTCGGGGACTCTCCGACCCTATAGAGGTCCCAGCGTGAGGCGCCGCTGCGCAACCGCGAGCGGCGCAGTTCCTGTAGAGCGAGCAAGAAGGCTGTCTCCTCGTCGTCGGCGACTTCGTACTCGACGGAGATGAGGACCGGTCCTGCGGCCGGGTCGGGCTCCACGGCCACTTCGGGCGTCCTCCAGTACGAGAGCGGGGAGCGGTCCATGTGCTGGGCCTCTTGCACAGCAAGGAGGCGACCGGTAAACGCGCTACAGGCCACAAGCGCCGCCGCTGCCAAGACGGAAAATTGTAGGCCGAAGTATTGGGTTACGAGCCCCCAGATGGCCGCGGAGAGGGCCTGCGTTCCCAGGAACACCATGACGTAGATGGCAATGCCGCGGGCGCGCACCCATCCAGGCAGGAAGAGTTGGAGTTCGGAGTTTGTGGTGGCGACGGTGGCTGTCCAGCCGAATCCGCACACAAGCAGCAGCGGCACTGCCAGCCAAATACTCGTGGCAAAAGCGAGAGCACCGAACGTCAGGGCATAGGCGACCGCGGCCAAGACCAGCACCGCATTCGACGAAAGGTATTGCTTGATTTTGCCAAGGTTGAACGCGGCGATGAGCGCGCCAATACCCATGGATGCGAACAGCAGTCCATAACCGTCCGGCCCAACGCCGAGCTGGCGGTTTGCGATGAGCGGCAGAAGGGCCCAGACTGCGCAGGCGGGTGAAACGAAAATGGCAAAGCGCAGTAGAATCCGGCGAATTACAGGTTCATGCTGCACGTAACGTGCGCCGGCCCGAAGTGCGGGGAGGAATCGCTCTCGCTCGCCGCGGGCGACCGGAGGCCGACGCCATGCGAGCAGCACGATGGCTAGGGTGCAGCCCGCCGCGGCGTTGATGATGAAGACGGGTGGAACCCCGAGGTGGGCGATGACCAACCCGGCCAGCGCGGGGCCAGCCGCGCGCGAGACGTTGACGCTGACCATGTCGAGCCGGGTGGCGGCGGCCAACTTATCCCGTGGGACGATTTCGGCTATCAGGGACTGCCAGACCGGCTGCAACATCGCGGCACCACAGCCCACCGCAAACGTGAAGGTGAGCAGCAGTGCCGGCGGCATCATCCCGAGTGCTGTCAGGATGGCCAGCGAGGATGCGACAATGACGAAATACGTCTGGATGCCGAACAGAAGCCACCTGCGGTCGAACGCATCGGCGAGCACGCCCGCAGGCAGCGCGAGGAGCATCACCGGCAATTGATTGGCTGTTTGTACTAGCGGTACTATCGCTGACGCGTTCGGATCAGTCACGAAGAGCCATTGGGCCCCGACTGTTTGCCCCCAGGAACCGATGCTGGCGGCAACCACACCGAGCCAGAGCCATAGGAAGGCCCGGTGGCGGAAGGGCGCCCACGGCGAGGCGGCTTGTTTAGTGCGTGTCGGTACGGGGTTCCTACTCTTCTTGCTTCTCAACTGGTAAAAACCTTTGCCTAGTCTTGGGGAAATGCTTTGGAGGGCGGTGCAGCCTGGCGGTGCCGCGATTACACTGCGTCGACGCTGTAACTGAGACCGATCTGTCGGCGGATCTCGTCCATCGCGGCCATGACGGAGACGCTCTCACTCGGTGGAAGGACGGTGCCGGCCAAGGCGCCGTCCCTGATCAAACGCTCCATCTCGCGCCCCTGGAATTGCATTCCCCTGCTGTTCACCGATTGATCGAACCTCTCGGCGAGGTTTCCGTCGGCGTCGTATCGGGTGAAGGTCGTAGCTGTGTACCATACGGAATCTATGTCGATCCATCCTTTAGTCCCTATGATTGCGGCTCGGTTGGCTCCGGCGATGTCCAATGCGCAGTCCATCAGGGCCTGTTGTCCCTGTGCGTATTCAAAGATCACGGCGGTCTGTCGGTCCACGCCTGTTGCTGTCATTGAGGCACTTGCCTTGATGCATTCAGGAGCGCCAAAGACGTCAAAGGCGAAGGAGACGGGGTAAATTCCGAGATCCAGCAGCGCTCCGCCACCCAGCGCCGGATCGTTTAGCCGGTGGGCCGGATCCTTCGGCAGGTTCTGGTTGTGGCTGGCAACAACCTTCCGAACCTCGCCGAGGGTGCCCTCTTTGATGATTTCGCGGAGCCGGATCATATGAGGGAGGAAACGGCTCCACATGGCCTCCAAAACCACGAGTCCCTTGGCTTCTGCCAACGCCACAATGTCTTGGGCTTGCCGGGCGTTGATGGTGAAGGGTTTCTCGACCAGCACGTGCTTTCCAGCGTTCAAGGCGAGGAGGGCATGAGCGTGATGAAACACGTGCGGCGTGGCAACGTAGACAACATCGACCTTCGGGTCCGCGACCAGTGCCTCGTAGCTTTCATGGGCGGTGGGAATATTGAACTTGTCGCTGAACGACCGGCTCGATTCCATCGTGCGGGATCCTACGGCCTGGACAGTGAAACCGTTCTCGACCAAGTCCTGCGTTTGAATGCCTGCGATGAATCCCGTACCGAGAATTCCCCAACGGATCGGTTCGTCAGTCATTGGAGGCACCTTCTTTCAGGAAAGCCCGGATGCCTTCAACGACAAACTCGTGGTCGTCGTCGGATGCAAGGCCTGATACTGTCGCCGCGGCCGCAACGCCTGTGCCGCTGACGCGGACCGGGAAGGAACCTGGGGCCAGGGTGTAGTCCGCCGGGGTGAGCCATCCTCCCTGTGTGGGGTCGAAGCCCTTGGAAGAGAACTCTTCGTGGAGCAGGGCGGTGCTGTGCTCGAAACGTAAAGTGGTTGCGGACTTGCGACGAATCCATTCCTCCTGGTCAGCGGTGGCTCCTGGCAGGACACACCGGAAGAGGACGAGGTTGTGCCGACGGATATCAATCGCGACGGCATGCCCCTCCGCAATTGCCCGGACGGCCATGAGCGATCCCAGACGCCAGGCGTCGTGGTGGTCAAACCGTTCGAAGACCAATTCGTCTTCGTGCTGTCGCAGTTCGCTTAGCCGAGATGATGTGATGTCAGTCATGGGGAATCCTTGGTTTCGGTATGCAAAAAAGCGATCCGCTTGGAATCGGGTGCCAAGCTTGATGACGTTGAGGGTTCCTGGCCACCAAAGGGGCCACGTGTTGAGCGGCGCAGCTCAGCCGCTGGGTGGAGACAACGACGACGTCGACCGGCAAGTCCGCGGGGTGGCCGACGGTTCCGCTGGGGAAACGGATGTAGCCGGCCAAGCTCCCATCTGGATGAGCGGTGCCGGAACAGTCCACCGTCTCGTTCTTGAGCAGCCTTTCGAAGCCCGTGCCGTCTTGGAGTCATAGGCTCCGTTCTGGGATGCGCGATCTTCCTAACGAACAACCTACGACGACTTCTGTCGATGAGCAAGCAAAAGTTGAAAAAACCTTGTCAATCTTTGGTTGTACGACTCCCATAAGTAGTCACGCCTTGCGGATGGCTAGTCCACGCTCCGCCTACAGAGGAACAGGCCTCTACCAGGTGGAGGAACTCCTTCGTGGGGTTCACTGGCGAAGGGTGTACTGACAGTAACTCCCTGACGCGGTGGGACCGACGTAGCCTCGGATTCATGGATACCGGGGCAGAAGCGGCGCCTCGACGAAGCGAACGACATCGAGAAGGAAGAGCCTGGGAGAAATCATGACCAACAAGCAGAGCAGAGCACAGCAGCTAATGGGAGATCTAGCCCCCAAGTTGGCGGAGCTGACGGACGAAGTGCTGTTCGGCGATGTCTGGGAGCGTCCAGGTCTGTCGCCGAGGGACCGCAGCCTCGTGACAGTTGCGGCGCTCGTGGCGCTTTACCGCACCGATCAGCTGAAGTCACATCTGGGTCGCGCACTCGATAACGGACTTACCGAGGAAGAACTCGTCGAGGCCATAACCCAACTCGCGTTCTATGCCGGATGGCCTTGCGGGGTGGGCGCCATCGGCGTGCTGCGCGAGGTCAGCCGCGGCTGAGCCTAGAAATAGAATCCAGAAGGAGAACATGAGCGAGTTCACAGTGTTGGTCGTCGGAGCGACCGGCAGCATCGGCCGATACGCGGTGGCCGAGTCACTTCGACGTGGCCACCGCACTCGCGCACTGGTCAGAGACGCAGGCAGGGGCGCCTCGCTCCCTGAGGCGACCGAGGCCATCGTGGGCGACTTGGCCCGCGCCCAGACTCTCGCGCCGGCGGTCGACGGCGTCGACGGGATCGTCTTCACACATGGCTCCCACGGAGGCGCTGCCGAGGCGGAACGTGTCGACTACGGCGCCGTGCGGATCATCCTCGAGGCCCTCGGTGGGCGGAAAGCACGGATCGCGCTCATGACCGCCATCGGAGTGACCAAGCATACCCCCGGGCACGACTGGAAGCGCCGCGGCGAGCGGCTCGTGCGCGCTAGCGGACTGCCGTACACAATTGTGCGACCCGGATGGTTCGACTACAACGAGCCCGATCAGCGTCGCCTGGTGATGCTCCAGGGCGATCGCCGGTGGGCGAGCAACCCCTCCGACGGCGTCGTCTCGCGCCTGCAGATAGCGGAGGTGCTTGTCGCGAGCCTGACCTCGGAGGTAGCCGATCGCCGGACACTTGAGCTCGTCGCCGAACGCGGCTGGGCGCAAGAGGATCTTGATCCGCTCTTCGCGGCACTGCAACCCGATCCGATCGGCTCGCTCGACGGGGTCCTCGACACGGATAACATGCCGCTTGAAGGGGAGCCATACGTCGTAGCCCGGGAGCTCGAGTTGGTGCGGTCGCGCCGACGCTGACCTTGCGTGGGTCACCAGGAAGCCTGTGAGGATCCCTGGGTGAACACGCCCCGACGATGTAACTAGAACACCGCTCAGATCACTCCTGCGTTGTGAAGATCCGCAATCTCGTGAGGCGACAAGCCAAGGTCATCGCTGAGGATCTGGTCAGTGTGCTGCCCGAGTCCGCCTGCGCGCGTGGGCTCGACGGTCGGTGATTCGGACAGAAACAAGGGACTCCCGAGCGTCATGAAGTCACCAAGGTCGTCCGTCACAGTTCTGACGACTCGACGCTCTCGAACGTGCGGGTCTTCGAGCAGTTCAGGAAGGGTCACGACGGCGGCGCATGGAATCTTTGCGTCCTTCAGCCAGACTTCGAGCGCGGACTTCGTATGCAGACTCGTCCATCGTTCGACGATGGCGTCGACGTCTACGTGGTGTAGGCACCGGCCATGCATATCGTCGAACCGCGGATCTTCTGCGGCAGGGTCTGCGATGAGTTCGCGCAGCCGCCTCCAGTGGGCGTCCGTGGGGCACAGGACTGTGATCCAGCCATCCTGCGCCGGATAGGCGTTGTAAGGGGTCACGGCTCCTCCGCCGTGACGGTTACCGGTGCGTTCAGGGATGGTTCCGCCCGAACTGAGGAAGCCGGCGATGTTTGAGGTGAGGGAGGGGAGAATCGCGTCCTGGAGAGAGACCTCAACATGTTGGCCGCGCCCGGTCTGCCCACGCTGGACCAAGGCGGCAAGCACGCCCGCAACAAGGTGAGTCCCACCCATGAAATCGACGACTGACGGTCCTGTTCGGACCGGAGATCCGTCCGGAAATCCCGTCGTGCTCATGACGGCCGTCCTTGCTTGGACCGTGAGGTCCATCGCGGGTTCACCGGCGTAGGGGCCGAACGATCCGAATCCGGTGCCTGAAGCCATGATGAGCCTAGGGTTGATTTTCCGGAGGTCTTCATAGCCCAGGCCGAACCGGTCCATCGCACCTGGTGACAGGTTTTGCACGAGTACGTCGGCCCAGCGTGCGAGCTCGCGCATGATCTCCTGGCCCTCATCGCGCTTGAGATCGAGGCGCATCGTTCGTTTGCCTGAGTTCAGAAAGTTGAACTGGATCGGATTTCCCTGCTCGTCTACCGTGGGGAGTCGTCGGTAGGGATCACCCTGGGGGGACTCAATCTTAATGACGTCCGCCCCGAGCCGTGCTAAGAGCATCGTGCAATACGGGGCCATGTAGAACTGGCCGAGGTCAATGACCTTCAGGCCTTCCAACGCGTTCATCGCTGATTCTTCCTCATCTTAGACATAATTTGTGCTTTACCGTCTGGGTCACAAGATTGGGGCGGCAACGTGTTTCCCTTCATGGAACGTGGCGCCGAATGAGCGCCTGGACGCCCCGACTCGATCCAGGTAGGGCGTCAAGCCTCCGTTAATGTATGGCCAACCGGCTCCCAGGAGCAGGCACAAATCGAGATCTTCAACGTTGGACACGACTCGCTCGCTAAGCATGATCCTTGCTTCGTTGGCTAGACCGTCTTGGATGCGGTGAAGGAGGTCCGTCATGCCAATGGGGGCTACACCGGTTTCGAGGACTTCTTGTGCGGCGTGGGTCCATCCGACAACGCGGCCGTTCTCGTCCCTCTCCAACACATCGCCTTGAATCGAGGCCAGCCGATGGAAGTTTTCCGAGGCGAAGAACCGGTCCGGGAATGCGTCGTGCATGGTGTCCTGCACATGTGCGGCCACTTTCCAACCCACCAAGTCGATGAGTTCGATTGGACTCATTGGAAGTAACAATGAGGCAAAGGCGCGTTCGACGGTTTCTAGCGAGGTTCCCTGCTCGATGGCGTGGGCAGCTTCCCCCATAACTTTGGCAAGGATCCGGTTCACCACGAAGCCCGGTACGTCTGCTGTCAGAACCGCGGTCTTCCCAAGAGCCTTGGCTGTGGCGAAAGCGGTAGCCAAGGTCTCTTGGTTTGTCATGGGTGTCGAGACGATTTCGAGCAGGGGCATTGCAGCGACGGGATTGAAAAAGTGGAAGCCAACTAGGCGTTCGGGGTTCTCTAGTGCAGTGCCGATCTCCTCGACTGAGAGGGACGATGTGTTCGTCGCCAGGACGGCCTCAGCGGAGATGATTGGTTCAATCGATGCCAGGGCCTTCTGCTTGATGCGTGTCTCTTCGAACACTGCCTCGATGACGAAGTCGCAGTCCGCGTAGTCAGCTAGATCGGTTGACGCCAAAATGAGGCTTCGGATCCGGTTTGCCGTGTCGTGGTCGAGCCGCCCCTTCGCCTCCAGTCCGCCGATCTCTTCGTGAATTCGGCTAACTGCCTCGGTCACCCTGAACTCGTCGAGGTCGTTGAGCAGGACTGGAACCCGAAGCCTGGTGGCGAATAGGAGTGCGAATTGGCGTGCCATCAGGCCCGCCCCGATGATGCCAACTTTGGTGACCTTCCGGGCAGAAGCCGAATCGGGAGCGCCTGAAGGGCGTTTCGAGAGCTTCTGCACCGTGTTGAAGGCGTAGAGGGATGCCTCGAACTGCTCCCCGAGGATGAGCTCAGCGAACGCCTGATCCTCGCGCTCGAATGCTGCTTTGCGGTCGCCGTCTTTGGCCTTTTCAATGAGTTCGAGAGCTGCGTATGGAGCTTTTGGAACGATGCCGACTTTCCTGGCGAGGCGGCAACGTTCGGCCTCAACTGCTTCGGTCCACAGCGTACCCCGCACGTCGGCGTTGGGCTGCTGGTCGCGGATAACCGAGCTAGACCCTGTCAAAATGGAGTCCGCCCACTTCAGGGAGTCCTCAAGGAAGTTCGACGCGGGGAAGAGCGCATCGACTATGCCTAGTTCTACGGCCTGCGCCGCTGCCACAGTTCCGCGGTTCTTGAGTGCGTCACTGACCATGATTTTGATCGCGGCGTCAACTCCAATGAGGTTCGGAAGCAGGAATGTGCCGCCCCACCCGGGAAGGAGTCCGATCCCTACCTCCGGCAGCCCAAGGACAGCCGACGGGTGGATTGTACGGTAGCTCGTGTGGAGTGCAATTTCGAGGCCACCACCAAGGGCTGTCCCGTTGATGAATCCGAACGAGGGCACGCCGAGATCGGAGAGCCGTCCGAGCGCGTGATGGCCAAGCTGAGCCAGTTGCATCGCGGCGTCCCTTGAAGCGATCGCGGGCATCATGGACAGGTCGGCTCCCGCGGAGAACGCTCGGCCGCTGCCGATGATGCCGACGGCGTGGATCTCCCCTGCGGTGGCGCGGCCCTTCAGTTCGTCGAGCACATGCTTGAGTTCCGTCAGCGAGGCTGCCCAGAGCGTGTTCGGCCTGCCCGGCTGCTCGCTGCAGAGTGTGATGAGGGCAAGCACTCGGCCGCTGCTGAGCGTGATGTCTCGGACGCGGGCCCGGGTTGGAACTTCATTGGCGCTGATGGAGTTGATTTCTGAGAAGTCTGTCTGGTCGTACTGGCCCAAGGACATGGCTCAATTCCGCCTTCCGTTGTAGTGCGGGTTCTCCCAGATCACGGAGCCGCCTTGTCCGAGCCCTACACACATGGCGGTGAGTCCGTACTGCACGTCCGGTCGTTCTGCGAACTGAGCGGCCAGTTGGGTCATGAGCCGTACACCTGTTGCAGCGAGGGGATGCCCCATCGCAATGGCGCCGCCCCAGGGATTCACACGGGGATCGTCGTCTTCAATGCTGAAATGGTCGAGGAGCGAGAGCACTTGGATTGCGAACGCTTCGTTCAGTTCGAAGAGGCCGATGTCGTCGATAGTGAGGCCGGCTTTGCGGAGGGCTTTCTCCGTCGATGGGATTGGCCCGATTCCCATGATCTCGGGGTCGACGCCGGCGAATGCGAACGATACAAGTCCCATCTTGGGGGCGAGTCCGAATTCTTCAACGGCTCTGCTGCCTGCCAGAAGGCTGATGGTTGCGCCGTCAGTGAGGGGAGATGATGTTCCGGCCGTGACCTTGCCGTGAGGTCGGAACGGTGTCCGTAGGCCCGCTAGTCCTTCCATGGTTGTCTCCGGTCGCCGTCCCTCATCTTCCACGGCTAAAGACATAGCTCCGTCGGAGTCGGTAACGGCGACCGGCACGAGATCGGGTTGGATCTTGCCTGCTTGATATGCGGTGTGCGTTTTGTGCTGGCTGTGCATTGCGAAACGGTCGGCGCGCTCCTTCGTTAGTTCGGGGAAACGGTCGTGGATCCGCTCAGCGGTTGCTCCCATGTTCAATGCCTCAGGCGAGACCAGCCCTTCGGCGGCCAGGCGGGGATTGGGGTCGACGACAGTGCCGAAGGGGTGGCGGCCCATGTGTTCGACGCCGCCGGCGAGGGCAAAGTCGTAGGCGCCGATGCCGATTCCCCCGCAGGCGGTCGTGACGGACGTCATGGCGCCGGCGCACATGCGGTCGATGGCGAATCCAGGGACAGACTCCGGAAGTCCAGCCAAAAGCGCGGCCGTCCTGCCGAGAGTCAGGCCCTGGTCTCCCTGTTGGGACGTCGCGGCAATGATGACCTCGTCGATGCGTTCGGCGGGGACATCGGGGTTTCGTGCCATGAGTCCGGCAATTGCTTTGGCGGCAAGGTCGTCCGCGCGGGTGTTGTGGTACATCCCTTTTTCGCCGGCGCGGCCGAAGGGGGTCCGCACTCCGTCGACGAAGTACACATTCGTGGGTGTGGTCACTTTTTGTCTGCTTTCCATGAGAGGTCCCCTGGTCATCCGTTCGCCATCGAAGCGGTGTCGAGCACAAAACGGAACTTCACGTCGCCGGCGACGAGACGGTCGTAGGCCTCATCGAGGCGGGAGGCGTCGATCACCTCGACTACCGCGCCGATCTCGTGTTCGCTGCAGAAGTCGAGCATCTGCTGCGTTTCCTGGATGCTGGCGATTCGGGATCCCGCCAAAGCTCTGCGGTTGACAATGATCGAAAACGCATCCAAGGACAGCGCCTTGCTGGGCACGCCAATGCTGACGAAGACCCCATCGAGCATGAGGAGCCCGAGGTAGGCGTCGAGATCCACATTCGCCGGGACGGTCGAGATGATCAGATCAAGGCTTTGGCCGAGCTCCGCGAACGCCTTCGGATCGGTTACGGCATAGTATTCGTCCGCGCCGAGGGCGATTCCGTCGTCCTTCTTATCGAGGGAGAGGTCGAACACCGTCGTGTGAGCCCCGAGGGCTTTCGAGATCTGGACAGCAACATGTCCCAGACCGCCGAATCCAAGGATGCCCACCCTGCGGCCCGGGCCGGCACCCCATCGGACCATCGGCGAGTAGACCGTGGCTCCTGCGCATAGTAAAGGTGCGATTCGCTCAAGCGGGAGATTCTCTGGCAACCTCAGAACGAAGTCCTCGTTCACGACGATCTTCTCGCTGTATCCCCCGTAGGTGGAGGACCCGTCCGGCAACCGCGTGCCGTAAGTCTTGGTATTGCCGTTGAGACACTGCTCTTCATGCCCGAGCCTGCAGTTTCTACATTCCCTGCAAGAGTCGACCAAACAGCCCACCCCTGCACGGTCCCCGACGGAGAATTTCGTGACCTCCTCGCCGACGGCGGACACCACGCCTGCAATTTCGTGTCCGGGGACAATCGGAAATTGATTGTGTCCCCATTCGCTGCGGGCATGGGAGACGTCCGAATGGCATATACCGCAGAACAGGATGTCGATGAGCACGTCGTGTGGCCCGACTTCCCTGCGCTCGATAGTCGTGGAAGTGAATCTTGCGCCAGGCGCATCCGCGATTCGTGCGTTGACCATCGCCATCAGCCGATCGCCTGGTATTCGGTGAACTCTTCGATGCCGAACCGGCCGAATTCGCGTCCTATGCCGGAGAGTTTGAAGCCGCCGTGCGGCGCCCTGGGATTGATGGGGGAGCCGTTGATGCGAATTCTCCCGGCACGTACTCGCCGTGCAACCCTCTTGGCGCGTTCGGCGTCACCGCTCCAGATCGCGGCCGCAAGGCCGTAGTCGCTGTCGTTCGCAATTTCGCTCGCTTCGTCGTCGGTGTCGAAGGGAATGAGTACCACGACCGGGCCGAAGATCTCCTCGCGTGCAATCCGGTTCTGGTTGTTACCTGAGAAAACAGTGGGACGCACGAAGTATCCGCGGGACAGACCGTCCGGCGCCTCGGGGCCGCCTGTCATCATGCGCATGCCCTCATCGAGCCCCGACCGGATGTAAGTGCGGATGCGGTCGCGCTGTGCTGCAGTTGTCACAGGTCCCAAGGTGGTTTCCGGATCGAACGGGTCGCCGAGGATGTAGCTGTCAGCCTTCGCCCGGGCGATCTCCTCGGCTTCCGTGAGCCGGGCCCGTGGAACGAGCACCCGGCTGAGGCCTCCGCACACCTGGCCGGAGTTGCGGAATGAGTCTTCCATGCCGTCGGTGATCGCGGTCTCCAAGTCCGCGTCCGGGAGGATGATGTTTGCCGACTTCCCACCCAATTCCAGAGAAACACGCTTGATCGATCCCGCAGCGAGCTGCATGACGCGCCGACCGGCGCGCACAGAGCCGGTGAGGGAGACCATGTCGATGAGCGGATGGGTGGCGATTGCCTCGCCGACATTCGGGCCCGTGCCCGAGACAAGATTGAATACGCCCTCGGGGAGGCCCACCTCGGCTGCGGCTTCGGCGAAGATGAAGGAGCTGAGTGGCGCGACTTCCGTGCCCTTAAGAACGACGGTGCAACCGGCGGCCAGAGCAGCCCCCGCTTTCATGCACACCATTTTGAGAGGGGCGTTCCATGGCGTGATGGCCCCGACGACGCCGGCAGGCGCGCGGTGGACGATCGTGTTCCCGACGCGCTCATCCCAAGCGATCTCGTCCAGGCTCTCTGCCGCGATTCTCAGATCCGCGATCGCAGTGGAAGTCTGGGCAGTAGCAGCCTGCTTTGCCGGCTGCCCGACCTCGCTGACGATTGTGCGGGTGATTTCCTCGGCCCGGGCTTCGAGTGCATCCGCCAGCTTCTTAAGGAGCAGAGCGCGTTCCTGGGTCGATGTCTGCGACCACGTCGGGAAGGCGGCGGCAGCTGCGCGTGCAGCGCGGTCGACGTCCTCCGGGGTTCCTGCGGGAATCGTCGCGAGATGCTCTTCCGTCGTCGGGTTGATGACGGCGAGGACTTCCGTCCCCGACGATTCCGTCCACTTTCCGTCAAGGAATATCTGGTTGCGTTCGATCATGGAGGGATCCCTTCGCGCCGTTGCTCATGGTCTTAGTCCAAGCGCCCAGGACGGAACTCCCCGAAGGAGGTCTGATTTGCGCTTAAGTTCTTATATACGATCAGTAGTTCATATATGGGTATGATGGGGACGTTACGGCAACCACTTCAACGCTGTCAAGGTCGACAGGATCGGGGAAGAACGAATGAACGAACAGCATTTCCGCCACGCGACGCCTGAGTTCCGTACGTTCTGGGGGGAAGGGGCGCTGACGTCCCTTCCCGGCGAGATGAAGCGCGTCGGATCCCAGCGGGCTGCCATCATCTGCAGCGCTTCAATGCTTCGATACCCGGAGGCGTTGGCCAAGGTGGAAGCGGCACTCGGCGATCGCCTCGTGGGTCGCTTCGAAGGTGCACAGGAACACAGTCCGTTGCCGGCCGTCGAGAACGCGCGATCCTTCCTTAGTGAGGTGCGGGCGGACGCCATTATCGTTGTCGGGGGAGGGTCGGCGATCGTCACGGCCCGAGCTGCGTCGATTTTGTTGGCCGAGCAAGCCGATGTCCGGGAGCTCTGCACGAGGCGGGGCCCGGATGGGCGTCTTGTCAGTCCGCGCTTGACCGCACCGAAAGTGCCCCAATGGATCGTTCCGACCACGCCAACGACGGCCTATGCCAAGGCCGGTTGTGCAGTTCGGGACCCAGCCACGGGCGAGCGACTCGCCCTCTTCGATCCGAAGGCGCGCGCGCAAGGGGTCTTCTTCGATCCGATGCTGGCATTGACGGCGCCGGCGCCGCTTGTTCAGTCCTCGGCCCTCAACGCCTTTGCGATGTCCATTGACGGATTGCAGTCAGACACTGATGACCCGCTTGCCCATGCCCTTCTTATGCATGCGTTGCGGCTTCTCGTCGAATGGCTCCCGGAGGACTCGATCGCTCCTGATCCCCAGCAACGCCTTCGCCTCATGCATGCTTCCCTCCTCGCTGGACAGGGGAGTGACTATGTGGGCACGGGCCTCGCGCAAGCCCTGTCCCACACAATCGGGCCTCGGTCGTCTACGGCCAACGGCGTCGTCGAGGCTATGCTGCTGCCCCACACCATGCGCTTCAATGCCGAAGTAGTCGGCACCCGTCTCTCTGCCTTGGCTCCCGTTCTGAACCATGGCGGTTCGCGACAGTCCACCCCGGAACGGGTTGTGGCTACTACTGAAGAGTTCCTCCGGTCCCGCGGCGTACCGGGCCGGCTGCGCGATGTAGGGATTGCCAGGGATTCGCTGGACGCCGTCGTCGACCATGCAATGGAAGACTGGGCCATTACCCGCGTGCCCCGTCGCGCGAGCCGCGAGGAGTTAACCAAGCTCCTCGAGGGGGCTTGGTAGCTTGACAGCCTCCGGGCTGGCGACCCGGTAATACGGCCCATTGACGCCCGCCGGAGTGAAGAGTAACTTCAAAGAAGTTCCCATTTGGGTCCTTAAGTTCCGATATGCGAACTTGAGGGATGTATATGTCAGTGTGGCTTTCAGGCCGGCTGGCCTCCGCGACACGGTCGATGAGTCTGCGTTCCCATACCCAATTTGCACGATCGACCGCCCGTGCGGTCAAGAGAGGACATCATGATTGCCCCGGAAATGCTGATAAGCGAATTCGAAATCAAGACCGGCCACACTGGACTCCTTATCGACGGACAATGGGTGGCTTCGGCCTCAGGGGAGACATTTCCCGCTCTGGATCCCGGTACGGGGGAGGTGATCGCGGAGGTTGCCCGGGCCGAAAGGTCGGATGTCGATGCGGCCGTGGCCGCAGCCCGTCGGGCCTTCGCGGAAGAGCGTTGGCTGCGCCTGACGGGCCAGGAGCGAGGTGAAGTTCTCTGGCGGGCCGCGGATCTCATGCGCGCGCAGGCCGACCGCTTGGCCGAGTTGGAGAGCCGCAACATGGGTATCCCCGTCAGCCAAGCCCGGACAATGGTTCTCGAGGCGTCCGCGCAGTTCAGGTACTACGCGGGCTGGGCGGACAAGATCCACGGCCGGACAATTGACCTTGGTCCGGCCGGACGTCGCGTCCAGGGATACACATTGCGTGAGCCTGTCGGTGTTGCCGCCCTTATCGTGCCATGGAATGCACCGCTCATCTCGGCCGCGAAGAAACTTGCCCCCGCTCTCGCCGCAGGATGCTCCTGCGTCCTGAAGCCAGCAAAGGAAACGCCCTTGACGGCCCTGTGGCTCGGACAGATTCTCCAAGAAGCCGGCGTTCCCGACGGGGTTGTCAACGTCGTTACGGGCTTCGGAGAGACAATCGGCGCAGCCTTGGCGGAGCACCCCGGAGTGGACATGGTCAGCTTCACGGGTTCGACTGAGGTGGGACGCTCTATTGTCCACGCAGGGACGGCCAACATGAAGAAGCTCTCACTCGAGCTGGGCGGAAAGTCCCCCGTGATCGTCATGCCGGATGCGGATCTCTCGAAAGCGATCCCTGGCGTTGCCGGCGCCGTTTTCTGGAACACCGGGCAGGTGTGTGCCGCGGGAACTCGACTATTCGTCCACGATGCGGTCTTCGATGAGGTTGTGCAAGGAGTGGCGGAGATCGGCCGCTCACTCAAGGTGGGTTATGGGATGGACCCGGGCGTCGATCTAGGTCCACTCATCTCGCAGAGGCAACTCGACCGTGTGACCGCTTACGTAGAGGGGGGCCTCGACGCCGGTGGTCGTGTGGTGAGCGGCGGTTCTCGAATCGGCGACCGCGGATTCTTCTTCGAACCGACCGTCGTCGTCGATGTCGACCAGTCCATGGCTCTCATGCGGGAAGAAATTTTCGGCCCCGTTCTCGGAGTCATGCGGTTCAACGATGTTGAGACCGCCATCGAACTGGCTAATGACACTCCCTATGGGCTGGCCTCGAGCGTGTGGACCGGGGACGGCGCGGCGGCGCACTCCATTGCCCGCCGGCTTCGTGCCGGCCGTGTCGGCATCAACATTCACCGTGCGGGGGGCGTCTACATGCCAGCCGGGGGATATCGCCAGTCCGGTTGGGGGCGCGAGAACGGGCCCGAAGGGCTTGAAAGCTACCTCGAGACCAAGTCCGTGGTTGCCGAACTGGGAAGTTGAGCCAAGCTGTTGACCCAAGCAGGAAATCCTAGTAAATTCGCAACTACGAATAATAGTTCGCATATCCGAATGAGGAGACAATGACGTCAAGCCACACCACCGAAAAGGCCGAGATCGGCGCGGAACTAGTCCGCGCCACCTTCACTGACGAAATGCTTGAAGAAATGCGGGCACTCATCGGCACCGAGCTTCGTACGGCGGCCTCCGTAAACAATGAGTACGCCACACGCTTGGCCATCCTCCGCTTCGCAGAGGGCATCGGCGATGACAATCCCCTATGGACCGACGAAGAGTATGCGACCGCGAGTCCCCATGCAGGATTGATTGCACCGCCGAGCTTCATCTTCTGCTGCCTCGGATCGATCCAGGTCGGATGGCGCGGTCTCGGCGGATTCCACGCCGAGACCAACATCAACTTCCATCGTCCTATCCGGGTCGGGGACCGAATCACTGCGAAGGTCGTCTTCGACGGCTTCGATGGTCCAACGGATAGCTCTTTCGGCGGACGACGCATTAAGGATTACCTGCGGCAGGAATACAGGAATCAGGACGACGAGCTCGTTGCGACTTTCATCTGCTCGCGGATGAGGTTCGAGCGGGGCGAGATGCAGGAACGGCGAGAGTCCCGCGCGATCGAGCTCCCACACCCCTGGACCGACGAAGAACTGGCTGCCATCGAGGACCAGATCCTGGCCGAATCTCCCCGGGGTGCTGTGCCGCGGTATTGGGATGACATCAAGGTCGGCGATGAGCTCGACTTCATCACCAAGGGACCGATCGGCCTCACGGACGAGATCGCCTTCATTGCCGCCGGGGCGGCACCGATTCCCCGGTTGTCCGCTCATGGTGTCGCGCTTCGCCGATACCGCAAGCATCCGAGCTGGGCTTACCGGGATCCCAACACCGGTGCCCTTGAGCCGGTTTACTCCGTGCATTACAGCGACTACGCCGCGCGGCTACAGGGCGCACAGATGGCCTACGATGTCGGAATCCAGCGGACCTGCTGGCAGATCCACTCACTGACGAACTGGATGGGCGACGCAGGGTTCCTCAAGTCGATCCATGGTCAGTACCGTTCTCACGTCTACCTGTCCGACGTCGTCCGGCTGGGTGGACGCGTGATCGAAAAGTCGATCGACGACTCCGGCGACCACGTAGTTCGCATCGAAACCTGGGCCGAAAACCAGCGCGGGCAGAACGTCATGCCGGGCTCCGCCGTCGTCAGCCTTCCCAAGCGCACCGAAGCAGAGCTCCTTCCCCTGGAAGGAGAAGCTTGATGTCAACAGCTATTGATGAGTGGGGCACAGATGTCAGCGTCGTCGACATGGAAGGGGTGCCCTTCCGCATGTACCGGAACCGTCCGCAGCGCCTGGGCTCGCTTCTTGCTTTTGCCAACCGTTGGGGTCACCGCCCTCACATCGTGCAAGGTGAAAGAGTCGTCAGCTTCTCGGACCTCCGGAGCGCGATAGCGGCACAGGCAACCGACTTGCGGAGGCTGGGTATTCGCGCCGGCGACAGGGTCATGATCCTCGGGTGGAACAGTCCCGAATGGATCACGAATTTCTGGGCAAGCGTCGCGGCCGGTGCTGTTCCCGTCCTTGCCAACGCCTGGTGGAGCCCGAATGAGCTCGAAGATGCCTTGGACCGAATTGCACCATCACTCGTTTTGGCGGACGAAAGAAACGCAAGGCGCATCCCGGCGGGCTGGGAAACCGGTTCATGGACTGCGCCGGCCGATGGCTCTTCCGAAGTGGAGGCTGCGGAAGTCAAGGGTGACGAGAACGAACCTGCGGTCATCATCTTCACCTCCGGAACCGAACGCCGGCCGAAGGCAGTGGTGCTGTCTCACCGCTCCTTGCTGGCCGGCCTTCATATGCTCCTGCACATCACCAAGCGACTGCCACAACAGATCGGTGAGGAGACGGGAGAAGCCGCGCTGCACACGGGTCCGATGTTCCACATCGGTGGAGTGCAGACCCTCCTCCGAGCGATCACGGTGGGCGACACCCTGGTTATGCCCAGTGGACGCTTCGACCCTGAGGAGGCCCTTCGCCTCATCGAAGAATGGAAGATCCGGCGATGGAGCGCAGTCCCGACCATGGTGTCCAGACTGCTCGAGCACCCCGATGTCCAGACGAGGAACCTGCGATCGTTGCGCTCACTCACTGTGGGCGGCGCCCCCGTGCATGCCGAGTTCCTTGAGCGCATCCGGACCGGCCTCCCCGGTGTGGAACCGCGCATTGCCACTGGATATGGGTTGACCGAGAACGGCGGCCAAGCGGTCGCCGCTTCAGGCAAAGACACCACCGACAGACCTGGGACGACCGGAAAGCCACTTCCCTGCGTGGAGATCACCATTGCCACGGCCGCTGAATTCGATGCGGGGGAGATCCTTGTTCGCAGCCCCACTCAGATGAGCGGTTACATCGGAGAAGACGAGTCTTCTATAGACAGCGAGGGTTGGCTGCACACGGGAGACCTCGGTCATCTTGACGATGACGGATACCTCTGGATCACCGGCCGCTCGAAGGACATGATCATCCGTGGAGGCGAAAACATCGCACCTTCCGCAGTTGAGGCGGTGCTTGCTCAGCTTCCGATGGTCTCCGAATCAGTTGTGTTCGGTGTTCCTCATCCGGACCTGGGCGAGGAAGTAATGGCTATCGTGGTAGCGCCGGGCGCTACAGCAGACGAGTTGCGCACAGGCCTCCATGGAAGGCTGGCTTCCTTCGCTGTACCCAGTCGGTGGAACATCCGTACTAAACCGCTGCCGCTGAACCACGCGGGCAAGATCGACCGTGCGACTTTGGTGGCGGAAGGGCGGGCCGAGGTTGTTTCGACAGGGGGAGCAGGAACATGAGCGAACTCGTGTCCGCCCAGGTCGAGGGGGGCATCGCAATTGTCGAGATGCACCGGCCGCCAAGCAACTTCTTCGATGAGGCCATGCTCGCGGAACTCGCATCTGCGGTCATCGAACTGGATGCAGCCCCCGATGTCCGCGCCATTGTCCTGTGTTCGGAGGGCAAGCACTTCTGCGCCGGTGCGGACCTCCGTGGCGTGGATGCGAATGGGCTCCGAAGCGTCTATCGGCAGGCGTTCGCAATTTTCACTGCGCGCAAGCCGATCGTCGCTGCCGTCCAGGGAGCGGCAGTCGGTGGGGGACTGGGATTGGCGTTGGCCGCAGATTTCCGGGTCGCCACAGGCGACAGCCGCTTCACCGCGAACTTCGCCAGGCTGGGTTTCCATCACGGATTCGGTCTCTCCGTTACGCTGCCGGCCGTCGTCGGACGCCAACGGGCTCTCGACCTGCTCTACACCGGCCGTTCGATTCAGGGCGCTGAAGCGTTTGAGATCGGCCTTTGCGACCGTCTGGTCGAGTCCGACCCGAGGGAAGCGGCCGTAGGTCTGGCTATGGAGATCGCTGAGTCCGCTCCGCTCTCATTGCTCGCCATTCGGGCCACCATGCGTCGTCAACTCGTCGCAGACGTGCATGCAGCGCTGGATGTGGAAGCGACGGCCCAGTCGCACCTCCTGGGTACAGCGGACTTCGGCGAGGGCGTCGCAGCATCGGTCGCAAAGCGCCAGCCTGAGTTCGTGGGCAGATGAATCGCACTCATGGGCAGGATGAGGTTAGATGGCTGTCGTGACCAATATTCCAACGCAGGACTCCGACCGCGCACCGCAAAACCACCGGACCATCGACAGGGTGACGCGGATTGTAGAAGAGGTCGTCTACAACCCCGGGATGAGTTTCGCCGAACTCGCTCGAGTCTTGGACGCCCCGAAGAGTTCGGTGCACGGGTTCATTCGAGGACTCTTGGCAGCTGGATGGCTGCACGAAGACAACCACCGGTTCTACCTGGGCCCAGCGGTGTATGGACTCACCCTCGCCACTGGCCACATTCGCGCGGGACTAGTTACTGACACCGACGTTGCTGCGCTGCACGAGGCGACGGGAGTCACCACCTTCCTTGGGGTCAAGGCTGGTGACCACCTGATCTATGTCTCCGAAGCAGGGTCGGAAACCCTGGGCGGATTCGGGGCGCGCAGTAACATTCGACGCACTCTTCTTGACACGGCAGGCGGCAAAGCCATCTTGGCGTCGCTTTCGGACACTGAGCGCAACGCCTACTTTCGACGCTGCACACCAGAGGAGGCGAACCTTGTTGAACAATTCCTGGCCGAATTCGACGACATCAGGAAGACACGACTCGCCCAGAACACCCTCAGGGGCGGAGCGCGATACGCCATTGCAACGACCGTGCACAATCAATCCGGACAAGTGGTCGCCGAAGTCACCCTCGTCGGCCCGACCTCCGAAATGAAACCAAGGGCAGAAGAACTTGGCCGGGTGCTGCTTGAACACGTGGACTCCTGGAGAAACCGGTCTACAAAAGCCCGCGAGGCACTCTAGCGAGTTCGCTTCGCCTGCACGCTTTCAGGCATCGACCGATAGAAACCTAAACACGCAAGCCGGGCCCGAACGGACCTGGACAGATTTGTCGTACCCAAAGGAGGGGACGTTGACCAAGGTTGCTGCCCGTGCAATGCGCGGGCCGAAGGACACTTTTGAGACGATGCTCATTGACCGGCGCGAGCTCGGTCCTGAGGACATCTACATTGAGATTGCGTATGCCGGGATCTGCCACTCGGATGTGCATCACGCACGTGCCGACTGGGGGCACACCATGTACCCGATCGTGCCCGGGCACGAGATAGCCGGCATTGTCACAGCCGTGGGGTCTGCAGTGACGAAATTCGCGATCGGCGACCGGGCCGGAATCGGCTGCATGGTGGACTCATGCAGGACGTGCGACTACTGCCGGGCAGGCCTTGAACAGTATTGCCGCGGTGGACACATTCTCGCCTACAACATGATCGACCGCGGGGGCCGTCGCACATTTGGCGGATACAGCGAAAGTATCGTCGTCGATCAGGCCTTCGCCGTGAAGATTCCCGGGAACATCCCGCTTGAGCAGGCCGCGCCGCTCATGTGCGGGGGAATCACCCTCTATTCGCCATTGCGCCATTGGGGCGCGGGCCCCGGGAAACGGGTGGGAATTGTTGGCTTCGGCGGACTGGGCCACATCGGCACGCAGATCTCGTCTGCGCTTGGCGCCCACACGATCGTCTTCAATTTGAATCCATCTGCCAGAGAGGACGCGCTCCGTCTGGGCGCCGACGAATTCCGAACCACGACTGAGCCGAACGCATTTGATGGCCTGGAAGGCTCGCTCGACCTCATCATCTCCACTGTCCCCGCCAAACTTGACCTCGATGCATACCTGCGACTCTTGGACGTCGATGGAACTTTCGTGAATCTCGGCGTGCCTGTTGAACCGCTCAGCATCGTGCCCCACTCCCTGCTCATCAACCGTCGCTCCATTGCCGGGTCCTCCATCGGAGGCATAGCCGAGACCCAAGAGATGATCGACTTCTGTGCAGCGAAAGGGATCGGAGCTCAGGTCGAGGTCATCGATGCGAGTTCGATTGATGACGCCTATGACCGTCTCAGCCGGGGAGATGTGCGATACCGCTTCGTCATCGATACGAGCACGATCAAAGCAAACGCCGAGACTCCCGTCATAGCCGAGCATGCCGCGATCTAATGCCGCGCGGCAGGATGCCATCTCGTCCGGTGGGATGCGACCGGCAAGCGCCAAGCAGTACGCCCAGCACCTCAACCGAGGGATTCCGGATCCCGAGGAGTTCCGACCCGGCATCTGGTCGTTCGCCATCCCGTTCCTGCCCGGCGTCCCCTACACGCTGTGCTACGTCATCGAGGACTCCGCTAACGGATTTCATGTCATAGATCCAGGCGCGGATACACCGTCCAACCGTGATCGTCTGAAAATGAATCTGTCGTCGATAGGGGCCGATCTTGGTGATATTCGTTCGGTCGCAGTCACCCACCTGCATCGTGACCACCTTGGCCTCGCTGCATGGTTGATTGACCAGAACGATCTCGCTCTTCAACTCCACGTCGACGATGAGGAAGATCTGATCAGCGGTGCGTCCAATGCACGCTATTCCGATGATCTGGAGGCATTGGGGCTGCGTTGGGGGGTCCCTGAGAACGAGCGCAAGCGACTGCACACGGGAAGCGCAACTGCGGGGGCCAGCCCGATTCCGGCTCGCATCCGCCCGCTCGATGACGGTGAGGTGCTGCCGATTCCCGGCCGGACCGTTCGTGTTCTGCACACTCCCGGGCACACCCGCGGTCATGTCTGCTTTTCGCTGCCCGACGAGGGGTTGCTCCTGAGCGGCGACCATGTCCTGCCACACCTGAACCCTGGGATAGGCCGTGGTGGCCAGGGCGGGGAAAATCCAGTGGGGGAGTACCTCTTTTCACTGGACCGACTGGCGCAGCACGACGACGGCGAGACGGCACCGGGACACGGTTATCGCTTCTTCGATCTCGGTGCGCGCAGGACGCGAATCAGAGATCATGTGCTCCGTCGTGCCGGCGAGGTCGCCCAAGCACTGAAATCCACGCCACAGGCCACCACATGGGGGCTCGCGTCATCTCTCTCGTGGGGCGGGGGCTGGACAAATCTTTCCGCCACTCGTCTTCAGTCAGCACTCGCGCAAACTGAGATGTATGTCGAGTTCGTTGGTGCCTTGCCCATGGGACTCCATTTGCCCTAGGGGCTCACGCTGCCGGAGGTGTTCAGCGCTGGAGGAGCCCGTTGCGTCGTAGCCAGGATTCGATGTCCGGTCCTGAGTCCCGGACCCGCTCGCCCCGGATGGCGAGTCCTTCACCGATGATCGCGCCACGACAGGATTGGGCGTAGTCCCTTTTTGTGGTTCCGAGCCCGCTCATTGCATGGGTGGTGACCGCGTGGACGGTTTTGCCGGCGAAGTCGTGGCTCTCGGCGAACGTGGTCATGATCATGGGTGCCCGGACGTTCCAGATGCCGCTGGCGAGCAGCACCGTGTCGTACTGCTCGATGGAGGGCAGTGGGCCTGAGATGGCCGGGCGGGCGTTCTCGTTCTGTTCCTGGACATTGCGCGCGACAGTGGCGTCGTAGTTCACGGAATACGGCTCGGCCGGGTCGACGCGGTGTACGTCGCAGGTGATGAGTGCGCTGAGCATGCCGGCCAGCACTTCGGTATTGCCGACGTCAAGGTGAACGCGTCCGCCGTCGTGGTAGTTCTCCCCGGCGCGTGAGAAGTAAGCGAGCAGAACCCGCGCGCCATTGCCGCCGGGCACGGGCGTGGTCTGGGCAGGCTGCGTTTCTCTTTGGGGGGTCATGGTGTTGTTCGGCGCTCCTGTACTGCAGCTTGCCGTTCCGGCGGCGATCATCGCAGCGCCGAGACCCGTCACGGCCGAACGCAGGACGATGCGCCGGCCAATGGCTTGCAGCTTCGTCGGCATGGTGGTCTCCCGGATCGGTTCCTCGCGTTCCCGCGGCCGGGGCGGCCGCGGGAACGCAAGGAAGGATGGGTTAGTTGATCCTGCGTCCGCCCAGCCAGCTGACCATGGCGGGATCGCGGTGGTCGAAGAAGAGGCTGGCACCGTTGTCCAGGGTGGCGATCAGGTTCATCTGCTCGCCCGTGAGGGCGAAGTCGAAGACGTCGAGGTTCTGGGCCATGCGTTCCGGCCGCACCGACTTGGGGATGACGACCACTTCGCGCTGGATGAGCCAACGGAGCACCACCTGGGCGACGGACTTGCCGTGCGCTTCGGCGATGGCGCTGAGGAGCGGGTTGGTGAACAGCTCGTTGCGGCCTTCGGCGAATGGCCCCCAGGACTCGATCTGGACGCCGCGTTCGCGCATCAATGCCTGGTCGGCGGCGCGCTGGTGGAAGGGGTGGGTCTCGATCTGGTTGACGGCCGGGGCGATCTCGTTGTGGTCGATGAGGTCCACGAGCCGGTCGGGGTGGAAGTTCGAGACACCGATCGCGCGGGCGAGGCCGTCCTTGTGGAGTTCCTGCATGGCGCGCCATTCGCTGTAGTAGTCCCCGAGCGGCTGGTGGATCAGGTACAGGTCGAGGTAGTCCAGTCCGAGGCGGTTCAGTGAGTTGTCGAAAGCGCGCTTGGTGTCGTCCTGGACGCTGCCGGTGGGGGCGTGCTGGATCCAGAGTTTGGTGGTGATGAATAGTTCGTCGCGGGCGATGCCGCTCGCCTTGATCGCGGCGCCGACGGCGGCCTCGTTCAGGTAGGAGGCGGCGGTGTCGAGGTGGCGGTAACCGGCGGCGAGGGCGGCCTCGACGGCGGCCTGGGTTTCCTCGTCGGGGATCTGGAAGACGCCGAAGCCGAGGATCGGCATTTCGACGCCGTTGTTAAGGGTGACGCTCTTCATGACAGACATGGGTCCTTACGTGCAGGGAAACTGAACAGATTCAAGTCAACCAGTCCGTGCGTGCGCGTGGGAGGACCTGTTGTGCGGTGTACTGGCAGTTCCTGTTAGGGCCGGTCCGGGCGTCGTCGCTCACAAACCGGACTGGCGAAAAGTGTACTGACAGTGACTCCCACGCGAGGTGGGACTGACGTACCGTCGGTTCTATGAACTACAGCAACGATGTCCGCGAGTTTTTGACGACCCGGCGGGCGCGAATTACCCCCGCCAAGGCCGGGCTCCCTACGTTTGCAGGCACTCGCCGAGTAGCGGGGCTGAAGCGGGAGGAGGTGGCAATGCTCGCGGGGATGAGTACCGAATACTATGCCCGGCTCGAACGGGGCAATCTCCGCGGCGTGTCCGAGCCGGTCCTGGAATCTCTAGCCTCTGCGCTGCAGCTCGATGAAGCTGAACGAACGCACTTGTTTAACCTGGCCCGGGCGGCGATGGCCGCATCACGACCGGCGCGTACCCGAAAGCCTCGCACAGAGCTGCGCCCGAGCATTGAAGGGGTGCTACGCGGGATGTCTGGCACTCCAGCCTATGTCCGCAACGCACGGATGGACATCGTTGCTGCGAACAGCCTCTGCTTCGCGCTCTATGCAGGCGTCCTTGAACCCGAGACATTACCCGTCAATCTGGCTCGATTTGTGTTTCTCGATCCGAGATCGCATGACTTCTTCGTTAAATGGGATTCCATTGCCGATGACCTCGCATCTTCGCTGCGAGTGAGATCCGGGAAGAGCCCAACCGACTCCGCACTGAAGTCCCTCGTGGGTGAGCTCATAACAGGGAGCCAAGACTTCGCAACGCGCTGGGCTAGACACGACGTGCGATTCCATCGCACCGCACGGAAGGTTTTGAGGAACCCGGTTGTCGGGGAGATCGAACTTACTGGCGATTCCCTCGAACTGCCCGGAGAAGACCTGACGATTGTCGTTTATACCGCCGAGCCGGGAAGCCGTGACCAAGAAAAGCTCGATTTCTTGGCCAGCTGGAGCTCGGACCAGCGTGCCGCCGGTAAGTCGGGTGCTGCTGACCAGTCTGTGGAGTCCGAGGCCAGGAAGTCCTCCCAGGACCATTGACCTAACCGCGCTCCAAGAACCTCATCTGTGCTGCAGGGCGCTCCCGCCGGAAGAGTATATTGTGGGAAAATAGGGTTGGACGCGGCCCGCGGGGTCGAAGGGCAGATCGCCGGCATACGGCAACGGGAGCAAATGTGTATACGGCCAACAACGGCGAGGGACCGCCCGAGACCCTCGTGGCCTATGCGAGCCGGCGGATCCAGACCGCGATCGCACAAGGAGAATATGCGCCTGGTTCTCGCCTATCACCTCGAACTATTGCGAAAGCTCTGGGCATTTCCCACATACCCGTGCGGGAAGCGCTTGCGTCGCTGGCAGCCCGGGGATATGTCGATCATTTGCGGGCCAACGGATACTTTACGACTAATCTCACCCAAGGTGATCTTGAGGACATCTATCACTGGCGTCGGATCCTCGAGCGTGAGGCCTATCTCATGGCTGTCCCGAAGCTGACTGAAGACGACATCTCTAAAATGCGCGCACTGTTGGACGAGATGGGCAAGAAGACTGCGCCCGAAGACCGTCTGCGATACCTGGAATTGAACCGGCAGTTTCACTTTGTAGCTTTCGAGCGCACGGGCTCGACGCGATTGCTCCACTTCCTGAACTACCTGTGGGATGCTCGGGAGCCCTACGCTGCAGTCGGACTCGTTGACAGCACCACCGGATACAAAGACCATTTCCGTCTCATGCCACACTTTGAGCAGCGCAACGCGCAGGGCGTGATTGAGGCTATGGAAGGGCACCGGGAGTTCCTCGTGAAGCGGAGGGCGGCCGTTTCGGAAGGTGACCAGCCTGAGGAGTCCGGCGAATATTTGAAAAAGGTCTGACGCGTCCAAAAGACCCGTTTCACTTCGGAAGTTGATAATCGGCATTGTCGACGAAGGCCCCGGTGAGTTTATGACAAAACTCACCGGGGCCCTCATGAATCCGCTCAGGAGGCGTCGACCCGTGCTCCCGGGCCAGTGGAGTCCGAGGAGTCGACGGGAATAAGTCCCCGCTCGCGGAGTACCCCTTCTGCCACCTTGAAGGCTTCGCCGGCTGCCGGGAGCCCGCAATATACTGCGGTGTGGAGGAGGATCTCCTGGATTTCCTCGGGAGTGCACCCGTTGTTGAGCGCCCCCTGCAGGTGGTGCTTGAGTTGCGCGGGACGATTTAGGGCCGTCAGGATGGCAAGGTTCAAGATGCTCCTGAGCTTCTTGTCGATCCCGTCACGTCCCCATACTCGACCGAAGCAAACCTCATCGGAATAGTCCTGGAGGGGAGCATTAAAGGCATTTCGCTGCTCGTCCCTTTGGTCCAGATAGGGGGCGCCCATCAAGTCGACGAGGATTTGACGTCCGGTATCCCGTTCGTTCACGTGATTCTCCAATGTATTCGTGATGTTTTTGCGATCTGGTATCTAGTCTCAAATTAAGGATCGACGTTGGCTTTACGGATCGAGAGTAAGAACCTCTTGGATCACTTCCTGGGACACGCTGATTTCGACGCCGGCACGTTCATTCTGCAGGGACATTGGGGATCGTGAGTCTCGTGCACCCCACCCCCTGTCCAAGGCCTCTTGATAGTCCTTGTATGCGGCTTCGATGCATCTCATGGGCACATTCATCGAATTGGCAAGTTCAAGCGCCAGACCAATGTCTTTGTTGACAAGCGTGACCGTGAAAGTGGGCGGATCATAGTTTCCGTTCAGGTACTTTTCCATCCGATCGAATGTCCGTGTTCGGCCGATGGCCCCGTTCCGGAGCGCCTTCCAGAGCGCGGACGGCTCCACACCCGATTTGACTGCCATGGAAAAGACTTCTGCTGTGACGATGCGGATCGCTGCGCTGGCAGCATTATGGGCCAGTTTGGTGCTTGTTCCGGTGCCGATGTCTCCCATGTACATCACCTCGTCTCCTAGAGCTTTCAGGAGATGAAGGTGCTGTTCGAATGTCGTGGAGTCACCGCCGACATAGATCGCGAGCTTGCCGCTGCTCGCTCCGGCGGGTCCGCCACTCACTGGCGCATCGAGGAAAGAAACGCCGACGGCGCGGCAGGCCTCGAAGACCTTGTGCAGTGTCGCGGGCGAATTCGTCGACATATCGAACCACACAGAGCCTTGCTGCATTGAAGCCAAGAGCCCATCTTCGCCGAGTCCGACGGCCTCCATCTCGCGAGGGCCCGGCAATGAGGTGAAAATCACGCTCGCCTCGCGACCGATCTCCGCAACCGAATCTGCCCATCGGGCCCCGCGCTCAATAAGCTCGTTTGCTGCCTCTTTCCGGACATCGTGAACTAGGAGCTCATGACCCGTCGAGAGCAGGTTGTGTGCCATGCCTTTGCCCATGGCTCCCAGGCCGATAAAGCCCAGCTTCAATTCATTTTCCATTTTGTAATACCTCGACTACGTGTCCTTGTTGGGCTGATGATTGCTTTTGATGGGGTGGAGACGCGCTGAAAATGCGCACCGACCTTGCGTGCGCCGGTTGTCACCCATGCACTGACTGGTACTCAAGGAACTCTTCGATCCCATGTCTTCCCATCTCCCGGCCGATGCCGGAGAGCTTGAAGCCTCCGTGGGGAGCCCGCATGTCGATGGGAGTTCCGTTGATGCGTACTCTTCCGGTTCGAATCCGTCCCGCCACCTCGCGGGCACGAGCCGGGTCTGCCGCCCAGACGGCGCCGGCAAGGCCGTAGCTGGAATCATTGGCGATGCTGATTGCCTCGTCTTCATTCGAATACGGAATGAAGACAACGACGGGTCCGAAGACCTCGTCCCTGGCGATTCGCGATTGATTGTCGCCAGTAAAGAGCGTCGGCTTGACGAAGAATCCACGCTCCAGCAGTTCAGGTTTTTCCGGACCGCCCGTGAGCAACCGGGTGCCGTCGTCGAGTCCACGCTGGATGTGGGAACGCACGCGGTCGCGCTGGTTCGCATTTGCGACGGGGCCGAGCGTTGTTGCCGGGTCGTAAGGGTCGCCCAATACATAGCTCTCAGCCTTGGCAACTGCGAGTTCTTCTGCTTCGCGCAACCTCGATTTCGGAACCAGAACTCGGGAGAGCGACCCGCAAACCTGGCCTGAGTTGCGGAAGGCGTCTTCGAGGCCCAGCGTGATCGCGTGCTCCAGGTCTGCATCCTCCAACACCAGGCTGGCCGATTTGCCTCCGAGTTCAAGCGCCACTCGCTTGATTGAACGACTCGCCAGCTCCATGACGCGTTGACCTGCACGCACGGATCCGGTCAGGGACACCATGTCCACGAGCGGATGGGAGGCAATAGCCTCGCCAACCTCAGGCCCATCCCCAGCGACGAGGTTGAACACTCCAGGCGGAAGTCCCGCCTCCGTTACCAGGTCGGCAAGAACGAAGGACGTGAGCGGGGCGACTTCGCTGCCCTTCACGACGACGGTGCAGCCAGCCGCGATAGCTGCGCCGGCCTTGAGAACGACCGACCTGAGGGGACCGTTCCAAGCACCGATGGCTCCGACCACCCCTGCAGGAAGTCTTTGCACCACGGAGGTTGAAGACCTGATGGGTTCTCTCCACACGATGTCCCGGAGCGAGTCCGCGTAGTTTCGGAGATCTGCAATCGGAGTGGCGGTCTGGGCATTGCCGGTCTGCGCTAGCGGCTGGCCAATCTCGGAGACGATCGTCCGCGTAATGTCGTCGGCTCGCTCCTCGATCAGGTCCGCGAGTTTGCGCAGGACATGAGCTCGCTCTTCGATGGAGGAACGCGACCACTCCTGAAAGGCGTCGGCAGCTGCACTTGCGGCATGGTCGACGTCGACCGCTGTTCCGCGAGGAACGGTGGCGATTACTTCCTCCGTGACAGGATTGACGACGTCAATTGAATCCGTCGCGGTGGAGTCAATCCACTGTCCGTTCACGAAAATCTGGGTATGTTTTAGCATTTCTCTCTTCCAAGTGGGTTGGGACGAGTTCCCGTCCATTGCTATCCCGGCACGGGCTGTGCCATCTAGATCCGCGGGAACACTCGCGTTGACATGTGTAGATGTTGAGAGTGTCTCTCAGTTCTTCACGTCGGTGTCTACGCGGTCAAGCTCATAATTTCGCGTTTCTTTGAGCGCAACAATGCAAAGCAAGCTGAGCAGGCAGACGAATGCCAGCAAGAAGCCAAAGGCGAGGCTGCCCCAGCGTTCAATGATGATCGGAGCAATAATGGGCGGAAGCGCGCCGCCGATCATTGCGGCGACGCTGTACGAGATCCCTGCAGCCGTGTAGCGGTAACGCGTGTGGAAGAGCTCCGACAAGAAGGCTCCGACAGGGCCGGTAACGACCCCGGATATGAGTGACGTCAGAGGCATGCCGATCGCGAAGGCCCATCCCGTCTTCATGTCGAGAATGGGGAACAGCGCGAGAGTCCATACCGTACCTGCCGCAGCGCCGACGATCATCACCTTTCGACGCCCGATGCGATCGGACCACGCGCTGCCGATGAGAATTCCGACCCCGGTCATGAGTCCTCCGACCGTCGCAATCGCGAGGACGAATGTTTGATCCATGCCCAGGGTCTTAGAGCCATAGGAGGTCAGATAGGGTCCGCCGACGTAGACGAGGGCCATAAGGCAAATCATGGATCCTATGGCGAGGAAGATTTGGCGGCTCTGCACACGGAAGGCTTCAAGGAACGGCGCGCGGGATCGTGTGCCGCGGGCCTGTTGCGAGATAAAGACCGGGGTTTCGCTGACTCTAAGACGCACCCACAGGCCGAGAAGAACCAAGACTGCGCTGGTGAGGAACGGGATTCTCCAGCCCCAGGCCACAAACGCCTGCGGGCTCATCGTGAGGCTGGTCAGCAGGAAGGTGAGGTTCGTCAAGATGATGGCCCCGCTGCCGCCCAGGTTGGGCGCTGCGGACCACAAACCCCTCGACGCCTTAGGAGAATGCTCGGAAACAAAGAGGACCGCCCCCGCATACTCACCGCCGGCGGCAATACCCTGGAAAATCCTAAGCGCGGTGAGAAGGAGCGGCGCCACTACCCCTATCTGCGACGCCGTAGGCAGAAGACCTACAAGGAATGTCGAGATTCCCATCATCAGCATCGTCGCCACCAGGCTGCGCTTACGGCCGAGGATGTCTCCGAAGTGACCGAAGATGATGCTTCCAAGCGGTCGTGCCGCAAAAGCTACGCCAAAGGTCGCGAAAGAGGCCACAGTGCCAGCGGCCGGACCCAGCGCCGGAAAGAACACCTGCGGAAACACGAGCGCCGCGGCGGTTCCATAGATACCGAAATCGTAAAACTCAATAACCGTCCCGATGAAGCTGGCGAACAGCACCCGCCCTCTACCCTGACGGGCTTTGGGCGTTGCTGTGGTTTCGGATGAGCTAAGTTGGTCCACCCCAAGGTGATCGGACATGTCTTCTCCATTGAAGGTCGGTGGTTGAGCAGACTCAGTGCGTCTTCAGTGGCGCATCAGGGAACGCTCTCATTCACTTAGGAAGCGAAGGGGCCTGTATCGGGATTTGCCGATGTACCGTTCGGACCTTCCGCCGAGGCGGGCGATCCGATAACAACGCAGTGGCAGCGGGGGATGGCCTGCAGCGGGTTTCGGCGGTGGCCGATCCTGTCTGTTTCCTTCCTGAAAATCGCGAAGGCTGCCAGGCCATTGGCTTGACTGACCTTCCCAGAGTATACTCTCTACCGCTGTGGTGCAAGTCACAGAATGCGAGTAATTCCGTCTCCCTTGATGAGGGAAGGCGTAACGTTTGATCCATCAGGAGGATTGCGTGCTTGAGAGCGTTGCTTCGAATTCCAGACCCTTCGTTCTCCTCCATGGAGGCCGGCATGGCGGGTGGTGCTGGGGGCCGGTCGCGAGCCGCCTTCGACGGCGGGGGTTCGACGTCCTGACGCCGACTTTGACAGGTCTGGGTGACCGTTCGCATCTCCTCGATCCCTCGATCGGGCTGGATACCCACGTTCAGGATCTGGTCGCGACATTCGAGTATGAAGACCTGACCGACTCGATCCTGGTGGCGCACAGCTACGGCGGTGTCGTGGCAAGCGCTGCGATGGAGAAGATCGCCGATCGTGTGAGGTTCATGGTCTACGTGGATGCACTCATCCCTCGTGCGGGCGAAAGCGTTTTTGATCTAGTTGGTCCCCAGCGGGCTGCAGCGATTGAAGAAAACGCTCGCAACCACGGTCACGGCTGGACGGTTCCAGTGTCTGATGCCTCCTATTACGGGATAACAGACCCGGACATCATTGCTTGGGTGAATTCCAAGCTGACGCCGCAGCCGATTAAGACCTACCGGGATCCAGTGGGCTCCACTGAGCGCGCCTGGTCGCATCCGGGAATGTTCGTCGAATGCCTGCCGACGAGAGCGGAGCCCTTCGTCCTGGACAGGGCGCGGGATCGCAGTGTCCGGGATGAAAAGTTTTGGTACCGGACCTTGGAGGGCACCCACGAGGCGCCGCTCACCAATCCGGACGGCACGCTTGAGATTTTGCTGGAGGCGGCGCGGATCGCCGATTCCCTCTAGATCTCGAGTGGTGCGGCGGGGCTCCTGGCTCTCGGGAATGGTCGGCCGCGTTCGGCCGCCGCCTCCAATCCTGGGACGAACATCGCCTGACTTCCGGAGTGACAATGATATGATCGCAATCATGAACAGTGGTTCGTAAATACGAACGGAGTGATGATGGCAAACATATACCGGGTCCACGCCAGTAGGCAGTGGGAAGACTCGTCCCAGGCGTCTCGGTCCAAGGAAGCTTGGGGGAACGGGCTCTCGACCTCGGTCGCCGGCCCATTGCCGGTTAGGAGTGGCAGATGACGGGCGACACCCGCCGCTGGTCGGGCGATGTCCTCTACTGGCTGGCAATCGCAGCATCGATCGTTTTCCTAGCTTGGATCCTCAGCATTGTTCAGGCGCCTTCTCCGCCCCTTTTCGCGGGTCTCATCACAGGTGTGTTTGCGGCTGTCGGCCTGCGAACACCAAAGCCGTTTCCGCGCGGCCTACGCAAACTCTCCCTCGCCCTGGTCGGCGTTGGCGCCGGGGCGATGGTCGATCGTGCTGTTGTGGCCGAAGTCGTTCAGAGGCCGCTGGTTATGCTGGCCGGTGTGGCGGGCACTATTGCAATCACCTTGGCGGCTGGCCAAGTTCTTCGTTTTTCACGTCATGTAGATGGTCCGACCGCCATGCTGGCCTCGATCGCAGGCGGGGCTTCAGGCGTGAGTGCCGTTGCAAAGGAGATGGACGCGGACGAGGGGATCGTGCTATCGATCCAGTACCTGCGTGTCGTCGTCGTTGTGCTCTCGGTGCCGTTTGTCTCTGTGCTGCTTGGGGCGGGCAGCCCGGGTCAAGTGGCAGCAGCGTCCATGGGCGACTGGTCGGGCTTGGGGTTCACCGCCCTCGCCGTCTCGGCGGGACTGATCATGGCACGATATCTCCGGTTCAGCGCATCGAGCCTGATCCTGCCAATGGCTGTTGCCGTCGTCCTCTCCCTGACTCAGTTGATGCCCAGTTCAACAGTTCCCCCGTCAGTGCTCAATTTCGCCTACGGGCTGATCGGTCTCGCGGTAGGCCTTTCGCTGACGCGTTCATCCCTGCGACGCCTCGCCACCCTTATGCCGCTCGCTCTGATTCAACTGGTGATCGGTGTCGTCGGGTGTGCGCTCGCCGGGATCGTTTTCGCCAGAAGTGTCGGGATCTCAGACTTGGACGGTTACCTCGCGACGAGCCCCGGCGGGATCCCGGTTGTCGTAGCCGTGGCGATGGGCTCAGGCGCCGACGTGGGCTTGGTGCTTACCATGCAGATTCTTCGCCTTGTCGCTGCACTCATGATGGCGCCCCTCGTGGCGAGGTATTTGCGTAATCGAAACCGCAGCCTCATAGATGATGATGAGGCGTCTTGACCTCAAACGGAGCCTCCGTCTCCGTGGCCGGCAAGCCACGGAGACGGAATGTCGGAATCGGCTGATGCGGTTATCGGTTGGCTTGGGCGTGCGCGTCTTCGTAGTCCTGGTTGTTGACGGGTTCAAGCCAGGTGGCGCTCTCCCCGTTGTCGTGCTCGACCAAAGCCAGGTGGCACATCATGTTGTCCTGGGTGGCGCCGTGCCAGTGTTCCTCGCCGGGCGGCGTGTGGACCGTGTCTCCTGCGCGCATGAGGATCACGCTGCCGTCCCGGGTAGCAACGAACCCGATGCCGTCGGTGCAGTGCAGGGTCTGGCCAAGGGGATGGGAATGCCAGTTCGTACGGGCGCCAGGGGTGAAGCGGACCAGCGCCGCCACGAGACGCGAGGGCGCCTCGCCGTTGTGGAGGGAGTTGAGGTAGACGTCTCCCGTGAACCTCTCCGTTGGGGCTTTGGCCGTTGGGGTAGGGGGTATAAGTTTCATCGTGTCTTCCTGTAGCAGTTTCGGTCTGGTTAGTTCATGGTCTTTGCTGCTGTCCCGACTGCGCCCTCCGACCCTCAGGCGCGTTCGTTAATACCCTGCCTGCTTAGCGTGCCGTAGCGGCAAGGACGCGACGACGAGCACCAAGAGAAGGACGGCGGTGGCGCCGAGTCCGGTGCGGAGACCGTCCATGAAGTTTTGCCCGGCCAGTACGGCACCGAAGACGGCGACCCCGAGCGCGCCGCCAACCTGGCGTGCGGTGTTGATGACTCCGCTGGCGGTCCCCGCCCGTTCTGCCGGTACATGGTCCATGATGAGGGCAATGATCGGGGGAACCGTGAAGGAACCGCCAACGCCGACCGGGACCATGAGGAGCGCGACGAGGAGGGTCGGAGAATCCGTGGGGAGCAAGCAAAGTCCAGCCAGGCCCAGGGCCATGACTAGTTGGCCCGCCACGATCACTGCAATGCGTCCGAAACGGTTCACGAGCCGTGCTGCAAGGGGAACGAGGAGGGCAACCAGTCCGCTCATAGGCAAGAAGAGAAGTCCGGTCCCCAGCGCGGTGACCCCGCGTTGCTGTTGAAAATAAAGGCTTTGGAGGAAGACGACGCCGTAGAACGCGGCCATTGTGACGCCGGCAATGATCAGCGCGGTGGAAACTGTGCGAGAGCGGAACAGGTCAAGCGGGAGCATCGGGTGCCGGCCCCGGGCTTGCGCCACCACGAAGACTGCCACCGATATGACGCACACCGCGAACGTGGAGAGGATCGCGGGGCTTCCGTAGCCCAGTTCCGCGCCCTCGATGATGCCGTAGGTCAAGCTTGCAAGCGCCAGTACGGCCGTGGTCTGCCCGAACCAATCGAAGGGCCGCGGGCGCCGGGGTGAGGGAGCAACGCGGGAGAGCAGGACGAGAGCTGCCACGCCGACCGGAAGATTGACAAAGAAGATCAGTCTCCAGTCGATCTGCGTGAGGACTCCTCCAAGCACGGGCCCGGCAGCAGCGGCGACCGAACCGCCCAAGCCCCAGTAAACTATGGCCCTGCCGCGACGCGCAGGATCGTGGTACGCCTCACGAATGAGCGCGAGGGAAGTGGGGGTAATCATTGCCGCCCCGATGCCCTGCAGCACGCGGCCGGCGATGAGTGCCGGGAGGCTGGGGCTGAACCCGCACGCCACAGAAGCCACGCTGAACACGATCATGCCAATACCGTAGGCCCGGCGGGCTCCGACGCGGTCGGAGAAGCTCCCTGCGAACAGTTGCAACGCGGAAAACATCAGGGTGTAGCCGGTGACTATCCACTGCAGGCCAGAAAGGCCGCCTCCAAGGTCATTCCGGATCTCCGGCAGGGCAACGTTGACGATCTGGGCGTCCAGGGCGACGACGAAGAACCCCAGCATGGCAACAGCCAGAGATGCGCGCGGCGGGGCGACGGCCACCGGAGGAGGTTTGATGATGGTCACGGATACCGTGTCCTTTCAGGAAGGAATTCTGAACACACTTAAGAAGACCAGCTACCGCCTGCGTGTGGGAGTACCTGGTGTGCGGTGTACTGGCAGTTCCTGTTAGGACCGGTTGTGGCGTCTTAGCGTAGAAGCCATGGACAACAGCAAAAGCGTCCGCGAGTTCCTTATGAGCAGGCGGTCTCGCATCACACCAGCCGAGGCCGGGATCTCCCCATGCGGAGGCTCCAGGAGGGTCTCCGGACTCAAACGTGAGGAAGTCGCGATACTTGTTGGCGTCAGCCGGGACTACTACGCCCGCCTTGAACGTGGAAACTTGAGCGGGGTTTCCGAATCCGTTCTTGAATCGATCGCCCGAATCCTTCGGCTCGACGAGGCTGAACGTGCCCATTTGTTCTACTTGGCCAAGACCGCCGCAAGGCCGCGGGCGGCAGGGGCACGTCGGGCACGGGCAGAAGTGCGCCCGAGTGTCGAGCGGATCCTAGCTGGAATCACAGGCGCACCTGCCTACCTCCGTAACGCCCGGATGGACGTCGTGGCCGCGAACAGCCTTTGCTTCGCCCTGTACATGGACATCCTTAGACCCAGTGGCTTGCCTCTCAATCTCGCCCGATTCGTTTTCCTCGACCACAGGTCGAGGGATTTCTTCGTTGATTGGGACACAATCGCCGAAGATCTCGCGACGGCCCTCCGCGTCCAAGCGGGACGTAGCCCCCATGACCGTGCCCTCAACAGCCTCATCGGCGACCTTGCCACGGGAAGCTCGGAGTTCTCAGTTCGCTGGGCCCGAAACAGCGTCCGCCCCTACCGCATGGCACGCAAGGCAATGAGCAACCCGCTTGTCGGCGACATCGAACTCACTTGCGACGCACTCGAGCTTCCCGGCGAGGGCCTGACCTTGATCGCTTACACGGCTGAACCAGGCAGCCACGCCCAAGAACAGCTGGACTTCCTCGCCAGCTGGAGCGCCACCCATCCGGCGTCCGTCGCACCCAATCCCGACGATCTCGCGCACCGGAAGGACCTGCCTAACTGAAAGACGCCGGCGTCCCGCAAATGTGTACTCCAAGTGCCTCCTTCGCCGGAATGGAGCGGAGTAACGTCGGCAACAATCGAGTGCCCAGAATGAAAGGAACCCTCCATGCGAGCAGTAATTTGCGGCGGTCCCCGCGACATCACCCTTGGCGAACGGCCCGATCCGAAACTGCAGAACCCGTCAGATGCCATCGTGCGCGTGCTGCTTGGTTGCGTCTGCGGCTCTGATTTGTGGTATTACCGGGGCGAATCTCCGCACGCACTTGGACCTATCGGGCACGAATTTATCGGCATCGTCGACGAGGTCGGCGCCGATGTCCGGAGCGTCTCGAAAGGGGACCTTGTGATTGCCCCGTTTACCTTTTGCGATGGCACTTGCGCGAACTGCTTGGCAGGGTGGCCCTCCAACTGTCTTAATGGTGGCTCGTTCGGCAATCACGGTTTTGACGGCGGGCAGGGCGAGGCTGTCAGGGTCCCTTTCGCCGATGCGACACTCGTTAGCGTCCCGGGCGACGGACACTCCGACGAGATGCTCGCATCGTTCCTAGCGCTCTCCGATGTGATGTGCATCGGCCACCACGCAGCCGTCAGCGGTGGGGTGAAACAGGGGCATACCGTGGCGGTCGTGGGGGGATGGAGCCGTCGGACTTTGCGCCGTGATCGCCGCCAAGCGGCTCGGCGCCGAACGCATCATCTCCCTCAGCCGCAACCCCGCGCGCCAAGCCCTCGCCAAGGAATTCGGGGCAACCGACGTTATTCCCGAAAGAGGTGACGACGCGACTGAGAGGATCATGGAGATGACCCAGGGGATCGGCGTCGACGCCGCCCTGGAGTGCGTAGGGACCGGGCCGTCCATGGAGACCGCGTTCAGCATCGCTCGTGTCGGATCCGTTGTGGGGGCAGTCGGCGCGCCGCATGACGTCGTCGTGCCCATCAACACGGTCATCTTCCGCAACGTGGGTCTGCGCGGCGGCGTCGCCCCAGTCCGCCGCTACATCCCGGAACTCCTTGGCGACGTTCTCGAGGGTCGGATCAATCCGGGACGGGTCTTTGATTACGTCACTGATCTTGATCACATCGCCGACGCCTATCAGGCGATGGACGAACGTCGCGCGGTTAAAACCCTCCTGCGCGGCGGTATGTGATACCGGCAATTCGTCCAGCCGGGTACGACCCGCGAACCACAATTTCCAGAAAGAAGGATTGAACGTGAATGTGACCCTCAACAATGGTGTGGAAATGCCCGCCCTCGGTTTCGGTGTCTTCCAGACGCCCCCCGACGTGACGGAGTCCTCCGTTACCGAAGCACTGCGCGTGGGCTACCGCCTCATCGACACAGCAGCGTCCTACTTCAACGAACGAGAAGTCGGCGATGGCATCCGCCGCTCTGAGATCGACCGGTCCGAGATCTTCATTGAAACGAAAGTCTGGATTAGCGACTACGGCTATGACGAGACGCTCCATGCCTTCGACAAGAGTGCCGGAAAGCTCGGGGTGGAGCAGATTGACCTGTTGCTCCTGCATCAGCCCGTTCCGACTCAGTTCGACAAGACTGTGGAGGCGTACCGCGCCTTGGAAACGCTCCTCGCGGGCGGTCGCGTCCGGGCCATCGGCGTCAGCAACTTCATGCCGGAACACCTCGCAACGCTCCTCGATCGGTCCACCGTCGTCCCGTCGGTGAACCAAGTCGAGCTGCACCCATACTTCACGCAGCCTGACGTCCAAGAAGCGAACGCCCGCCATGGGATCCTCACGCAGGCGTGGTCGCCGATGGGCGGGATCACCGACTACCGTGGGACCGGCCAGAGCACGTTCGACGACCCGGTGATCGCACGGATCGCTGCCGAGCACGGCAAGACACCAGCGCAGGTCATGTTGCGGTGGCACCTCCAAGAGGGGCGTTCCGCGATCCCGAAGTCGGTCAAGCCCGAACGGATCACCGCGAACTTCGATGTGTTTGACTTCGAACTCACCGATGATCAGGTCACAACCATCGATGGGCTCAACACCGGTCTGCGAGGTGGCCCGGAACCAGAAACAGTGACCCCGGAGGCATTCGCGCGGGAGATACCCGAAGCCTGAAAAGCTCTCCAGTCCGGCAGTTTCCCACGCACTCCGGTTCAGCAGTCTCCGAGATGGTGGTGAATCCACCGTCAATCAGGACGTTGGTGCCGGTGACCGTCGTTGCGTCTTCGCCGGCCAAGTAAGCGGAGAGTGGCGCCACTTCCTCGGGCTGTGCGAATCGGCCGATCTGGATTTCCCGTTTGGCTTTCTCGCCCTTTTCCCCTGCCCAGGCCCTTTCCCGAGGGGATTTCCTCGGGGATACAGCGTCAACCGTGATGCCCTTTGGCTCCCATTCGAGCGAAAGGACGTGTGTCAGTCCGACGATCGCGGCTTTGGAGGCGCAATAGGCAGCGTGCTGGTCGAGTCCGATGACCGCCGCCTGGGATGCCAGGTTGATGATGCGGCCGTGTCCGGCGTCGATCATGACGCGGCCGACCGCCTGGGCCATGTAGAAGCTGGCGCTGAGGTTGACGTCCAGCGTCGCCTGGCAGCGGGTCGACGCCGACCACACGTGTCCGGCGCGAGGCCAAGTGGTGCGCGACGGCATATCCGATTTGGACCTTGTCGGCCGAGGGGCTGCTGTGCGGGGTCTCTATTCCGCTCCGTCGGCCTCGCATTTGAGTCCAATCTGTCGGCGGATCTCGTCCATCGCGGCCATGACCGCGGCGCTCTCTCCAGGGGGGGGATTGGACGGGCCCTGCTGTTGCACCGCTTCGGATCAAACGTTCCATTTCGGCAGCCTGGAATTGCATTCCTCTGCCGTTCACGGAATGCCCAAACGTCTCCAGTACCTCTCCATCGACGCCATAACGCGTGAAACCGGTTGCCTCGTACCAATTCGAACCGAGGTCGATCCATCCTTCGGTTCCGATAATCGCGGCTCGGTTGGCTGCGCTAGCGTCTAATGCGCAGTCCAGAAGCGCCTGCTGTCCATCTGGGTATTCAAGAATCACAGCTGTTTGTCGATCTACACCGCTTGCGGTCATTGAGCCGCTTGCCCGAATGCTTGCCGGGACGCCTAGGACGCCGAAAGCGAAGGAGACCGGGTAGATTCCGAGGTCCAGCAGCGCTCCGCCGCCCAGTGCAAGGTTGTTCAGCCGATGCGAAGGATCCTTTGGAAGGTTCATGTTGAGGCTGGCGATAACTTTGCGGACCTCGCCGAGTTCCCCCTCGTTGATGATTTCGCGCAGCCGGACCATGTGAGGTAGAAAGCGGCTCCACATGGCTTCCAGTGCCACCAGCTCCTTGGCTTCTGCCAATTCAACAACGTCCTGGGCTTGCCGGGCGTTTATCGTGAAGGGTTTCTCGACCATCACATGCTTGCCGGCATTCAGTGCCAGTAGTGCGTGGGCATGATGGAAAGTGTGCGGCGTGGCAACGTAAATAACATCGACGTTGGGGTCAGATGCCAGTGCTTCGTAGCCTTCGTGGGCGGTTGGAATCCCAAATTTATCGCAGAACGCGCGACTCGATTCCAGCGAACGGGAGCCGACGGCTTGGATGGTAAAGCCGTTCGCTATCAAGTCCTGTGTCTGTACAGTCGCGATGAATCCTGTGCCGAGGATTCCCCAACGAATCTGTTGTTCTGGCACGGTGCCATAAGGCCGGTCGGTCATGGTTGGGTTTCTTCGTCCGTTGCATTTTGGCTGAGGTGATTGATCCGGATGTTCCGCCACCGGCACTGTGCTCCGACGCCCCAGCGGGCTTCGCCGAACATGGCGTCGTTGTCGTGGACCTCGAGCGCAATGTGTCCGCTGTCGCCGAGCACATCAAAGACCGCGTCGGGATCGTAGTTGGGCGAGTGCAAGGTGGCGGTGTCCAGCTCGGCGATCCTGAGCCCGTTGATCCAGGTGGTGATGACGGGCATGGCGCCCACGCAACGGACACGGAGTTCGTTCCAGTCATCGCAGCGCCACACGTTCAGGAAATCGTCGACGTCGGCGGCGTAGCTGAGCCGGGCGCGCTTCTCTTCCGTCACTGGCTCCACCGACGTGGCCGGGTCATCGGCCTTGAGGCCTATTGCTTGGCCGGCGTCGTCATGGATGACGTCGATCGCGAACGGAACCGCCGAGAAGCTCGCGAGCCCGTTGCCGAAGAAGCCGCCGATGCCGCCGGAGGGGCGGTGGTCCACGAGGACCTGGAATCCTTCCCAGCTGTCCCGTTGGCGCCGGAGCATGACGCCGGTGTCCGCGGGCCAATCGGGTCGCATTTCAAGGACCAGCTCGAAGTCCCCGAAGGCCTGGTCACTGACAAGGTAGCCGCCGTAGCCGCTCCCGGGAGCGTCCTGCTCGCCGATCAGGACGCCGTCCTCGACCTTCCAGCGGGCAGGATGCTTTTCCGGCTCTACGGGGCGCTGAAGTCCCAGGCTGTCGAAGTGCTCGAGGACGCTCGGTCCGCCGGGGTACACCGAACCGTAAATGCGGGGCGCGGTGTGCCACCCGGCCAGGCTGACGCCGTCGAACAGCGGCACGAACCCGTCGTCGTCGGGCGTTTCGGAGAGTGTCATGTGCGGATCCATTTCGTTCGTAGTTTGAGGTTTTTGAGGGTTTGACGGCGCTGCAAAGGGGCATCGGGTGGTCCATGCCGACGTCTTCCCAGTTAAGGGGTCGCCGCGGAATGACCCTCCCGGATGATCCTCGTTACAGGGTGGACGGGTATGCGATGAACGCGAACCGTTTGCCATCCGGCGCCCAGCTGTTGCAGTTCATGGTGCCCTGTCCGCCGAACAGCGTTACGACGGTTCGGGGCTCGCCTCCGTCGGCGGGCAGCATGCGCAGTTCCACGTCCATGTCGGCGGGGTGACTGATGGTGCCGGGCGGGTAGCTGATGTACACGAACTCCCTGCCGTCAGGTGTGAAGTGCGGGAACCAGTTGATCCGTTCGTCGAAGGTCAGCTGTTGCCGCTCCGTGCCGTCGGGCCGCATCCGGAAGATCTGGGCGTGCCCCTTGACGGCGGCGACCTCTTCGGAGTTGTAGTAGATCCATTTTCCGTCGCGGGAGTACTCCGGGCCGTCGTAATCGTTGACCCCTTCCGTTACCTGGGTTTCCGGACCACCGGCCGCGGGGATGGTCGCGAGATTGCGTCGTGCGCGCGGCTCGTCGCCCTCGGGCTCGACTGACACGTAAGCGAGTGTCTGCTCGTCCGGCGAGATGCCGTGCAGCCAATAACTGTATCGCTGCTGCTCCGGGTGCACGTTTGACACCCTACGCACGTCGCCCCCTGCGAGGCTTACACAGTACAGGTGGCCGAGAGCGCTGAAGTACACGCGCTCCCCGTCGGGCGAGAGCACATGATCATTGTTCACGCCCCCGACATCGCCGATGTCGATCAATTCGAGGTCACCAGTTCCGTCGGCGACCATCCTGAAGAGCTTCCCCTCACTGTTGACAACCAGCCACCGGCCATCGGGTGTCCAGTTGGGGGACTGGACGAGCTGCTTCGACTGGTACACGAGTGTTTCGGTGCCCGCTTCGACGTCGGCGATGATGAGCTGGCTCACCTGATTCGGTTGCATGTCGTCCCGGCCCGGGTATCGAGCTGTCTTAAGGCCACGGGAGTTGGTTGATGAAATCATTCGTGCTTCCTTCGTTCAGTCGTTCGGTGCCTTGGAGTGAGGCCACTAGATTTGTCTCCGGAGTCCCGCTTCTGGGCATCGGTTTTAGGTCAGTGCCGACATTTATCCGGCGATGTCGCTGGGATTCAGCGGCCGACGACGGTGAGCGTGCTCTTGTTGTTCGCTGATTCTTCGATGGCTCCCAGCACGCGCTGGACCTGCAGCCCGTCCTCGAAGGACTGCGATAGCTGGCTACCCTCACGTATGGCCAGCAGAAAGTCCCGGATCTGGTGCGTGAAAGTGTGTTCCCAGCCGATGACGTGGCCCTGCGGCCACCAGGCATCCATGTAGGGGTGGTCGGGTTCGGTAACCAGGATCCGGCGGAAGCCCTGCTCGCGCACGGGGGCGGCGGTGTCGAGGAAACTCAGTGCGTTCAGGTTTTCGAGGTCAAAGGTGAGGGCCCCGAGGGTGCCGTATACCTCGATCTGCAGGCTGTTCTTCCGCCCTGTGGCGACGCGGGATGCCTCCACAGACGCGCCGATACCCCCTGTCAGCCCCAGCGTCGCCCAAACGGTATCGTCCACGGTGACTTCCTCACGGCCATCGGGCCCGGGCCGTTGCACGACAAATGTCCGCAGCACGCCGGTTGCCTCTGTCACACTCTGGCCGGTTAGGTGCTGGATCTGGTCGATGGCGTGGGAGGCGATGTCGCCCAACGCGCCGGATCCGGCGGTTTCCTTGCGTAATCGCCAGGTCATGGGGGAGTCGGGGTCTACGAGCCAGTCCTGCAGGTAGGCGGCGCGGACGTGCCGGACCGTGCCCAGCCGGCCCTCGGCGATCAGTTCCTTCGCCAGGCCCGGGGCCGGGACGCGGCGGTAGTTGAAGCCGATCATGGACTGGATGCCGCGCGCCCGGGCGGCGCGCGCGGCGCCGGTCATGGCTTCGGCCTCGGCCAGGGTGTTGGCGAGGGGTTTTTCCACGAGGACGTGCTTGCCCGTCCCCAGCGCGGCGATGGCGATTTCGGCGTGCATCCAGCCCGGCGCGCAGATGTCCACGATGTGGATGTCATCGCGTTCCAGGACCTGGCGCCAGTCCGTGGCGGACTCGGCCCAGCCGTACCTGGCCGCGGCCTCGGCGACCTGTCCGGCGTCCCGGCCCACGAGCACCTTCTGCTCGAAGGCCGGAACGTCGAAGAAGCTTCCCACGTTCCGCCACGCGTTCGAATGGGCTTTGCCCATGAACGCGTAGCCGATCATCGCCACGCCCAAGGGGACGGGGCGACTCACTAGACCTTGCCTGCCGTCACGAAGGCAAGGCTTTCGGCGATGCCTTCGAAGATGTCTCCGGCGTAGTCGTCGAACTCGACGACGCCCACTTCCAGGGACTTTGCGGCAGCAACGACGTCGAGCACCGGGATGGTGCCCTGGCCGGCCGGCAGCTGGGCCTTGGTGTCCGTGGTGCCGGGGCCGTCCTTGATGTGGATGAACTTCACGCGGTCACCGAGGCGGGCGAGCAGTTCCACCGGGTCCTGGCCACCGACAGATGCCCAGTAGGTGTCCACTTCCAGGACCAGTTCCGGGTCAAGGAGGCCTTCGAAGTACTCCAGGGCGGTCTGGCCCTCGACGGTGGACTCGAGTTCCCAGGCGTGGTTGTGGTAGCCGACGCGGATGCCGTATTCGGCGCCCTTCTTGGCCGCGGCGTTCAGCTTGGCCGCGGTGGCCTCGATGTCCTCGGCGTTCTGCCAGTGCTCGGCGGGCAGGTACGGGTCGATGACCGTGCTGATGCCGAGTTCCTTGGCGGCTGCGAAGATCTCGTCCTGGTCCTGGCTCAGCAGCGGCGCGTGGCCGGACGGGACGCTCAGCCCGTTCTCCTTCAGCGCAGCGCCCAGTTCCTTCGCCGTGGCCACGAAATTGTAGGGTTCAACTTGCGTGAAACCGATCTCGGCAACCTTCTTGATGGTGCCCGGCAGGTCTTCCTGCATGGCATTGCGCAGGGTGTACAGCTGGATGGAATATGACAATGGAGTGTCCTTAGGTACTGGAGGTACTGGCGTTTCAAATAATGATCGATTCGGGCCACCTCTTGGGTGGCTTCGTTTTCGGCGTCAGGGTTGGGATCGGGCCGTCCGTAGCGCTTCCATGGCAAGGTCGTGGTCTTCCCGGATGGATCCCACCAGGCCTGAGATGGCTATCGCACCGACGGTGATTCCGGCGACGATGATCGGCACGGCTCCGCCGGCAATGGCGAATTCACGTTGGTCGAGCCAGTCGGGGGTATGGCCGGAGAGCTGCTGTCGCAGGACGAACTCCAGGCTCGGGATCTCGTGGCGCATTGTCGTATTGAGCTTGCGCCGCACCCAGTCGTCGTGTTCGGCGGTGGTGCCGGCGAACGCGGCATGGAATACGCGCTGCGTTCCCCGGGACACGGCGACCACGATTGGCAGCTGGTCGCGTTCTGCCAGGGCCGCTGCGGCGGATCCGATCCTTCGCGCGTCAGCGTGGCCGAAATGCGGGAGGGTCCGCTCTGCAACTTCCCCTTGGATTTCGTCGAGCATCGCCTGCAGCTCGGCCTCGTTCTGCTCGGTCATGGTGCCACCGGATCCAGCCAGTTCGAGGGCTCGGGGACGAGTTCCTCGGCGGCTGACCAGAACTCCTCCGGAAGTTTGGTGTTGACGGATGTGAGGAGTGCCCCGATGCGCTCGGGTTTGCTGATGCCGACCACGGACATGTGGATGCGTGGATCGCGCAAGGAGAATTGGAGCGCCGCGGTGGCGAGATCGGTGCCCCATTCCTGGCACAGTGA
>NZ_JAHHZS010000024.1 GCF_022606295.1 Arthrobacter bambusae
GCCCGCCCGCGCGTCGGCGGCCGTCTGGGCGTCGGCTGCCCAGCCGGTGGTCCAGCCCGGCGGGCTCGCGGGTTCATCGTTCCGGGCCGCGTCCAGCGCGGCAGCGGCGGCCAGTTGGAGATAATCCAGGGTCCGGGAAAGTTCCTCCACCCCGGACGCGAACGCAACAGCCTCCTGGAAACCGGTGACTCCGACGTCGTCGGCCGCTTTGTCCGCCAGCGACCTCAGCGCCGCCACGGCCCCATCCAACACGGCCTGCCGGCCGCCGCGGCCGCCCCGGCCGGGAGGATCCAGCAACGCCAGCCCGCCCGGAACCCCGGCAAGATGCGGAAGACCGGCATGACGGGACACCCCGAAAAGCCCGCGGGACGCAAGGCCCCGCCGCTTGTCGAAGTATCCGATCGCTTCCATGGAAACACTCTGCCAGGAGGCTACGACAAAGTAGGTCCGTCGCTCAGAGGGCATACACGAGCAGCCTGACCGCACTTGCGGCTGGCACGTCGTCGTGTTCGCTTAATCCGTCCCAGCTTCCGCGCTGTCGCGCAGGGGCGTCATGGCGCCAGGCGTGCTGCTCTCCCCGACAACCACCGCCAGGACCCCGAGCCCGGCGTGGGCCGCGAGAACCGCGGGCAGGGCGCTGAGCTGCGGTGGCGGGCAACCGGGGCATTTCTCTCCCAGCCGGGCCGCGAGGCGCTCTGCCTCCGTCAGGTTCCCAAAGTGATGCACGGCGAGCCGCGATTGCCCTGCAGGCCGGGCACTAACATCCGCTGCAACGATTTCTTCGAGCCGCGCGACGGCCTTCGCAGCCGAGCGCACCTTCTCGAGCGGTACGATCTTGCCGCCGTCGACCGCGAGGATCGGCTTGATGGACAGCATCGTCCCAAGCCAGGATGCGGCGGTGCCGATCCGTCCGCCGCGACGCAGCTGCTCGAGGCTCGGCACATAGAAATAGACCTTGGTGCGGGCCCATCGCTCCTCGGCGAAGTGCCGGACTTCGGCCGCCGAACGGCCGTCTGCGGCGGCAACCAGCGCGCTTTGGACGCCCATGCCTTGGGCCATTCCCACAGTGCGGGAGTCAATGACTTCGACGGGGATCGAGACACGATCAGCGGCCATCATGGCTGCATCGGCGGTGCCGGACAGCCCTGCGGAAATGTGGATGGAGACGACGGCTTCGAAACCGCGGTCCCGGGCGGCGAGATAAGCCTGTTCGAACTGGCCCGGTGAGGGCCTGGACGTCTTCACGGACGATCCCGCGGCCAGTGCAAGCGCGAGCGTCTGGGTGATGTCGTCCTCCCCCTCGCCGTAGATCTCCTCGCCCACCATGACTGGCATCGGCACGACGGCGAGGCGGCCGTCGGCAACGAACGCCTTGACCCACTCGGCAGGGAGAGCGGCAGCCGAGTCGGTAACGACGGCGGTGCGCACGACGGCGGGCGCCGGCTCAGTTCCGGCGCGGCCCGGCGTCGTGGACTGACGCAGGCGGGCCAAACGTTCCTTGAGCCACAACCATGCGGGTGGTTCGCGGTCCGTCAAGGGAGCCTCCTGGAGCTGGTGGCCGGCCGCCGGCAAGCGCCGGCGGCCGTTTTCCCGGCTAGGCCGGGACGATGTTCACCAGTTTAGGCGCGCGCACGATCACGGTACGGATGCCGCGGCCATCGAGTGCACGCTGCACGTTCTCGCTGGCCAGGGCGAGCTCGCGCAGGGCGTCCTCACTGATGTCCGGCGAAACGTCCAAGCGGTCACGGACCTTGCCCTGCACCTGCACCACGGCCGTCACAGTGTCCTGGACAAGAAGCGAGGCATCGTGGGAGGGCCAGCCGGCGTTCGCCACCGAGGCCGGGTGGCCCAACTGGTTCCACAGGTCCTCGGCCGTGTACGGCGCGAAGAGGCTCAGGATGACCGCCACGGCTTCGACGGCTTCACGAACGGCGGGGTCTGCGCCACCGGCACCGGAGTCGATGGTCTTGCGGGTCGCGTTGACCAGCTCCATCAGCTTGGCCACCACGACGTTGAACTTGTTGTTGTCCAACAGCTCGGCGGCGTCGGCGATGGTCCTGTGGGTGACGGTGCGCAGCGCGCGGTCACCAGCGGAGACATCGACGCCGGGCTCGCTCGTGACGTCCTGGCCAAGGCGCCAGGCGCGGGCAAGGAACTTTGCGGAGCCCGACGGCGAAACGTCCGCCCAGTCGACGTCGTCCTCAGGCGGGGAGGCAAAGACCATGGTCAAACGGACTGCATCGACGCCGAACTTGTCGAGTTGCTCGCCAAGATCCACACCGTTGCCCAGTGACTTGCTCATGGCCTTGCCGCCGTTGAGGACCTGCCCCTGGTTGAGCAGGGCGCTGAAGGGTTCGTCCGCGTCGAGCATGCCCATGTCGTGGATGACCTTGGTGAAGAAGCGCGCATACAGCAAGTGCAGGATGGCGTGCTCCACGCCGCCCACGTACTGGCCGACCGGCATCCAGTCGTTGATCTTGGCCGGATCGAACGGTCCCTCGGTGTAGTGCGGGGAAACGAAGCGCAGGAAGTACCAGGAGGAGTCAACGAACGTGTCCATGGTGTCCGTGTCGCGCTGGGCGGCCCGTCCGCAGTTCGGGCACTCGACGTTGACCCATTCGAGTGCCGCGGCGAGTGGAGACGTTCCGCGTGGCGAGAGTGCCTCGCCGCGCAGGTTTTCGGGCAGACGGACCGGCAGCTGATCGTCCGGCACCGGCACCTCGCCGCATTCGGCGCAGTGGATGATGGGGATCGGGGTACCCCAGAAGCGCTGGCGGCTCAGGAGCCAGTCGCGCAGGCGGAAGTTGACGAACTTCTCCCCTGTGCCCAACTTCTCCAGGATGTCGATGGCTGCGGGGATGGCTTCGGCCTTGGACAGGCCGTCCAGTTCGCCGGAGTTCATCAAGGTGCCCTCGCCGGCGGTCGCAATACCGGTCTCCGCCGGGTCTTCACCGCCGGTGTTCAGGACCGGGCGCACCGGCAGGTCAAAGGCGCGGGCGAAGTCGAGGTCGCGCTGGTCGTGCGCGGGTACGGCCATGATGGCGCCCGTGCCGTAGTCGGCGAGCACGTAGTCGGCCGCCCACACCGGCAGTCTTTCGCCATTGAGCGGGTTGATGGCGTAGCGGCCGGTGAACACACCGGTCTTCTCGCGCTCAGTCGACTGGCGCTCGATGTCCGACAGCGCCTTGACCTTCTCGCGGTAAGCCATGAGGGAGTCGTGGTGTTCGGGCGTGACCAGGTCCAGCGCCAGGTGCGCATCCGCGGCGACGACGAAGAACGTTGCACCGTACAAGGTGTCCGGGCGGGTGGTGAAGACAGTGACTTCGCGCTCGGCGCGGCCATCCGTGGCTTCGACGGTGAACCGCACGTGGGCGCCCTCGGAGCGGCCGATCCAGTTGCGCTGCATTGCCAGGACGCGCTCGGGCCAGTGCCCCTGGAGTTCGGACATGTCGTTCAGCAAGCGGTCGGCGTAGTCGGTGATCTTGAAGTACCACTGGTTCAGGGACTTCTTCGTGACAGGGGTCCCGCAGCGTTCGCACGCGCCGTTGACTACCTGCTCGTTGGCCAGGACGGTCAGGTCCTTCGGGCACCAGTTGACCGGGGAATCCTTGCGGTAGGCCAGCCCGCGCTCGTAGAAGCGCTTGAACAGCCACTGCGTCCAGCGGTAGTACTCCGGGTCGGAAGTGTGCAGCCGGCGGGACCAGTCGGCAGAGATTGCGTAACGCTTGAATGATGCAGCCTGCGTGTCGATGTTGGCGTACGTCCACTCGCTGGGGTGTGCGTTGCGCTTGATGGCGGCGTTCTCCGCGGGCAGGCCAAAGGAGTCCCAGCCGATGGGGTGCAGGACGTCGAAACCCTTCTGGCGGAGGTACCGCGCCACGACGTCGCCCATCGCGAAGGCCTCGGCGTGGCCCATGTGGAGGTCGCCCGAGGGGTAGGGAAACATGTCCAGGACGTAGCGCCGCTCGCGGGAGCCGTCGTCGACAGGAGTGAAGACTTTGAGGTCTTCCCAGACCTGCGGCCACTTGGCCTCCATCGAGGCGAAGCTGTAGACACCCTCCTCGGGCGCCTCGCCTGCCACTGTTGACTGTGCTCCGGTTTCTGTCTCCGGCTGAACGCTCACTGCTGCCCTCTTCTGTTCTTCCATGACGGTTTTGCCTCCTGCTCCGGGTCCCGGAAGGTCCCGGACACACAAAAGCCCCTCGGCAAGGAGGGGCGGCCGCTCGGTTCGCGATGGTCTAAATCGACGTATACCGGGCGGCTAGCTAAGCAGAAGGATCGCACGCATAAAGCCACCTTACCCGGTTTTTGTTGTGTGTTGTGTGCGAACACGGAACAGTCGCCGCACATCGCGCCGGTGAGCAGCGCACTAGAAAAGGGGCCGGTGACTCCCCGCCATGGTGTGGTGGGCACCGCGAAGCGGGCGGGCGGGAGTTACCGGCCCCTTTTCGGGGCGAGTAGGACTAACTCGGCGGGCGGGGCAGGGGCCGCCCCATCGAAACAGGCGAGGCGGCCCCTAGCTTACGTGAGGCGGCCTCCCTCAACCGAGGTGAGGCCTACTTAACGTCCTCGTCCACCCAATCCATGGACTTGGTCACTGCCTTCTTCCAGAGGCGCATCTGGCGGTCACGCTCGGCGCCGTCCAGCTGCGGCTCCCAGCGCTTGTCCTCGCCCCAGTTCGAGCTGAGTTCGCCGAGGTCCTTCCAGAAGCCGACGGCGAGGCCCGCTGCGTAGGCGGCACCCAGGGCCGTGGTCTCCACGACCTTCGGACGGACCACGGGCACGCCCAGGATGTCTGCCTGGAACTGCATGAGCGCCTCGTTGGCCACCATGCCGCCGTCGACCTTCAACTCGGTCAGCGGAACGCCCGAGTCCGCGTTGACGGCGTCGAGCACTTCGCGGGTCTGGAAGGCGGTGGCCTCCAGGGCCGCGCGGGCGATGTGGCCCTTGTTGGCAAAACGGGTCAGGCCAACGATGGCACCGCGGGCGTCGGCGCGCCAGTACGGGGCGAACAGGCCGGAGAACGCGGGCACGATGTACACGCCGCCGTTGTCCTCGACGCCGGCAGCCAGCGTCTCCACTTCGGGCGCGGAGCTGATCATTCCGAGGTTGTCGCGGAGCCACTGGATCAGTGAGCCCGTGACGGCGATGGAACCTTCGAGGGCGTAGTGCGGTTTGGCGTCGCCCAGCTTGTATCCGAGCGTCGTCAGCAGGCCGTTCTTCGAGTGGACGATTTCCTCGCCCGTGTTGAAGATCAGGAAGCAGCCGGTGCCGTAGGTGTTCTTGGCTTCGCCTGCCTGGAACGCCGCTTGGCCGAACGTTGCTGCCTGCTGGTCGCCCAGGATGCCCGCGACGGGCACTTCGCGCAGCAGCTGCGAGGTGTGCACCGTTCCGTAGACCTCGGAGGAGGACTTGATGGCGGGCATCATCGACGCCGGCACGCCGAACGCATCCAGGATCTCTTGGTCCCATTGCAAGGTGTCGAGGTCCATGAACATGGTGCGCGAGGCATTGGTGACGTCCGTGGCGTGCACGCCACCGTCCACGCCGCCTGTCAGGTTCCACAGGACCCAGCAGTCGGTGTTGCCGAAGATGAGGTCCCCGGCTTCAGCCTTGGCCCGCGCACCCTCGACGTTGTCCAGGATCCACTTGATCTTGGTGCCGGAGAAATAGGTAGCCAAGGGCAAGCCGACCTTTTGCTTGAACCGCTCGGGTCCGCCGTCCTGGCCCAGTTCGTCCACGATGGACTGTGTGCGGGTGTCCTGCCAGACGATCGCGTTGTAGATGGGCTCGCCCGTGTTTTTGTCCCACACGACGGCGGTTTCGCGCTGGTTGGTGATGCCGACGGCGGCGATGTCGTGCCTGGTCAGGTTGGCCTTGGACAACGCGGAACCGACGACCTCCCTGACGTTGTTCCAGATCTCCACTGGGTTGTGCTCTACCCAACCGGCCTGGGGAAAGATCTGCTCGTGCTCCATCTGGCCCGTGGAGACAATGTTGCCGGAGTGATCGAACACGATGGCACGCGAGCTGGTGGTTCCCTGGTCAATGGCGATGACGTATTGCGACATTGTGACGTCCTTGTCTGCTTGCTTTGGTGGATGCGGGATTGGTGTCTGAGCGGTGTACTACTTGGCGACTGTGGCCATGATCGGTATTGAGTGGGCGACGAGTCCGGCGATCGTTCCACCCAGGAGCGGGCCTACGATCGGAACCCAGGCGTAGGCCCAGTCGCTGGAACCCTTGCCCTTGATCGGCAGAATAGCGTGGGCGATACGCGGACCGAGGTCACGGGCGGGGTTGATTGCGTAACCCGTCGGGCCGCCGAGCGAGGCGCCGATGCCGACGACGAGCAATGCCACCGCGAGCGGCCCCAGGCCGGAGGGAGTGCCTCCGAAGGTCAGGATCACGAAGACCAGCACGAACGTGGCGATGATTTCGGTGACGAGGTTCCAGGGGTAGGAGCGGATGGCCGGTCCCGTGGAGAAGACAGCAAGCTTGCTGGCTGCCAAGGGCTCGGCGTCGAAGTGCTGCTTGTGGGCGAGCCAGGCGAAGACGGCGCCAAGGAAGGCACCGAGAAGTTCTCCACCGAAGTAGGTGAACGTGGATGCCGCACTCACGGCCACCCCCGGGGCGAACTCGGCCTTGCCGTCAACCAAGAGACCAAGCGTTACTGCCGGATTCAGGTGCGCACCGGACATGGCCGCCACGTATACACCGGCAAACACTGCAATGCCCCAGCCAAAATTCACCATCAGGAATCCGCCGTTGTTGCCCTTTGTGCCCTTGAGCGCGACGTTTGCCACAACGCCACAGCCAAGGAGGGTAAGCATGCCGGTTCCGAACACTTCGGAAAGGAAAACAATTCCGAGAGACATCTTTGACTCCTCATTTTCTTCTGTTGTCAGCCCTGCAGGTTTTGTGGGGGCCGTTGGTCCGGCGTCTGTTTCCGCCGTCCCGGTTGCGGCCCTCCCTTGCCGAGCGGAGCACCGCAACCCTTGCGTCCGGGCTTCTTGCCCCGAACAATCAAGCTGATGTGACGTACATTACGTTCATGCGACGAGGCTGTGAACAGTCACGCCATGAAAACGCAGAAGCACCTCCTGCGCGTGATGGATTTCCGCTTCGCGCTTTGCCGCATCCCAGCCGAGCCGGACTGCGAGGACCTCGGCGATTTCGTTGAGGAGCTCCCCCGTCACGAGGCCCCGGAAGGCCAGCGAAGTGCGGCGGATGAGGACATCCACGAGGTGACCGATCTGTTCCTTGGCTGCCATGAACTCGAGCTCCCGAACGCTGAGCTCGTTCGTGGACCGGAGCTTCCGGTCCTCGCCTGCCTTGAGGTAGGCAATGACGTCCTCGGCGCGGGTGCCATAACGGGTCAGCAGGCCGCTGACACGATCGGCACCGAGGCCGGGCGCCATGTGCTTCTTGACCCAGTCCTGGATTCCGTCCTCACTGTCCGGGAAACCCAAGCCGCCGCCGATGGCGAGTTTCGCCGTCGAAATCTTTCGCTCCATGCCCAGTTCCCGGAGCACATCGTTGCTCAAGTGTTCGGCAAGGGCCCGGAAAGTGGTCCACTTTCCGCCGATCAATGAAAGTACGACGGCGGCCTTGCCGCCTTGGGCAACGGCCGCGCCGGACGCTTCCCGCGTGCTTCGCTCGATGCGGTAGTCGCGGGATACGAAGCCCGGCTGGGTATCGTCGTGGCGCGGGAGCGGTCGGACGCCGGCGAAGCTGTAGACGATCTGGCTGCGCTCGACCGTGATCGACGGGAAGACATGTCCGACGAGGTCGAAGAAGTAGTCGATCTCGGCTTCCGTGCACACGGCATCCTGGGCCATGTCCGCCTCGACGTCGGTGGTGCCGACCAGGACGCGGTCACCCATTGGATAGATCAGGACGATCCGTCCGTCCGTGTGTTCGAAGAAGATCTCGCGGCCTCCGCAGGCTGCGAGCAACTCCGGGTGGTCCAGGACAATGTGGGAACCTTTGGTTCCGCCCATGAATCGGCTCGCGGCCCCCATTGCCTCGTTGGTGAGGTCCACCCAGGCGCCGGTGGTGTTGACGATCACGTCGGCCTGGAAGCTGAATTCCTCGCCCGTGAGTTCGTCGCGCAGCACCACAGCGCCGGCTGAACCAGCGGCGGTGTCCGTCGAAACGAGGGAGACGTAATTGCTGGCCCGGGCGCTGCCGCCCGGTAAGCCGCTACCGATGCCCGCCTTTTCGCCGTCCTGCAGCACATCGAGCGTCAGGCGCTCCGGGTTGTGCACTGACGCGTCAAAGTAGGTGGCTGCGTACTTGATGCCAGGGTGCAACCGCGGCAATTCGGCCAGCGCCCTCTCCCTGCCGCGGAACTGGTGGCGCGGAACGCTGCCTCCGTCGCGGGAGAAGAAGTCGTACATGCCCAGTCCGAGCTTGATGAGGAACGCGCCGCGCTCCTTCGGCTTGCCTTGCTTGTGCGTGAGGAAGCGCGTGGGGGCGGACAGTATCCCGGAGAAGGTGCTGAAGATGGGGATGGTTGTCTGCAGCGGCTTGACGTAATGCGGGGCGATCTTCAACAGCCGGTTGCGCTCGACGACCGATTCCTGGACGAGCCGGAATTCCCCGTTCTCGAGGTAGCGGATGCCGCCGTGGATCATGTGGGATGAGGCGCCGCTGGCGCCCTGGCAATAGTCACCGCGTTCCACGAGGGCGACGTCCACGCCTTGCAATGCCAGATCACGGAACGTTCCGACGCCGTTGATGCCGCCTCCGATGATCAGCACCTGGGCCTTCGGCCGCTCGCGGAGTGCCGAAACCGAGGTCCGGAGTGGTGATTCTGCTGCGGAACCGGAATTGCTGGTGTATCCCAAAACTGCTCCCTTGGGCTTTGGTGTATGCGCTGCATCACTTGACGTCGCACCTTGCACAACTATTCTTCGAAGGAATGGAAAATGAAATCAAGCTATTTGCACAAACGTGCAGAACGGAACTGAGATGCCACGATCACGACATTCAGAGGCCCTTCGGGCGGCTCAGATGTACTACCTCCAAGACCTCACGATGGACGCCATTGCCCGCGAACTCCGGACCTCCCGCTCAACCGTCTCCCGGCTGCTGTCCTCGGCCCGCGAATCGGGACTGGTCCAGATCCAGATCCGCAGTCCCCTTGATTCCGCCCCCGAACTGGAGCGCATGATCCGCAGCCACTACGGCGTCGATGTGCACGTGGTACCGGTCATGGACACCTTGAACGAGGCGGAAACCCTGGACCGGGTGGCGACTCAGGCCGCACGCACCATCGGTCCCCTCGTCGATTCCAACGCCATCATCGGAGTGGCCTGGGGTGCGACCATCAGCGCCGTCAGCAGGCACCTGACCCGCAAGATCACGCACGGCAGCACTATCGTGCAGCTCAACGGCGCCGGCAACATGCAGACCACCGGCATCACCTATGCCAGCGACATCATGCGCCGTTTCGGCATCGCCTACGGGGCGCGGGTGGAACAGTTCCCGGTGCCCGCTTTCTTCGACCACGCCTCCACGAAGACCGCCATGTGGAATGAGCGCAGCGTCCAGCGCGTGCTCGACCTCCAGGCCAGGATGAGCATCGCCATCTTCGGTGTCGGCTCGGTGCATTCGGACTACCCCAGCCACGTCTACGCAGGCGGCTACCTTGATGAAACAGACTTGAACCTGCTTGCCAGCTTGGACGTCGTGGGCGATGTTGCCACCGTCTTCTTCCGTGCCGACGGCTCCTCCGACGGCATCACCCTCAACGAGCGGTCCACCGGCCCAAGCCACGAGCAATTGCGGCAGGTCCGCCGCCGCATTTGTGTCGTCTCGGGTGCCTCCAAGATCAACGGGCTGCGCGGAGCCCTTGAAGCGGGGCTGGCAACGGATCTGATCCTGGACGAGGCCACAGCGAAGCACCTGGTCAGTTTCGGCAGCCCTTCCTGAAAAACTGAAGGACCCTGAAACATTCCCGGCATCGAGGTAGGTAGAGTCTTGGCTATGAAACCCTCGCCTCGGCTCAATCTCAACAACGGTGTCTTGATTGACCAGTTGGGGTTCGGGCTCTACAAGGTGCCCCCGACGGAAACCACGTCTTTGGTCGCCACTGCGCTAGGCGCCGGCTACAGGCATTTCGACACAGCCGCAATGTATGGGAACGAATCCGGCGTCGGCCGCGGCATCGGCAGTGCTGTGATATCCCCGCCGGGAGTGGACAGCAACACGGGAGGCTCCGGGGAAGGCACTCACGGACTCTCCCGCGAAGACGTTTTTGTCACCACCAAGCTCTGGAACGACGACCAGGGCTACGACTCCACGCTGCGCGCCTTCGATTCCTCCATGGCCAATCTGGGCCTCGACTACGTCGACCTGTACCTCATCCATTGGCCGTGCGCGGGGCGCGGCTTGTTCCAGGAGAGCTACCGTGCCATGGAAACCCTGTACCGCGAAGGCCGCGTTCGCGCGATCGGAGTCTCCAACTTCCAGCCGGCCCATCTCGAGGCACTCATGGAAAAAGCCGAAGTGGTTCCAGCCGTGAACCAGATTGAATTGCACCCATGGTTGCAGCAGACCCGGCTCCGCACGCTCCACGAGCAGCTGCGCATCCGCACCGAGGCGTGGAGCCCTCTGGGCCGGGGCCAGGTCCTCCATGATCCGGCCGTCCGTGCACTCGCGGACAAGTACGGAAAGACACCCGCGCAAATCATCATCCGCTGGCACCTCCAGCTGGGAAACATCGTCATCCCCAAAGCGAGCACGGCGGCACGCATCCAGGAGAACTTCGACGTCTTCGGCTTCGAGCTTGATGCCGACGACATGGATGGCCTGGCCGCACTCGAACGCCACCACCGCACCGGGTCACACCCGGACAACGTCAACTAGGACCTGCCGAATGGAACAAGTGGACACAAACCACTCCCCCGAACCCGTACCTGCCTCCCCACGGGAGTTCTTCAGCAAGGCCCTGGCCGCCCGGACGAGTGCCTCAGACATCGACCTCGACGGCAGCAACGTCGCCTATTGGTGCTACGAACCGGTCACGGGGACCGCGGATACCCGGACCATACTGGTCATCCACGGTTTCCGCGGGGACCACCACGGCCTCCTCCGCGTAGTAGACCACCTGCCGGAAATGCGGGTCATCATGCCCGACCTCCCCGGCTTTGGCAGCTCGGAGCCTTTCGCCGGAGACCCCCACACCGTGGAACGCTACGGGAAGTTCATCACCGGTTTCATGGCGGCCCTTGGCCTCGGACCGGACACGGTTCTCCTGGGGCATTCCTTCGGATCCATCGTTGCCAGCCACTTCGCCGCATCGAATCCGGGCGCCATCCGTCCGCTGATCCTGGTCAATCCGATCGCCGCTCCCGCGTTGGAGGGGCCCAAGGGGCTCATGACCAAGCTGGCAGTCCTGTACTACCAGGTCTCCGCCAAGCTCCCCCGCCGGCTGGGACTCGCCGTCCTGCGCAGCCGCCTGATTGTCCGTGTCATGAGCGCAGCGATGGCCAAGACCCGGGACAAGGAACTCCGGGGCTTTGTCCATGGCCAGCATGATGCGTACTTCTCGGCGTTCGCCGACCGCGCGAGCCTCCTGGAGTCCTTCCGGGCTTCGGTCTCCAGCCATGTGTCCGAGGTCGCCGGGCAGCTGGACCTCCCCGTTCTGTTGGTGGCCGGCGAAAAAGACGAGATCGCCCTGCTCCGGGACCAGCACAAGCTGCTGGACCTGTTGCCGGACGGCGCGCTGGAAGTGATTCCCGACGTCGGGCATTTGATCCACTACGAGACACCGGCGCCCGCCGCCGCCGCCATCCGCAGCTTCCTGGAGGAACACCCCGCGTGAAAATCGTCATAGATGCCCGCTTTACCCGCACGGACCATCATGACGGGATCAGCCGCTACGGATCGAGCCTCATAGCAGCGACGTCCAAGATAGCCGACGTCACGATGCTCATCAGCGACAAGCGCCAGTTGGCACTCCTCCCGGATGTCCCCTACGTTCACATCAGCAGCCCGCTCTCCCCCCGCGAACTGTTCGTGGCGCGCGAGGTCAACAAGATCGGGGCCGATGTTGTGGTTTGCCCCATGCAGACCATGGGAACCTGGGGCCGCAAGTACGGGCTCGTCCTGACCCTGCACGACCTCATCTACTATGAACACCCCGCCCCTCCCGGCTTCCTTCCGGCGCCCGTGCGTCTCCTTTGGCGGCTGTACCACAAGGCCTACTGGCCACAGCGATTGCTTCTCAACAGGGCCGACATCGTCGCGACCATCAGCCACACCACCGAGTCGCTCATGGCCAAGTTCAATTTGACCCGCCGCCCGGTCCGCATCGTGGGCAACGCACCCCAGCCGGGCCAGAAGCCGCGGGATTCCGAGGCCGGCGCCGAGAAATCCCTGCTCTACATGGGCTCGTTCATGCCCTACAAAAATGTGGAAACCATGATCCAGGGCATGGCCGGATTGCCCGGATTCACACTGCACCTTCTCAGCAGGATCACCCCCCAGCGCCGGGCCGAGCTGGAGCCCCTGGTCCCGCCGGGTGCGAAGGTCGAGTTCCACAACGGCGTGACGGACGCCGAATACGACTCCCTCCTGCTCCGGGCCACCGCGCTTGTCAGCTTGTCCAAGGCGGAAGGCTACGGGCTTCCCCTGGTCGAGGCGATGGCCCTTGGCACTCCCGTGATCGCCAGCGACACCCCCATCTTCCGGGAGGTAGGCGGGGACGCCGTGAGCTATGTGAACGCCGAATCGCCCGAGGAATTTGCCGCGGCGGTCAAGGCCCTTGAAGACGGCGAATTGTGGCAGGTGCGCTCACGCCGCTCTGTGGAACGTGCGGCTGATTTCAATTGGGACGAGTCGGCGCGCCAGCTTCTGGCCGTGGCCGAAGAGATCGTTGCGATGCGCAGCCGCAAGCGGCGCTAGAGGACATCGACGCCGTCGAGCCGCAACTGCACCGGTCCCGACGTGCGCTTGGCCGCACTGGCAGCTTTGACTGCACGCATGGAACGGGTGGCAACAGCTGCTTGGGCATAAGGGATGAAGAAGAGCGTCCGGACGTCCGGATCGCCCTCTTGTTCTGCTCCGCGCTTGGTGGACAGCGTGAGGGCGACCGGCGCGGGGCCAGCGGTGCGGAGCTTGATGGCTTCGGCAAGGCTTTCGGTGAAGTGCACGACGTCGGCCCGCTTGCCCGTCACGGACGCGATCCGCACGGAGGGCGGCAACTGGAGTTCCTGCCGCAGCGCGAGCTCACGGGAGGCATATCCGGCAGGATCCCAGCGCAACAGGGCCCCGGTCGCCGTGGCGTCGTCCGCGGTGATGACGACGAGCCCGCCCTCATGCGCGGACCGCACGAGGGCTGCCGCATTGAACCATCGCCGCACGGTGTCCTCACCGGCGCGCAGGTTCTCCCGGCGCAGGAGCGAATTGCCATCCAGGAGCAGCGCGGCCGCGTAGCCGCCGCTGGCGATCGGCTCGGCCCCCACGGTGGCCACCACCAGTGCATGGGCATCCGACACCGTGGCCTTGACCTGGTCTCCCGACGACGTCACGACGGCCTTGCCGGGAAAAGCCCTGCCCAGTTCTTCCGCGGTCCGCAGCACACCCGCGGCACCCCTGCGAAGTCGGACTCCGCCGCAATGCCGGCAGCGCCACTCCGGGGCCGGGGTGGAGCACCAGCGGCACTGCGGCAAGGCCGATTGTCCGGCTATGGCAAGGGGTCCCTGGCAGTTGTTGCACCGGGCGGACTCGCGGCAATCCTCGCACACAAGGGATGGGGCATAGCCGGCCCGGGCCACCTGCACCAGGACAGGTCCCCGTTCCAGGCCCTCCTTGGCGGCCCGCCAGGCCGCACCGGGCAAACGTGCAACCCTGGCGAGAGGGTCGCGCTCCTGCTCGAAGCTGTCAGCTGTATTGAGCACCCGGGGCGTGCTGGAGCGGACCACCGGCCGGGGAGCCTCCACCGGAACGGCCCAACCGCCCTCAACAAGCCGCTGAAGTTCGGTACTGCGGCTATGCGCGGCCATGAGGCAAGCAGCCGCTTCCTGTTCTGCACGCAAGAGCAGGACTTCCCTGGTGTGCGCGTACGGAGCGCGCTGGTCAATGTGCAGGTCGTCGCCGTCGTCCCAGCACACCACGAGTCCCAGGTCCTGCACGGGGGCGTAGGCGGCGGAGCGAGTGCCGACCGCAACCTTCGCGGCGCCGCTGAGGAGCCGAAGGTAACTACGGTACCGCGGTGTCTGGCCGTCGTCGGCAGTCAACCGCGCGACGTCGCCCGGCGGCAGGACAGCGCGCAGGGCAGCTTCCATGCGGTCGAGGTCACGGTAGTCGGGCACGACGACGACGGCGCCGCGCCCGGAGGAGCGGACGGCTGCCACCGCGGACGCCACAAGCTCAGGCCAGCCAGCTGTGCCGAAACCCTGCGTCGCAGTCAGGACCGCGCGGGGTGAGCCGCCCCCGGCGAGGTGTTGCAAGTACGGTGCTCCGTTGGCGTAGGAAGCCCAGTCGGCGTGGGCCCGCGAGGTGGAGACCTCGGCAGCCGCATTGTCTTCCTCCGGCCCATCCAGCAGGGGATCTCCGGAGAGGAACAGTTTCTCCAGCCGCGCGACGCGGGGAGGAATGGCGGTGCGGAGGACATCGCTGAGGGTCCCGGCGTAGCGGGCCGCGACGCTCGAGGCAAGCTCCAGCAACGCCGGAGTCAGCACCGGAACCGCTGAAACTACCTTGAGAAGCGGAGTCAGGGAATGTCCGGCTTCCGACGATTCCACGCGCTCCAGGACGTAGCCGTTGAGTTCCTGGCCGCTGAAGCGGACTTTGACCCGGACGCCTGCCAGGGCGGTGTCCTCCAACTCGGCCGGGACGCTGTAGTCAAAGGGCCTGTCCAGATGCGGCAAGGAGGATTCGATCAGGACCCGTGCCACCGGATTGCCCGCGGCAAGGGGTGGCCCCACGGCGTCGCTCCCGCGGGAAGGGAAGCCTTGCAACAACGACGGCTGATGGGACGGCGAAGGCAAGGAAAGGGCAAACGGAAGCAATGAACCATCGCCCATGTTGTCACCTCCTTGGAGTGCCGGATGCCTTGGTCCAATCCAAGCAGGTACCACCGACAATGTCCGGTATGGCACCCGGCTCGCGGCCGGCACCGACTGTCACGGGCAAGCCGGTTCAGGCGTTGAAGAATTCCTTCAGCTCGTCCACGCGGTCCAGGCGTTCCCACGTGAAGTCGGGCTCTTCGCGGCCGAAGTGCCCATGCGCCGCCGTCTTGGCGTAGATGGGCCGCTTGAGGTCGAGGGCGTCGATGATGGCGCGCGGACGGAGGTCGAAGATCTCGGCAATCGCTTCGCTGATCTTGGCCGGGTCCACAGTCTCAGTACCGAAGGTCTCCACGTAGGTGCCCACCGGACGCGCCTGGCCGATGGCGTAGGCGATCTGGATTTCGGCCCTCTTGGCCAAACCAGCGGCCACGACGTTCTTCGCTACCCAGCGCATCGCGTAGGCCGCCGAACGGTCCACCTTGGACGGGTCCTTGCCGGAGAAGGCGCCGCCGCCGTGGCGGGCCATGCCGCCGTAGGTGTCGACGATGATCTTGCGGCCGGTCAGCCCAGCGTCGCCGACGGGGCCGCCGATGACGAAGGCGCCGGCAGGATTCAGGATATTCGCGACGTGGGAGATGTCCAGATTGGCCGCAGCCAGGACGGGATCGATGACGTGGGAGGCAAGATCGGCGCGCAAGCGATCCAGGTGGGTCCCTTCGGCGTGCTGGCTGGAAATCACCACCGTTTCAACGGAAACCGGACGGTCGCGGTCGTAGCCGACCGTCACCTGGGTCTTGCCGTCAGGGCGCAAGTAGGCCAGCTCGCCGTTCTTGCGGACTTCGGTGAGACGCTCGGAGAGCCGGTGGGCGAGCCAAATGGGCGTCGGCATGTACGAGGGTGTCTCATCGCTCGCGTAGCCGAACATGATGCCCTGGTCACCGGCGCCCTGGAGGTCGTAGTCGTCCTCCTGGCGGCCTTCGCGGGCTTCGAGCGAATTGAAGACGCCGCCGGCGATGTCGTTGGACTGCTGTCCGATGGAGACAGACACGCCGCACCGTGCGCCGTCGAAGCCGTTGGCGGACGAGTCGTAACCGATTCCGAGGATGGTCTCGCGGACGATCTGCGGGATTTCAACATACGCGTCCGTGGTGACTTCACCGGCTACGTGCACCAAGCCGGTGGTCGCCATGGTTTCAACGGCCACGCGCGACTCGGGGTCTGCCGCCAGGAGCGCGTCGAGGATGGCGTCGCTGATCTGGTCGCAGATCTTGTCCGGGTGCCCTTCCGTGACCGACTCTGAGGTGAAGAGCCGGAGCTTGGACGGGGTGCCGTGGGATTCATGGTGCAGCGGTAAAGTCACTCGACTACCTTACTCGGTTGGGGGCGACCGGCTTCCGCCGTATGTCCCTGTGCTAAGGATGGACCAGCTGCGGAATGAGTGTCACCCGATGGCTAGGGGGCCGGGTGTACGCGGCTCAGTTCAGTGCTGATGCGGTCAATAACAGCGGCGGCGACGTCCGATTTGGAACCCGCCGCCGATTGCGGCGCCGCGCCATGGCCGGAGAGAATGATCACAGAATTCTGGTCTTGGCCAAACACGCGCCCGACGCCGACCTGGTTGACCACCAAAAGGTCGCAGCCTTTGCGTTTGAGCTTGGCAGTGGCGTGCTCCAGGACGTTCCCGTCCTCGTCGCCGGTTTCGGCCGCAAACCCGACGATCAACTGCGTGGATGCCTCGGCGTCGCGGCGCACCACCAGCTCATGCAGGATGTCCGGGTTCTGCACGAGGCGCACCACGGGGGCGTCATCGCCGTTGACCTTCTTGATTTTCGTGTCCGAAACCTCGGCCGGGCGGAAGTCTGCGACTGCTGCGGCCATGATCACGACGTCGGAGCCGGCGGCGGCTTCCAGCGCGGCGTCACGGAGCTCCAATGCGGATTCAACCTGGATCAGTTCGACCCCGGCCGGCGCCTGGACATCCATGTGGGCAGCGAGGAACCTGACATGGGCACCTGCGGCAAGGGCCGCGGCGGCCAGCGCTACACCCTGCTTGCCTGAAGACCTGTTCCCCAGGAAACGGACCGGATCAAGGGCTTCCCTGGTGCCTCCTGCAGAAATGGTGATGGTGCGCCCGGCGAGGGGTTGCGGGGCCGCCATCAGGGTTGCGGGTGCGGAGGCGTCGAGCAGAGCCACCGCGGCCGCGAAGATCGCTTCCGGTTCGGGCAGCCTGCCCGGCCCGGAGTCCACGCCCGTCAGCCGGCCCACAGCGGGTTCCAGGACAGTGATGCCCCGGCTGCGCAACGTTTCCACATTCGCCTGGGTGGCCTGGTTCTGCCACATTTCGGTGTGCATCGCGGGGGCGAAAAGTACCGGGCCATGGGCCATGAGGAGCGTGTTGGTGAGCAAGTCCCCCGCTTGGCCGGTTGCTGCCTTGGCCAGCAGGTCGGCAGTTGCCGGGGCCACCACAATGAGGTCCGCCTCATGGCCGAGACGGACGTGGTTGACCTTCTCCACGTCGTCGAAGACGCTGTTGCTCACCGGATTGCCCGAGAGCGCCTCCCAGGTGGCCACGCCGACAAAGCGGGTGGCAGCCTCTGTGGGAATGACCGTCACGTTGTGTCCGGCTTCAGTAAAAAGCCGGAGGAGCGATGCAACCTTGTAGGCTGCGATCCCTCCCCCGACTCCGAGGACTATGCGCACGTGACCTCCGTCAACAGGCAGTCTGTTTACTCTGCGGGCTCGATGGGAGTGGAAACCAGCAGGCCTTCGTTGATCTCGCGCAAGGCGATGGAAAGCGACTTTTCGTTCAGCTTCGTGTCGACCAGCGGGCCAACGTACTCGAAGAGGCCCTCGTGGAGCTGTGCGTAGTAGGCGTTGATCTGGCGCGCGCGCTTGGCGCCGAAAATCACCAGGCCGTACTTCGAATCGGCAGCAGCAAGCAGCGAATCGATCGGCGGGTTGATGATGCCTTCAAGGTTCGTGGACACGAAATCTCCAAATTCTAACGGGCTGACAAGTGCTAGCGCTTAGCGCTGGTGCGGGGTAAGCCCCATGAGTGAAACAAGCTCGTCCGCTGCCCGGCGTACGTCGTCATTGATGACGGTGTGGTCAAACTCCGGTTCAGCGGCAAGTTCCAGTTTAGCGGTTTCCAGCCGCCGCTGCTGTTCCTCCGGGGTTTCGGTGCCGCGCCCTACCAGGCGGCGCACCATTTCGTCCCAGCTGGGCGGAGCCAGGAACACGAAGTTGGCGTCCGGAACTGCCGCCTTGACCTGGCGGGCGCCCTGCAAATCGATCTCCAACAGCACGGACCTGCCTTCGGCGATGGCCGCGTCCACGGTGCTGCGCAGCGTGCCGTAACGGTTTTTACCATGGACGACCGCCCACTCAAGCAATTGCCCGGCGTCAACGAGTGCGTCGAATTCTTCGGCGGACTTGAAGTAGTAGTGGACACCATCCTGCTCCCCCGGCCGCGGCGCACGGGTGGTGGCTGAAACCGACAGCCAGACTTCGGGGTAATTGTCCCGGATATACGTGGATACTGTTCCCTTGCCAACGGCAGTGGGGCCTGCGAGGACAGTCAGTCCCGGATTCTTGCTCACATCGTCCTTCGTGGAGATTCTATATACGCCGCATTTGTTAAACGCTGTATTCGTTCAAACGCTGTATTTGTCTTCCATAAAATCTATCAGCGACCGGGACTGGTGAATTCCCAGGCCCCGGAGCCTGCGCGAAGGGGCGATGCCGATTTCCGCCATGATGGCCGCGGCCCGGACCGGACCAATGCCGGGAACAGCCTCGATGAGCTCGGAAACGCGCATGCGGGCGATTGCCTCGTCGGTTTGTGCCGACTTGATCAACCCAGCAAAGCCGAGTTCGCCGGTCCTGAGCTGTTCCTTTGCGAGAGCCCGCCGTGCCCGGGCTCTCGCAGCCTTCTCCAAGGCATCGGAACGTTCCTCTGGCGACAATGCCTTTAAGGTCACTGACACATCCCCCTTTGGCCGGCATCGAGTGCGTTGCGGATTTGGACTGATCCCGAAGCTATCGCGTGGTCGCTACGGAGCGCAATGCATTGGACCAACCAAGATCGGGCTCAGCCTTCCAGCAGTCCGTCGCGCGTGGCCTCAGTGGCGGAGCGCAGTCCGGCAATCGCAGGACCGGCGGCGAGGATTCCACGGCTCGACGTCGCCAGGACCGCCGGGTATGCCGCGCCGAAAGTGGCACGCAGATCCGCCGGAGTTGCCCCCTGCGCGCCCAGTCCGGGTGCCAGGATGGGCCCGTGGACGGCGTCGAGGTCCAGCCCGAGTTCCGTGAGGGCGCCGCCGATCGTGGCACCGACCACCAGACCGACGGACCCCATGGCACCGGAATAGCGACGGTTTTCCTCGGCCGCGGCCTCGGCGATCCGCCGCGCGACCGATTCCGAGCCGCCTACGTGCTGCACGGACTTGCCCTCGGGGTTGGACGTCAGGGCGAGCACGAAGACACCGCGGCCGGACTCGGCTGCGAGGTCGAGTGCCGGTCGCAGCGACTCGAAGCCGAGGTACGGGCTCAGCGTGACCGAGTCTGCCGCCAAGGCGGAACCATCCCGTAGCCAGGCGTCGGCGTAGGCAGCCATCGTGGAACCGATGTCTCCGCGTTTGGCGTCGGCGATGCTCAGCACTCCGGCGTCGGCTGCGACCGCAAGGGTCCGTTCCAAAACCGCCATGCCGGCGGAGCCGTGGCGCTCATAGAGCGCCACCTGCGGCTTGACCGCGGCAGCGAGCGTCGCCACGGCCTCCACGACCGTGAGCGAAAAGCGTTCCAGGCCTGCGACGTCGTCGTTCAATCCCCAGTCCGCCAAGAGCCCCGGGTGCGGGTCAATGCCGACGCACAAGGGGCCACGGGCGGCCATCGCGGCCGCCAGGCGGGAACCGAACGGCTGTGGTCCCGAGCTAAGAACAGCCTGCTGCGCGGCTGCGGCGGACTCAGGCATTGACGGCCTCGGCTGCCGCGGCCTGGGAAGCTGACAGCGCAGCGGCGTGCTCCTGCAGGCTCGTCACCGACCACTCGTAAGTGCGCAGCGCCTCGATGGCCTGCACCGCGGCGTTGAACTCCGCAACCGTGGTGATGCAGGGGATGCCGATGGACGTAGCGGCTGCACGGAGTTCGTAGCCGTCGCTGCGGGCTTCGCCCCCGGAAGGCGTGTTGAAGACCATGTCGATCTCGCCGGCGATGATGAGGTCCGCGATGGTCCCCTCGCCTTCGGCGCTGCTGCCTTCGGCGACCTTGCGGACCGGGGTGGCCTGGATGCCGTTGCGGCGCAGGACATCCGCGGTGCCGCCCGTGGAGACAATCTCGAAGCCGAGATCGGACAGGCGCTTGACGCCCATGATCACCGAACGCTTGTCGCGGTTGGCGACAGAGACAAAGATCTTTCCTTCGGTGGGCAGCGCGTTGTTGGCAGCGGCCTGGCTCTTCGCGAATGCGGTGTCGAAGTGCTTGTCGATGCCCATGACCTCACCGGTGGAACGCATTTCCGGGCCGAGCAGCGAGTCCACTACCTTGCCTTCCGGCGTGCGGAAACGGCTGAACGGCAGCACGGCTTCCTTCACCGCGACGGGAGCGTCGAGCGGCAGGGTTGAACCGTCGCCCGTTTCCGGCAGCATCTTGTAGGCGCTGCGCAGCTGGTTGATGGTGACGCCGGTGCCGATCAGGGCCGCAGCCTTGGCCATCTGCACGCCCGTTGCCTTGGAGACGAACGGAACCGTGCGGGAAGCGCGCGGGTTGGCCTCGAGCACGTAGAGCACGTCGGAGGCCAGCGCGAACTGGATGTTGATGAGCCCACGGACGCCTACGCCTTCAGCGATGGCCCTCGTGGCCGTGCGGACGCGCTCGATCACGTTGCTGCCGAGGGTGATCGGAGGCAGGACGCACGCGGAGTCACCGGAGTGGATGCCGGCTTCCTCGATGTGCTCCATGATGCCGCCGAGGTACATGTCCGTGCCGTCGAAGAGCGCGTCGACGTCGATTTCGACGGCGTCCTCGAGGAAGCGGTCGATCAGCACTGGGTGGTCCGGGGTGATTTCCGTGGCGTTGGCGATGTAGCGCGAGAGGTTGGCTTCGTCGTAGACGATCTCCATGCCGCGGCCGCCCAGCACGTAGGACGGGCGGACGAGGACCGGGTAGCCGATCTCGTCGGCGATCTTCTTGGCGTCCTCGAAGGACACGGCGGTGCCGTTCTTCGGGGCGATCAGGCCCGCCTGGTCGAGCACGCGGGAGAACATGCCGCGGTGTTCGGCGAGGTCGATCGCTTCCGGGGAGGTGCCAAGGATCGGCACGCCGGCGTCTGCCAGCTGCTGTGCGAGCTTGAGCGGGGTCTGGCCGCCGAGCTGCACGAACACGCCCATGACGCCGCCCGTGCGCTCCTCGGCCGCGATGACTTCGAGGACGTCCTCGAGAGTCAACGGTTCGAAGTACAGGCGGGTGGAGACGTCGTAGTCCGTGGAGACGGTTTCCGGGTTGCAGTTGACCATGACGGTCTCGTAGCCGGCCTTGCGCAACGCCATGGAGGCGTGGACGCACGAGTAGTCGAACTCGATGCCCTGGCCGATGCGGTTGGGGCCCGAGCCCAGGATGATGACGGACGGCTTGGAGTGCAGGCCGACCTCGTCCTCCTCGTCATACGAGGAGTAGTGGTACGGGGTGTACGCGGCGAATTCGGCGGCACAGGTGTCCACCGTCTTGTAGACCGGGCGGATGCCCAGGGCCTGCCGGACGCCGCGGACAACGGCCTCCGGGTTGTGCGTCAAGGCGCCGATCTGCTCGTCCGAGAAACCGTGGCGCTTGGCGTTGCGGAGCATGTCCTCCGTCAGGGCGCCGGCCTTGCGGATATCGTGGGACATTTCGTTGAGCAGCTGCAGCTGGTCCAGGAACCACGGATCGATCTTGGTGGCGGCGTAGAGGTCCTCGACCGAAGCACCGCCGAGCAGGGCGCGTTGGACCTGGTGGAGGCGGTCCGTCGTCGGGCGCTTGGACTTCTCGATGAGCTCCGGAACTTCCCACTCGGGCACGTGGCTGAAGTCCAGCTGCGAACCCTTCTGCTCAAGCGAGCGGAGGGCCTTCTGCAGAGCCTCGGTGAAGTTGCGGCCCATCGCCATGGCTTCGCCGACGGACTTCATGGTGGTGGTCAGCGTGTTGTCCGCGGCAGGGAACTTCTCGAACGCGAAGCGGGGAACCTTCACGACGACGTAGTCGAGCGTCGGCTCGAACGAAGCAGGGGTTTGCTGCGTGATGTCGTTGGGGATCTCGTCCAGCGTGTAGCCCAGGGAGAGCTTGGTGGCGATCTTGGCGATCGCGAAGCCGGTGGCCTTGGAGGCCAGCGCCGAGGAACGCGAAACACGCGGGTTCATTTCGATGACGACGACGCGCCCCGTGTCCGGTTCGATGGCGAACTGGATGTTGCAGCCACCGGTGTCGACGCCGACTTCGCGGATGACGGCGATGGAGATGTCGCGCAGCCGCTGGTACTCGCGGTCAGTCAGGGTCAGGGCCGGGGCAACCGTGATCGAGTCGCCGGTGTGGACACCCACCGGATCGAAGTTCTCGATGGAGCAGACAACAACGACGTTGTCGTTCTTGTCGCGCATCATTTCCAGCTCGTACTCTTTCCAGCCGAGGATGCTCTCTTCCAGCAGGACCTCGGACGTGGGGCTGTACTGCAGGCCCTGGCCCACGATGCGGCGCAGGTCGTCCTCGTTGTACGCCAGGCCCGAGCCCAGGCCGCCCATGGTGAACGACGGTCGGACAACCATCGGGTAGCCGAGGTCTTCCGCCGCAGTCAGTGCTTCGTCCATGGTGTGGATGATGTGGCTGCGGGCCGATTCGGCGCCGCAGCGTTCCACGACGCCCTTGAACTTTTCACGGTCCTCGCCGAGTTCGATCGCGGCAATGTTGGCACCGATGAGTTCGACGTTGTACTTCTCGAGCACGCCGTTCTTGTCCAGGGCGATGGCCGTGTTGAGGGCCGTCTGACCACCCAGCGTAGGCAGGACGGCGTCCGGGCGCTCCTTGGCGATGATCTTTTCGACCACCTCGGGAGTGATGGGCTCGACGTACGTGGCATCCGCGAACTCGGGGTCCGTCATGATGGTGGCCGGGTTGGAGTTCACGAGGATGACGCGCAGGCCCTCCTCTTTGAGCACCCGCAGTGCCTGGGTGCCGGAGTAGTCGAATTCGGCCGCCTGGCCGATGACGATCGGGCCGGAACCGATAACGAGGACGCTCTTGAGATCTGTACGCTTTGGCATTACTTGGTGTCCTCGTTCTTCGCGGAGTTCGATGTCTGAGTGTCGGCGGCCTGCGCGGCGGCCTGGCCGTTCTTCGTGCTCTCCATCAGATCGATGAAGCGGTCGAAGAGGTAGGCGGCGTCGTGCGGCCCGGCTGCGGCTTCGGGGTGGTATTGGACCGAGAAGGCCGGGATGTCGAGGCAGGCGAGTCCTTCGACGACGTCGTCGTTGAGGCTCACGTGGCTGACCTCGACGCGTCCGAAGCGCTCCTCGGGAGCCATGGTGGCGCCGTCCATGGGAGCGTCGACGGCGAAGCCGTGGTTCTGGGACGTGATTTCGACCTTGCCGGTGCGGCGGTCCATCACCGGCTGGTTGATCCCGCGGTGGCCGTACTTGAGCTTGTACGTGCCGAATCCAAGGGCCCGGCCCAGGATCTGGTTGCCGAAGCAGATTCCGAAGTACGGCATCTTCTCATCCAGCACGGCGCGGAGCAGCTTCACCTGGGCGTCCGCGGTGGCGGGGTCGCCGGGGCCGTTGGACATGAAGAAGCCGTCAGGGTTGACTGCCTTGACGTCTTCCAGCGTTGCGGTGGCCGGCAGGACGTGCACGCGTACGCCGCGTTCGGCGAAGCGGACCGGGGTCATCGCCTTGATGCCAAGGTCGATCGCGGCGATGCTGAACTTCGGCTCGCCGTCCCAGCCATGGTCCGCGGGCTCGACGACGTATGCCTCGTCGATGCTCACTTCTTCGGCCAGGCGGGCACCTTCCATGGGCGCGCTGGCCAGGACGGTGTCCAGGAGCTCCTTGTCGGTGGCCTTGGCCGCCTCGCCGGAGAAGATCCCGGCGCGCATGGTCTTGTGCTCGCGCAAGTGCCGGGTGATGGCGCGGGTGTCCACGGCCTGGATGCCGACAATGCCCTGTTCGACGAGTTCCGCGTCGAGGCTGCGCTCCGAACGCCAGTTCGAGGGGCGGCGCGCGGCGTCGCGGACAACGTAGCCGGCCACCCAGATGCGGCGGGACTCGGCGTCTTCCTTGTTCACGCCGGTGTTACCGATGTGCGGAGCCGTCTGGACCACGAGCTGCCGGGCGTAGGAGGGATCCGTGATGGTTTCCTGGTATCCGGTCATGCCGGTGGCGAAGACCGCCTCGCCCAGGGCCACACCGGTGGCGCCGTAGCTCCGGCCGCGGAACGTGCGGCCGTCTTCGAGGACCAGCACGGCCGCGGAGGACTCTGCTGGATTGGTATTGCCTGTCACTGCGTTGGTGTCCGTCACTTTGTTACTTTCCACTATCGGCATCTGCCTGGGGGGCTGCAGAGATCAATTCTTGAAGTGCTTCGAGGAGCGGTTGCTTGTCGGCGGCGCGCCTGGTCCTGAATCCGGTATCGAGTTCGTGTTCTCCGAGCATCCAGCTCAAGACCACGAGTCCATCCTTCTCCACGAACTTGCCGGCCATGCCGTCGGCGCTGCCGCAATCGGTCACGGCCTCCGCCGGAACGAACAATGGTGCTGTCCCCTTCCGGTCGAAGAGGACGCCTTCCGGGTGGACGCTCACTTCCGCGTTGCCGCGGAAGCCAAGTCCGTGGACGGCGACCCGGTCGAGCCAGTCTCCCGCCGTCGTCGTTGCCACATACTGGCCTTCAGCCACGATGCCGGCCGGGCTGAGCCTCTCCGGCACGTCCGGAAGCTGCCCGAGGCCGGCCTGCCGCTTGAGCCTGCCGCGCCAACCTATCGCGATGAGTCCGGCCGCAGCCGCGGCAAGAACCACGACGAGGAGCAGGGAAGCAAGTTTGTTGTCCATCAGTTGTTGCTGCCGGCGCCGGCCGGCTCCGCTGCATGGCGGTACGGCGTGTTGAGCTTGCCGTCCAGTACGGTCGGGTGGCCCTTGAAGAACGTGGCGACGACGGCGCCCGGCAGCTCCCTGCCCGCAAACGGTGAGTTCCGGCCCATGGTGGCCATCTTATGCGGATCCACTGTCCACCGGGCAGCCGGGTCCACGAGGATGACGTTCGCGGGCTCACCGGCTTCGAGCGGACGCCCCTGATCTGCCACGCGTCCGATGGCCGCGGGCACCGTGGACGTGACGCGGGCGAAGTCGGCCCAGGTCATGAGCCCGGTTTCGATCATGGTTTCCTGGACGACCGACAAGGCAGTCTCCAGTCCCGTCATGCCCATTGCCGCCTGGGCCCACTCGCACTCCTTGTGCTCGCTTGGGTGCGGGGCGTGGTCCGTGCCGACGACGTCGATGGTGCCGTCCGCGAGCCCGGCACGGAGCGCCTGGACATCCGCGTCGGTGCGCAGGGGCGGGTTGACTTTGTAGACGGGGTCGTAGCTGCGAACCAATTCGTCAGTCAGCAACAAGTGGTGGGGCGTGACCTCCGCCGTGACGTTGATCCCCCGTTCCTTGGCCCAACGGACGATCTCCACTGAGCCGGCGGTGGACACGTGGCAGACGTGGAGGCGGGAGCCCACGTGCTGGGCCAAGAGGACGTCCCGGGCGATGATGCTCTCCTCGGCGACCGCGGGCCAACCGGCCAGCCCGAGGACGGCGGAGACGGTGCCCTCGTTCATCTGGGCTCCCGCGGTGAGGCGGGGTTCCTGGGCGTGCTGGGCCACGACGCCGTCGAACGCTTTGACGTACTCCAGGGCGCGGCGCATCAGCACGGGATCGTGGACGCAAATGCCGTCGTCGGAGAAGACGCGGACCTGGGCGCGGGAGTCCGCCATGGCGCCGAGCTCGGCGAGCTGCTCACCGGCGAGCCCTACTGTGACCGCGCCGACCGGACGCACATCCACCCAACCGGAGGCGCGGCCCAGGCTGTGGACCTGCTCGACGACGCCGGCGGTGTCAGCCACCGGGTTGCTGTTGGCCATGGCGTGGACCGCGGTGTAGCCGCCAAGGGCCGCGGCGCGGGTACCTGTTTCGACGGTTTCCGCGTCTTCGCGCCCAGGCTCACGCAAGTGGGTGTGGATGTCGACCATGCCGGGAAGCGCCACGAGGCCGGCGGCATCGATCACGGTGGCTCCTTCGGCGGAAAGGCCGATGCCGCGCCCGGCGATGACGCCGTCGCGGATCAGCAGGTCCTCGGCGTCGCCACCCAGGATGGCCGCACCGCGGATCACGTAGGTCCCTGTTGCGGTTTCGGTCATCAGTTGCTCTCCTTATCGGAACGGGCGGTGCCCGGCATGGGGGCGGCTTCACGGGAATCCCCCGAGAGCAGCAGGTACAGTGCGGCCATCCGGACCGACACGCCGTTCCGGACCTGGGCAAGGACGGTGGAGCGCGGCGAATCGGCGGCGGCAGAAGAAATCTCCAGCCCCCGGTTCATGGGGCCGGGGTGCATGATGATGGTGTCCTTGAGCCCGAGATCGTCGAGGGCACGCAGGCGGGCATCGTCGAAGCCCCAGCGTCGCGAATACTCGCGGGTGGAGGGGAAGAAGGACGCGTTCATGCGCTCTCCCTGGACGCGCAGCATCATCATGGCGTCCACTCCGGCCTCGAGGGTCTCATCGAGGTTGTAACTGACCTTGCAAGGCCAGTGTTCGACGCCGATCGGCAGCAACGTGGGCGGTGCCACGAGCGTCACTTCCGCGCCGAGGGTGCGCAGGAGCCACACATTGGAGCGGGCGACGCGGGAGTGCAGGACGTCGCCCGCGATGGCGACGCGCATGCCCGTGAGGTCCGCGCCCGTGGATGACGAACTGTGCAACCTGGACCAGTGGCGGCGCATCGTGAACGCGTCCAAGAGGGCCTGCGTGGGGTGTTCGTGGGTGCCGTCGCCGGCGTTGATGACGGCTGCGTCGATCCAGTCGGTGGAAGCCAAGCGGTGCGGAGCCCCGGAAGCCCAGTGGCGGATGACCACAGCATCGGCACCCATGGCCGCGAGGGTCTGCGCGGTGTCCTTGAGGGACTCGCCTTTCGACACCGAGGAACCCTTGGCAGCGAAGTTGATGACGTCGGCGGAGAGCCGCTTGGCCGCGGCCTCGAAGGATATGCGGGTGCGGGTGGAGTCTTCGAAGAAGAGGTTGACCACGGTGCGGCCGCGCAGGGCGGGCAGTTTCTTGACTTCCCGGTCCCCTACGGCCGCCATCTCTTCGGCGGTGTCAAGGATCCGGATGGCGTCCGCAGCGCCCAGGTTCTCGGTGGAGAGCAGGTGCTTCATGCGCCTGCCTCGATCACTACTTCATTGATGGGCAGGCCGTCCACGGAATCGAATTCTTCGAGGTGGACCCGGACCTTTTCCGAGGAGGACGTCGGCAGGTTCTTGCCGACATGGTCGGCGCGGATCGGCAGTTCGCGGTGCCCGCGGTCCACGAGGACGGCCAGGCGGACGATGCGCGGCCTGCCGAGGTCGATGATCGCGTCGAGGGCTGCCCGGATGGTGCGGCCCGAGTACAGGACGTCATCGATGAGGACAACAACCTTGTTGTCGATTCCGGACAACGGCACCTTGGTGGGGTACGGGGGCCTCGCGGGCTGGTGGGATAGATCGTCACGGAACATGGTGACGTCCAGCTGACCGACAATCGCGGAAGCGTTCACGGATGGATCGGCGGCGGCGATTTTGCCAGCCAGCCTCACGGCCAACGGATAGCCGCGGCGTGGGATGCCCAAAAGAACCAGATCCTGGGAACCCTTGTTGGCTTCGAGGATCTCGTGGGCGATACGAGTGAGCGCACGGTCGATGTCCGCGTGGTTGAGAACAACCCGGGACGGCACCGGCGCAGTGACTTCAGTCATCGCTCGTCTCCCCTTTCCCCGCCTCACTGGACGGAATTAAAAAAGGAACATTTGCTCTTCAAAATTACCACAGCGGCAATACCCGGCTGCCCAGGGTCTCTTGAGTTCAGCCCAACTGACTGGCAGCAGATGTCGTTATGAAGGCTCATAACGACCTCAAGTGCCAGTCAGTTGGGCTGATCTTCCAATGCCGCCTAAGCGAGCAGTGACGGCTTCAGCGTCTGCAACCGGCCGAGGAGGCCGTTGATAAACGCAGGAGATTCGTCGGTGGACATGACCTTGGCCAAGGCAACGGCTTCGCTGACGGCCACGCCGTCCGGGACGTCGTCGTTGTAGAGGAGCTCCCACGCGCCGATCCGCAGGATGATGCGGTCGACCGCGGGCATCCGCTCCAAGGTCCAGCCCTGGGCGTAGGTCTGCAGGAACTCGTCGATGGTGGGCTGCATGGCAACCACGCCTTCCACGATGTCCATCGTGTACGGGTTGACGACGAGGTCGGTCATTTCCCGGCGGGCCTTCAAGACCTCGAAAGCGGAGGCGGAACGCTGCTCCGCCTCGAACAGTACTTCGAGGGCCCTGTTACGGGCCTTACCACGGGCGCTCACTAGTCGCTGACCCGGCCAAGGTAGCTGCCGTCGCGGGTGTCGACCTTGACCTTGGTGTTGTTCTCAACAAACAGGGGCACCTGGATCTCGTAGCCGGTCTCGAGGGTAGCCGGCTTGGTTCCAGCCGAGGAGCGGTCGCCCTGGAGGCCCGGCTCGGTGTAGGTGATCTCGAGGACGACGCTCGGGGGCAGTTCGATGTAAAGCGGAGTGCCCTCGTGGATGGCGATGTTGACCATCTGGTTTTCCAGCATGAAGTTGGTGGCGTCGCCTACCGTGGCACCGGAGACCGTGATCTGGTCGAAGTCCTGGGTGTCCATGAACACGAAGTCCGCGCCGTCCTGGTACAGGTACTGGTAGTCGCGGCGGTCGACCGTGGCGGTTTCGATCTTGAGGCCGGCGTTGAAGGTCTTGTCGACCACCTTGCCCGACATGACGTTGCGCATCTTCGTGCGCACGAACGCGCCGCCCTTGCCCGGCTTGACGTGCTGGAACTCAATGATGTTCCAGAGCTGGCCCTCGAGCTTCAGCACGGTTCCGTTCTTGATGTCATTTGTGGTTGCCACTAGTATCCTCTGGTTTCTCTCACTGGTTCTAGCTACGCCTCTGGCTTCCAGCCCGACTATGCCAAGCAGGCATGCCTTGACGGCCGCCAGCGCGTATTTATCAAAAATCCAAAGTCCATTCTACCGGCAAAATGCGTCACGCCTTCCGCGCCCTTGTCAGGAGGCGAGCTCGAGGACGTTCCGGGCGCGTTGAAGGGCCACAGCCGAGGAGTAGATCAAGGAAGCGTCAGCCGCCAGTGCGACACGCAGGTCCAGGGCCTTGGTGAACGACTCCGCCGCGGCGACGTGATTGCCGGCCACAAAATAGGCGCGCCCCAGATACTGATGGACGACCGGTTCCTCGGCGGTTCCGTGGACTTCGCCCAGTAGCCGGCGGAAGAGTTCCACGGCCCGGTCGAAGCGGTTGGTGGCGCGGTGCAGTTCGGCTTCGAAGATCCGCAACTTGAACGACTCGGGATCGCTGTAGCGCGCCTCCGCCAACAATTCGGCGGCCTCTCCCGGGTGGCCTTCGAGCATCAGTGCCATGACGCGGTCAGCGGGGTCGCTGGACTCAGCCAGTGCCGACTGCATGACTTCCTCGTTGACGATGGCCGGCAGGAGCGTGTCCGGATTGGTCCGCACTCCTGGAAATCCTCCCGTGGGCCAGTCACTGATAGTGCTGAAGGTCTCGGTGGTCATGATGCGATTTCCTGGTAGGCAGCGAAGAGCAACGAAGTGTCCGGAACGTCGAGGATTCCGGGTTTGGCCACGCCGTCGAGCACGACGAAGCGCAGGAGGTCTCCGCGGGATTTCTTGTCGCGGCGCATGCCGTCGAGCAAGCCTTGCCAGCGGTCCCGGCGGTAGGTGACCGGCAAGCCGAGTCCCTCCAGGATGGTGCGGTGCCTGTCGGCGTCGACGTCGGAAAGCCGGCCGACGCTGCGGGCGAGTTCGGCAGCGAACATCATGCCGACCGAAACCGCTGCACCGTGGCGCCATGAGTAGCGTTCCACGAGTTCGATCGCGTGGCCGAGCGTGTGCCCGTAATTGAGGATTTCACGCAGGCCGGATTCCTTGAGGTCTTCGGAAACCACGTTCGCCTTGACCGCGATGGCGCGTTCGATCAGCTCGCGGAGCACCGCCGAGCCGGGATCGGTGACTTCCTCCGGCTTGTTTTCGACCAGTTCCAGGATGGCGGGATCGGCAATGAAGCCGCACTTGATGACCTCTGCCATTCCGGAGACCAACTCGTTCCTGGGCAACGTCTGGAGCGTGTCCAGGTCCGCAAGGACAGCTGCGGGCGGATGGAAGGAACCCACCAGGTTCTTGCCTTCAGCCGTGTTGATGCCGGTCTTGCCGCCAACCGACGCGTCCACCATGCCGAGAAGGCTCGTGGGCATGTGGATGACCTTGACGCCTCGCAGCCAGGTGGCGGCGACGAATCCGGCGAGGTCGGTGACCGCGCCGCCGCCGACCGCCACGATCGCGTCGGAGCGGGTGAAGTCGTTCTGGCCCAGCACTTGCCAGCAGAACGCGGCAACCTGGATGTGCTTGCCTTCTTCGGCATCGGGGATCTCGGCGGTGAGGGCGGTGAACCCGGCAGCCTCGAGTTCGGCCCGGACCGTATCGCCCGTGAGGCGCAAGGCACGAGGGTGGATCACGAGAACCCGCCTGACGCGCTCTCCCAGCTTCGCGGGAAGGGTCTCCAAGAGGCCGCGCCCGACGACGACGTCGTAGTTCTCGTTGGCGGACTGGCCAGTGACCTTGATGACAGTTGCTTCGTTGCTCACTTTTGCACTTCCTCTTTCAAGGCCGCGTATTCACGCAGTCTTTCCTCCACGTGGAGGGCGATTTCCGCAACGGTTCCGGACCGGACGTCGACGGTGATGTCTGCAAGGCGTTCATAGACAGGACGCCGGGCGGCGAAGAGGGCATCCCATCGGGCCATGGCGTCGCCGGCCAGGAGTGGCCGGCCTGTATTGCGGGCAATGCGCTCAGCGACTGTCTCCGCGTCGCACTCAAGGTAGATCACGGTGCAGCCGCCCAGCAGTTGTTGCGTGCCGGAATCGAGCACTGCGCCTCCACCCAGCGAAACCACCGCGCCGTCGATGTTCGCAGCTTCAACGGCACGTGCCACCGTCCTGGCCTCGATTTCCCGGAAAGCATGTTCTCCACGGCCGGCGAAAATATCCGCGATCGTACCGTGGTGCTCGACGATGACGGAGTCCGTGTCAACGAAGGGCACGCCCAATTGTTGGGCGAGCTGCTGGCCGATGACCGACTTGCCGACGGCCATTGGCCCCACCAAAGCGATCGCGCGCCCGTAAGCGGCGCCCGGACTACAGCGGGCCACTAGTGGCCAACCGAGTCCAGGGTTGCCGGGATGCTGTCCAGGTAACCCCGAAGGTTCCGGGCGGTCTCGGCGACCGAATCACCGCCGAACTTCTCGGCGACGGCCTCGGCCAGCACAAGCGCGACCATGGCCTCGGCAACGACACCCGCCGCGGGAACGGCACAGACGTCGGAGCGTTGGTGGTGGGCCTTGGCGGCCTCGCCCGTGCTGACGTCGATGGTCTTCAACGCACGCGGGACGGTGGCGATGGGTTTCATGGCGGCGCGCACACGCAGGACCTCGCCGATGCTCATGCCACCCTCGATGCCACCGGCACGGTTGGTCTTGCGGACGATCCGGCCGGTCTCGTCCTTGACGATTTCATCGTGGGCCGCGGAGCCGCGGCGGGCCGCTGTCAGGAAGCCATCGCCGACTTCGACGCCCTTGATCGCCTGGATACCCATCAGGGCAGCAGCAAGGCGCGAGTCGAGGCGACGGTCCCAGTGCACGTAGCTTCCGAGCCCCGGCGGAAGCCCGTAGGCCAGGACTTCGACGACACCGCCGAGGGTCTCGCCTTCCTTGTGTGCCGCGTCAACCTCGGCCACCATCGCGTCGGAGGTCTCCCGATCGAAGCAACGCAAAGGATCGGCATCGAGGGCCAGGACGTCGGACGGCACGGGGAGCGGGCGACCCTCGGGCACGGTCACGCTCGCGATGGAAACGGTGTGGCTCACCAGCTCGATGCCAAGCTGCTTCAGGAATTGCGAGGCCACGGTACCCAGGGCAACGCGGGTGGCGGTTTCCCGGGCACTGGCGCGTTCCAGGACAGGCCGGGCCTCGGGGAATCCGTACTTCTGCATGCCCGTGAAATCCGCATGGCCGGGACGCGGCCGTGTCAACGGCGCATTGCGGGCCTGGTCCGCGAGGATCGCGGGGTCCACGGGGTCGGCAGACATGATCTGCTCCCATTTGGGCCATTCGGTGTTGCCGATCTGGATCGCGACGGGGCCCCCCTGCGTCACGCCGTGCCTGACGCCGCCAAGGATGCTCACTTCGTCCTGCTCGAACTTCATCCGGGCGCCGCGGCCATAGCCGAGCCGGCGACGCGCCAAGGCGTCGCGTATTTCCTCGCTGGTGAGTTCCACACCGGCGGGGACGCCTTCAACAATTCCGAGCAGTGCCGGGCCATGGGATTCACCGGCAGTCAACCAACGCAACATATATCCAATCCTGCCATGTAAGGCCCTTACTAGACCCGCCGGGGAAGCCCGACTGAGTCACACATCACATCTATGACATCGGCGGTGACGTCGGCTCCGGAAAACAAGCGGATTTGCTCCACGGCTTGGTACAGCAACATCTCCAGCCCCGGAACCACTACCCCACCCCGGGAATGCCACGCTTCGGCGATGCGGCTGGGCCACGGATCGTAGGCGACATCCAGAAGCACACCCCAGGCATCGCCGGGAAACTTGTCATCGCCGGGAAGCCTGCCGGCGCCGGGAAGCCTGCCGCCGCCGGGAAGCCTGCCGCCGTCGGGAAGCTGTTCGAGCTGCGTTGCGATCCCGTCTGCCGCCCGGGGCGGCAGCGTGGAGATCACCAGGTCGAGTCCGGCCATGCCTTCGGCAGCTTCAGCCAGCGGCCGGAGGTGAATGGAAAGCCCGACGGCGGCTGCCGCGGCTTTCGCCTCGGCAGCCCGTCCGGCGTCGCGCACGAAGACGTCAACGTGTTTCGAACCGAGCTCCCGGAGTGCCGCAATGGCCGCCGCGGATGTCCCGCCTCCGCCAAGGATCGCGGAATCCGGCTGCTCTGTGACTCCTGCGTTCCTGACGGCGTCTACGATGCCGGCCACATCCGTGTTGTGACCGATCCGCCGCACGCCCTGGCCGGTGGCTTCAAACGCGACCGTGTTGATGACGCCCAATTGCGCCCCCGCCCCCCGGACCTCGTCGACTTCGTCCACCATGGCGGTCTTGAGGGGCATCGTGACCGACAAACCGCACCAGTCGTCCCCTGCCTGGAGGCCCGCCATGAAGGCCGGGAGCCGCTCAACGGTGACGTCGATCGCCGAGTATTCGATGTCGAGCCCAAGCTTCGCGTAGGCCGCGCGGTGGAGCGCCGGTGACTTCGAGTGACCGATAGGGTGCCCCAGGACGGCGGCACGTCTACTCACACGCACCGTCCCGCGTTGGCTGCACACCACGCGTTGTATTGGTCAACGTACTTGAGGTGTTCCGCCAAAGTGCTGGAGAACTTGGTTTCCTTGGTGTCCAGGTTGATGGTCACCCAGTAAAGGTAGTTGTTGGCTGTCGGCTTGGCGGCGGCATCGATCGCCGTCTTGCCGGGTGAACCAATGGGACCCACCGGAAGGCCTACGTTGGCGTAGGTGTTGTACGGGTTGCTCTTGTCGGCCTTCTGGGCATCGGTCAGGTGGAAGGTCTTGGTACCCAGGCCATAGGTAACCGTGGCGTCCGACTGGATGAGGCCGTTCGTCTCGGTGTTGCCCGGTTTGAGCCTGTTGTAGATGGCGCCTGCCACGTTGCCATAATCGGCTTGGCCGCCTTCAGCCTGCACGATGCTGGCCACTGTGATGGTCTGGTACTGCTTGACCGGATCCGTGACACCCTGGGCCTTGAGCTCATCGGTTGTCGACGTGACGAGCTTCTGCAGGATGTCCTTGGCAGAGGTTCCAAGGGGGAAGCGGTACTCCCCCGGTGCCAGGAAGCCCTCCAGGTTCTTCGCCTGGGCGGGGAGGCCAAACTGGCCCGGCGAGTCGCTGAGCGCCTTCAGGTCGGACAACGGGATGCCCGAGCCCTTGGAGATCGCGTCAAGTGATTCACCGATCCGCAATCCCGCACTAAGCGCGAAATACATGACCTTGGAAGTGTCCTTGCCGATGAGCACGTTCACCGCATCGGAGTTCTTCATTTCCGTCCGGAAGGTGAAATCACCGGGTGAGAGTTCACCCCCGGCAGCAGTGAAGGCCGCCACGAACGTATCGGCGTCGGCAATGACGTGCTGGCTCTGAAGGTTTGTGGCGACCAGTTTGGGGCCGGAACCCGGCGCTACAGTGATGGTCACCGAGCCGGTACCCGGGCCGGGGTAGTCGCTGACCTTGTCCATCCCGAGCAATGGCTTCAGGAACTGCGCCCCAACGGCGACCGCCGTGACGAAGACCGTGAGCGTGAGCAGGAGAGCAACAAGGCGGCGGCGCCTGCGGACCTTCTTCGAGCGGGCCTTCGGCACAGGAGTCGCAGCCGCCATGAGGTCATGGGCAGGGTACGCATCGTGGACCTCGTAAGCCAACTCGGGATCGTGGTGCTCAAGACCCTCTTCATGGGCAGGCAGCTCGTGGAACTCGTCAGCGTGCGCGACATCGTAGCCGGCAGCGTCGTCGTGCTCCATGGCGTCAGGGTGCACCATGTCGTAGTGGGCAGCGTCGAACGGCTGCGCTGGGTCTTCGTGCTGCGCTGGGTCTTCGTGCTGCGCAGGGTCTTCGTGCTGCGCAGGGTCTTCGTGCTGCAGGAAGCCTGCATCCGAAGCATCGTGCTGCTGAACGTCCTCGTCCGCTTGAACCGGTTCGCCGTGCGCAGCCGCGCTTTCGGAAGCAGCGCCTTGGTTGGGAACACCGTGGTCGTGGAGGCCAGCGGCATGGGTGGTCGCTTCAGGGGCCGCCGGCCCGTAGTCCGGGACATATGCAGGCTGCGGCTTCGGAACCTCGGCAGGCTCAAAGTGGACAGGCACTGGTGGTGGCAGAACCTCCTGGTTCTGCGTCTCCAGGAAGCGTTCCCTGGCACGGATTTCACGACGAGTCAGAGGCCGGGTACGGTCTTCTGCTGCGTCGTTGGAGGGGTCGTTGTTGACCGGGCTCACAGTTGTCTTCCCCTCGTTGGAGAGTGTGGATCAATGCCGGAGGCCGGAAGCGGCGCACTGGCACCGTCAATGTGTTGGGGTGGCATCGGCGCCTGCACGCGCCTGCCCACATCCGCACCTCTGGCTTTTTGCATGTCGATCGCGTGCTGCAGAATTCCGGCAGCGGCAACCTGATCCACCACTTTACGATGATCTTTGCTGCTCATGCCAGCTTCATGGAGATTGCGGTGGGCCGTCACGGTGCTGAGCCGCTCGTCCACCATGTTGACCGGGACGTCGAGCCCACGGCGCTGCAAGTGGGCTGCGAGCAACTCCGCGTAGTCGCTCGCCATGACGGCGGACGCGTGTTCCTCGCCCTTCATGGTGCGCGGCAACCCGACGAAGACCTGGACGACGCCGAGCTCCGCTACCTGCCGGACAATGACCCCGATGTCGGAATTCTTCTTGGCGTCCCGGCTCACCGTCTTGAACGGCGTCGCCAGGATTCCGTCCGGGTCGCAGATGGCGACTCCCACACGGACGGTGCCGACGTCCACCCCCAGTTTGATGCCCCGGGGGTAGTCGTCGTTGCGCGCAATGGCCTCCAAGATCAGCGCTTGGTTATCGCGTCCACAACGGCCGCAAGGGCCGGTGCGATCTTAGCGGCGTCGGTTCCGCCGCCTTGGGCGACATCGTCCTTGCCACCGCCGCCCCCGCCGAGGATTCCCGCGGCCACGCGGACCAGGGCACCTGCCTTGACGCCGGCTTCGCGCGCAGCCTCGTTGGTGGCCACGATAATGACGGGACGGTCGTTGCTGACACCGGCCACGGCAACCGTGGAGGCGTCGGAGCCGAGCCGGTTGCGCAGGTCCATGGCGAGGCTGCGAAGGTCGTCCGCTCCCCCGACCTGGCCGGCGTCGTGTGCCACTACCCTGACGCCTGCGGCATCCCGGGCCGTGGCGACGAGGTTCCCGGCGGCTGCAGTCAGCTGCTCTTTGCGGAGGCGGTCGAGTTCTTTCTCGGTTGCCTTGAGCTTGGCCAAGGTGCTGGAGATGCGGTCGGCCAACTGGCCCGATGGGACCTTGAGCATCTCCGTGAGCTCAGTGACGAGCGCGCGCTCGGCTGCGAGGTGCCGGAAGGCGTCCAGGCCAACGAAGGCTTCCACGCGGCGGTTTCCCGAACCGACGGACTGTTCGCCGAGCAGCGACAGGCTGCCGATGAGGGAGGTGTTGGCCACGTGGGTGCCACCGCAGAGTTCACGGGACCACGCGCCGTCGATCTCCACAACACGGACTTCGCTGCCGTAGTTCTCGCCGAAGAGGGCCATGGCGCCGAGGGCCTTCGCTTCAGCGAGGCCCATGATCTTGGTGTCCACCCGGAAGTTGTTGCGGATCGCGATGTTCGAGACCTCTTCGATCTCGGACCGCGTGGCGGCGCTCAGCCCCTCGCCCCAGGCGAAGTCGAAGCGCAGGTAACCGGCCTTGTTGAAGGAGCCGCGCTGGGTGGCCTCCGGGCCGAGGATCTGGTGCAAGGCGGCGTGCACGATGTGCGTACCCGTGTGTGCCTGCTCTGCGGCGTGGCGGCGTTCGCGGTCGACGGCGGCGCGCACCAAGGCGTCCGAGGCGATCTCGCCTTCGCGGACGATCGCCTTGTGGACGCTCAGGCCCTTCACGGGGCGCTGGACGTCGAGGACCTCGACGACGAAACCGTCACCGGTGATGAGGCCCTTGTCGGCCGACTGGCCGCCGGCCTCCGCGTAAAACGGCGTCTCGTTCAGCACGAGCTCGATTTCGTCGCCCGTCGAAGCGTGGGCAACACGCCGGCCGGAGCTGACGATCCCGCGGACGCGGGCCTCGCCTTCCAGCTCGGTGTAACCGGTGAAGACGGTCTCGCCTTCGGCCAGGAGCTCCTGGAAGGCTGAGACATCGGCGTGTCCGCCCTTCTTGGACTTTGCATCTGCCTGCGCACGCTGGCGCTGTTCGAGCATGAGGCTGCGGAATTCGGCTTCGTCAACCTTCAAGCCGGCTTCCTCGGCCATTTCGAGGGTGAGATCGATCGGGAACCCGTAGGTGTCGTGCAGCGCGAAGGCATCCTCGCCGGACAAGGGCTTTCCGGCAGCCTTGGAGAGCACCACGGCTTCCTCGAGGCGGGCAGTGCCGGAGGCGATGGTGCGCAGGAAGGCCTTTTCTTCGGCATAGGCAATGCGGCTGATGCGATCGAAGTCGGTCTCCACCACGGGGTAGACGCCCTTCATGGCGTCGCGGGAAGCCGGCAGCAACTGCGGGAGGCAAGCCTCTTCGACGCCGAGGAGGCGCATGGCACGGACGGCACGGCGGATCAGCCGGCGCAGGACGTAGCCGCGGCCCTCGTTGGACGGGGACACGCCGTCGGAGATCAACATGAGCGCCGAACGGATGTGATCGCCAACAACGCGCATTCGCACGTCGTCCGTGTGATGAGGGTCGTCGGGAGACTCGGCGGAGGTGTACTCCTTGCCGGACAGGGCCGCGGCCCTGTCGATGACGGGACGGACCTGGTCCGTTTCGTACATGTTTTCAACACCCTGCAGGATCATCGCGAGGCGCTCCATGCCGAGGCCGGTGTCAATGTTCTTCTTGGGCAGCTCGCCAACGATGTCGAAGTCCACCTTCGAGCGGACGTTTTCGATCTGGTACTGCATGAACACGAGGTTCCAGATTTCGACATAGCGGTTTTCGTCCGCGATGGGACCGCCTTCGGCGCCATAGGCCGGGCCGCGGTCGTAGTAGATTTCCGAGCACGGACCGGCAGGACCAGGCTGCCCGGTGGACCAGTAGTTGTCCGCCTTTCCCATCCGCTGGATGCGCGAGGCGGGGATTCCCGTGTTCTTGAGCCACAAATCCTGGGCTTCGTCGTCTTCCTCGTAGACCGTCACCCACAGGCGCTCAACATCGAGACCATAGCCGCCGTCGTCGACGCTCTTCGTGAGCAGTTCGAAGGCAAACTTGATGGCGTCTTCCTTGAAGTAGTCCCCGAAGGAGAAGTTTCCGCACATCTGGAAGAACGTCCCGTGGCGTGCGGTCTTGCCGACTTCCTCGATGTCGCCGGTGCGGATGCACTTCTGCACGCTCGTGGCGCGGTTGAAGGGCGGTTCCTCGCGGGCGGTCAGGTAAGGAATGAACGGAACCATGCCGGCCACAGTGAAGAGAAGGGAAGGGTCGCTGGATACGAGCGACGCTGAGGGAACGGCGGTATGGCCCTTGCTGACAAAAAAGTCCACCCAGCGTTTGGTGATCTCCTGCGACTTCATTAGCTGATTACTTACCCTTCTCAATTCACTGCACATGAGTTTGTGCGCGGTTTTGGCATGTGCCATCGCCGCAGCTTCTAATTCTGCCCTGTTGACGGCCGCTTGGGCGAACCGCGGTGCCTGGCGGCTGCTTAACGGCTCCCTGCGTCGGACTCCGCGATGCCGAGCGCGGCACGGAGGTCGACTTCGCGTTCATTCATTCCGGCGCGCACGGCATCGGCGAAGTCGTAGACGCCGTCAGCCAGTCGCGCTACCGCGCGGTTCAGGCCGTCGGGACCAATACTGGCCTGTGCTTGGGTGATCTTGCGGAAGGCGATGACCCCGATTGCCACGCCGATCCCCATCCAGACAATTCTTTTCACAGTGTTCCTGACTTACGAACGGATTCAGCGGCTGCGGCGGCCACTGCTCGGCTTGCGGCGGGCGGCAAAAGCCGAGCGCACTCCATAGCTGAAAGCTGCCACCTTGATGAGCGGCGAACCGACTGTTGCGGCCACCAGCGAGGACAAAGCAGAGATGTTGGCGGAGGCATCGGAAACGTTTGAAGTGATCCCGTCCACCCTCTTCAGCTGCTGGTTGGTGGTGGACACCGTTGCCGTGACTTCGTCCATCAAGGGCGTTGCTCCGTCGCTCAAGGAGCGGATGGAGGTGCGGACTTCATCGAAGACGCGCCCGAGTTTGAGGATCGGCACGGCCAACAGCACCACAAGGAGCGCGAAAACTCCGGCCGCGATCAGGCCTGCAATATCGCCACCAGTCATGGACACTCATCTCCTAGCATTTGTTGCGTTGCCGTTGGTGCTCGATCTCGATCGACACGGGTACCCCCGGCGTGGCTTCCCCAAGTACCTTACATACAAAAAAGCCCGCGGCGCGTGCCACGGGCTTCTTTGTAGGTGCTTGCTGGAAATCAGCGAGCGTAGAATTCGACCACGAGCTGCTCTTCGCAGGTCACGGGGACCTCAGAGCGCTTCGGGCGACGAACCAGGCGTGCCTGCAGGGCGTCGATCTTGACGTCCAGGTAAGCCGGAACGGAGTTCAGCACGTGTGCACCGGCAGCTGCAACCTGGAACGGAGCCATGACTTCGCTGCGGCTGTGAACGTGGATGAGCTGGCCTTCAGCAACGCGGAACGACGGGCGGTCCACGCGGATGCCGTCAACGAGGATGTGGCGGTGCACAACCAGCTGGCGGGCCTGGGCGATGGTGCGGGCAAAGCCGGCACGCAGCACGAGGGCGTCGAGACGCATTTCGAGCAGTTCGATCAGGTTTTCACCGGTCAGGCCCTTGGTGCGACGTGCTTCTTCGAAGGCACGGGTCATCTGGGCTTCGCGGATGCCGTACTGGGCGCGCAGACGCTGCTTTTCGCGCAGACGTACGGCGTAGTCGGAGTCCTGCTTCTTGCGGGCACGGCCATGCTCACCGGGGCCGTACGGACGGCGCTCCATGTACTTGGCGGCCTTGGGAGTCAGAGCGATGCCGAGTGCACGCGAAAGGCGTGCGGTACGGCGAGCACGAGTGTTGTTAGCCACTTGTGTCCTTCCAATATCTGCGGTGTGTCAGTGTTACTGGCCTCCATGAGGGAGAGCATCGGCCAACCGCTGCCTTTTGCTACGGGGCGCAGGGCACAACACCAAAACCTTGGTTTTGATGGATTGTGCGCCCGAGCCTTGCCAGACAAGCATCTAGCCTACCATGACGCCTACTTACCGCGGATGATCCGGCGCAGCCGCTCGAGCCTGGGAGCAATATCCCGTTCCGCACCGTTTGCCGTGGGTTCGTAATAGTCCTTGCCGACCAGGTCATCCGGCGCGTACTGCTGGGTGGCTACGCCGTGCGGGGCATCGTGGGCGTACTTGTAGCCCTGGCCGTGGCCCAGGCCCTTCGCCCCTTGGTAATGCGCATCCCGCAAGTGCGCCGGGATCCCGTTCCCCATCCCCGCACGCACATCGGCGATGGCCTTGTTGATGCCCATATACGCGGCATTCGACTTGGGCGCCGTCGCCAGGTGCACCACGGCTTCGGCAAGGATGATCCGCCCCTCGGGCATGCCGATCAACTGCACTGCCTGGGCTGCCGCGACTGCGGTCTGCAGCGCCGTGGGATCTGCCATGCCGATATCCTCGGCAGCCGAAATGACGATCCGGCGGGCCACGAAGCGCGGATCCTCGCCGGCTTCGAGCATGCGGGCCAGGTAGTGGAGGGCCGCGTCGACGTCTGAACCGCGGATCGACTTGATGAACGCGCTGGCGACGTCGTAGTGCTGGTCGCCGGCGCGGTCATACCGGACCGCGGCCACGTCCAGTGCCCGCTCCGTGTGGCGGAGTTCGACGACGACCGGAGCCTCCGGGGCGCCGTCGCCGGCCAGCCCGGGCTCTTCGGAAGCGTCGCCGCCGTCGGGGGTGTTCCGGTCTCCGTAGGCGACGCCGGCAGCGGCCTCAAGGGCGGTGAGCGCGCGGCGGGCATCTCCCCCGGACAAGCGGACCAGATGCTCAAGGGCTTCCGGAGTGAGCTCCACTCCGCCGGCCAAGCCGCGTGCATCAGCGACGGCCCGTTGCAGGAGCGCCTCGATGTCGCTGTCAGTGAGCGGTTTGAGGGTGAGCAGGAGTGATCGCGAGAGCAGCGGGGAGACTACCGAGAACGAAGGGTTTTCGGTAGTGGCGGCGACCAGGACCACCCACCGGTTCTCGACGCCCGGAAGCAGTGCGTCCTGCTGGGCTTTGTTGAAGCGGTGGATCTCGTCCAGGAAGAGCACGGTGGTGGTCCGGTAGAGATCCCGGGCAGTCAAAGCGTTTTCCATGACCAGCCGGACATCTTTGACGCCCGCGGTAATGGCGGACAATTCGACGAACTTCCGGCCCGGTCCGCGGGCGATGACGTGTGCCAGAGTTGTCTTCCCCGTGCCCGGGGGTCCCCACAAAATGACCGAGCTCGGACCGGCAGGACCGGCTGCGTCGGCCCCCGCGGCAAGCTGACGCAAGGGGGAACCTTTGCCCAGCAAGTGCTGCTGGCCCACAACGTCGTCAAGCGTCCGGGGCCTCATACGGACAGCCAAAGGGCTCCGCGGCGACGATGGACGTCCTGTTCTGGAACTGTCCGGATCCGCCGCCTGGCTGCCGGGGTCGTCGTCGTTGTCCGCGCCGGCACCAAAGAGATCTTCCACATGGATAGGCTACTCATGATTCCAGCTAAGGAGACATCGACGTGGAGACCCGGCCATCCGGCCCCAACGAAAAGCAGCAGCCAGGGGCGGGACGCACCGCTTTCATCCCCGGTCCGCGCGTGACCGGCTGGGTGGAGCGCTTCGCCGCGAGCCATGGCGCCGTTGCGGAAGAACCCGACGACGGCGGTACCCTTCTGCGGGCGGCTGACGGCGCCACCGCGCTATTGAAGGCTCCCTGGCCTGTCGATGGCAGGCCCGGCAAGGGAACCACCACGGTTGAGCGCCTGGCGTCGCTTGCTTCACAGGAACGGCGGCTCGGTATCGTCCTGGTGCGCCGCGGCGGCTACGCGGTGGGCGTCGTGAGCGGCGGCACAGTGTCTGCGTCCAAGTCGGGGTCCCGTTACGTGCAGTCACGCTCCGCGGCAGGCGGATCCTCACAGCAACGCTTTGCCCGGCGGCGCGAGAACCAAGCCAACGCGCTCACGGAGGCCGTGGCCGGATATGCCGCCGGCGTGTTCGCCGGACACAGTATCGAATACCTGGTCCTGGGCGGAGACGCCGCGCTGTCCGCGGCAGTCCTGGCGGAAGCGGCGTTGAAAGAATACGCATCGCGGACAAGGCTCGCGTTCCTGGCGGTCGCCGATCCCAATGCGACAGTGCTGCGCCGTGCCGCGGCGGATGCGTGCGCGGTGCGGATACAGGTCACTGATCCGCCGTAGCGGACCGCAGCGCCACTAGCAGCCCGACAACGCCCGTTGCGGGCGCGCCTGCCGGTAGAGATACCTGCCGCGCTCCGTGAATCCGGCGCCCTCGTACAGAGCCTGGGCAGCGGTATTCGGGGCCATCGCGAGCAGCCAGAACCCTGACACGCCTCGGTGACCGCCAGCCGTCAGAAGGGCGTCAAGCACTTGGCGCCCGAAGCCCCGCCGACGGTGTCCGGCCGCGGTTGCCATGCAGTAGATGCCTCCCCTGCCGTCCACCAAGGCAAGGCGTCCGACGGCGGCCGGGACGCCGTCGTCGTCCGTCACGAGGGCGTAGACCGAGGGGCAAGACACGAGGATCTTCCGGGCGATCTCCAGCTCGGCGTCGCCGCCGCGCCCGTCGACGGACCACCACAGCCGCAGCCACTCTTCGGACGGCTCCTCGGAGATCTCGACGTCGTTCGGCAGGTCACCGCGGGGAGCGCCGGGAGGTGTGTCAGCCGCGCGGACCAGGATGAGGGTCTCGGATTGCCGGGTGAATCGCTGCGCATCGAGCACAGCGTTGAGGCCCGCGCTCCGCTCGTCGTCGAAGACCTGGAAGATCAGCGGCAGGCGCCGGGAGCGATACCACTGCGAGGCGGCCCGTACTGCAGACTCGTGGTCATCGGCCTCTTCCCTCGGCCAGACCGAGTTGGCCCGCTGGGTGACGCCACCGGCCGCACGCATGACCCATCCCCCGGTGTCCTCACGATCCAGGGCCGGCCAAGCCTGGTCCATCAGCGCTTCGACCAATACCAGGCTCATATCCTGCGCCACGCGTCCTCCTCGAAATCAATCGCCGTCATGGTACGCCGGAGGCCCCCGCGATATGCGGGGGCCTCCGGGCTACTTCTGCGGTGTCCTGCTACTCCGGCTTGGCTGCCGGCGCTGCCTGGGCCTTGGCTTCAGGCTTGAAGTCAACTCCGGCTTCCTTGCGCTGCTGCGCCGTGATGGGCGCGGGAGCAGCGGTCAGGGGGTCGTAGCCACCGCCGGACTTCGGGAACGCGATGACGTCGCGGATCGAGTCGACGCCGGCCAGCAGGGCCACCACGCGGTCCCAGCCGAAGGCCATGCCGCCGTGCGGAGGTGCGCCGTACTTGAAGCCCTCCAGCAGGAAGCCGAACTTGGTCTGCGCGTCTTCCTTGTCCAGGCCCATGAGCTCGAAAACGCGCTCCTGCACGTCGCTCTCGTGGATACGGATGGACCCGCCGCCGATTTCATTGCCGTTGCACACGATGTCGTAGGCGTAGGACAGGGCCGCTTCCGGGTCCTTGTCGAAGGAGTCCAGGAACTCGGGCTTCGGGGAGGTGAAGGCGTGATGCAGGGCCGTCCACTGTCCGCCACCCACCGCGACGTCACCCGAGGCGACTGCTGCGGCTGCAGGTTCGAACATCGGCGCGTCGACGATCCAGACGAAGGCCCAGTCCTTGGGATCGATCAGGCCGGTGCGGTGGCCGATCTCCACGCGGGCAGCTCCCAGCAGAGCGCGGGACGGGGACTTCTCGCCAGCGGCGAAGAAGATGCAGTCGCCGGGCTTGGCACCCACAGCGTCAGCCAGGCCGGCCCGCTCGGTGTCCGTGAGGTTCTTGGCAACGGGACCCGTGAGTTCGCCATCTTCCTTGAACAGCACGTACGCGAGGCCCTTGGCCCCGCGCTGCTTGGCCCATTCCTGCCAGGCGTCCAGCGCGCGGCGGGCCTGCGAGGCTCCGCCGGGCATGACGACGGCGCCGACGTACGGTGCCTTGAAGACACCGAAATTCGTGTCCTTGAAGAACTCCGTCAACTCGGTGAGTTCCAGGCCGAAGCGCAGGTCCGGCTTGTCGGAGCCGTACTTGGCCATGGCCTCGTGGTAGGTCATGCGGCGGATCGGCGTCGGGATTTCGACGTCGATCAGCTGCCACAGTGCCTTGACGATTCGTTCGCCAAGCTCGATGATGTCGTCCTGGTCAACGAAGCTGGCCTCGATGTCGAGCTGCGTGAATTCCGGCTGGCGGTCCGCACGGAAGTCCTCGTCGCGGTAGCAACGGGCGATCTGGTAGTACTTTTCGAAACCACCAACCTGGAGCAGCTGCTTGAAAAGCTGCGGCGACTGCGGAAGCGCGTACCAGGAACCCGGTGCCAGACGCGCCGGAACAACGAAGTCGCGGGCGCCTTCCGGCGTCGAACGCGTCAACGTGGGAGTTTCGATCTCCACGTAACCCTGCTGGTGAAGGAGTTCGCGGGCCACGCGGTTCGCTTCGGAGCGCAGCCGCAGGTTGTGAGCGGGGCCGGGGCGGCGCAGGTCGAGGTAGCGGTGCTTGAGCCGTGCTTCCTCGCCGACCTCAACGTGCTCGTCAATCTGGAACGGAAGGGGATCCGAAGTGTTGAGAATCACGACCTTCTCGGCGATGACCTCGATCTCACCCGTGGCGAGGGCCGGGTTCTCGTTGCCCTCGGGACGCTTGCTCACGGTGCCCACGATCTGCAGCACGTATTCATTGCGCAGGCCGTGGAAGACCTCTTCCTCGCGGACAACCACCTGGGCGACACCGGACGCATCACGCAGATCGACGAAGGCCACGCCACCGTGATCTCGGCGGCGGCCTACCCAGCCTGCCAGGGTGACGGTCTGTCCAATGTGCTCGGAACGCAAGGATCCGAGGTCATGTGTGCGCAGCACAGCATTCCTTTCAACATGATTTACAGGATCATGACAAAACGATCCCGTTCGAGTTTACCCGTACGGATGATGCACGGCCCCACCAGGCCAGGCCGGTTCCCGGCGACGTTGGCCGGGTTGACGCCCTTGGGGCGCCGGTGCGTGCCTAGCGCGTGGTGATGCGGACGTGGAGATCCTCGGGCGACGGCTCCCAGCTGGCCGGATCCGCGTCGACCTGCTCACCGCTGCGGATGTCCTTCACTTGGTGCTTGCCGTCGTCGTCGGTGAACCAGACGAAGGGAATGCCGCGTCGATCGGCGAATTTGATCTGCTTGCCGAACTTCTCTGCCTTCGCCGCAACTTCGGTTGCGATCCCCCGTCCGCGCAGCTGCGCCGCGACGTCCTGGGCGGCAGACCAGCTGTCGTCGTTGTTCAAGGCCACGAGCACGGCCGTGGGCACCGAGCGCGACGCCGTCGCGAAGTCCTGGCTGAGGATGCGGGAGACGAGGCGGGTCACCCCGATCGAGAGGCCGACGCCGGGAAACTTGCGGTTGCCCTTGCTGGCAAGGGCGTCGTAGCGGCCTCCGGAGCAAATGGAACCGAGCTGCTCGTGACCCACCAGGACGGTCTCGACGACGGTGCCGGTGTAGTAGTCGAGGCCCCGGGCGATGCTGAGGTCGGCAACAACCTTCCCGGGGGCACGCTGCACGGCGGCCTCGATGACTTGTTCCAGCTCACTGAGGCCCTCTTCAAGGAGCTCGTCCGAGACGCCAAGCGCCCGGACCTGGCCCACGAAGGACGTGTCCTCGGTGCGGATGCCTGCAAGCTTCAGCGCGAGTGCCGCCTGCTCATCCGTGGCGCCAAGCTCATCCCTGAGCAATTCGGCAACTTTCGCTTCGCCGATCTTCTCAAGCTTGTCGATGCTGCGAAGGACGCCGGCAGTGTCCATGAGGCCGATGCCGCGGTAGAAGCCCTCCGCCAGCTTGCGGTTGTTGATGCGCAAACGGAAGTCCGGGATGGGGAGGGCGCTCAGCGCTTCCGCAATCACGAGGGCAATCTCGACGTCGTAGCGGAACGGCAACTCGCCGTCGCCCACCACGTCGATGTCCGCCTGCGTGAACTCGCGGGCGCGGCCTTCCTGGGGACGTTCTCCCCGCCATACCTTCTGGATCTGGTAGCGGCGGAACGGGAAGGCAAGGTAGCCGGCGTTCTCGACGACGTAGCGGGCAAACGGCACCGTGAGGTCGAAGTGGAGGGCCAGGGCATGGGGATCTGCCTTGTCGGACTTTCCGCCCTCGCCGGCGGCGTCTTCGTCTTCCTGCAGGCGACTGAGGCCGTACACCTCTTTGTCGATCTCGCCCTTGCGGAGGAGCTGTCCCACCGTTTCCACAGCGCGGGTCTCGATGGAAGAGAAGCCATGGAGTTCGAACGTCTTGCGCAACGTGTCCAGCACATGCAGTTCCACCAACCGCTCCTGGGGAAGCCACTCGGGGAATCCGGACAGGGAGGCGGTACGAGCCATGGTGGAATTTTCTCCTCAACGATTGCGCGGGCCGGACCGCCGCCACGAACCACGGCCGATTCGGCTTAGCTTGGGCGGGCGTCCAGCCAGTCATGCATAAACTATGTGCGGCAGCCAGTTTATGCTTTCGGCGCCTGCACATCTAATGCGGGCACCACGGTCTGGCTTGCTTGCGATGGAAGCTTGTCCAGACAACCAGGAGGACCTTTGTCTACAAGGCCGCGGGACAACCGTGAAGCCAAACGGCGCATCAGGCAGATGGAAGCCAAGCGCGAGCTTCGGCGTGCACAGGGCAAGCGCCGCCGCAGGGACAACGTGATCGCCGTCGGCGTGGGTGCCGCCGCCTTGATTGCCGCCGTCGTGCTCCAACTCACGGTGTTCAACTCGAACCCGAGCGAGTCGGAGTTCGCCGCGGCGCAGGCCGGACTCAGTTCGCCGTCGGCCCCAGCCTCTGCGAGCCCATCCGCTTCCGCCGCCGCGACAGGCTCGAATAGTGCCGGCATTCCCAAACCGGACACCGCTGCAGGGAAGACTTTCGTCGGCCAGCTCAGCCTCAACGGAGGCGCCGTCGGCGTCGAACTGGATGGTACGACGGCTCCCCAGGCCGCGGCCGTGTTCAAATCGCTGACTGATGCGAGCTACTACAGCGGGCTCAAGTGCCCTCGACTGACCACCGCTGACAACTTCGCGGTGCTGCAGTGCGGAGCCAAGGGCGCGGACACCACCGATGACCCCAACTTCCACTGGGGACCGCTGGAGAACACCCCCGCCAACAACACCTACCCGGCGGGAACCATCGCCGTCGCCAGGACGGGCGATAACGCCTACGGCAACGGGCACCAGTTCTTCATCGTGTACAAGGACACGGTCATTCCCCCGGATTCTGCCGGCGGGTACACGGTGGTGGGCAAGGTGACGAGCGGCATGGATGTCGTGACGAAGATTGCCCAGGCAGGTATTAATCCGGGCAGCAGCGCCACCGACGGCGCCCCTGTGGCACCTGTCACGATAGACTCGTTTTCTCTGAAGTAACCAGCCCGGGCCACGGTCCACGGCGCATTACCTTAGTAATCCCTCCAAGCGAAAGACTTTTAGCGGTGACAGACAGTCAGAAATCCGACGAAACTGCAGTAGTGGCCAACGAAGAAGAGACTCAGGCGCCGGCGGCCGGGCAAACCGGCGTCGAATCAGCTGCCCCGGCAGACGACGCGGCCGAGTCCGCGCCGAAGCCTGCTTCTCCGGCACCGCGTCCTGCCCCCTCGCATGCGCCTTCTCCGGCGGCATTTGCTGCCCGCCCGAAAGCCTCGCCCAGCGTGATTCCGGCCGCGCCGGCGGCCCAGCCTACGGCTGTGTCCCTCGCGGAAGCCGCAAAGTGGGGGCGAGCCGAGGGTGATGGCCACGTCTTCCTGACCATCGACGGCGAAGAGCAGCCGGTGGGACAGTACCCGGGAGTGAGCACCGACGAGGCGCTGGGATACTTCGCCCGGAAGTACGACGACGTCGTGGCGCAGATCGTTTTGATGGAACACCGCGTGGAGTCCAAGGCCCCCGCAACCGACATGCAGAAGACGGTCGAGCACCTGCGCGAGCAGCTTGCCGAGCGGAACATGGTGGGCGACATTCGCACTGCGGAAGCCCGTCTCGATGCCCTGGCCGGACAGATTTCCGAGTTGGAGAAGTCAGAGAAGGCCGCGCACGACGCCGCCCGCTCCGCGGAACTCGCGGCACGCGAGGCGATCGTTGCCGAGGCCGAATCCATCGCGTCCCAGGATCCGTCCCAGGTGCAGTGGAAGACGTCGAGCGCCCGCATGAACGAACTCTTCGAGAGCTGGAAGACGGCCCAGAAGAACGGCATCCGGCTTGGCCGAAGCAACGAGGACGCCCTGTGGAAGCGGTTCCGCTCGGCGCGTACCGTCTTCGACCGCCACCGCCGCGCCTACTTCTCCCAGTTGGACAGCACCAACTCGGCCGCGAAGGTCGCCAAGGAACAGCTGATCGTCGAGGCAGAAGCACTCTCCAGCTCCACGGACTGGGGTTTCGCGGCCGGCGAATACCGCCGCCTCATGGATCAGTGGAAGGCAACTCCCCGTGCAAGCCGCAAAGACGATGACGCCCTCTGGCTCCGTTTCCGCGCAGCCCAGGACGTCTTCTTCAGCAACCGCCAGGCGGCCAACGACGAGATCGACCAGCAATACACTGCCAACCTTTCCGTCAAGGAAGAGCTCATCGTCGAGGCCCAGGCCCTGCTGCCGATCACGGACCTCAACGCTGCCAAGAAGGCCTTGCAGTCCATCCGTGACCGCTGGGAAGAAGCCGGAAAGGTCCCCCGCGCCGACATGGGCAGGATCGAAGCCGGCCTGCGCAAGGTCGAGGACGCCGTCCGCGACGCCGAAGAGGACAAGTGGCGCCGGAGCAATCCGGAGACAAAAGCCCGCACCAACAGCGCCCTGTCACAACTCGAGGCAGCCATCGCCGGCCTCAAGGAAGACCTGGAAAAGGCTGAAAAGGCCGGAGACCAGCGCCGCATCAAGAACGCCCGTGAGGCCCTTGAGGCCCGCGAGGCTTGGCTGGACCAGATCCAGCGTTCAGCGAGCGACCTCGCCTAGTAGTACAGCTTGATCGAACAGGCTCCGTCCCGGTTATCCACATAGCCGGGACGGGGCCTGTTCCCGTTGCGGCGGCCACGCAATGATTGCTGGATGGCCCCGAGAATACCGCCCTCGCAGCACCAGGTCGTCCCTGCCCAGGAACTGTACGCCCCTAGCCCCCTGTTCACGTGGGCCGAGCTGCAATCGATGGCCGCGGACGGTGTGCTGACCCCGCTCTACGAGAAGAGCTTCACGCCTCCCGGCCTGGTCGTCACGCCGAGGCTTCGCGCCCGCGCGGCCGCCCTGGTGGTTCCGGACCGTATTCGCAGGAAGGTCATTGCAGGCCGCATGACGGCAGCCTGGATCTACGGTTGCGCGGATGCTCCCGAAAAACTTTCGCTCCTGGTGGATGCCAAACACCGTATATCGAGCGTGCGTTCGGCCCGTGGCTGCATCCTGCATGAAGTCCGCTTGGGCCAACTGGACGTGGTCAGCATCGGCGGCCTGCTCGTGACCAGTCCGCTCCGGACGGCCGTCGATGTGGCGCTTCACGTCGAAGCGGACCGGGCCCTGCCCGCACTGAGAATGCTGCTGTCCCAAGAGGAACTGGGCGTCCGGCTGCGCCTCGTCACCCTCGCGGTGGAGGCGTCCGCGAGGGTGCCTCACAAAAAGGCTGCCTTGCGCAAGCTCGCCGCGCTGGCTCTGAGCGCTGACCCGCCGCCGGCCGGAGCATTCCAACCCAAGGAGGCCGCGTGAGATGCTTCGATTCAGCTTCTCCTGCGGTTCCCCGTGGTCCTGTAGACGTCGAAGACGCCGTCGATCCGGCGCACAGCGCTGAGTACATGGTGCAGGTACTTCGGGTCGCCCATTTCGAAAGCGAAGCGGGAGATGGCAACCCGGTCGCTGGACGTGTGCACCGAGGCTGCGAGGATGTTGACGTGGTTTTCGGACAGCACGCGGGTGACGTCCGAGAGCAACGACTTCCGGTCCAGTGCTTCCACCTGGATCTCAACGAGGAAGACGCTGGATTGGGTCGGTGCCCACTCGACCTCGACGATGCGATCGGGCTGGTCACGGAGATCCGAGACATTCGTGCAGTCCGTGCGGTGTACCGACACTCCCGAGCCCCGGGTCACGAACCCGAGGATCGGATCGGGCGGTACGGGCGTGCAGCAGCGGGCCAGCTTCACCCAGACATCCCCGACGCCCCTGACTATGACGCCGGAGTCCGAGTACCGGGTCTTCTGGAGTTGCGAGGGAATACTGACTTCGTCGAGGTCCTCATCGGGCGTCTCATGGCCTCCGAGGTGCTCCATGAGCTTTTCCATGACGGACTGCGCCGAAGTATGGCCGTCGCCCACACCGGCGTACAGGCCGGAAATGTCGACGTAGTGGAACTCCTCTGCCACCGTGGACAGGGCGTCATGCGTCATGAGTCGCTGCAAGGGCAGGTTCTGTTTGCGCATCGCCCGGGTCAGCTGGTCCTTGCCGCGCTCGATGGCCTCTTCGCGGCGTTCCTTGCTGAACCACTGGCGGATCTTGTTGCGGGCCCGGGCGCTCTTGACGAAATGCTGCCAGTCCTGGCTCGGTCCTGCGCCTTCGGCCTTCGAGGTGAAGATCTCCACCCAGTCGCCATGATTGAGTTCGCTGTTGAGCGGTACCAGCTTGCCGTTGACGCGCGCACCTATGGTCCGGTGCCCCACCTCGGTGTGGACCGCATAAGCGAAGTCCACAGGCGTCGATCCAGCCGGCAACGCCATGACTTCGCCCTTCGGGGTGAAGACGAACACCTCGCGGGCGTTGATCTCGAAACGGAGCGAATCCAGGAACTCGCCCGGATCCGACGTTTCCTGCTGCCAGTCGACCAAGGAACGCAACCAGCCCATGTCGCCGTCCTTCGGGCTCCCCGGGCCGACGGCGGTCCGGTTGGGTTGGTCCTTGTACTTCCAGTGCGCTGCGACGCCGTACTCCGCGCGGCGGTGCATTTCGTGCGTGCGGATCTGGATCTCGACGGGCTTGCCACCAGGGCCGATGACCGTGGTGTGCAGGGACTGGTACATGTTGAACTTCGGCATGGCGATGTAATCCTTGAACCGCCCCGGCAGGGGGTTCCACCGCGAATGCAAGGTGCCAAGAGCCGCATAACAGTCACGGACGGAATCCACCAGGACGCGCACGCCCATGAGGTCGTTGATGTCGTCGAAGTCCTTGTCCCGGACGATCATCTTTTGGTAGATCGAGTAGTAATGCTTGGGGCGGCCCGTGATCGTGGCCTTGATGCGTGCGACCCGCAGGTCTTCGGCAATCTGGTTGCGGATGACGCTCAGGCTCTTCTCGCGTTCCGGAGTACGGTCCCCCACCATCCGGACGATCTCCTCGTACACCTTCGGGTACAAGGCGGCGAAAGACAGATCCTCAAGTTCCCATTTGATGGTGTTCATGCCGAGGCGGTGGGCCAGCGGCGCAAAGATCTCCAGGGTTTCGCGTGCTTTGCGTGCGGACGACTCTGCGGAAACAAAACGCCAAGTGCGGGCATTGTGCAGACGGTCCGCAAGCTTGATCATGAGCACGCGGATGTCCTTGGCCATGGCCACAACCATCTTGCGGACAGTCTCGGACTGCGCGGCCTCACCGAACTGGACCTTGTCGAGCTTGGTGACACCGTCCACGAGCATCGCGACTTCCGGGCCGAAATCACGGGTCAGGTCAGCGAGGGTGTAGGGAGTGTCCTCCACAGTGTCGTGCAAAAGCGCGGCGGCCAGGGTTGTTCCGGTGAGCCCCAGTTCCGCGAGGATCGTGGCCACCGCCACGGGGTGCGTGATGTACGGATCGCCGCTCTTCCGTTTCTGCCCCTGGTGGCTGCGTTCGGCCACCGTGAAGGCACGTTGGATCAGATCGAGGTCTTCCTTGGGGTTGTTGGCCCTGACCGTCCGCAGCAGCGGTTCGAGGATGGGCGAATAGGTGCTCGCGCCCCGTCCGGTCAATTTCGCCAGCCTGGAACGCGTCCGCTCGCGCCGTCCGGGGAACGTCGGGCGCACGCCCGGGCTGTCCACGGGCACACCATCCACCGTGCTGCCCGTAGCTGCAGTTGCGGTGCCGGGCACGCGGCTCAGGCCGTCCTCTCCGCCCGCCGGCGGCGCCGACGTCGTACGTTCCTCCACAAAAGCACCTCTCACGACTGACTTAATTCTCCCAGTCTATTCCCGCGGTAGACCTCTCCAAGAACCGGTACCCAGATGACGGAACCGGGAACGAAAAAGGCCGGTCACCGCTTTTCAGCGGTGACCGGCGCTTCGAGGGGAAAACGAGGCTAAACGGCCGCGGCTTCCGGGTTCGAGCTGGCGGCTGCCGCTCGTCGGGTAGCGACCTTCTTGGCCTGCTTCTGCAGCTCGGGTTCGCTCTGGCGCAGCCAGGCGTAGAGCGGAGCCGCGATGAAGATCGTCGCCGCGGTACCGATCAGGATGCCGACGAACAACGCGAGGGACAGGTCGCGGAGCGTGCCGGCGCCGAGCAGCCCGGCACCGATGAAGAGAATCGCGGCGACCGGCAATACTGCCACCATCATGGTGTTGATGGAGCGCACCAACGTCTGGTTGACGGCGAGGTTGACCTCTTCGGCAAAAGTGCGACGGCTGGAGGTGGTGATGTCCGAGGTGTTTTCACGGATCTTGTCGAAAACAACCACGGTGTCATACAAGGAGTAACTGAGCACCGTGAGGAAGCCGATGATGGCTGACGGGGTCACTTCGAAATCGCTCAAGGAGTAGACACCGGCCGTGGTGAACATCGTCACCAGCATGCCGGCGAGGGCAGAGACAGACATCTTCCAGGTGCGGAAGTACAAAGCCATCAAGAGAGCGGCCAGGCCTACGAACACCGCGAGGCCAATGAGGGCCTGCTTGGTGACGTCCTGCCCCCAGGTCGGGCCGATGAACGTCGAGGTCACTTGGCTTTCGGTGACGCCGTAGACCTTTGCGAGGTCCGTTTTGAGCTTGACGGTCTGGTCATCGCTGAGTTTGTCCGTCTGGATACGCATGGTGTTGCCTGCGACGTTGGCGACGCGCGGAACCGCACCGGGAACGACGTCGTGGACGGCCTTCTCACCCGGGGCTGAATCCGTGGTCTTCACGTTGGATACCGTGAACTCGGAACCGCCCCGGAAGTCGATTCCGAGGTTGTAGCCGCCCTTGACCACCGGCAGGAGGATGGAGATCGCCACTGCCACTGCGGCGATGATGAACCAGATCTTCTTGCTGGAGACGAAGTTGTAAGAGCGCTTGCCCGTGTAGAGCTCGTTGCCGAACTTTGCGAAGCTCGTGGTCATTACTTCTCCTCCTTGGTGCCGTTGGAAGAACCAGCCAGCTGGGCTTGCTTTTCGGCAAGCCGACGTTCGGCAATAGTCATGCGGCGCTCGGCTTCAGCGGCAGCACCGGTGTTGCGGGCGCGGACGACGGCGGGCTTCTCGGTCGGCGTGCGGAGCCTGCCGGCACCGAGGTAGAGCGGCACGGCGCCCAGTCGCTCGGGGTCGAGGCCTGAGAAGCGGTGTCCTTCGCCGAAGAACTTCGTCTTGGCCAGCACCTGGAGCGTCGGGTGCGTGAACATGAACACGACCAGGAGGTCCGCCAACGCGGTGAGGCCAAGGGTGAAGGCGAAGCCGCGGACGTTTCCAACAGCGACGAAATACAACACCAAGGCAGCGAGCAGGTTGACGGCCTTGGAGGCAAGGACCGTCCTCTTGGCGCGCCTCCAACCGTTCGCGACGGCGGACACGAGGCCCTTGCCCTCACGAAGTTCGTCACGGATGCGTTCGAAGTACACGATGAAGGAGTCCGCTGTTTGACCGATGGCCACGATGAGACCTGCCACACCGGCCAAGGACAGCCGGTAGTTCTCAGTCCACCCAAGGATCGCGATCGCGAGGTAGGTGAGTCCACCGGCCACCACGAGGGAGAGGATCGTGACGAAGCCCAGGGCCCGGTACTGGAACAGCGAATAGACCACCACAAGCAGGAGCCCGATCACACCGGCCAACAGGCCAAGGCGCAACTGCTCGCCACCGAGGGTTGCGGAAATCTGCTCTTCGGACTGGATATCGAAGCTGATGGGCAACGCGCCGTAGCGAAGCTGGTCCGACAATGCCTGCGCGGACGCCTGCGTGAAGTTGCCGGTGATCTGCGGCTTGCCGTCGGTGATCACGGCGAGGGCACGCGGTGCGGAAATGACCTGGTCATCCAGGACGATGGCGAACTGGGCCTTGGGGTCGTTGCCGCCCTGGGCCTGCGATGCCACGTAGAACTGGTTGAGCCGCTGCGTCACGTCCTTGAAGGTCTTGGTGGCGTTGGCGTCGAACGTGATCGTCACGCCCCATGCATTGGTCACCGAGCCCTGTGCGCCCTGGACGGGGTCGAAGGAGGACGACACGATGTCCTGGCCCTTCACTTCAACCGGGCCAAGGATGTACTTGACGGCGGGAGTCGTGGCCGTTGCCGGCTCGCAGGTCACCAGAGGCTTGGCCGGATCCGACCGCGGCTGCTTGTCCTGCGCAGGATTGGCGCAGTCCAAGGCTTCGAAGGCTTTGTAGACGTCCGCCGTGACCCAGTTGCTGTCGCTGGCGTTGGTTGGCGCAGCCGTTGGCTTGGGCAGGCTGGCATCAGGCGTCCGCGATGCCACCGGAACGGGAGCAGGATCGCCGGTGGTGATCACCGGTCGGAAGTTCATGTCGGCAGATGCCTGGATCAAGGCACGGGTTTCCGAACTTGGCGTCCCGGGAAGGCTCACCACGACGTTACGGCCGGACTGCGTGGTGATTTCCGCTTCGGCAACGCCGGAGCTGTCAACGCGCTGTCGGATAATCGCAACGGCTTGGTTCAACTGTTCTTCGTTGATGCCGGTGGATCCTTCGACCTTGGGCGCGAGGATCATTTGCGTGCCGCCCTCGAGGTCAAGCGCAAGCTTGGGAGCCCAGCTTGCGTGACCGGTGATGACGCCGCCCCCGAGGACTGCTGTCAGTACAGCGAATATTGCGACAAGCCAGATCAGCACCCTGCGGGCTGCATTTTTGTGGCCGGTTCGTGCCATGTTCGATCTTCCTGTTGATGACGGAACAGCCGCCGACGTGCACTTGTGAGCGCAGGCCGGCGGCGATTCATTGCCGTAGAGCTATTCCCGCTTGTAGAGCGGGTACGGGCTAGCTGTCCTTCTTGCCCTCGTCGTTGAGGCGCCTGAGGGTTTCCTCCGGGGTTTCCGAGGATGCCGACGCCTCGGCATCAGCGGCCGTCAGCGACGACGCGTCGTCCGGGACGTCAACCGGGGTTTCCTCGACAGGCTCAACGATCTTGGTAACGGCCTGGCGGTGCACCGTGGCGAGGTTGCCCGGTGACAGCTCAAGGACAACCTTGTTCTCAGCGTCGTCCATCGCGACAATTCGGCCGAACAGGCCGAAACTGGTCATGACCTCAACGCCGGGGGCGAACTGGGATTGCAGCTTGGCCTGCTGTTGCTGCGTCTTCTTGTTGCGGCGGAACATCATGAAGATGAAGACGCCGAGCATGGCAAACAGCAGGATTGTCATTGGATCCACAGGGAAGTTCCGTTCTTTACTTACGTTTTTGGTTTCACGGCCATGTCTGCCCGGTGGATCCGGCGGCCGTGGAGCTTTCGCCCGCGTGGCCGCACAATGCTCCGACGGGCGGGCACAGAACCAAGGACTCGAACGTGCCGAGTGTCATACCAGTCTAGAGGGTTAAGCTGAATGGATCGTGCTATCGGCCGGTGTCGATGCTTTCAGCGCCGTTTTCGCTGTCCTCGAACAGGGCGAGGGGATCCTGCCGGAACACTCCTGCCGGCACCGCATATCCAAGGTGCGTCCATGCTGACGCCATGGCGATCCGGCCGCGCGGCGTCCGGCCCAATAGGCCTTCGCGCACCAGGTACGGCTCAGCGACCGTTTCCACAGTCTCCGGCTCTTCCCCGACGGCGATTGCAAGGGTGGAGAGCCCCACGGGGCCACCGTTGAACTTGAGGATCAGCGCTTCCAGCACGGCACGGTCCAAGCGGTCCAATCCACGCTGGTCCACCTCGTACATGTCCAACGCCGCGGAGGCTGCACGCGCATCGATCTGTTCGATGCCGTGAACCAAAGCCCAGTCCCGGACGCGGCGCAGCAGCCGGTTGGCGATGCGCGGAGTTCCGCGGGAACGGCCCGCGATCTCGCTGAAGCCGGCGGAATTGACCTTGAGATCTAGCAGTCCGGCCGAGCGGCGCAGCACCAGTTCGAGCTCCGCAACGGAATAGAACTCCAGATGCCCTGTGAAACCAAAGCGGTCACGCAGCGGTCCAGGCAGCAATCCGGCCCTCGTGGTGGCCCCGACGAGGGTGAAGGGCGGCAACTCAAGCGGGATGGCAGTGGCGCCGGCGCCCTTGCCCACCACGATGTCCACACGGAAGTCCTCCATGGCCATGTAGAGCATTTCCTCTGCGGGCCGGGACATCCGGTGGATTTCATCGAGGAAGAGGACTTCACCCTCCGAAAGCGAAGAGAGGATGGCCGCGAGGTCTCCGGCATGCTGGATGGCCGGCCCGCTGCTGATACGCAAGGGAGCGTTCATCTCGGCGGCGATAATCATGGAGAGCGTGGTCTTCCCGAGCCCCGGAGGGCCCGACAGCAGGACGTGGTCCGCGCTGCGGCCGCGCATCCTCGAGGCTTCCAGGACGAGCGAGAGTTGCTTGCGGACGCGGTGCTGGCCCACGAAGTCGTGGAGGTTCTTCGGGCGCAGTGCTGCCTCGATGATGCGCTCTTCGGGTTCCTCTCCCCCGGTAACGAGGGATTGCTCAGCCACGGCTGCCTACCCGGTTTCCGGCTCGGGCGCCGTCCTGCCCAAGCCAGCGAAGGGTTGCTCGCAGGATCTGCGCGACGTTGCCGGCGTCGGCGAGTTCCGGGGAATCGGCCATAGCCTTGTCGATGCTCCCGGCGGCGTCCTTTTCCGACCAGCCGAGGCTCGTCATGGCAGCTACCACCTGCGGCTTCCACGCGGACTCGGCGGCGACGGCGGGGGCAGCCCCCGGAGCGGTGCCGTGGGGTACGAGCTTGCCCGCAAGCTCGAGGACGATCCGGCCGGCCACCTTCGGGCCGATGCCCGGCACCTTGGTGAATGACTTGGCGTCACCGGAATGGGCGGCGACGCGGATCGCCTCGGGCTCATGGACGGCGAGGACTGCGAGGGCCAGCCGCGGTCCCACACCGCTCACACTGAGCAGGACATCGAAAACTTCCCGTTCGTCGTCGTTCGAGAAACCAAAGAGCGTCAGGGAGTCCTCCCGGACGATCAACGAAGTGAACAGCTTCGCTTCCTCGCCGACATGCAGGTGGCTGAGGGTTTGGGGCGTGGCGTAGACGCTCATTCCGGCGCCGTTGAGATCGATGACGGCCGTGGAGAGACTGACGTGTGCCACGGTTCCGCGGAGAAAACTGATCAAGACCCGGCTCCTGAAGTACTGCCCCGTGCATGCTGCGCTTGCATCCAACACGCGGGGGCTATCCGAACATATCTACGAATACCCTAGCAAGGGCCGCTGACAATTACCGGCCGCGGCGCGCTTTCGCTTCGGCTTCCGCCCATGCCCGCTGGGCCGGCGTGAGCGCGCTGCTCCCCGGTCCGGTGGTGGCAACGGCGGCGCCGCTCCCGGCCCGCCACGCGTGCGTGACGGCGAGGGCCAGCGCGTCCGCGGCGTCGGCCGGACGGGGCGGGGCGTCCAGGCGCAGGATCTTGGTGATGAGCTTGGTCACCGCCTCCTTGTTGGAGGTGCCGCTTCCCGTGACGGCGGCTTTGACTTCCGACGGCGTGTGAAGCGCCACCGGGATGCCGCGCCGCGCTGCCGCCGCGATGACCACCCCGGACGCTTGGGCCACGCCCATGACAGTGCTGACGTTCAACTGGGAGAAGACCCGTTCGACCGCAAGAACGTCTGGCTTGTACAGGTCCAGCCATTCGTCGATGGCCTTGGCGATGACCAGCAGGCGCTGGTCCAATGACTGTTCCGGGGAGGTTCCCACGACGCAGACGGCCACCATGGTGGCGCGCCTGTTCCGTTCGACGTCGACCACTCCGATGCCGCAACGGGTGAGGCCCGGATCGACTCCTAGTACGCGAAGAGTCAAGTCCGGGCCTCCCTGCTGGTTGTCAGGCTATGTCGCAAAAAGCATTATTCGGCTTCGAGCGCAGCCTGGACTTCCTCGCTCATGTCCGCGTTGGTGTAGACGTTCTGCACGTCGTCGAGATCCTCGAGGGCGTCGACGAGCTTCATGAACTTCTTGGCACCGTCGACGTCAAGCGGTACCTGCATGGACGGGACGAATTCAGCTTCGTCCGTCTCGTATTCGATGCCGGCTTCCGTGAGGGCTTCGCGGATGGCCTGCAGATCGGTGGGTTCCGAGTGGATTTCCCAGTTGTCGCCGCTGTCCTTGACTTCCTCGGCGCCTGCGTCGAGCACGGCCATCAGGATGTCGTCTTCGCTGAGACCGTTCTTGGGCAGGTTGACGACGCCCTTGCGGGAGAAGAGGTAGCTCACGGAGCCGGGGTCGGCGATGGTGCCGCCGTTGCGGGAGATGGCCAGCCGGACCTCGGAGGCAGCACGGTTCTTGTTGTCCGTGAGGCACTCGATCAGGAGGGCTGAACCCTGCGGGCCGCGGGCTTCGTACATGATTTCCGTGTAGTCGACCACTTCGCCGGTCAGCCCGGCTCCGCGCTTGATGGCGCGGTCGATGTTGTCAGCGGGGACCGACGTCTTCTTGGCCTTGGTGACGGCTAGTTCCAGGCTCGGGTTGCCGGCAAGGTCCGGTCCGCCCATGCGGGCCGCGACTTCGATGTTCTTGATCAGTTTGGCGAACGACTTGGCCCGGCGGCTATCGAGGATGGCCTTCTTGTGCTTGGTCGTCGCCCATTTCGAGTGGCCTGACATGCTTTAAACTTCCCCTCTGATCATTCGAATAAACAATTCATGCACGCGCTTCTCCCCAGTCACTTCCGGGTGGAAGGAGGTGGCCAGCAACCGACCTGAGCGCACTGCAACAATTCTAGCCAACCCGTGCAAAGTGTCCGTGTGGCTGGCTTTTCCCGGTTCCACCTGGGCAAGGATTTCGACGCCCGGACCGACGCGCTCCACCCATGGTCCCCGGATGAAGACGGCATGGACGGGGTCGACGCCGGACTCGCCGGCGCTGAACTCGAGGCCCTTGAAGTCAAGGTCGGTTTCGAAAGACTCCCGCTGCCGGCCGAACGCGTTGCGGCGGACCGTGATGTCCAACCCGCCGAAAGTCTGCTGCGGATTCCCGGCGAGGTCCGTGGCGGGATCTGCGATGTCGTCTGCCAGGAGGATCATTCCGGCGCAGGACCCATAGACCGGCAGCCCGGACGCGATCTGCTTACGGATCGGATCCGCGAGTTCGAAGATGCGCGCCAGCTTGTCGATGGTGGTGGACTCGCCGCCGGGAATGATGAGGCCGTCAATGTCGTCGAGTTCCGCCGGACGCCGGATGCCGACGCCGGTGGCGCCGGCCGCTTCGACGGCGTGGATGTGCTCACGAAAATCGCCTTGTAGTGCGAGGACGCCGATGCGCAGGCCGGTGCCCACGCTTGATGACGCCTCGGAAGGGGGATTGGTCATTCGACCATCATAATGCGCCGCCGCTGCAGGCCTCGCCCCGTGGTGGCACCGCAGGCTTGCGGCACGTGGTTTATGCACCAACTGGGATATATTACAGAGCATGTTTTCGTTCACCGTTCCGCTCGGCAAGCTGGTCCGTGCTGTGTCCCGGCTTCGCGGAGGGGGTTCGGCTTTGCCGGGCCTCGTGGTCGAGAAGATCGACCCCGGCTTCATGCAGAGGACGCTCTCCTCGCTCCCCCACGGTGTGGCCGTGGTGAGCGGGACCAACGGCAAGACCACCACCACCAAAATGGTCGTGGAACTCCTGGAAAGCCAAGGCCTCAAGGTCTTCACCAACCGGACGGGCAGCAACTTCACCCGGGGAGTGGCAGCTGCGCTCCTGGGTGAGGTGGACTGGCGCGGCAGGCTGGACGCCGACGTCGCGGTGTTGGAACTCGACGAGGCACATGCCGTGCATTTCGTGAACAAAGTGCCGCCGCGCTACTGCCTTCTCCTCAACGTCCTGCGGGACCAGCTGGACCGCTTCGGCGAAATCGACGCCACCGCGTTGCTTCTCCAGCGCATCGCCGAGCGAACTACAGGCACCGTGGTCTTGAACCGCGAGGATCCCCGGGTCGCCCGTATCGCGGCAGCCGTCAGCGGCCCCGAGGTGCTCTACTTCGGATTGGACCAATCGCTCCGCAGCACCTTCCCGAACGACGACGACATGCGGGCCGCGGCTCCGGGAACCAGCCCCCTCGGTGACGTGCCCGCCTCCCCGGAGGCCGACGTCGTACTCCGCCGGGTGGGTGCCGACGACGCCGACTTCGAGTTCGACGGAACCCGCGTCGCGACCCACATGAAGCTCCGCGGCGTCTACAACATCTTCAATGCAGCCGCCGCCTTGGTGCTCGCCAGGAGCATCACCGGGGCAAGCGGCAGGCCCGGCGATGCCGCGAAGCTCGTCAAGGCGCTCTCCGAGGTGGCTCCGGCGTTCGGCCGTGGGGAAAGCCTGACGGTGGATGGCCAGCCTCTTGAGTTGGTCCTGGTGAAGAACCCGAGTGGTTTCCGCCTGGGCCTCAAGTCCTTCCCGGCGAAGGGCTACGCGTCCATGATCGCCATCAACGACAACTACGCCGACGGCCGCGACATGTCCTGGCTCTGGGACGTTGAGTTCGACTCCCTGCGCGAGGATGGCGTCGAAGTACTCACCGGTGTCCGTGCCTACGACATGGCCCTGCGCCTGCAATACGACGAGGTCCGTTTCGGTTCAGTGAACACCGACATCCCTGCGGCCTTGGCTGAATTCATCCGGGGCTCGGCCGGCAAGCCCAAACGCGTGTTCTGCACCTACACCGCGATGTTGGCCATCCGGCGCGAACTCTCCAAAATCACCACAGTAGAGGTGGTCTCATGACCCCGGCCGAAGACACCGCCCCCCACGCCAGCAAGGGCACCATCCGGGTCCTGCAGTTGTACCCCCGTGAGATGAACATCTACGGGGACTGGGGAAACGCGCTCGTCTTGCGGCAGCGCCTGCTCTGGCACGGCTACACGCCTGAACTCCTTGAATACAACGTGGGTGACGACTTTCCCGAGGACGTCGACCTCATTGTGGGCGGCGGCGGGCAGGACAGCGGCCAGGTAGTCATCCAGGAAGATCTCCAGGCACGCGCCGAGCAACTCCGCGAGATGGCCGAGGACGGAACGCCCATGCTGGTTATTTGCGGGCTCTACCAACTCTTCGGCAAGTTTTTCAAGACGAAGAGCGGCCCTGTCATCCCGGGCATCGGCATCCTTGACGTCGAGACGGTCGGCACCGACGAGCGCCTCATCGGGAATGTCACCCTCACCTCGTCCGAGTTCGGGGAAATCCTCGGCTACGAGAACCACAGCGGACAAACCTCGCTGGGCCCCGATGTCGAGCCCCTCGGCACCGTGTCCAAAGGTGCCGGCAACAACAGCAAGGACAACCACGAGGGTGCCAGGCACCGGAATGTTGTTGCCAGCTACTTGCACGGTTCCTTGTTGCCCAAGAATCCTGCCATCGCCGATTTCCTGATCCGGACCGCCGTCGAACGCAAGTACGGTGCTTTCGTCCCCGGAACGCCCGACGACGACTTTGCCCGCCTCGCGCGCGAACATGCGGCGCGGCGGCCGCGCTAACACGAAAAGCGTTGTGGGCGGGGACCTCGCATGAAAGGGTTGCTTCATGACGAACCCTCTCTCGGAGCCGAGCACCCTTCCCTTCGGATTGCCGCCCTTCGCAACGATCCAGGACAACCACTACGCCGAAGCTGTTGAAGCGGGCCTCGCTGAGCATCTGGCCGAGATCCAGTCCATCGTAGACAATCCGGAGCCTGCATCCTTCGAAAACACGGCGGTGGCGATGGAACGCTCCGGCCGGCTGCTGGAGCGTGCAGCGGCAGCCTTCTTCACCCTGGTTTCCGCCGACGCCTCCTACGCCATCCGGGAACTCGAAACCGAGCTGTCTCCCCGTTTCGCGAGCCACCAGGACGCGGTCTACCTCAATCGCGGACTGTACGAACGATTCGCAGCCGTCGACACCTCGGGCCTCGATGACGAATCCCTCAGGCTGGTCCAGGAGTACCTCCGGGAATTCCGCCAGTCGGGGATCCACCTTGATCCGGCCGACCAGGAAAAGCTCAAAAGCCTCAATGCGGAACTCTCCCGTTTGGGAACGGAGTACGGGCAACGCGTCAAGGAAGCCATGAAGGACGCCGCGCTTGTGGTGGAGGACGCCACGGAACTCGCGGGCCTCCCTGCGGACGACATTGCCAGTGCCGCCGAGGCAGCACGCGCTGCCGGGCACGAGGGGAAATACCTCCTGACCCTCATACAGCCGAGCAACCAGCCTGCTCTGGCTTCTTTGCAAAACCGCGAGCTTCGCCGTCGCCTGTATGAGGCATCCATTGCGCGAGGCAGCGACGGCGGCAGCCTGGACGTCATGGAACTGGCGAAGGCGATGGTGCGTTTGAGGGCCGAGAAGGCGGGCCTGCTCGGGTTCGGCAACTACGCCGAACTCGTCCTGGAACGCCAGACTGCCCCTGATTTCGCGGCCGTGCAGACGATGCTGAACCGCCTCGCCCCTGCCGCTGTCCGCAACGCCGACGCCGAAGCGGCTGCCTTGGCGGAGAGCGCGGGGCACCCGTTGGAAGCGTGGGACTGGGCGTACTACTCCTCGAAGGTCCGGAGGGAGCGGTATGAGGTGGACGAACAGCTGCTGCGGCCCTATTTCGAATTGGACCGGGTACTCGTGGACGGCGTGTTCTTCGCAGCTACGAGCCTCTTCGGGATGACTTTCCACGAGCGGAAAGACCTTGAGGGGTACCACCCCGACGTCCGCGTTTGGGAGGTACGGAACGAGGACGGCTCCGAGCTCGGCCTCTTCCTGGGCGACTACTACGCGCGGGACTCCAAGCGCGGCGGCGCCTGGATGAACTCGCTCGTCGAACAATCAGCACTGCTGGGGACCAAGCCGGTGGTCATCAACAACCTGAACATCTCCAAACCGCCGGCCGGAGAACCGACACTGCTCACCCTGGACGAAGTCCGCACCACGTTCCACGAGTTCGGCCATGCCCTGCACGGGCTCTTCTCCAACGTCACGTATCCGCGGTTCTCCGGAACCTCGGTCCCCCGGGACTTCGTCGAGTATCCGTCGCAGGTCAACGAGATGTGGATCATGTGGCCGGAAATCATCGGCAACTACGCGCGCCACTACGCCACCGGAGAGCCGCTCCCCCAAGACACCATTGACCGCCTCAACGAGTCCAGGCTCTGGGGCGAGGGTTTCGCCACCACCGAGTACCTCGGCGCAGCCCTCCTGGACCTGGCCTGGCATGTCCTGGACGTGGACGGTGTTCCGCAGGATGCTCAGGACTTCGAGGCCAAGGCATTGGCAGCCGCAGGCGTGGCGCACTCCCTCATACCGCCCCGGTACCGCACGGGGTATTTCCAGCACATCTTCGCCGGGGACTTCTACGCTGCCGGGTACTACTCCTACATCTGGAGTGAAGTGCTGGACGCGGAAACGGTGGACTGGTTCACGGAAAACGGCGGGCTGCTGCGCGAGAACGGCGAACGATTCCGCTCGGAGCTGCTCTCCCGTGGCAACAGCCGGGATCCGCTGGAATCCTTCCGCACGCTCCGTGGCCGCGATGCTGCCCTCGAGCCGCTCCTGAAGCGTCGCGGCCTTCAGTAGCCAGCGGGTCTACCCAACTGACTCGCAGTTGTTGTCGTTCTGGAGCCTCAGAACGACAACAACTGCGAGTCAGTTGGGTTAACGCACGACGCCGGTCGGTCACCGAAAAGGTGACCGACCGGCGTCGTACTTCTACTGACTGAAAGGCGTCGGACGGTGTGATCCGGCTGCGCGCGTAAAAGGGCCCCCGCCCTTAGCCGCCGCAAAGCCGCGGCAGCGAAACGGGGGGAATAGCGCGCCGAGGATCAGCGCCGTCCGGTGCACCAACCAAGCGCGCAGACATCTGCGCTGTCCGGCGTGCCAACAGAGCGCGCCGGTTAACTAGGATTTACCAGCCGCGCTCGGCGAGGCGGTGGGGTTCGGGGATTTCCTCGACGTTGATGCCGACCATGGCTTCGCCCAGGCCGCGGGAGACCTTGGCGATGACGTCGGGGTCGTCGAAGAACGTGGTGGCCTTCACGACGGCGGCGGCACGCTGGGCCGGGTTGCCGGACTTGAAGATGCCCGAACCAACGAACACGCCGTCCGCGCCGAGCTGCATCATCATCGCAGCGTCGGCCGGGGTGGCGATGCCGCCGGCGGTGAAGAGGACGACGGGGAGCTTGCCGGTGGCGGCGATTTCCTTGACGAGTTCGTACGGTGCCTGCAGTTCCTTGGCCGCGACGTAGAGTTCGTCCTCGGGCAGGGTGGAGAGGCGGAGGATCTCGGCGCGGATCTGTCGCATGTGGGTGGTGGCGTTGGAGACGTCGCCTGTGCCGGCCTCGCCCTTGGAGCGGATCATGGCCGCGCCCTCGTTGATGCGGCGCAGCGCCTCGCCGAGGTTGGTGGCACCACAGACGAAGGGAACGGTGAAGTTCCACTTGTCGATGTGGTGGGTGTAGTCGGCGGGGGTCAGGACCTCGGACTCGTCGATGTAGTCAACACCGAGGGACTGCAGGACCTGGGCTTCGACGAAGTGGCCGATGCGGGCCTTGGCCATGACGGGGATGGACACGGCGGCGATGATCTGGTCGATCATGTCCGGGTCCGACATGCGGGACACGCCGCCCTGGGCGCGGATGTCGGCGGGAACGCGCTCGAGCGCCATGACGGCCACGGCACCGGCATCTTCGGCGATGCGGGCCTGCTCGACGTTGACGACGTCCATGATGACGCCGCCCTTGAGCATCTCGGCCATGCCGCGCTTGACGCGGTTGCTGCCCGTAACGCTGGCTGCGGACGAACCGGCTTCGTTGCTTACATCAGGTGTAGACACAAAAACCCCTATGGGTAGATAGAAGACCTTGGCCGGGGGCGCAGGCGGACAGGGGCCACACACAGCGCGCACCGGATTTCCAGGTCACATTGACCAAGTAACTTCAATACTAGTCCCCTGCGCTGTGCCCGTCGTACTTGGTTACCCGCCTCTGCCACGCAGTTCCGCCGGCACCGGCGGGGCTTCGCGCAGCGGGTGATATGGGTCCCGCGTGTCGCGGATACTTCAGGTGCATTGATGGCAGCGGATTGGTTGACGATGCAAAGGCGCAGGAATCTGTCTTCGGCAATTGTGAGGGCAACACCGGGCCGGTCGCGGAGGCGATCCGGGTTCATTGGGACCTCAACAG
>NZ_JAHHZS010000025.1 GCF_022606295.1 Arthrobacter bambusae
CTCGCGAATCACCGTGCTGATTTGCCCAGCGCAGAGCATGCCCTCCCCCGATCACCAGCACTGGACATAACAGGAATATGTCCGGCTGCAATCACCAAGAATGAACATGTCCCTAGGCGCTGGCTCGCGAATCACCGTGCTGATTTGCCCAGCGCAGAGCATGCCCTCCCCCGATCACCAGCACTGGACATAACAGGAATATGTCCGGCTGCAATCACCAAGAATGAGCATGTCCCTAGGCGCTGCTTCGCGAGCCCCCCGGCCCTACGCGAACGCGTTGACTCCCGTCATTTCTGCGGACACGGCCCACAGCCTTGTTGCGGCTTCCGGATCCACAGCGTGTGCATCCACTCCTTGGTACCGCGCGAGCGGCGAGGCAGGGTCCGTGGGCTTGGCGATGTCGCAGTCTTCGCAATACACCCCGCCCATGCCCGCCAGTGCCGGCGAGGTGGCTGCCCAGGTGGATGTGGCGGCTCCCTGCTCCGGAGTCTTGAAGCCCTCCCTGACGTTGCCCGCATCGTCCATCCATCCCGCCGCGACCATCTCTTCCCTCGGAAGGTAGCGCTGGAGCTCGGTCATGATGCCGCCTGGATGGACCGCGAAGGCCCGTACTCCGGAGGAGCGGCCCAGGCGGTCAAGCTCGACGGCGAACAACGCGTTGGCCGTCTTAGCCTGGCCGTAGGCCTTCCATTTGTCGTAGCCGTTCTCGAAATTGATGTCCTCGAAACGGATGGGCGAGAGTTTGTGCCCGGTGGAGGACAAGGCCACGACGCGGGCCGAACCGGCAGCCGCCAGCGCAGGCCACAGGGAGTTGAGAAGCGTGAAGTGGCCCAAGTGGTTGGTGGCGAATTGGGATTCCCAACCCGGACCCACGCGTTGCTCCGGGCTGGCCATGATGGCCGCGTTGTTGACCAGGATGTCCAGGGTTTCGTTGGACGAGAGGAAACGTGACGCGAAATCCTTCACTGCGTCCTGATCGGCCAGGTCCAAGGCTTCCACCGTCACTTGCTCCGGTGCAAGGCCGGCAGCGGCGAGGACTTCCTTGGCATGTTCAGGACGCCGGGCCGGAACCGTGACCTTGGCCCCGGCGGAGGACAAGGCCCGCACCGTTTCCAGGCCGAGCCCGGAATAACCGCCCGTCACAATTGCGGTCTTGCCGTGAAGGTCCACTCCCGCCACAACGTCCGATGCCGTGGAGCCGTGGCCGAAACCCGATCCGATGGGGTGTTGCGGTGTGGTCATGGATTCCTCGCTCATATCGGGACCTTTCATGTTCACCTGCGCTTGTCGGTTCAGTAAACGGGTTTGCCGGGCTCGACGTCGTGCACCCAAGCGAGGATCCCGCCGTCGAGGTGGCTGACGCGCGTGTAGCCGGCGCGCTGTGCAGCCGCGAGCACCGCCGCGGAACGGGTGCCGCCCTTGCAGTGGAACACGATCTCTTTGTCCTGTGGCAGTTCCGTCCAGGCCTCCCCCGCCAGGATCCGTCCCTGCGGGATGAGCACCGAACCGTCGATGCTCACGATCTCGTGTTCACCGATCTCGCGGACATCCACCAGTTCGAAGTCGCGTTCCCCTGCCGCGCGGGCTTCGAGCATCCCGGAAAGTTCGGTGGCCGTGACCGTCGGAACCGAATCCCCCGCAGGTGCCGGGATGATGCCGCAGAACGCTTCGTAATCGGTCAATTCGGTGATCGGTTCGGCCTCCGGGTCTTTCGAAACCTTGATTTCGCGCCAGCTGCCGCCGAGGGCGTCAAAGAGCGCCACCCGTCCCAGCATGGAGCGCCCGACGCCGGTGATCAGCTTGACTGCCTCAGTCACCATGAGCGAGCCGACAGCAGCGCACAGCATGCCGAACACGCCGCCCTCGCCGCAGGACGGGACCGAGCCGGCAGGAGGGGCCTCAGGGTAGAGATCGCGATAGCTGGGCCCGTGCTTCTCCCAGAACACGCTGACCTGGCCGTCGAAGCGGAAAATCGATCCCCAGACGTACGGTTTGCCGAGAATTGCCGCGGCATCGTTGACAAGGTACCGGGTGGCGAAGTTGTCCGCCCCGTCCAGGATGAGGTCGTAGCCGGAGAAAATCTCCAAGGCATTGGAGGAGTCCAGGCGGACGTTGTGCAGTTGCACGTTGACGAGTGGATTGAGCTCCTTGATCGCGTTCTGTGCCGATTCGATCTTCGGCCGTCCCACATCTCCTACGCCGTGAATGATCTGGCGTTGCAGGTTGCTGAGGTCGACGTCGTCGTCGTCCACGATTCCGAGCGTCCCCACGCCGGCGGCTGCGAGGTACAGCAAAGCCGGAGAGCCCAGTCCGCCTGCACCTATCACCAGGACTTTTGCATTCTTGAGCCGACGCTGACCGGCCGCACCGATTTCGGGAATAATGAGGTGGCGCGAATACCGTTCCACCTCTTCGGTGGTCAGTTCCGCCGCCGGTTCCACGAGGGGCGGCAGTGTCGAAGAAGGAGAGGGCGGCAACGTTTGGGCAGCAAAAATAGTGGCCATACTCCAAAGTATGCCTGCCGCTGCCGCCCGGTCATATTACTGCGCAGTATTGTGGTCATAACTGCAAAGGAAAGGCGGCAGACAAGTGGCTGAGAGTGCACGTATCAAACAGGAGGCACAGGTCAGGCAGGATCGGACCGGTTCGCCGCGTTCGGCCAGGCTGCCACGCGATGAGCGCAGGGCCCAGCTCTTGAACGCCGCCTTGGAAGTCTTCGTTGCCAACGGGTTCCATGGTGCAGCGATGGACGAAATCGCCGAGACAGCCCATGTCAGCAAACCGGTGCTCTACCAACACTTCCCGTCCAAGCGGGAGCTCTACATGGCACTCCTCGACAGCCACCTGGCCACGCTCACGGACCAGATGCTTACGGCGCTGAATTCGACGTCGGACAACAAGGAACGCGTCCAGGCAGTCATGCGCGCCTACTACCGTTTCATCGCAGGCGATGACCAAGCGCACCGGCTCGTCTTCGAATCCGACCTCATCAATGACCCGGACGTCAGTTCGCGTTTGGAGACGTTCAACCGCACTTTTGCCGACGCCGTCGCCAAGGTCATCGCCGAAGACACCAAGCTGCCCCCGCTGGAGGCCCAGCTGCTGGGCCGGGGCCTGGCTGGAATGGCGCAGGTCAGTGCCCGGTATTGGCTCGAGACCGACGGCGATTTGGACCTCGATGTTGCCAGCGACCTGATCTACCGTTTAGCTTGGCGCGGAATCAGTCGCTTCCCGAAAGAGTCCTAGACTACAAATAGAGGACTGAGTAATTTTTTGATTGGCTGGGAGGCCCCGCTGTGGAAGTAAAGATCGGCATTCAGAATGTTGGCCGTGAGATCGCGCTTGAGTCCGCTCTCGACGCCGAGGCTGTTGCCAAGATCGTGAGCGAGGCCATTGCCAACGGCACGGACCTGCGCCTGACCGATGAAAAGGGCCGTCAGGTCATCGTTCCCGGCAACGTCCTCGGATACGTTGAGATCGGTGCCGAGGAAGTACGCCGGGTCGGCTTCGGCGCGCTCTAAGCTTTTACACCAGAACACCAGCGAGCCAGGAGTCCGCATGCTCTCACTTGTCATCGTGGCGCTAGCCACCATCGCCTCGGGCTTCATTGTCTGGGGAACTGACAAACGCCGGGGCACGTACGGAATCACCCTGCCCGCCGGCGTTTCGGTGGCCGTCGCCATGCTGAGTTGGATGATCTTCATCCAACTTGGCTTTGGCTACCAGCCTGGCGTGACGTGGATCCCTTGGGTCCTGCCCATCGTTCTGGGTACCGTGGCGGCCGCGGTGGCCTCGTACTTCCTGGGCCACCACCGGGCCCGGCACGATACTGCCCAGCTGACCGCGGCCCTGCGGCTCTAGCTGGGGCTGCTCGCACGGGCCGGCGACACTTCAAACAGAGCGGCGACTCCTGTATCCGGGCGTCGCCGTTCTGTTTGCGTGTCGCGGACAAACCGGCTCACGGCAGAGCTTCGGGTCGCGCCACTGCCCCGGCTTCCTTGGCTGCCCGGCTGACGTTCATGGCTGCCCGGACATCGCGTTGGGTTACTTCGCTCCCGGCGTCGTGGGAGGTGTAGCGGATCGACACCCGGTTGTACCTCCATTCCAGGTCCGGGTGGTGGTTCTGTTGCTCGGCGATCTGCCCGACGGCGGCAATCAGCTCGAGGGCCGCCGCCGACGTCGGGCATTTAAAGACCGTGACGAGGCTGCCCAGGCGGTACCGCCAGTCCGGAAGATCCGCCAAGGCGTCGTCGATTGCGGACTTGGTGAGGATGTCATCCTTGCCGGCCATGGGGAGCTCCTTCGCTGACAGGGGATTCACACGAATCCGCCGACGGCCGGCAAAAACCCGCTAGAGAAACTCTGCCCGGCCTTCCATGGCCGATGACGCCAGCGCGTGTTCCCGGCGCGGGATGCGGCCCGCCTGCTTCGCCAGCCTACCGGCGATGACCGCGTGTTTGAAGGCCTCGCCCATCTGCACCGGGTTCTGCGCGCGGGTCACTGCGGTGGCCAGCAGCACGGCGTCGCAACCGAGCTCCATGGCCAGTGCGGCGTCGGACGCAGTGCCGATGCCGGCGTCGAGCACTACCGGCACGGAAGCCCGGGACACAATGAGCTCGATGTTGTGGGGATTCAGGATGCCCAAGCCGGTACCGATAGGCGCGCCCAACGGCATCACCGCCGTTGCTCCGAGGTTTTCCAGCCGAAGCGCCAGCACGGGGTCGTCGTTGGTGTAGGCGAAGACCTTGAAGCCGCGGTCCACCAGCTTCTCCGTTGCATCCACCAACTCCACGGCATCGGGCAGGAGCGTCTGCTCGTCGGCGATGACCTCCAGCTTGACCCAATCCGTTTCCAAGGCCTCCCGGGCAAGTTCGGCTGTCATGACAGCGTCCTTGGCGGTAAAGCAGCCGGCAGTGTTGGGCAGGACACGGATGCCGTGGTCCACGAGCAACTGGAACAGGGAACCTGTCTCCGTCGGTGAGTACCTCCGCATGGCAACGGTGGTGAGTTCGGTGCCGGAGGCCAACAGGGCTGCTCCCAGGCCGTCCAGGCTCGGGGCTCCGCCGGTTCCCATGATGAGGCGCGAGCCGAACTCAACACCATCGATTACCAGGGCGTCGGTTCGGGTGCTTGCTGCGTGAGTGCTTGCTGTGGTCATGGTTCAGCCTCCCTGTACTGCGGTCACGATTTCGAGTTCGTCGCCCTCTGCGAGCGCGGTGGCAGCCCACTGGCTGCGCGGCACCACTTCGGAATTGCGTGCGACGGCGACGCCGATCTTGCGTCCGTCGGCCGCCTGGCCGCTGGGGTCCACAACCCGTCCGGTGATGTGGCTGACGAGTGTGGTCACGGACGCGCCGTCGCCCAGTGTGTGGTCTGCGCCGTTCAATCTGATGTTCATGCGTGGTCCTTCGGAAGGGGATGTGGGGTGTCGGCCGACGGGCCGCCTGTGGATGCCCTTGCTGCAGACAGCGGGCGGGAGAAGCGGTCCGGGCGGAATTTGTTCCACCGCGGATCGACGGTGCCATCCATGAGTCCGACGCAGATTTGCGCCGCTGCCGGGGTGAGGAGCACGCCGTGCCGGAAAAAGCCGCTGGCCACGATGAGGCCGGGCACGGTTCCTTCGCGACCTTCGACACGACCCAACAGCGGTGCGTTGTCCGGTGTGCCAGGGCGGGCACGGGCGGTCGCTTCGAGGAGCTCCAGTTCGGCGACAGCCGGAACCAGTACCTGGGCATCGCGGAGCAATTGGTACACGCCCCCGGCTGACACCGGGTTGGCTCCTCCCCCGGACGCCGACAAACCGTCTTCGCGTTGCGTTGCGCCGATCACCACGGTCCCGTCCTCGCGGGGAACGATATACACGGGCACTCCGCGCACCATCCCGCGGACGGTGGCGGTGACAAGGGGCTGCAGATGCTCCGGGACGCGCAACCGCAGTATGTCGCCGTACACGGGACGCAATGGCAGCGACAATCCATCCGGCAGGCCGTTCAAGCGGGCAGCATCAAGTCCGTTGGCTACTACTGTTTCCGTGGCGAGAACTTTGGCGCCCGAGCCGAGCACCGTCCCGACGACGCGCCCGTCCTCCCACAGGAGGCCCGCCGCAGTGTCGTGGACCGCGAACCCGTCTCCTGCCTCCGCGATCCAGCTCGAATCGCCGGGCTGGTGGTTTGCCAAGGCGGCGAGAATCGCGGCCGAGAGCCGGCGCGGATCCACTTGGTGATCGCCCGGGATATCGAAAGCACAGGAAATCTGCGGGCTCAAGAGCGGCTCGCGCTCCCGCGCCTCGCGCAACGGAACGGATTCCACCACCAGGCCATGGGCGAGCTGGACGTCCCGAAGGTCGGCGAGCGCCCGGCGGTCCGCGGCGTCCGCACCGACGGCGAGGGTCGGCGTCGTGCGGTAACCCGTGCCGCGCCCGGCGCTTGAGCCGGTCACATTGCGTTCGAAGCCCGGCCACAACGCCGATGATTCGAGCATGAGCTCCAGGAGGTCCTCTTCCTGGTAGTGCAATTCGCTGACGGGCGCCAGCATTCCCGCTGCCGCGAACGTAGCGCCGCTGGCCGGTGCGGGATCGATGAGGGCAACCGAACGGCCGGATCTGCGGGCTTCCCCCGCGATGCCGAGGCCAATGACACCGCCCCCGATCACCGCGACATCCGCGTGGAGGGGCCCGTTCCGGGTGTTTGCTTCTTCCATGGAGTCCTTCCCTACGCCGGTACTAGCCGGATCAGGTCAAGCGGTCGGCGCTGAAGCCCTCTCAGCCGCGCGGCGATTGTGACCGCCGCCGCGGCTCCCGCGGTACCAGCCCAGTTTAGAGGAACTACTCTGTTTCCATGACCCAGCACGATGTCCACACCACCGCCCGCCTGTACCTCTGCACCGACGCCCGCAAGCAACAGGGTGATTTTGAGCAATTTGTCGATGCCGCATTCGAGGGCGGCGTGGACATCATCCAGCTGCGTGACAAGACGATTGAAGCCGCCGAGGAACTGGAGCTCCTGGAGATCCTGCAATCCGTGGCGCACCGTCACGGCCGTCTCTGGGCAGTCAACGACCGGGCGGACGTCGCTTCCCTCTCGGGCGCACCGGTGTTCCATATCGGCCAAAAGGACATTCCGCTGCGCTCGGCCCGGAAGCTGCTCCACGACCCCACCATCATCGGCCTCTCCACGCACACGCCGGAACAGATCGACGCGGCCATCGCCGCGTCGCCTGGCCGCAGCGGCCTGGACTACTTCTGCGTCGGGCCGGTGTGGGCCACCCCTACCAAGCCGGGACGCTCCGCCGTCGGGCTCGATCTGGTGAAGTACGCCGCCAACGCCGTGAAGCAGGCAGACGCTGAGACAGTCGGCGGTGTGGTGCTCCCCTGGTTCGCGATCGGGGGCATCGATCTGGGCAACGTCGAAGAGGTAGTGGAGGCCGGTGCAAGCCGCATCGTAGTGGTCCGCGCCATCACCGAGGCAGAGGATCCGACGGCGGCAGCCCAGGCACTCCTGGCCGCCCTTGACGCTGCGGCCGCCTAGCGAGACGCCGAAAGATTTTGGAGTTACCCTGACTTTCGTGTCACATCAGCGGATAGCCCCGAATGTCAGTGAAACGTCGAACCAGCTCGCGGAAGCACTGGCGGCGCTTCGGACTGAACTCGAGCTGCCCGCAGGCTATCCCGCTGAAGCGTTGCGCGACGCCGAAGCGGCGGTTTCCGGACACACCCTGCCGGTGCAGGACCTCACGGACGTTCCGTTCATCACGATCGACCCGGCCTCTTCCACGGATCTCGATCAGGCGCTCTTCATTGACCGGTCCGGCGATGGTTACAGGGTCCTCTACGCCATCTCCGATGTGCCCTCCTTCGTGCCCCCGGGAGGAGCGCTCGACGCCGAAACCCGCCACCGGGGGCAAACGTACTATGCCCCGGACGGCCGCATACCGCTGCACCCCGAGATCATCAGCGAGCACGCCGGAAGCCTGTTGGCCGGCCAGACGTGCGGCGCGTTCGTGTGGGATTTCGAACTCGACGCCGAAGCGGAGTTCCGAACCGTCTCTGTGGGTCGGGCAAGCGTACGCAGCCGCGCCAAGCTCGACTACAAAGGCGTGCAGGCGGAGATCGATTCCGGCGCGGCCGATCCCGTCCTCCAGCTCCTCAAGGAGGTCGGACTCAAGCGGGTGGAACTCGAACGCCAACGCGGCGGAGCCAGCCTGAACATGCCTGAGCAGGAAATCGTGCAGCTGCCCGACGGCGAGGGCTACAGGATCGTCGCAGCCCCCTCGCTGCCGGTAGAGGACTGGAACGCCCAGATTTCGCTCATGACCGGGATGGCAGCCGCCCAGCTGATGCTCGACGGCAAAGTGGGAATCCTACGGACCATGCCCGCCCCCGATGAGCGTTCGTTGCTCCATTTCAAACGGCAAACCGGGGCACTTGGCAAACCTTGGACCGAGGGGACCAGCTATGGCGAGTACCTGCGGAGCCTCGACGCCAAGGATCCCCGGCAACTGGCCATCCTCCATTCAGCGGGACTGCTTTTCCGTGGTGCAGGCTACACGCCTTTCGACGGCGAGGTCCCGGACAGTGTGATGCAGTCCGCCATCGGGGCACCCTATGCCCACACCACCGCTCCGTTGCGCCGGCTGGTCGATCGATTTGTCCTGGTCATCTGCGAAGCGCTCAGCAATGGAACCGAGATACCGGCATGGGCCCGGGACGCTTTGCCGAGCCTGCCCGAGATCATGGCGTCATCCGACCAGCTGGCCGCGAAAATGGAGCACCTGGCCCTGGACACCGTGGAGGCAGCGCTCCTTGTCAACCACATCGGACAGGAATTCGACGCCGTGGTGATTTCCGGATCGAAGCCGGCCAAAAACAACGGAAACGGCAACGGGAACAGCCACAACGGCAACAACGGAAACGGCAACGGGAACGGAGCCCAGCACGGCCCCTACGGTGTCGTGCAGATCGCCGAGCCCGCGGTCACCGCCCGTTGCGACGGCGAAATGGAGTCCGGGACGAAGGTCCGCGTGAAACTGCTCCACGCGGACATTGCCACCCGCCAAATCACCTTCGAACTGCTCCCGTAGCGCACTCCGTCCACAGGGCCGAGGCCGCGATCCGGGGTTTATTGTCCCCAGACGCTAGACTGTGTAAGTAGTAATGGATGCCCGGTCGTTGATTCAGTTCATTTTTTGACATCAACAAGCCCGCCCCTACGCGATCTTGAGATACACCAGCTGGTCCCCAGTGCCAGTATTTAGATAGCCCGCGATCGGCTTCCACTGGATTTGCTTGCGCCCATCCGTGCTCCGGAACGGCCCTGCCACAACCGTTGAGCACGCAGCGCAGCCCAAATGAATAAGGAAAACTCCACTGTGAGTGAATTGCACACCCATGAAGTTCTGACAGACGGAACCGAAACGATCGAACCCGAGGAAACCATTTCCTCGGACGAAACACCCCACGAGATCGCGGAAAAGACCTTCGCCGACTACAACGTCCGCGCAGACATCGTCGAATCCCTCGCCGACGCCGGAATCACCCACCCGTTCCCCATCCAGGCCATGACCCTCCCGGTCGCCCTGGGCGGCCACGACATCATCGGCCAAGCCAAGACCGGTACCGGAAAGACCCTCGGCTTCGGCATCCCGGCGCTGCAGCGCGTCGTCGGACCGGGCGACGCCGGCCACGAGAAGCTCGCTGTCCCGGGTGCACCCCAGGCCCTCGTGATTGTTCCTACCCGCGAACTCGCCGTCCAGGTTGCCAACGACCTCCAGACGGCATCCCGGAAGCGCAACGCCCGCATCGCCACCATCTATGGCGGCCGCGCCTACGAGCCCCAGATCGAAGCCCTGCAAAAGGGCGTCGAGATTGTTGTCGGCACGCCCGGCCGTTTGATCGACCTCTACAAGCAGAAGCACCTGAACCTCAAGAACGTTCGCATGGTGATTCTCGACGAAGCGGACGAGATGCTGGACCTCGGCTTCCTCCCCGACGTAGAGACCCTGATTGCCGGCACACCCGCCGTCCGCCAGACCCTGCTCTTCTCGGCCACTATGCCCGGCCCGGTCATCGCCATGGCGCGCCGCTACATGACACAGCCCACGCACATCCGTGCCGCCGACCCGGACGACGAAGGCCTGACGAAGCGCGACATCCGGCAGCTCATCTACCGTGCCCACAGCATGGACAAGGTGGAGGTCGTCGCCCGCATCCTGCAGGCCCGCGGCCGCGGCCGGACCATCATCTTCACCAAGACCAAGCGCACCGCGGCCAAGGTTGCCGAGGAACTCGTGGACCGCGGCTTCGCGGCCGCCGCCATTCACGGCGACTTGGGCCAGGGCGCCCGCGAACAGGCCCTCCGGGCCTTCCGCAACAACAAGGTGGACGTCCTCGTGGCCACCGACGTCGCCGCACGCGGCATCGACGTCGATGACGTCACGCACGTGATCAACTACCAGTGCGTCGAAGACGAAAAGATCTACCTGCACCGGGTGGGCCGCACCGGCCGCGCTGGCAACAAGGGCACAGCCGTGACGTTCGTCGATTGGGACGACATGCCGCGCTGGGGCCTCATCAACAAGGCGCTTGGCTTGAGCTACCCGGAGCCCGTGGAAACCTACTCCTCGTCGCCGCACCTTTTCGAGGAACTCGACATCCCCGCGGGCACCAAGGGCCGACTGCCCCGCGACAAGCGCACCCTCGCAGGCGTTGACGCCGAGGTCCTTGAAGACCTAGGCGAGACCGGCAAGAAGAACTCCCGTTCCGGAGGCGATTCCGGGCGTGGACGCACCGCTCGCGCCGGCGGGCGCGATGGTGGCCGTGAAGGTGCACGCCGCGGTCCCAAGTCCGGCGACGCTCCGGCCCGCGAAGGAGACGGTGATGGCGGCCGCAACCGCACGCGCCGCCGTCGTACGTCCGAAGGCGAAACAGCCCCCGCTGAGGGTTCGGCCCAGTCTGCCGAGCCCCAATCCGGGCAGGCACAGTCCGGCGAGGGCGCCGACAAGCCGGCCCGCGCACGCCGCTCCCGCACCCGCCGCCGCAACGGCGAAGTGGTCTCCGCTTCCGGTGCATCCGGCGAGAGCACCGAGGCTTAACGGCCTCAATGACTGACACTGTTTGGGCGCCGGACGGTAGCAACTTGGTGGTTCACGCGGACAACGCGGTTTTCCTCCCGACGCTGCCGGACGGCGCCTTCACACTGATTTACGTGGACCCGCCCTTCAATACGGGCCGGGTCCAGAGCCGCCAGGAAACGCGCATGGTCCGCAACGCCGACGGCGACGGCGACCGCGTAGGTTTCAAGGGCCGTTCCTATGACACCATCAAGGGCGCCCTGCACCGCTACGACGACGCCTTCAGCGACTACTGGTCCTTCCTGGAACCCCGGCTCGTGGAAGCCTGGCGACTGCTCGCCGACGACGGCACCCTGTACCTGCATCTCGACTACCGCGAGGTGCACTACGCCAAGGTCATGCTGGACTCGATCTTCGGCCGGGAGTGTTTCCTGAACGAGATCATCTGGGCCTACGACTATGGTGCACGCGCCAAGAACCGCTGGCCCACCAAGCACGACAACATCCTCGTGTACGTCAAGAACCCCGCCAAGTACCATTTCGACAACGCCGAGGTGGACCGTGAGCCGTACATGGCGCCCGGCCTCGTGACGCCGGCCAAGCGCGAACTGGGGAAGCTTCCCACGGACGTTTGGTGGCACACCATCGTTTCCCCGACCGGCAAGGAAAAGACCGGCTACCCGACGCAAAAGCCGGAAGGCCTCGTCCGGCGGATCGTCACGGCGTCCAGCCGGCCAGGAGACTGGTGCCTCGATTTCTTCGCCGGCTCAGGCACGCTCGGCTCGGTCGCGTCGAAGCTCGAGCGCAGGTTCGTGTGCGTGGACCAGAATGCCCCGGCTATCGACGTGATGCGGAAACGCCTGGACGGCAAGGCCACCTTCCACCCCGTCTAACGGACCACCGAACTGCCCGTGCCCAACTCCTCGATACGGGCCAGGACGTCGGGGGACGTCAGGTTCTCGCCGAGCAGATTGGGTTTGCCGGTTCCGTGGTAGTCGGACGAACCGGTCATGAACAAGCCATGTTCAGCAGCCAGGCGCCGCAGGAACACGCGGCCTTCCTCGGGATTGTCTCGGTGCTCCACTTCGAGCCCCAGGAGGCCGGCGTCGATCATTTCCCGGTACGTCCGCTCCCCGACCACCCGGCCGCGGGCAGAGGCCACCGGATGTGCGAAGACGGGAACTCCGCCCGCCGCCCGGACGAGCTCGACGGCGAGCGCCGGGTCCGGTGCGTAGTGCTGCACGAAGTAGCGCGAGTGCGAAGTCAGGATCGCGGTGAACGCCTCGGAGCGGCTCGCCACGGCACCGGCCGCCACGAGGGCGTCCGCAATGTGGGGCCGGCCCACGGTCGCACCCGGAGCCACATGGTGGATGACATCGTCCCAGCTCAAGGGGTAGTCCTCCGCCAGGAGCGTGACCATCCGCTTGGCGCGGGTGAGCCTCGCGTCTTTCGCCTTGGTGATTTCCTCGAGCAGGCCGGGGTGTGCGGGATCGTGGAGGTAGCTGAGCAGATGGACGCTGATCCCCTCCCGGGTGCGGCACGAGATCTCCATCCCCGGCACGAAAGCCACCCCGAATTCGAGGGCCGCGACGGAGGCCTGCTCCCATCCGTCAGTGGAGTCGTGGTCGGTCAGGGCCACCACATCCAGACCCGCAGCAGACGCGGAAGCGATCACTCCCGCGGGAGCCTCGGTCCCGTCGGAAACATTGGAGTGCGCATGCAGGTCGATCTTCACTTTCCAAGCGTATTTGATTACGGACGGCTTGGACCGTTGCGCCGCTGGCCTAGTATCGGCCTTGATGGGACGATTGGACGGTGAACGATGCAGATAACACCCAAAACGGTGAAACCACAGCCTCCCAGCCCCTGGAGGAGCGCGTCAACAACCGCTCCCAGCGGCCCACATCCGATGCCTTCAAGGCGTTCATGGCCGGCAATTGGGCGCCCGCGCCGCAGGTGACCCCTGCGCGTGACGCCGTCGCAGACCACGCCGCCACGCGTCGTCGGGCGATCTCCGGCAAGTTCGCGGGCCTGCGCCTCGTCGTACCGGCCGGCCCGCTCAAGGTCCGCTCCAACGATACCGACTACCGTTTCCGCCCCCACTCCGGTTTCGCCCACCTCACGGGCCTGGGCCTGGACCACGAGCCCGACGCCGTGCTGGTCCTGGAACCTGTCGAGGAAGGAACCGGCGACGACGGCGGCAACCACCTCGCGACGCTTTACTTCCGTCCGCTGGCCGGCCGCGACACGGAACAGTTCTACGCCGACTCGCGTTCCGGTGAGTTCTGGATCGGCGCCCGTCCGACGCTCGCCGAATTCGAAGCGCGCCTCGGACTCAGGACGGCGCATCTCGACGAACTCGAGATGGCCATCACCAAGAACGTGGGTGCCCCCGAAATCGGCGGCATCGCCATCCGCCTGGTCCGCAAAGTAGACGAGAACATCGATGCCCTCGTGGACACCGCCCGCTACAACACGGCCAAGGATCCGGAGAACCTGGACCTCGGCGAGCTCGATGCACTGGACGAACTGCTCAGCGAGGCGCTCTCCGAGTTGCGCTTGCTCAAGGACGAGTGGGAAATCGAGCAGATGAAGGCCGCCGTCGCTGCGACGGTGGAAGGCTTCGCCGACGTCGTCCGCGCCCTCCCCCGCGCCATGACCCACCACCGCGGCGAACGCGTCATCGAAGGCGCCTTCTTCGCGCGTGCCCGTGAGGAAGGGAACGAGCTCGGCTACGACACCATCGCGGCCGCCGGAAACAACGCCACGGTGCTGCACTGGACCCGGAACACGGGGAAGGTCAACGCCGGGGAACTCGTGCTGCTGGATGCCGGCGTGGAGGCAGACTCGCTCTACACAGCCGACGTCACCCGCACCATTCCGGCCAATGGGAAGTTCTCGGACGTCCAGCGCAAGGTCTATGAAGCCGTTCTTGACGCAGCCGACGCCGGATTCGCCGCAGCCCAGCCGGGCGTGAAGTTCCGCGACATCCACACGGCCGCCACCACGGTCCTCGCAGAACGCCTTGCCGAGTGGGGCCTGCTGCCGGTCTCCGTCGAGGAAGCCATCAGCAACGAAGGCCAGCAACACCGCCGCTGGATGCCGCACGGTACCAGCCACCACCTAGGCCTGGACGTCCACGACTGTGCCCAGGCCAAGCGCGATCTCTACCTGGACGGCGTGCTCACCGAGGGCATGGTGTTCACCATCGAGCCCGGGCTCTACTTCAAGAACGAAGACCTCGCCATTCCGGAGGAATACCGTGGAATCGGCGTCCGGATCGAGGACGACATCCTGATGACGGCAGACGGTCCCGTCAACCTCAGCGCCGCCCTCCCCCGCAAGGCCGACGACGTCGAGTCCTGGATGGCGGGCATCTACCAGGACGCCGAAGCGTAACCACTGAGGCAAAGCGCGGGAGGAGGGCTACCGGATATTGATCCGGTAGCCCTCCTCCTTTGCTGACCCTTGGCGCTAGGAACTTTTTACTGCTTGGCCGCATCCTCGCCGTTGGCAGCGTGCTCGCCGTTTCCGGGTTCGTTCACCCGTACACCGTACTGAGGCCGGCCGTCGGGAAGATCCGGGTAGCGAACGCCGGCTGTTGGCCGCGCGGCCGCGACCGGTGCGCCTGCGACGGGCTGGGCTGGCTCGCCCGCCGTTCCCTGTCCGGCTTCGGGCCCACGCTGGCCGTAGGGGTCCTGCCAGGACGCCGGGCGTTCCGGCCCAGGGCCCTGGGGCGCGCTTGGATGGACAGGAGGGTTCCGGTAGTCCTGCGGCGTGTACGCCTGAGGAGGCCGGCCGACAGCCGCCTCGGAAGGATTCATCGGCAATTGGTGAAGGAGACGTCGGGCTTCGTTAGATGCCTCAAGCGCGACAATGACGTCATAGTTCGTCGCCACTACCTGGCTGGTGGAGGTGAAGTCCCGCTTTCCACGCTGCGCGGCGTAGGTGACGATCCCGAAGAGCATGAAGAACGCCGCGCCCATCAGCACCGACGTCACAATCGAGAAAGGTCCGCCGGCAGGGGTGAAGAACGAAAGCATGACGCCCACGAACAGGCCGAACCACATACCGCTCAGGGCGCCGGACAAAGCGACGCGCGGGTAACTGAGCCGTCCCGTGACCCGCTCCACCATTTTGAGGTCGTTTCCGACAATGGAGACATGCTGGACGGGGAACTGCTGGTCGGCAAGATAATCCACCGCCTTCTGGGCATCGAGATAGGAAGTGTAAGAGCCCACGGTGTCGCCCTTGGGGACGCTGCGGGATTCCTCCGTGGCCTTGGGGGCACCGAAAATGTTCGCCATACCCCCATTCTGTCCCATACACATGTGAACCGGCTGAAATTCAGCTAAAAGAGAGCAGACTCGGTAGCCTGTAAGGGTGAGCACAAATCCTTCACGCATCTTTGTTGCGCGCTTGCTCGGCCTCGACGTTTTCGACCCCCTGGGTGATCGCCTGGGCCGGCTGCGCGATGTCGTGGTGCTTTCACGCGGCTTGCGCGGGGCCCCGCACGCAGTGGGTATCGTCGTCGAGGTTCCGGGCAAGAAGCGCGTCTTCGTTCCCATGACCAGGCTGACGTCGATGGACCAGGCCCAGATCATCTGTACAGGCTTGGTCAATCTCCGGCGCTTCCAGCAACGCGGTGCCGAGCAGTTGGTCGTCGGCGAGCTCTTTGACCGCAAGGTGACGCTCAAGGACGGCAGCGGCGACGCCATCATCGAAGACATCGCCATGGACCAGCAGCGCAACGGCGACTGGCTGGTCTCCAAGCTTTTCGTTCGACGCGGCACGTCTACCTCCAGGCTTCGGGGGCTGCGCCGCGGCCACACCCTCCTGGTGGACTGGTCGGAGACCCTGCAGGGCTCCGAGAACGATCCCCAGGGTGCCAGCCAGTTCGTTGCCACCCACGAGGACCTCAAGCCGGCCGACTTCGCCGATGCACTCCAGGAAATGTCGGACAAGCGACGGATCGAAGTGGCCAGCGAGTTGCAGGACGAACGCCTCGCCGACGTGCTCCAGGAATTGCCCGAAGAAGACCAGGTCACGCTCTTGTCCGCCTTGGACAACGAACGCGCAGCCGACGTGCTGGAAGAAATGGACCCGGACGACGCCGCGGACCTGTTGGCGGACTTGCCTTCCGCGAAGGCCGAGGAACTGCTGCTCCTGATGGAGCCCGACGAGGCCGACGACGTCCGCAGGCTCCTGCAGTATGACGAAGACACTGCCGGCGGCCTCATGACCCCGGTGCCCGTGATCCTGCCACCGGAAGCCACGGTCGCTGAAGCGCTGGCCCATGTGCGCAGCGAAGAGCTCTCCCCCGCCTTGGCTTCGGCCATCTTTATCTGCCGGCCGCCGCTGGAGACACCCACGGGACGGTTCCTCGGCGTCGTGCATATCCAGCAATTGCTCCGCAGCGCCCCGCCCGAGCAGCTGGGCAGCATCGTGGACAAGAACCTTGAGCCGGTTTCCGATCATGCCAGCGTCAGCGAGGTCAGCCACACCATGGCCTCCTACAACCTCAACTCCCTCCCGGTCGTGAACAGCGCCGGCCGCCTGGTGGGGGCGGTGACTGTTGATGACCTCTTGGACCATTTGCTCCCGGACGACTGGCGAACCCATGAAGACGGAGCCCCGATCAGGAAACTAGGAGGCCGAATTGGCTGAGAAGCCCACCACCGGAGGACTGGACACCCCGCTCGAGCTGCGCTCCCGCATGCTGCCGAACTTCGGCAGCGATCCTGATGCCTTCGGCCGGTTTGCCGAGCGCTTCGCCCGCTACATGGGTACGGCGAACTTCCTGTTCTACATGACGATCTTCGTGGTCATCTGGATCGCGTTCAACGTTATTGGCTTGTTTGGATTCCAATGGGATCCCTATCCGTTCATCCTCCTCAATCTTTTCTTCTCCACGCAGGCCTCGTACGCGGCGCCCTTGATCCTGTTGGCCCAGAACCGCCAGGACGACAGGGACCGCGTGACAATCGAGCAGGACCGCGCCCGGGACGAGCGCAACCTGGCTGATACCGAATACCTGACCCGTGAGGTCGCCGCCCTTCGCATCGCCCTGCGCGAGGTCGCTACCAGGGACTACGTGCGTGCCGAACTCCGCTCGCTGCTGTCGGATCTGCTCGAAGCGCAGGACGAGATGCGTACGGACGATCCCGCCGGCTCGAACCGGAGCGAGAAGGCCAAGGACAAGATCAAGGAAAAGCGCGACAAGCAGCGCAATCCCAGGACGCAGCAGATCCCCAAGATCCACCCGGCGCATTCCAGCGCTGACCAGACCGAACCCGACCTCTCGTCCGTCGGCACCTCGCCGGCCAGGCACTCAGGTCCTCCCGACCAGCCCGAAAGCTGAACATCCACTCCATGAGCACACCTTCTGTCGAGGACCTCAACGCTGCCTTGGCAACCGTCATCGATCCCGAACTCCGCCGTCCCATTACTGAATTGGGGATGCTGGAGTCGGTAGAGGCCAGTCCGGACGGAACCGTCCGGGTTGTGGTGCTGCTGACTATCGCCGGCTGCCCCCTGCGCGAAACCATCACGGCCGACGCCACCGCTGCCCTTGGCCGGGTTGCGGGAGTGACGGGCGTCGACGTCGAACTCAAGGTCATGACGCAGCCGCAACGAGACGCACTCAAGGAACGTCTGCGCGGCGCTGGCGGTCAACGCGGAATCCCCTTCAACGAACCTGGCTCCCTGACGAAGGTGTTCGCCGTCGCGAGCGGCAAGGGCGGTGTGGGGAAGTCCTCGGTGACGGTCAACCTTGCCTGCGCCCTTGCGGCGCAGGGGCTGCGCGTGGGAATCGTCGACGCCGATGTCCACGGCTTCTCCGTCCCGGCCCTCATGGGAATCACGCAGCAGCCCACGCGCGTGGACGACATGATCCTCCCGCCCGTGGCCTTCGGCGTGAAGGTGATCTCGATCGGCATGTTTGTTTCCGGGAACAAGGCAGTCGCTTGGCGCGGGCCGATGCTGCACCGTGCCTTGGAGCAATTCCTCACGGACGTGTATTTCGGCGATCTGGATGCCTTGTTCCTGGATCTTCCGCCGGGCACGGGCGACATCGCTATCTCCGTGGCGCAGTTGCTTCCCAACGCCGAAATCCTCGTGGTGACCACCCCGCAGGCGGCTGCGGCGGATGTTGCCGAAAGAGCCGGAACCATCGCAACGCAGACGGGCCAGAAGCTTGCCGGCGTCGTGGAGAACATGTCCTTCCTGGAGCTGCCCGACGGCGGCAGGATGGAATTGTTCGGAAGCGGCGGCGGGCCGGTGCTGGCTGAGCGGCTGAGTGCCGCCGTCGGAAGCGACGTCCCGCTGTTGGGACAGATCCCCTTGGACATCCGTCTGCGCGAAGGCGGGGACGCGGGCCGCCCGGTGGTGTTGGCGGCCCCGGAGACGGCTGCCGCGCAGGCGCTTCAGGGCATCGCGGGCAAGCTCAACGCCAAGCCGCGCGGCCTGGCCGGAATGTCCCTCGGGATCCAGCCGAAATAGCTTCTAGGTGGCCTCGGCGTCGAAAGGCGCCTTTTCGCCGACGGAAAGCCGTTCGACAACCCGCTCGGGTGCTTTCGCCACGGTGTCCACAGCGACAGGCGCACCGTCGCTGACAGGCTTCGTGTCGTCGTCGAGCAGTGCTTCCTTGATGATCCTGCGCGGATCGTACTGGCGCGGGTCATACTTCTTCCAGTCGACGTCATCTATGTCGATGCCGACTTCTTCCTTGATCTGCTCACGGGCCCCGGACGCCATGCGCCGCAGTTCCTTGACCAGATTCGTCAACTTCCGCGTGTATTCAGGCAAACGGCTGGGGCCGATCACGATGACGCCGATGATCAGCAGGACGACGAACTCCGAGCCATTGATTCCAAACACGTATCGAAGGTTACCTTGTCCGTTGGTCCGCTCAGAAACCTGCGAGGCCCGCGAGGGCATGGAGACCCCGCTGCAACCGTTCGTTCCAGGTCTCTGCGCTGTTTTCGGCCGGCCGGGCAACCATGAGGGAGTCTCCAGCCTTCACAAGCTCCGGAACGGCTCCCGCAGCCTGGTTGGCAGGCATGTCGGACGAGTAACGCAGCACGGCTACCGGCGAGGAGTAGACGGCCTGCCACGGGGCGCCCTGGGCGATCGACAGTTGGGTCCCCGAAGCGCCGCTTCCCTCCAAGTGCTGCTCCACCAGGGTGGCGTGGTGGTCACCGTCGCTGAGGCGCAGCTCAACGGCGGGGTGTCCGTCCTGCATCAGGGCCCGGGCGGAAACCATGTGGTATCCCATGCCGGCCATTTCGGGACATGCCCAGCCGTCTTTCCGCAGTTCGGACAATTGCTGCTCGTCCAGGCTCACCGTTCCTGCCACGCTGACGGGCAGACTCAGCTGCGAACCCGTCACGGGGAGCTCCTCTCCCGCGCTTCCGGGCACGGTTGAGCTGACAAGGGTCCGGACTTCCTGTTCTCCGCGGTTGGATGCCTGCGGCGCAACTTCACCGCCAAGCGCGTAGGCTGCAACCGCCAGGATTCCGGCGCTCACGGCGAGTCCGCCCGCCGCGGCGCTGGCAAGCCGGATACCGTGCCACACGCTCCGCTGCGGAGCAGGACGCTCAGGAGCATCGGATTGCGCCAACCGCCGTGTGTGTTCGATCAGCCGGTTGGTGAAATCCTCGCTCGCTTCGGGAACGGACGCACGGCGGAGCCGTTCGAGGTACTGGCGTTCGCGCAGGACCGCGGCATGGCATTCAGAGCATTCCTGCAGATGGCCGGGGGCGCGGCTGTGCCGGATAGTTCCCCGAGCCAAGCTGCCGCGTCGTCCTTTCAGCAGACCCATCGGCGACTAAAGGAGGCCGGCGATGCGGGGCATCTTGAGCCGCGGCTTGCGGGCCTGGACCGGCCGTGGATCCCGATGTGCGAGTTTTTCACGGAGCATCGTGCGTCCGCGGTGGATGCGGGACCTGACGGTCCCCAGCTTCACGTCGAGCGCTTCGGCAACCTCGTCGTAGGACAGGCCTTCAAGATCGCAAAGAACGACGGCGGCGCGGAAGTCCGGCGGGAGTTCTTCCAGGGCGCGCTGGACGTCCAGGTCGAGATTGTTCAGCTCGAAGCTCTGCTCGGGACCCGGTTCACGCCCGGGCAGCCGGGATTCGGCGTCTTCGGCCAGGGCATCGAAGCGAATGCGGCTCTTCCGACGGGCCTGGTCGAGGAAGAGGTTGGTAGTGATGCGGTGCAGCCAGCCGTCCAGGGTGCCTGGCTTGAAGTTTTCGAGCGAACGGAACACCCTGACGAAGACTTCCTGGGTGAGGTCCTCGGCGTCGAACTTGTTTCCAGTGAGCCGATAGGCAAGGCGGAAGACCTTGGCGGAGTGGTTCTCCACCACTTCCTCCCAGCTGGGCCTGACCCACTCCTCGGCTGGCGGGGCCGTGTCGGTGGAACCCAGGACTGCTGCCGTTGTCTGGACTGGCGCAGCACTTGATGCCCGCATCGTCCGCTCCCCTCAAACTGTTTGTCATCCTGCCGGTCACTCAGGAGTTCGTTGCCAGCCCTCGCTTGGATGGCTGGATATATATCATCCCAGTGTTGGCTGGGATTTTGCTGATCACCGGCATGCTTTTCCCGCAGAGCGAACAATGACCAGAAGGCGCCCCGAAGACACAGAATTGCGGGCCGCGGGCGTCCGGGCTGGGCGGCGCGTAGCCAGTAGTCTGGAAGCAATACCCCTCTGCCTGGAAAGCGAACCCCCATGAGTGCCGACAAGTCAACCAGCTGGTCCTATGCAGAAGATCTGCCTGCCGAGGACGACGTGTTGCTTCGCGCCCGTGAACGCTCCTACGATTTGGGCGTTACCCCGGTCAGCCCCGGAGTTGGCGCAGTCCTGACCGTCCTCGCCGCGGCCTCGAAGGCGCAGACCGTTGTAGAGGTCGGATCCGGGGCAGGCGTCTCAGGCGTGTGCCTGTTGCGCGGCCTCAGCCCGCAGGCTGTCCTGACCACTATCGACGTCGACGTCGAGCACCTCAAGGCCGCCCGCGAGGCGTTCCTGGAATCCGGCAGTCCCGCGAACCGGACCCGGACCATCTCCGGCCGTGCCGCCGACGTCCTGCCGCGCCTGACCGACTCCGCGTACGACCTCGTGTTCATCGATGCGGACAAACCCAATTTTCCCGGTTACGTCGAGCAAGCAATCCGGCTCTTGAAGTCGGGCGGGACCCTGGTGATCAACGACGCGCTGGACAAGGACAAGGTTTCCAACCCGGCTGCCCGGGACAGCACCACCGTGGTGCTTCGCCAGATCGGCAAAGCCATCCGCGACGACGAACGGCTCTCCTCGGCGATGCTTCCGACAGGTGACGGCTTGCTGGTCGCAGTCAAGAAGTAGCAGGGCGCCGTTCGCTGTTCAGGATTAAACATGAAAGCAGGGCGCCGGCTCTTATGCCGGGCCCTGCCCAGTGAATCTATTCGGTAACGCCTACGAGGCATTCCTTGAGGTTCGCCGCCTCTGCTGCGTTGAGCTCGACCACCAGCCGTCCTCCGCCTTCGAGCGGCACACGCATGATCAGGCTGCGGCCCTCTTTGGTTACTTCCATAGGGCCGTCGCCAGTACGTGGTTTCATAGCCGCCATTAGGAAAATCCCCTCCAGTTGTCCCAAATCCCGCCAACCCGGCCGGGCTGGCTCCGCGTGGAATATACGGCGCCGACATTCATGGCAGTTCAGTCGTCGTCGCCGAGCACCCGAGAGTGCTTTTGTCCTTGCTTGTGTCCATTATCTCGTAATTACCCGCCCGTAGCTAATTGATGGACTTTTCCCGGCGGGCCGTGATCGCGCTTGAACAGGGGAAAGACCGGCGCGGCATCACGGCGGGTAGTCGCCGCCGCCCGGCAGCGGGGCCCACGCCCACAGCCAGACGATCCACACGATCTGGAGGAGGAAGAACATGACCACCACGGTGCCGCGGTAGGCCTTCGAACGGGAGAACCAGGCCGCGCTGAGCGCCAAGGGGAACAAAGGCAAGAGCATCCGGAACGTACTCGTCTGGGGGTGCAGGAAGACCAGGAGGTAGCCCATGTAGCACGTGCACCACAGTCTCAGCTCGGCGCCGAGCGCCCGGACGGGTTTGCTTATCATCAGCAAGGCAAAGAGCCCCGCGAAGACAAACGGCGCCAGGATACCGAGTACTGGTCCGAAGAGCAGTTGACCGGTCTCGAACCATGGCTTGAACGGAACGAGGTCGTCCCCGCGCCAAACCGTTTCAGTCTTGGTGTAGGCCAGGGGATCGCCCGTGACCGCCCAGGCAATGGCCGGCCACGCGAGGGCCCCTGCCACGCTGACGACTACAAGTGCCGCCAGCGATCCAAGTTCCCTGGACGTGGGAATGGCGGCCGCGGGCATGGTTCCTTGAACGGACCCCGCGCCGGGGCGGCGTCCAAACCTCTTCCACAAATGGTGGAGCAGGAGCAGGCCCGCCATGGCCGCGAAGGGCACGCCGGTGGGCCGCGACAGGCACATGAGCAAGACCACCGGGATCGCAGCCAGGTATTTGCGGCGCACCATAAGCAGAAGTGAACCCGCCAGCAAGAGGGTGTTGAGGGACTCGGCATAGGGGACCTGCAGGATGGCCGAGACCGGGAACATCGAGAAGAAGGTCACAGCCCAGAGCGCCGTGGTGCGCCCGGCGTATTCCCGGAACAGTTTGTAGGCCACCAGGGCCGCGCCCAGCCCGGCCACCACGGCAATGACTGTCAGGGCAGGCAGCGCCGCCAGTCCGGTGAAGGCACCGAGGGCCCTGGCAAGGTAGGGAAAAAGGGGATAGAACGCCCAGGAATTTTCCGCGACGCCGCCGTTCGCATTGAGCGGCAATTCAGACGGATACCCGTTGTTCGCGGCTTCGGCGTACCAGCGCCCATCCCAGATCGTGATGAAATTCCAGTAGTCGGGCGCCGGCGGGAACCACGGATTGACACCTTGCTGCAATGCCGCAGCCATGAAGATGCAAGCGCTGACAAGCCTCGACGCGATGTAGACGAGGGCGACCTGGACCCACCACGGCCAGGCGACGGCCCGGGCTCCGGCAAGGCGCAGCCTTCGGGCCAGGGATCCGTTAGGAGTCCCCACTTCGACTGGCCGGGTCACTCCTGTGGTTCTTCCTGGTCCCCGGCTGCTTCAAGGGCCAGTTTCAGTCGTTCGATTTCCCTCTCCTGGGACGTCAGCTGATCCCTCAGCTCATCGAGCACCTCATCCACCTGGTCCATGCGGTAGCCCCGCAGGCCCAGGGCGAAACGGACGCGGTCGACGTCGGACGCCTTGGCTCCGGCCGGCAACAGGACCGGCGGCAGGTTCGGGACAGGTTCATCCAAGCCGGCGCCGGAGTCGCGGCTGGATCTCGCCATGCCGGCGCCGAGGAACAAGACGGCACCGATAACGACAATCGCGAGGAAGACCAGAAAAAAGCTCACAACAACCATCGTGCCAGACTCAGCTGAGAGCTCCGTGCCGGCAACGCTACTCCGGGCGCTGGTCGCCGTTAGTCGAGGGCGGGCGCGGGATACCGTGCAGCACGCGGTGAACCGCGTCCGCGGGATCGTCCACAAGCTGGATGAGGTCCAGGTCCTTTGCGGAAACCATGCCTTCGGCCACCAGGGTTCCCTTGATCCATTCGATCATCGGGCTCCAGAAATCGACCCCCAGAAGGACGATCGGGAATGATGTCACCTTGCGGGTCTGCACCAGAACCATGGCCTCGAACAATTCGTCGAGGGTTCCCAGTCCGCCCGGCAGCACGATGAACCCTTGCGCGTACTTGACGAACATGGTCTTCCGGGCGAAGAAGTACCTGAAGTTGATACCAAGGTCCACCCACCGGTTGAGGCCTTGTTCGAAGGGCAGTTCGATTCCCAGTCCAACGGAGACGCCGTTGCCTTCGACCGCTCCCCTGTTAGCCGCTTCCATCGATCCCGGGCCACCCCCGGTGATGACGGCGACGCCGGCTTCGGCGAGATGGCGGCCGACCTGCACGCCCATATCGTAATAGCTGGTGCCCGGCTTGGTGCGGGCCGACCCAAAGACACTGACAGCGGGGCCAAGCTCAGCGAGAGCACCGAATCCTTCGACGAACTCGCTCTGGATCCGCAGGACCCGCCATGGGTCGGTGTGAATGAAGTGGTCCGCGCCTCTGGTGTCCAGGAGTCGCTGGTCCGACATCGGCATGGTGGCCTGTTTCCGCCGAAGCTCCAAAGGTCCTTTGTGCTTTGCTGGCGGCTCCGGGGCAACGGCGGGGACTGACGGTGCCGATCCGTTGCTCATCGCCTTGCCATTGGCGTCTGGACTAGGAACTTGGGGCTGGCTCGTACTCATTGACCTAGGCTAGCGCGGATGCCGGCTGCTGCCGTTCCGGCGCGGCCCTGTTGATTGCGGTGTTGCAAACTAAGGCCCGCGCACGCTATCGGATTCTCGGCCTCGCGTCCTGCCCTGGTCATTCTCGCCATCGTCGGATTCATCGTTCTTCGCTTCGCCCAGAGCGGGCCGTTCGATGCGAAGAAGTGGCACTTGTTCACCTTCCCGTTGGTCCAGCAGCCAACTTCCCGCAAACGTGGGTGTGGCCCGTGGGCTTGGTTCCAGAACCAAGCCCACGGGCCACACCCGCGATCTCAAGCAAAAGTGAGGGCGCCCGACCTAGTCAGCCAGCCACGACCTGAGCGCGCGGAGGCACTCACGGATGGCATCGGCGTCGACGTGTTCGTTGTCCTTGTGCGCCAGAAGCGGATCGCCCGGCCCGAAGTTGACCGCGGGAACGCCCAGTTCGCTGAAGCGGGCGACGTCGGTCCAACCGTATTTGGGTTTGGGCTCGGCCCCGACGGCGGCAACGAAGGACGCCGCAGCCGGGTGGTTGAGGCCGGGCCGCGCTCCGGCGGCGGCATCGGTGCGGACCACGTCGAAGCCCTCCAACAATTCACGGACATGGGCTTCGGCCTGGTCCGGGGTCTTGTCCGGCGCGAAGCGGTAGTTGATCTCCACGACGCAGCGGTCCGGGATCACGTTTCCCGCGGTGCCGCCGTTGATCTTCACGGCATTGAGGCTTTCCCGGTAATCCAGTCCGTCCACGTTGACGGTGCGTGGTTCGTAGGCCGCCAAGCGGGTCAAGATGGGCGCGGCAGCGTGGATGGCATTGCTGCCCATCCATGCCCGCGCGGAATGCGCCGTTTCCCCGACCGTGGTGGCTTCGAAACGGCTGGTGCCGTTGCACCCGCCTTCCACTGTGCCGTCGGTGGGTTCGAGGAGAATCGCGAAGTCCCCCTCCAGGAGATGGCCGTGGTTCCGTACCAAGCGGCCAAGGCCGCTCTTGACCGCTTCGACTTCCTCGTGGTCGTAGAAAACAAAGGTGACATCCTTGCCGGGCTCGGCGCCGCCGTCGAACATGGTTGCGGCCAGCGCAAGCTGAACCGCGACCCCGCCCTTCATGTCCGTGGCTCCGCGTCCGTAGAGGTTTCCCGTCCCGGGGACGCCGGACTCCCACGTTGACGGCACGGTGCCGAGCGAACCCTCCACGGTGGGCAAGGGCACGGTATCGAGGTGGCCGGCCAGGATCACACGCTCCGGGCGTCCCAGCTCGGTCCGGGCAATGATCGCGTCCCCGTCCCGCACAAGCTGCAGTCCAGGGATTGTGCGGAGGGCGGATTCAACGGCGTCTGCAAGCGCGGCTTCGTTGCCGGACACGCTGTGGATGTCCATCAGCGCGGCGGTCAGAAGCGCAACGTCTTGCCTGATGTCAAGAAGGATTGGAGTAGTTTCAACGGTCACCTATCCACTGTAGCCCGAGCGAATTGCGACCCCTTCGGTCCACGCACGGTTTCAAGGGAAGCAGTGGCTCTCGATAGACTTGCGCCATGACTGAAACCGCTGCCTCTGCCGCTCTCGATAGCGCTTCTGACAACGATCGCTCCGCCTACGGCTTTGGCTTGGCCACCATCGCCACCTCCGACGCCGGAGAAGCGACAGTGCTGGACGTATGGTTTCCGGCGCCGGCACTGGGCGAAGCTGCCGCATCCTTGCGGGCCGTGGAGCACGCCGACGAGTCGCTGACCGCACTCGCCGCCGACAGCCACGACGCCGACCGCCGGACCGAGCAAAAAGTGGTCTTTGCCCAGATCAACTTGGACGAAGCCCCCGCAGACACCGTTGACGCCTACCTCCGGCTGCACTTGCTTTCGCACCGGCTGGTCAAGCCCAACAGCATCAACCTGGACGGCATCTTCGGCAAGCTCCCCAACGTTGTGTGGACCAACTTCGGCCCCGCCGCCGTGGACGGCTTCGAACTGACCCGTGCCCGGCTGCGCAAGCGCGGCGCCGTCACGGTCTACGGAGTGGACAAGTTCCCCCGCATGGTGGACTACGTCCTCCCCACCGGCGTCAGGATCGCCGACGCCGACCGGGTCCGCCTGGGCGCCTACCTCTCAGAGGGCACCACGGTCATGCACGAGGGCTTCGTGAACTTCAACGCCGGCACCCTCGGGACGTCCATGGTGGAAGGCCGCATCTCGGCAGGCGTTGTTGCCGGTGACGGCACCGACGTCGGTGGCGGAGCCTCCATCATGGGAACCCTCTCCGGCGGCGGCAAGGAAAAGATTTCCCTGGGTGACCGCGTGCTTCTGGGCGCCAACTCCGGTGTGGGCATCAGCATCGGCGACGACTCCGTGGTTGAAGCCGGCCTTTACGTCACTGCCGGAACCCGGGTGCGTATCCCCGGCCCGAAGGACGCCAACGGCGAAGACACCAGCAGCATCATCAAGGCTGTGGAGCTTTCCGGGGTGCCGAACCTGCTGTTCCGCCGCAACTCCACCACCGGTGAAGTCGAGGTCCTCCCCCGCAAGGGCCAGACGGTGGAACTCAACGAAGCCCTCCACGCCAACTAGCTGATACCTGGATGCGCCGTCTCCGACGCACCATCATCCTGTTGCTGGCGCTTGCCTTGGTGGCCGGCGCCATCTATGCCGTGGTGACTGTACTGCAGCGCTCCGAAACCTTGGTTACGGAGCGCTGCGTCGCCGTCGTCGGCTCGGATTCCTACGAGTTGGCGACGGACCAGGCGGCGAACGCCGCCCTCATCACGGCCATTGCGGTTCAGCGGGGGCTGCCTCCGCGCGCGGCCACAATCGCCGTGGCCACCGCAATGCAGGAATCCAAACTTCGCAATATCGGCCACGGTGACGAGGTGGGCCCCGATTCGAGGGGGCTCTTCCAGCAGCGCCCGTCCCAGGGGTGGGGCACCGAAGCCGAGGTCATGGATCCCGTCTACGCGACAAACGCCTTCTATGACCACTTGGTGAAGGTGCCCGGCTACGAAACCATGGCGATCACCGATGCGGCGCAAGCGGTCCAGCATTCCGCGTACCCCCAGGCGTACGCGCAGCAGGAAGCGATGGGCAGGGCCTACGCGTCGGCGCTGACCGGACATTCCGAAAGGGCCCTGGACTGCACCCTCCGCGCCGCGGACGCTGCCGGTGATCCGAATGCCGTTACGGCAGCCATGACGACGGCGTTCGGCTCCCTGCCGGCCGTGGCCCAAGGCCGCACGGTCCAGTTGAACATCACTGGAGCGCAGGCGTGGGCGGTGGCCCAGTGGGCCGTGGCGAACGCCAAGGACCTCTCCGTGACACAGGTTGACGTGGCGGGCGCCAGCTGGAACCGGCAGGACCACAAAGGGTGGCAGGATTCAGCGGCAGCATCGGGATCCGTGACCATCACGGTTTCGGCTCCGAAGACGTAATGTTCAGGGGTGCTCGCCTCCGGCTGCCGGCCTCAGGCCAGTAGTTCGACCACTGGCTGGACGTAGCTGCGGAAGATATCCGGTTCGGACAGGAGCCGGTGGCTCATGATCATCTTGTCCGGCTCAAGGTACCAGGCCCGTGGCTCGTTGAGGGGCAACTCGATGATCGTCAACTGGAAGTCCCGGGAGCTCCGGCCGACTTCGAGCAGCCGGTCCTCCACCATATCGCCCAGAAGCAGCGTGGCGCCGCTCGCTTCGCGTTCAGCCTCGAGTTTTTCGTACTCTTCAAGGCGTTCACGGGCCCACGTGAGGGCGGCACCGAAGTGTGCCTGAAGTACCCGGCGGAGGGCCGGCGAATTGCCGAAAGCGTTGAATCCCGGGGGTGAAAGCTCGGGCGCGGCATCCGGATACGCCCTCAGCAGCCGCTCCCACCACGCCTCCCACTCGGTCTTGAGGGCCGGCACTCCGCCTACCTCGGCGGTGAGGTGCGTGTGGTCCGCCTGCCTGACTTTAGGTGTGGCGTGGGACAACGTCGGCGTCCCGGCTCCGTCCAATCCAGCAACGTCTCTCAGATACAAGGCAATGAGCATCGGTCCGGAGGTGTCCATTGTGATCCGCCACCCCTGACCGCCTGTGTCATGCATCCGATTGCCTCCCTTGGCAGGTGCCCACTCAGAGTTCCAGTCTATTCCCGAAGAGGCGCGACGTTAACGGTTGGAAGGCACCGCAACAAGACTGTCCACATGTGCGGTCAGAACGTCGCGGCACACCTCGGCCGTCATCCATTCGGGCTGCAGCAAGGCGTGCATGCACAGTCCGTCGAGGGTCGCGAGAAGGCGCTCGGCCTCGGTCACCAGACGCTCCTGGCCGGAGCCGCCGTCGGGCATCAGCCGCATCACCAAGCGGCCGACGACGGCGGCCACGGCACGGTGGCTGCGTGCGGCTTCCGGCTCGAGCATCGGACGGATCCGGGCCGCGTGCCGGAATGCCATCCACACGCAGGCGTCGACGGCCAGTTCCTCGTCGAGCGGAAGGAATTGACCCAGCAGGGTTAACACGGCGGCGTCGTGTTCCGCCGACCCATTGTCCAGGGATTCGACGACGGCGAACGCCTCGTCCAGCCGCCCGGCGATCCTGTCGATGACCACGGCAAAGGAATGGACCAGCAATTCGTCACTGCTGGCAAAGTAGTGGCGGACCGAACCAACGGCCAGCCCGGCTTCGTCGGCCACCTCCCGCAAGGAGGCCCGCTCGAGGCCATCCGAGGCGATGATCCTGAAGACGGCTTCGACTACTTCTTGGCGCCGGGCTTCGGCATCGACAATCTTGGGCACAAATCTTTTTAGCACAAACGTGCTTGAACCATGTCGTCCGGCACACGGGACCGCGCGACTGTGGCCTACGCAACACTGAGCGGGCACGCACCAAGTTCGACTACCGTTGCTTGCATGAGAATTCTTGTCACGGGTGGCACCGGCTACATCGGATCGCACACCGTCCTGTCCCTGTTGGAAACCGGACACGAAGTGGTCGTGGTGGACAACCTCGTGAACTCAAGCGAAGAATCCCTGCGCCGCGTCGGCGAACTGGCGGGAAAGACCGCAGCATTCCATCAGGTGGACCTGGTGGACGAGGCCGCGCTTGAGGCCGTGTTCGACCAGCACAGCATCGACGCCGTCATCCACTTCGCCGGGCTCAAGGCGGTTGGCGAGTCCGTGCAGGAACCCTTGAACTACTACTACAACAACATCGTGGGCACACTGAACCTGCTGCGCGCCATGGACAAGCACGGGGTCCGCTCGATCGTCTTCAGTTCTTCGGCAACGGTATACGGCGAGCACAACCCCATCCCCTACATCGAGAAGATGGAGATCGGGGCCAACAACCCCTATGGACGTACCAAGGAGCAGGTCGAGGACATCCTCACGGACCTGGGCGCCGCGGACGAACGTTGGCACATCGCTCTATTGCGCTACTTCAACCCGGTGGGTGCACACCCCTCAGGCCGTATCGGCGAGGACCCGCAGGGCATCCCCAACAACCTGGTTCCGTACATCGCCCAAGTTGCCGTCGGCCGCCGCGACAAGCTCATGGTCTTCGGTGGAGACTACGACACCCCGGACGGCACCTGCCTGCGGGACTACATCCACGTCGTCGACCTCGCGGAGGGCCACGTCGCCGCCCTGGACTACGTTGCGGAACGCCCCGGCGTGCACCGCTGGAACCTCGGCTCCGGCAAGGGTACATCCGTGCTGGAGATGCTCCACGCGTTCGAACAGGCCGTCGGGCACCCGCTGCCGTATGAGATCACAGGCCGCCGCGCCGGAGACCTGCCCGCGTTCTGGGCCGACGCCTCCTCCGCCCTGGCCGACCTGAGCTGGTCCACCACGAAGACCGTGGACCAGATGTGCGAAGACCACTGGCGGTGGCAGAAGAACAACCCCCTCGGCTACAGCTCTTAAAGCAACGCGGGGTCACTTACGGCCCATGATGTCCCTTGGGACGGACCGTAAGTGACCCCGCGTTGACAGGGCCCACACCGGCGAGGGACCCGGGCCGAGCTTGCGAGGCCTGGGAGCCGGTGGGGACTAGACTGCCGGGTAGTCGCGCTCCGGCTCTCCGGTGTAGAGCTGCCGCGGACGGCCGATCTTGGTCTGGGGATCGTTGATCATTTCGCGCCACTGGGCGATCCAGCCGGGGAGCCGGCCGATGGCGAACAGCACGGTGAACATCTTCTCGGGGAAGCCCATGGCCTTGTAGATCAGGCCGGTGTAGAAGTCGACGTTCGGGTAGAGCTTGCGCTGGATGAAGTAATCATCGGCCAGCGCCTTCTCTTCGAGGCGCATCGCGATGTCCAGGAGCTCGTCGTTTCCGCCGAGCTTGCCCAGGATCTCGTGCGCGGTCGCCTTGATGATCTTCGCGCGGGGATCGTAGTTCTTGTAGACCCGGTGCCCGAAGCCCATGAGGCGGACGCCGTCCTCCTTGTTCTTGACCTTCTCCATGTATTCCTCAGGCTTGATGCCGTCGGCCTGGATCTGACGCAGCATCTTCAGCACGGCTTCGTTGGCGCCACCGTGGGCGGGCCCGAAGAGGGCGTTGATGCCTGCGGAAACGGAAGCGAACAGGTTCGCGTTCGAGGAGCCCACCAGGCGGACGGTCGACGTCGAGCAGTTCTGCTCGTGGTCGGCGTGCAGGATGAGCAGAAGGTCGAGCGCCTTGACGACGACGGGGTCCAGCTCGTACTGCTCTGCCGGCAGGCCGAAGCTCAGGCGCAGGAAGTTCTCCACGAGGTTCATGGAGTTGTCCGGGTACAGCATGGGCTGGCCAATGGACTTCTTGTGTGCGTAGGCAGCGATGACCGGGAGCTTCGCCATGAGGCGGATAGTGGAAACTTCCACGTGCTCCGGGTTGAACGGGTCCAAGGAGTCCTGGTAGAACGTGGACAGCGCGGAGACAGCCGAGGAAAGCACCGGCATCGGGTGCGCGTCACGCGGGAAGCCGCCGAAGAAGCCCTTGAGCTCTTCGTGGAGCAGCGTGTGGTGGCGGATCCGCTGGTCGAACGCGTCCAGCTCGGTGGGTGTGGGAAGGTTGCCGTAGATCAGCAGGTAGGAAACTTCCAGGAAGCTTGAGTGCTGGGCAAGCTGCTCGATCGGGTAGCCGCGGTACCGCAGGATACCGGCGTCGCCATCGATGTAGGTGATCGCCGACGTCGTGGCGGCGGTGTTCATGAAGCCGGGGTCATAGGCGACGGCGCCCGTCTGCTTCAGCAGCTTGGAAACGTCGTATCCTTCGTTCCCTTCTACAACCTTGATCCGCGGGAGTTCGAGCTCTCCGCCGGCATGGCGCAGGGTAGCGCTGGTGGTCTCAGTCATGGAGTCCCCTTCATGAGGCTCTTGGCCTCGGTCGAAAGCTTGATCCAACCAACATCTGGTGACTCCAACCGGGGGCCTGCAGGTGCAGGCGCCATCGGCCGGACTGCCTTCATGGAGAAAGCCACCATTGATAGTCAGTTAAAAGCTACCGCCAGTAAGCGGGACAAACTAATTCACAAGCTACGGTTACTGGCGGAATGACGCGCCCTGTGCGGCAAGTCACAGCATTGTTACCGGGCAGTGTTCAAGCGTTCCACGGCCGCATCGATGCGTTCGTCGGTGCCCGTGAGCGCCACTCGGATGAAACCGTTGCCTGCGTCTCCGTAGAACACTCCCGGCCCGACGACGATCCCCAGGTCAGCGAAACGCTGGACCGTGTCCCACGTCGCCTCCCCTGCCGTGGACCACAAGTACAGGCCCGCCTTGGACTCGTGGATCTCCAGGCCGAAGTTCCGAAGTGCAGGCACGAGGCGTTCGCGGCGTCCGCGGTAGAGATCTTTTTGGGCAAGCACGTGGCCGGCATCGCCGAGCGCGGCCCGCATGGCTTCCTGAACCGGGTAGGGCACGATCATGCCTGCATGCTTGCGGCTGTTGACGAGGTTTGCCACGATCGACGAATCCCCGGCCACGAAAGCAGCACGGTAGCCGGCGAGGTTCGACTGCTTGCTCAGCGAGTAGACGCACAAGAGGCCGTCCGTGGATCCTCCCGTGACGCGCGGATCAAGGACGCTCGGAACGGCCTCGCCGCCACGCTGCGCATCCCATTCACCCCAGCCGAGTTCGGCATAGCATTCATCCGACGCCACGACTGCACCGATCTCGCGCGCCTGGGCCACGATCTGCCGGAGCGATTCGACGTCACGGACGCTGCCCGTGGGATTGCCCGGGGAATTGATCCAGATGAGCCGGACCTTGGCGCGGGTGGCTGAATCCAGTTCGTCCAGGCTGTCCGCGGCGACCGCGGTGGCCCCTGCGAGCATGGCGCCGATGTCGTAGGTGGGGTAGGCAACAGTGGGACGGACCACGACGTCACCCCCGCTGAGTCCCAGCAGGAACGGCAGCCAAGCGACCAATTCCTTGGAGCCGACCGTGGGCATGATGTCCCTCGGATCGATCCCGGGGACCCCGCGACGGCTGGCGAACCAGGCGGACACAGCCTCGCGGAGTGCTTCCGTACCGTGGACTGTCGGGTACCCATGGGCATCGGCGGCCCCTGCGAGCGCCTCGCGAACCAGCTGCGGCGTAGGATCCACGGGGGTTCCGATGGAAAGATTGACCACCCCGCCCGGGTGTTCCGAGGCCTTGGCCACATACGGTGCCATGGCTTCCCAAGGGTAGTCGGGCAGGTTGAGGCCGAAAGCGGGGGCCGCAGAAATCAAAGGAAGCAACCGTTCTTAGTGGTCTTGGTTCTGTGGAGGCAGCGCAGCGATGAAGGGGTGGTCCTTGCCGGTGTTGCCGATCTTGGCAGCCCCGCCCGGGGAACCAAGGTCATCGAAGAACTCGACATTGGCCTTGTAGTAGTCGGCCCATTCCTCCGGGGTGTCGTCCTCGTAGTAGATCGCTTCCACCGGGCACACGGGTTCACAAGCTCCGCAGTCCACGCACTCATCCGGGTGGATATAGAGGGAACGTTCGCCTTCGTAGATGCAGTCAACAGGACACTCTTCAATACATGCCTTGTCCTTGACGTCCACACACGGCTGCGCGATTACGTAGGTCACGTCCCTTGCCTCTCCACAGTTGTCCCGGACAGTTTCCGGGTAGTACCACCGGCCATGTGGCCGGTACATCGAATTCTGAGCCTATTATCCCCCAGCCGGAACTCAGCAACCTAGCCGGGCGTCTTACTATGAACTGGTGAATCAGCCCCGGCCCCAGGATTTCCTGCTCAATACCGTATCCGGAACACGAGTCGTTGTCCGATACCGGCTGGACGACGGCTTCACCGATGCCCTCGGCTACCTGCTCTCCGTCGTCGATGGTGCGTGCACCATCCGTACCCGGCAATCCGATGTCGAGATCCCCCTTGCCCTTGTAGTGGCCGCCAAGGAGGTCCCTCCTCCGCCTCCGCGCCGTGGTCCGCGCACAGCCCGCGAGTAATCCCGCACCACCTCTGCCCATCCACCTCTGCCCACCCACCCCTGCCCATCCACCTCTGCCCACCCACCCCTGCCCACCCACCCCTGCCCACCAACGCGGACATGCCCCATTCCCGCTCGAACCGCTGGACATGCCCACCGCCCGCTCAAACCATTGGACATAGTGCGAATATGTCCATTCCTGGCTCGGAGGGCTGGGCATGTCCCGCGGCAGCGCAAGCCCGGGCGAGGCACATGTCGGTTCCTGAGGCGCAGCGATGGGCATGTCCCTTTTGACGGGGCCGAAGATGAGCTAGGCGGAGATCACGCGGCCTGGTCGAGCGACCTCAGAGTGTCGCGGACCATCGCCACAAATTCCCGAGGCCGGTTCTTCAGCATGGAATAGCTCACAACCAAGGTGGGAATACCCAGCCTGGTGGTGACATTCCACCGGCGGCGGTCCTCCTCGAAGCTCGGCTTGTCCATGTGGAAGCCTGCTCCGTCGGTTTCAATCCCCAGCCTTCCGTCCACCATCAAGTCCAAATGCCCCATGCCGCGTATGTTCACTTGTGATTCCACATGGAAACCGGCTTCGCGCAGGAGGTACCGGGCGATGCACTCAATGATCGACTGTGACTGGGGAACAATTTGTGACACCAGCCTCCGCTCCCGCGCATCGTTCCGCCCGCTTAGCCGCATCCTCATGCCAGAGAGCGGTAGCCTCCCCAGAGCTACGGCAGATTCCGCAATGACAAGCCCATCCAGGTCCGGCAGGCAACGGAGGGCCTGGACAACTGAATCCATGAGGGACGGCGGGGTTGCGGATCTATGGCAAACAAAACCTTGGTACCTTCGGCTGTGAGGGACGGCAACATGGGGAAATTGAGGGGGATCCAAGACCCACAACCCGGACAGCTCGGCCGCGGAAACGCAGGCCGGTTCAGCAGGAAGGGATCGGATGGCAACCAAGCCGGGATCGGCGTCGGGCATCGCATAAACCCCTCGCGCCACCCGGAGAATCCGCCCGCTCGCCAACGCGGATTTCAGTTGGAAATGCGATACCCCGGCCGCAGCAAGATGCTTGGCCCGCGCCACGCCGTCGTACGCTGAAATGACGTCGATAATATTCACCATGCGCCCATCGTTCCGGCCGAATCATGGGTGCGGAAGCGCCAATATTCACTATGTGGAAAACGTCCAGTCCACTCCTGTGGCCAAGCGCTGGACATGCGCCCCCCTCACCGCAGAGCATGCGTCACGTGGAGACCAAGGAATGAGCATGTTGCCAATATGTCCAATGCTGCGGGCCAAGGCGGGGCATGTCCCAAGGGGACGGTCAGGCGCCGTGCACCTCGTCCGGCAGCCTGCGCATTCCCCACAGCGGGGAGAACAGCACCGGCGCAACAAGAACAATGCTTCCGGCCCAGCCGATCCAGAGTGTCGGGACGAGGCCAAGGTTCTCGGCCAGGAGACCCGAGGCGAGGGCTGCGATCGGCATGACTCCCCACACGACAAAGCGAATGGACGCATTCATGCGCCCCAGGAGCCGGGGAGGACACACCCGCTGCCTCATGCTCAACTGCATGATGTTGTACGCCAGGACTCCGAAGGCGAACCCGAACTCCGAGACGATGAGCATCACGAGGGACATCCATCGTTCAGGGGCAAGCACGGACAACGGGACCAGGAGGAGGAAAAGCGAGCTGATCATCGACGCCACGGGAATGACGGTCCCCTCGCCGATCCAGGCCGCGAACCGGGGCGCCGCAACCGCCCCGATCAGACCGCCCACAGCACCGACCGCCATGATGAGGCCCATGCCCTCCGGACCAAGTCCCAATTCACGAAGCACGAGTACCGGCATCAAAGTGAAAGCAAGCGTGGTGAAGAAGTTGACCCCGCCCGTACAAGCCACAACCCTGCTGATCAACGGATGCCTGACGACGAAGACCAGGCCTTCCTTGATTTCGCTCGCCAGCGGCCGCCGGTCCTTCGCGGGCACGGGGACTTCCGCGTCGCGTGTTCTGAGCAGGAAGATGGCCGACAACAGGTACCCCATCGCCTCCCCGACGAACAGCACCGGGGCGGAAACGATCACCAGGAGCGCACCGCCCGCGGCAGGACCACCGATCCGGGCGATCTGGGAGGTGGCTTCCAGCTTGGAGTTGGCCTGCGGCACTTTCCCGGCGTCCACGAGCACGGGCACGTAGCTCTGGTAGGAAACGTCGAAGAAGACCGTCGCAGCCCCGACGACGGCGGCTACAGCGTACAGGTGCCAGATCTGCAGGATGCCGGCCCACCAGAGTATAGGTACGGTGGCCATCGCCGCGGTCCGGACCAGGTCAGCCACAATCATGGTGCGACGCTTGAGCCAGCGGTCAACCCAGGCTCCTGCCGGCAAACCGATGAGCAGGAAGGCCGCAAGGCCGGCGGCATTGAGTGCACCAACTTCGAACTCGCTGGCGCCGAGCAAAGTCACTGCGAGGACGGGGAATGCCAATTGCCCAAGTTGCGCCCCGAGCTGGCTGACGGCTTGGCCCGACCAGAAGGTCATGAAGTTCCGGTCCCGCCAAAGCGAGGCCGGCTTCTGAGCCGGGGTAGCTTGAAGAGCTGTGTCACTTTGGAGAGTCGCCTCAGTTTGCAGAGCGTTGTCGCCCTGCTGAGCGTTGTCAGTGGTCCCGGCGTTCACCCGCTCAGTTTCCTGCAGTGATTGGTATATGTCAATCACTTATGGGTGGCTACACTGGCCTCCATGACGGAACACGCGTGGGACGACAGCGACCTGGTCGCCAAGGGCCGCGCCTTGAGCTCGCCCTTGCGCCTGAGGATCCTCCGGCTCTGCCTACACCACGCGCGCACCAACAAAGAGATTGCCGGGCTCTTGGACATCAACCCGGCGTCGAGCCTGCACCACGTCAGGACCCTGGTGCGCACCGGCTTTCTCGAACCTCAGGAAGGCCGGAAGGGAAAGAGGGGCGCCAAAGAGGTTCCATATATCGCCACACGCGCCTCCTGGAGCACACCCGTCAACGATATTTCCCCGATCCTGATCGAAACATTCGTCCAGGAAACCCGCGGACTCGCACCCGAGGACATCGAAATCTGGCGGCTTGGCGTCAAGTTCAACGCAGCACGGCAGCAGGAAATGATGGGCAAGTTACGGGCGGTCGTCGAAGAATACATGCGGCTTCCGGCAGACGACGACGGCGAGGCCACCTCGCTCTTGATCGCCCACCACCGGGACCCGAGCGCAGATTAGCTAGCCGCGCGACCTACGCCGGTAGCGCCGGCACCACAAGAGCATGACAAACGTGATCCCTGCGTTCCCGTAGACCCACACATTTCCAGGCACATCCGCGACGATCAGCTGCTTGCCGGTTCCGCCCGCGGACAGCAGGCCTACGGTCGCGTAACAAAGAATGCCCGCTACCGCCGTCGGGAGCAAAGACCGCGACCACGCGCCCAGCAGGAGCTGGAGCGAGGCGAGCAGGAGCAATGCTGCCGCGGTGCCCCAATAGACGTCGACGCCGGCAACGAGGAGCGTCTGCCGGTGCAGTGCGGTGCCTGCAACGGCAGCAAAAAGAGCCACCGGAACAGCCGCGGCGATGCCGCGTACCGTTCCGGTGGCTCCCTTATTCAATGCGTCAATCCGTTCAGTGCGTCAGTACGCAATCAGCGCAGGATCAGACTTTGGCGCGTGCGCGGGTAGCCTTGGCGCGCTCGTTGGCGTCCAGGATCACCTTGCGGATGCGGATGGAATCCGGGGTCACCTCAACGCACTCGTCTTCGCGGGCGAATTCGAGGGACTCTTCGAGGGTCAGGTCGCGCGGCGGCGTCAGGTTCTCGAAGGTGTCGGAGGAAGCAGCACGCATGTTGGTGAGCTTTTTTTCCTTGGTGATGTTGACGTCCATGTCATCAGCGCGCGAGTTCTCGCCGACGATCATGCCTTCGTAGACCTCGGACGTGGGCTTCACGAAGAAGGAGCCGCGTTCCTGCAGGTTGATCATCGCGAAGGGGGTGACGACACCGGCGCGGTCGGCAACCATCGAACCGTTGGTGCGGTATTCGATGGGGCCGGCCCACGGCTCGTAGCCCTCGGAGATCGAGGAAGCGATGCCGGCGCCACGGGTGTCCGTGAGGAACTTGGTACGGAAGCCGATGAGGCCGCGAGCAGGAACGATGAATTCCATGCGGCACCAGCCGGTACCGTGGTTGGCCATGTTGGTCATGCGGCCCTTGCGCGCGGCCATGAGCTGCGTCACCGCACCGAGGTACTCTTCGGGCACGTCGATGGTCATGTGTTCCATCGGCTCGTGAATCTTGCCGTCAACAGTCCGGGTGACAACCTGCGGCTTGCCGACCGTCAGTTCGAAGCCTTCGCGTCGCATCTGCTCCACGAGGATGGCCAGTGCGAGCTCGCCACGGCCCTGGACTTCCCAGGCGTCCGGACGCTCGGTAGGCAGAACCTTAATGGAGACGTTACCGATCAGTTCCTTGTCCAGGCGATCCTTCACCTGGCGGGCTGTGACCTTCGCGCCCTTGACCTTGCCGGCCAGCGGAGAGGTGTTGATACCGATGGTCATGGAGATCGCGGGGTCATCCACCGTGATGAGGGGCAGCGGCTGCGGGTTCTCGGCGTCGGTCAGGGTCTCACCGATGGTGATTTCCTCGATGCCGGCAACAGCAACAATCTCGCCCGGGCCGGCGGACTCCGCCGGCACGCGGTCAAGGGCCTTGGTGGCCAGGAGCTCGGTGATCTTGACGTTCTTCAGCTCGCCGTTGGCGCGCGCCCAAGCGACGGTCTGGCCCTTACGGAGGGTGCCGTTGTAGATGCGCAGGAGGGCGAGGCGGCCGAGGAACGGGGAAGCGTCCAAGTTGGTGACGTGCGCCTGAAGGACACCGTTCGGGTTGTAGGTCGGCGCCGGAATGTGCTCGATGATCGCCTTGAAGAGGGGTTCGAGATCTTCGTTATCCGGGGCCGAGCCGTCAGCCGGCTGCTCGAGGGAGGCGCGGCCGACCTTCGCTGCGGCGTAGACCACGGGTACTTCGAGGATCTTGTCGAGGTCCAGGTCCGGAACTTCGTCCGCGAGGTCGGAGGCCAGGCCGAGGAGCAGGTCCATGGACTCGTGGACAACCTCTTCGATGCGGGCGTCGGGGCGGTCGGTCTTGTTGACCAGCAGGATGACGGGCAGGTGGGCGGCAAGGGCCTTGCGGAGCACAAAGCGGGTCTGCGGCAGCGGACCTTCGGAAGCGTCAACCAGGAGGACCACGCCGTCAACCATGGACAGGCCGCGCTCAACCTCGCCACCGAAGTCGGCGTGGCCGGGGGTGTCGATCACGTTGATGGTGATGGTCTCGCCATTGGACGACGGGCCGTTGTAGGCAACCGTGGTGTTCTTGGCGAGGATGGTGATGCCCTTTTCGCGCTCCAGGTCACCGGAGTCCATGACGCGGTCTTCCAGGTGGTTGTGCTCGGCGAAGGAGTTGGTCTGCTTGAGCATGGCGTCGACCAGGGTGGTCTTGCCGTGGTCAACGTGGGCCACAATCGCGACGTTGCGCAGATCACTGCGCGATGCAGTGGCCGCGGCGGTGTTGGTGGTGGTTTCAGACATGCGTAATGGCTCGATTCAGTGGTGAAGTCAGCTGTTGTATCGCGACATTTCCAACCGGAACGCACGACGGATTAGCCCCTTTGACACAGGGCACCTTCCTAGAGTCTAAGCGCTGTGGTATTTATTGGCCTAAAAATCACCCTCCAGGCCGCCGAATTGTGCCCTTCATCACAATGGGCAGCGAGCTCCGAGACGCGCCGGAAACAGCAAAAGAGCCGGGACCACTTCCCCCCACGGAAGTGGTACCGGCTCTTCTACCCGCCAAACTGGCGCTTAGCAGACGGGCGTCAAACCCGTCAGGCCACCACGGGCGGCAGCATGAGGCTGGCACCCGGGATCGCGTTAAGCAGGGCCTTGGTGTAGTCCTGCTGCGGCGAATCGAAGACGTCGTCGGTGCTGCCCGTCTCCACGAGCTTGCCCTTCTGCATCACGCAGACATGGTCAGCGATCTGCCGCACGACGGCGAGGTCGTGCGTGATGAACAGGTACGTCAGACCAAGATTGGACTGCAGCTCGGCCAGGAGGTTCAGTACCTGGGCCTGAACCAAGACGTCGAGGGCGGAGACCGCCTCGTCGCAGATGATCACTTCGGGGTCGAGGGCCAGCGCCCGCGCGATCGCGACACGCTGCCTTTGGCCGCCGGAGAGTTCGTTCGGGTACCGCTGCATCGTGGACTGCGGCAGCGCCACCTGGTCCAGGAGTTCCCGGACCTTTTTCTCGCGGCTGACCTTGTCACCGATCTTGTGGGTCCGGAGCGGTTCCTCGATGGTCCTGAAGATGTTGTACATCGGGTCAAGCGAACCGTACGGGTCCTGGAAAATCGGCTGAACGCGGCGCCGGAACTTGAAGATCTCCCGGCTGTTCAGGGTGGAAGTGTCCACGCCGTCGAACACGATCCGGCCCGACGTCGGTGCAAGCAGGTTGAGGACCATCTGGGCCACGGTGGACTTGCCGGAACCCGACTCCCCCACGATCGCCGTCGTCGTCCCGCGTTTGACGTTGAACGAGACGTTGTCCACCGCTTTGAAGTCCGTTGCCTTGCCCACTCCTGAGCGCAGCTTGAAGATCTTGCTGAGGCTCTCGACCTTCAGGACGTCGTCGGACAACGCCTTTTCGGCCACGACGTCGGTGGGCGCCAGGAGTTCTTCGGTCTGGATTCCCTCGGCCTTGGCAGCCTGGATACGCCTGGAAGCGAGGGACGGGGCCGAGGCCACCAACCGCTGGGTGTAGGGGTGTTGCGGGTTGCGGAGCAATTCGAGCGAAGGACCAGCCTCCACCACGTTGCCGCGGTACATGACCACCACTTTGTCCGCGCGCTCGGCAGCAAGGCCAAGATCGTGGGTGATGAGCAAGACAGCCGTACCGAGTTCCGCCGTCATGGTTTCGAGGTGGTCCAGGATCTGCCGCTGCACGGTCACGTCCAGGGCCGACGTCGGCTCATCCGCGATCAGGAGGCGGGGCTGGCAGGACAGGCCGATGGCGATCAGGGCACGCTGGCGCATGCCGCCGGAGAATTCGTGCGGGTACTGCTTGGCGCGGCGAGCGGAGTCCGGCAGGCCGGCTTCCCCCAGGACGCGGGCGACGTCGGCAGGACCGCTGGGCTTGCCGTTGGCGCGAAGTGTTTCGCGCACCTGGTAGCCGATCTTCCAGACCGGGTTCAGGTTGGACATCGGATCCTGCGGAACCATGCCGATCGTGTTGCCACGCAGCTCGATCATGCGCCGTTCCGGTGCATGGGAAATGTCCTCGCCGTCGAGCAGGATCTGCCCGCCGGAAACCCTGCCATTCTCCGGCAGGAGGCCGATGGCGGCAAGCGCCGTCGTCGACTTTCCCGAACCGGACTCCCCCACAATGGCAACGGTCTCGCCGGGCATGATGGTCAGGTGCGCGTTCTTGACGGCCTGGAATTCGCCGCTCGCCGTCTGGAAGGAGATGGCGAGGTCACGGATTTCCAGGAGCGGACGCTCTTCGGATCCGGCTTCGTCGATGGTGATGTTGGACGTTGACATGATTGCCTCCTTCATCGCTTGCGGCTCTTGGGATCAAGGGCGTCACGCAGCGCGTCGCCAAGCATGATGAAGCTCAGGACCGTGATGGACAGTGCGGTTGCGGGGAACATCAGCACCTCGGGGTTGGTGCGCAACGTGTCCTTCGCTGCGGAAATGTCGTTACCCCAGGACATGATGCTGCCGGGCAGGCCAATGCCGAGGAAGGACAGCGTTGCTTCCGTCACGATGAAGACGCCAAGCTCCATGGTGGCCAGCACGATGATCGGCGCAAGCGCGTTCGGTACGACGTGCCGGACCAGCGTGCCGATCTTGGAGACGCCGAGTGAGCGTGCGGCGGTAACGAAATCCGCGTTGCGGACCTCGATCACCGCGCCGCGGGTGATGCGGGCCATTTGGGGCCAGCCGAGCATCACGATGACCATGACCACCGTGAAGACGCTCTTGTTCTCGCGGAAGAACGGGAGCTGGGTGACTACCAGTGCGCCGAGGACCAAAGGCAAGGCGAAGAAGATGTCGCCGATGCGGGCAATCACGGTGTCAACCCAGCCGCCGAAGAAACCGGCCAGCGCGCCGAGCGTAACTCCGATGATCAGCACGAAGATGACGGAGACGACGCCGACGGTCAAGGATGCCTGCGTGCCGTGGATGACGCGGGAGTAGATGTCGCAGCCCTGGAAGGTGAATCCCAGGGGATGGCCGGCCGAGGGACCCCCGAGGGAGTCGGCCAGCTGACAGTTGTCGTTCGGGGCTGTCTGTGTGAACAGGCCCGGGAAGAACGCGACGACGAGGAGCAGGAGAATCATGAGCGCCGAGATGATGAAGAGCGGCCGACGGCGGAGCTTCCGCCAGGCATCAGCCCACAGGCTCAGGGGTGCTGCGTCGACCTTGAGGGTATCGGTCGCGAGCAGCGGTGTCTCGTCGATAGGGGCAACGTAGTGCTCGATCTGACGGTTACTTTTCATATCGGATCTACTTTTCATAGCGAATCCTGGGGTCAAGCCAGGCGTAGAGGAGGTCGACCAACAGGTTGGCGGCAACGAAGACCAGTACCAACACGCTGACAATGGCGACGACGGTGGGGCCTTCGCTGCGGATCACGGCTTGGTAGAGCTTTTGGCCGACGCCGGGCACGTTGAAGATGCCTTCGGTGACGATCGCACCGCCCATCAAGCCACCCAGGTTCGCGCCCAGGTAGGTGACCACGGGAATCATGGAGTTTCGCAGGATGTGGGCCAGGACCACGCGGGGTCGGGAAAGGCCTTTTGCGGTTGCGGTGCGGACGTAGTCGGCGTTCATGTTTTCAATGACCGAGGCGCGGGTCAGGCGCAGCACGTAGGCAAAGGACACGAGGCCAAGAACCGTCGCCGGAAGGATCAGGGTGCCCCAATCCGCGTTGGATCCAACGGTCGGCTTGGCCCAGCCGAGCTGCACGCCAACGACGAGCTGGAGCACGAAGCCCAGGACGAACGTCGGGACGGCAATGACGACGAGGGAAGCGACCAGCACGGTGGAGTCGAAGATCTTCCCCTTGCGCAGGCCGGCAATCAGGCCGAAGGCCACTCCGAAGACGGCCTGGATGGCAAGGGCCTCGACGGCGAGCATGGCGGTGACCGGGAAAACACGGCCAAGGGTGGCGGCGATTGGCTGGCCGGTGAAGTCCACCCCTAGGTTGAAGGTGAAGAGGTTCTTGAGGAACAGCCCGTACTGGACCCAGAACGGCTGGTCGAGGTTGTATTGCTGGCGCAGCGCGGCAATGACGGACTCGCTGGGCGGCCGGTCGCCGAACAGGGCGCGGATGGGGTCGCCCGGGAGGGCAAAGACCATGAAGTACACGAGCAGGGTGGTTCCCAGGAACACGGGGATGACCTGCAGCAAACGCCGGAGGATGTACTGGGTCACAGCAACGGTTCCTGGACGCTCTTGGAAATATAGGGATTCATTGGGGACAGCTTTCGTGCCGAATCAAGGCATGGGGGCCCGGTTTGTGGCCGGACCCCCATACGCTAACGAGCTTGGAACAAGTCCAGAAGGACTATTTTGCGGTGATGTTGTAGTACAGCAGGACGCCGTTCCAGCCGGAGTCGACGTTGCTGACGTTCTGGCTCCATACGGCCTGGCGGGCCTGGTACCACAAGGGCAGGTTCGGAAGGTCCTTGAAGAGGATTTCCTGTGCCTGGGTGAACTTCTTGTTGGCGTCGTCCGTGGACTTGGATGCAAGGCCCTCGGTCAGCAGCTTGTCGAAGTCAGGGTTGCTGTAACCCTCGTAGTTGGCGCTGGCACCGGTCTTCAGCAGCGGGCCGAGGAAGTTGTACAGCGACGGGTAGTCTGCCTGCCAGCCTGCGCGGGTGAAGCCCGGGAGGGTCTTCGCCGTGCGGAGGTTCAGGATCTCTGCGAACTTCGCAAACGGCTGGCCTTCTGCCTGGATGCCGAGGTTGTTCTTCAGGTTGTTGGCAACAGCGTCAATCCATTCCTTGTTGCCACCATCGGTGTTGTACGCGAGCTGGAGAACCTTGCCGGCGGGCCACGGGCTCATGGCGTTTGCCTTCGACCAGAGGTCCTTGGCCTTCGCGGCGTCGAACTTCAGGACGTCGGAGCCGGCCACGTTGTCGTTGTAGCCGTCGATGGACGGCGACGTGAAGTCCTTCGCCGGGATGCGGGTGCCGTTGAAGACGACCTTGGTGATCTCATCGCGGTTGATCGCCATGGAGATGGCCTGGCGACGCAGCTGGCCGGCCGGTCCCTGGAACTCAGGCAGGTAGTTCGGGATGTTCAGGGTCGCGTTGCCTGCGTAAGCCTTGTTCAGGTTGTGGTCCGGGAAGTCCGTGGTGTAGGTCTTCAGGGCGTTCGTCGGCAGGACGTCGGTCACGTCAAGGTTGTTGGCCTGGACGTCCGTGTAAGCCGGAGCCGGGTCGGTGTAGAACTTGAAGGTCACGCCACCGTTCTTGGCCATACGGTTGCCCTGGTAGTCAGGGTTCTTGACGAGGGCAATCTGGCTGTCGTGCTGCCAGGCACCCTTCGCGGCCATCTTGTATGGGCCGTTGCCGATGGGGTTTTCGCCGAAGGCCTTCGGGTCCTTCAGGGCGTCAGCCGGAAGCGGCATGAAGGCGGAGTAGCCGAGGCGCTGCGGCCAGTCGGCTTCCGGCTGGGCCAGCTTGACCGTGATGGTCGAATCGTCCTTGAGCACGAGGCCGGACATCGTCTGGGCGGTCGGTGCGGGAGTCGACGTTGACTTGCCGTCCGCGCCCTTGGTCGTCTTTACGGCGCTGACTGCGTCGTAGCCTTCGATGGATTCGAAGAAGCTGCTGCTGGCCTGGGCGTTGGTGCTCAGGGCTGCGAAGTTCCAAGCGTCAACAAAGCTCTTGGCAGTAACTGCCTCGCCGTTGGTGAACTTGGCGCCCTTCTTGACCTTGATGGTGTAGTTCTGGCCGTCAGTCGTGTCAATGGACTCCGCGAGTGCGTTCACGGACTTGCCATTGGCGTCGTAGCTGGTCAGGCCTTCGAACAGGAGGTCGACAACGCGGCCACCGTACACCTCGTTGGTGTTGGACGGGAGCAGGGGGTGCTGGGGTTCATTGCTGTATGCGGTGATGATTTTGTTCGGATCGCCGGCAGCGGTTGCTGCACTGCTTCCGGCGCCGGCGCTGCCGCATCCGGTGAGGGCAAGTGCGGCGACTGCCAGCAAGCCAAGAGCTTTGGAAGTGCGCGAAAAACGCATTCCGCCTCCTATGGATTCAGGGGGATGGGTCAGGGCAACTCATAGCTGCCCCCGGGGCCAGGCACAGAAATATCCTGTGACGCGGCCTACATGGATGTGTAATCCTAACCACAGCTTGTCCGAAATATGGAATCCCATTGGCGTGAAGAACGAAGTGTGCAGTTGACAGTTTTAGTAATGAAGCAGTCATTTCACGTAAATGAAGCAGTCATTTCACGCAATGAGCCCTGCGTTGCTAGACTCGACATGCCTGATCCCTGATTTTCCCCGGAATGTTGGGCTATTTATGGCACCCCAAAGGGGTACAACAGACACACCCGGCGCCTCAAACAAACACAAGAACACCCACGAAAAAGAGCCCCCGCCGCCTATGGCGACGGAGACTCTCTTGCGGTTGCGCCGGTCGGTTCGTGCCGCCGGGAACGCCTCCGGATTGCTACTCGATGCCCGCCGCCATGAGCTGCGCGCGCAGTTCCCGACGCTCGCGCTGCTTCTCGGGGTCCGGAAGCGGCACCGCGGCCAGCAGCCTCTGCGTGTAGGGCTCCTGCGGATTGCGGAGGATCTGTTCCCGGGTGCCTTGCTCCACGATCCGGCCTCGCTGCATCACGCAGATCCGGTCCGCGAGCACATCAACCACGGCGAGGTCGTGCGTGACGAACAAGCACGCGAACCCCAGCTCCCTCTGCAGGTTCTGGAAGAGTTCCAAGACCTTTGCCTGCACCGAAACGTCCAGCGCCGACGTCGGCTCATCCGCGACCATGAGCTTGGGCTGCAGCGACAGCGCCCGGGCAATGCCGACGCGCTGCTTCTGGCCGCCTGACAATTCATGCGGATACCGGTTGCGGTAGCCGCGCGGCAGTTCCACCTGGTCCAGAAGGGTCTCAATCCGTTTCTGCAGATTGACGCCCTTCGCCACCCCCGCAAGGAACATCGGCTCGCCGATGCTCTCACCGATGGGCAGCCGAGGGTTCAACGACGACGACGGATCCTGGAACACCATGCCGATGTCGCGCCGCACTTGGTGCAGCTGCTTTCCATTGCGCTTGGCGGCGGAAATGTCCTGCCCCACCACCCGCATGCTGCCTTCGGCTACGGGCAAGAGCCCGACGGCGGCGCGTCCAATGGTCGTTTTGCCCGAACCGGACTCCCCGACGAGACCCACCACCTGACCGGGGTAGATCACGAGATTTGCCCCCTCGACAGCACGGAACGCCGGGACCCTGCCCTGCTTGGGGTACTCGATGGCCACGTCGACCAGCTCAAGCACCGGTTCACCCTTGGGCCTGGACGCTTCTTCCGCCGCTGCCTTCAAAGCAGTCTGGTTCTCGCGCTCCCGGCGGACCAGCTCGTCGTGATCGACCGATTCCAGCTCGGCGTGGGTTGCCGCGGCCAATGCCGCGGTGACGTCGACGTCGGTGCTGTCCGCCCCCTGTCCCAGGTGGGGAACGGCGGCCAGAAGAGCCTGCGTGTATTCGTGCTGCGGGTTGCTGAAGATTTGTTGTGCAGTGCCGCTCTCCACGATGACGCCCTTGCGCATCACTGCGATCCGGTCGGCGAGGTCTGCCACCACGCCCATGTCGTGCGTGATCAGGACGATTGCGCTGTCCAGCTTGTTGCGCAGGTTGCGCATCAGATCCAGTATTTCGGCCTGGACCGTCACGTCCAACGCAGTAGTGGGTTCGTCTGCGATCAGGAGCTTGGGATCGCAGGACAATGACTGCGCGATCATGGCCCGTTGCCGCTGGCCGCCGGAGAGCTGGTGCGGATAGGACTTGAATGCCTTCTCCGGATCCGGAAGTTCCACCAGCTCGAGCATGCGCACGGCCCGCTTCCTTGCTTCATCCGGGGAGATCGAGTTGTGCAGCCGGAGCGTCTCGACGATCTGCGCACCCACGGTGTACACAGGGTTGAGCGCGGTCATGGGCTCCTGGAAGATCACGGCGACGTCCTTGCCCCGGACCTCGCGGATGTTGCCCGACTTTTCGCCGAGCAATTCCTTGCCCGAAAGCTTCACACTTCCCCGAACGCGGCTGTTGCTGGGCAGCAAGCCGAGCAGGGCCATGGAGCTGGCGCTCTTGCCGGAACCGGACTCACCGACGATGGCGAGGACCTCGCCGGCCCTGACCTCGTAGTTCAGTCCGATGGCGGCAGGAACCCATTTCTTGTCTACGCCGAAGTCGACGCTGAGATCGCGTACTTCCAGGACCATGGCCCCGCGCGTGCTCCTGTCCGACTCGGTTTCGAGCTGGGTAGCCTCCGGTTCGGGGCTGGCGTTGTCAGTCATGTTGGGTCTTCCCTTCCACCCGGGCCACCCTCCAAGGGGTGATTAGTGAAGTAGCCCGGAATCCTGAATTATTAGGGGCATGAGCAGAGAGCCGTATGCCGGAAATGTCGAAATCTTCAAGGCCCGCACCAGCAAGTTGTTTGCTTGGATCTGCTGGGCCGTTGCGGTTTTCGGAGTGGTGGTCACGCTTGTGGCAGGCGGGCCGCGGGCCCTTCCGGGAGCCGCTCCCCTGCTCTTCGTAGCGTTCCTTGGCTGGTTGCTCTTCTGGCGCCCGGTGGTGGTGGTCCGGGATTCCGGCGTCGCGCTGGAGAATCCCTACCGGACCATCGATGTTCCGTGGGACGCACTGGTGCAAGTTGATACCCGCTACGCCCTCACGCTGGTGACGCCGCGCAAGAAGTACCCGGCGTGGGCTGCTCCCGCACCGGGAATCTGGGGCGGGCGCAATGCCCGCCCCGAACACCTCAAAGGACTCCCGGGCACCACGTACGGCCCCGGCAGCTCGGTTCGCCCCGGGGACCTCAAGAACACCGATTCCGGTGCCGCTGCAGTCCTCGTGCGCACCCGCTGGCAGGACCTCGTGGAGGCCGGCCGCGTGGAACCCGGCCGGGCCGAGGACGCCCTGGTGACGGTCGCCGTCGGATGGTTCCGGATAGCGGCCACGGTGGTCCTGGCCGCGGCCAGTTACTGGGCGGTCTTCCTGTAGGCGGTTTTCCCGGACAGGTCGCACTCAGCTGCCTTTCGAGGCATCGGCAACCGGCGCCGTCGTGCTGGAGTGGCTTGTGGTTTCGACGGCGCTCTTCGCTTTGAACTTCTTCTGCCGCGGATCGAAGGCGTCCCGCAGGCCGTCACCGATGAAGTTGATGCTCAGGCAGATGAGGATGATGAACAGGCCGGGGAACCAGAACAGCCACGGCCGTGTGGCGAAGGCTTCCTGGTTCTGGGCAACCAACAGGCCCAGCGAAGTGTCGGGAGCCTTCACGCCGAGACCCAGGTAGCTGAGGGCGGTCTCCAGCAGGATCGCCGCGGACATCGTCAGGGTCACGTTCACGATCAACACACCGACGGCGTTGGGGAGGATGTGCTTGAAGATGATCCTTGCGTTCGACGCTCCGGAGATCCTGGCTGCGTCCACGAACTCCCGCTCGCGCAGGGTCAGGAACTCTCCGCGGACCAGGCGGGCGAGGCCCACCCAGAGGACGAAGCCGAGGAAGACGCCGAGAATGACGACGCCGTTGTTGGAAGCAAAGCTTGCAATCCAGCTGCCTTCATCCCTGCGGTTGGCAATCTGGCCAACCACGGCCGCGAGGAGCAACACCGGGATGATGATGATGACGTCGGTGAGGCGCATCAGGATGGCTTCCACCCAGCCGCGGAAATAGCCGGCAAGGCCACCGACGATTGCGCCGACCGCCCCCGCGATGGCACCAATCAGGACCATGACGGTGATGGACTGCTGGGCGCCGCGCATGGTCATGGCAAACAGGTCGCGGCCAATCCGGTCCTGGCCGAACGGGTGCTCGCCCCAAGCAAGGGGCCACAACGACGACGTGGGGACGCCATCATTGACGAGGGGCGAAACATCCGTGTGGTTGTACTTCCACCACCCGGGTATGCCGAAGGCACCCACGGAAGTGAAGGCGAGCAGGAAGATCGCGGCGAACACTGCGAGCCCGATCAGGGCTCCGGTGTGGCCAAAGAACCGTTTGCGGACAATCTGGCCTTGGCTGAGGCCTCCGGTTGCTTCGCTGCCGGCCTCGGCGCCTGCGGCTTCGGCAAGCGCCTGTTGTGCCAGGATTTCTTCCTCTTGGGTTGGCTGGCTCATGCTTTGATCCTTACGCGTGGGTCGAGAGCGGAGTACGCGAGGTCCGCTACGAGGTTGAAGACCATTGCGGTGATGGCAACGCACAGGAAGACACCCATAACCGGGTTCACGTCCGAGCGTTGCAGTCCGTCAATGAACAGGAAGCCCATGCCACGGACGGAAAACACCGATTCCGTAATGACTGCGCCACCGATCAACGCGCCGATATCGAAGGCTACGATCGTCGCGATGGGTATCAGGGCGTTCCTGAATGCGTGGCCCATGATCACGGACCGTTCGCTCAGGCCCTTGGCCCGCGCCGTCCGGATGTAGTCCATGTTCATGATTTCCAGCATCGACGAGCGCGTGAATCGCGTGTAGCTGGCCAGGGACACCAGGATGAGGGCGATGGTTGGCAACACGAGGTGGGTCAGCGTGTCGGTGGACATGATCCAGAAGTCACCCTGAATGTTCGGGGTTCCTGCACCGATGGTGGCGATGGGGCGTCCGCGAACCCTGCTGTTGTTGAAGTACGACGGCCACGCTTGCATGAAGCGGTCCATCACAACGAGCGCTCCCACCAGGAAAGCGGTGATCGCGGCGGCACGCATTGACTGCCCGCGGTCGTAGCCGCCCATGAAGTACCCGACCGCCAGTCCAACAAGGATGGTGGCGATGGCAAGCAGGAAAATCATGAGCCCGGTCGCATCGTTGAGCAACGGTTGGACCGCGAAGTAGGCGATCACGCCGATGCCCACCACGATCAGGCTTGACTGGAGGGCCTTGCGGTTCTTGAGTCCTGAAACCAGGACGGTGACTCCGAAGGCAATTCCCACTCCAAGAATGGCAATGACGACAGGGCCCAAACCGGGATTGCGGAACCACTGCGTGAGGGAGAAATAGAAAAGGATGAGGGAGACGGCCACAAAGACCGACCCGCCGACGATGAGCCGGCGTTTGGCCGCGCCGCCGACAACCACGGCGCCGATAACGCCAAGGACGGCACCGATCCCCAAAGCGACGGTCGGCGGTATTTCCGGATTTCGAAGGAAGTCGTTGAAGCCGATGGCGCCGAATTCCTTCAGCAGGACGGCAACCCAGAAGATCGGCAGCGAGAAGAAAAGGAACGCCATGAACGTCACGCCGTAGTCCAGCGCGCTGTACTGGCGGAGTGCTGTGACGATGCCGAGGGAAATGCCGATCAGGATGGCCAGGATCGTAGCGCCCGTGACGAGCGTGAGCGTTTGAACCAAGGCAAAGCCGAGAGCTTCGGTAATGGGCTGCCCGGCGATGTTCTTGCCGAGGTTGCAGGCGTTTCCGAACGGCACAATGCATTGGGCCGCACCGCCGAGCCACTTGAAGTAGCGCAATGGCGGTGGCGTGTTGAGGTCAAGCAGATCGATGCGGGCATCCATCAGCGCTTGCCGGTTCGGCGCGCTGCTGGCCCGGAACTCGGCCAGGGGATCTCCGGACGACGCTGTCAGGAGATACACCAGGAACGATGCTCCGAGAAGAATGAACGCGGCGGTAATCAACCGCCGGACTATATAGGTCAACATGGTGAGGAACCTCGAAATCCAGGCCCGGGTTCGCCGGCGCCCATCGCAGAATCGTGCCCGTTCCCTGGATGAGGTTGTGGGAAGCGGACAATATGCCGGTGCACCAACCAAGGCGCCGGGACCATGATACGTCGGTCCCGGCGCCTTGGCTGGTAATTTAGCTCAGCGAGCAAGGTTTACTTCTGAGCCCACTCCCAGAAGTTCCACCAAACGCCCGTCTGGTTCGGCATGAGCTTCACGCCGGTGATGCGGTCGCTGTAGGCGTCCACGTTCACTGACTGGAAGAGCGGAAGACCATAGGAGCTGTCCCAGATCTTCTTGTCGATCTGCTTCTGGAGGTCATCCTGCTTGCTGCGGTCGGTAGTGACCACGAGCTGCTCCATCAGCTTGTCCGCGTCGGTGTTGCTGAACTGGTTGAAGTTGTTTCCACCGTCGGTCTTGAAGATCTGCGGAACACCGGACACGCCGACACCCGGGTTGATCCAACCGAAGATGGTGGCGTCATAGCCGCCCTTGCCCAAGGCCTTGCCCCAGTCAGAGGCGCCCAGGCCGCCGTCGACGATCTTGAAGCCGGCCTTGGTGGCGGATTCGCGGATCAGCGAGAAGGCGTCAACACGGTTCGGGTTGTCCTTGTTGTACATGATGCGGATTTCCGGAGTAGCACCGTTCAGGAGCTTCTTGGCACCATCAATGTCCACGTCCTGGAAGGCCGAGGAGCCGTTGTTCTTGGCGGAATCAGCGTACGCAGCCTGCTGGGGTACGAAGATCTGGGAATCCAGCGGCTTCGCGTTCGGGTCAAGCTTGCCGATGATCTTGTTGACGATGTCCTTGCGGGGCACGGTCTTCATGAAGGCGGTACGCACATTCTGGTCGGCCAGCGGGCCCGAGAAGTTCAGGTCCAGGTGGTCGAAGGCCAACTGGTTGCCCTGGTCGACGGTAACGCCCTGGCTGGAGAGTGCCTTCAACTGGTCGAGAGTGTCAGCGGAAGCCTGCGGGGCAATGATGTCCGCCTCGCCGTTCTTGAGGGCTTGGACCTGGGCCGGTGCCGAACCGATGTACCGGACGGTGATTTCGTCAAGGTTCGGAGTCGGCCCCCAGTTGTAGTCCTTGTTCCGGACCATGGTGAGGGACTGGTCCTGGTTCATGCTCTTCACGATGTAAGGACCGTTGGAGAGGAACAGGGTCGGGTCCGCGGGAAGCGTCTTCGTATCGAAGCCAGTGTTCCACATGTCCGACATTGCCTTCAGCTTCGGGTCCGTCGGAAGTGGCGCCTTGGAGTTTCCGCGCGGCTTGCTCTTGAAGAAGTCAATCAGGGCCTGGGTGTCCTTCAGGCCAGCCTTCTGGGCAAGGACGTGTGCAGGAACGTCAATGCCGGGACCACCCAGCACGATCTCCCAGTCGGCGAACGGCTTGGAGTACTTGAGCGTGAGGGTCTTGTTGTTGTTGCTGATCTCCGGGAAGTCCGTCAGGCTCAAGCCGGTGTTGTCACCGGCGTAAGAGAAGTAGGACGTACCCGTCTTGGCCTTGGTGTCGGCGTCGTCGTAGTAACCGGAGAAGGCTGCCCACTGCAAGAGGAGGTCAGCTGCGGAAACCGGAGTGCCGTCAGACCACTTCACGCCATCGTTAATGGTGTACTTGACGGTCAGCGGGTTGTCCGAGACCTTCTCCATCGTGCCGAACTTGTCGTTGTGAACGACGTTCAGCTTGTTGTCGATGTAGTAGAAGCCCGAGTGCGTTGCGTAGCTGATCTTGGAGTTGATATCAGTGTTGCCATCGGCTGTGTTGGGGTTGAACGTGTTGAAAGCGTTGACCTCGACCACAGTGGCCGTGCCACCCGTCTTGGCAGCTGCTCCGGTGGATGGGGTATTGCCACCGGAATTGCCGGCACAGGCGCTCAGTGCCATTACGGCGATTGCCGCAATACCCACTGCTTTGGAAGTACGTCCGAAACGCATTCCGCCTCCTATTTTTTTGAGTGGAAAAAGCCGGCGCTGTTGACTCCGGCAGACTGCCACAACCCCCTCAGCAGGCTTGTGGCTCGTCTCACATGAGCAGTAGCCTAGCGCCCGGAACGGATGTTTGGGTCGAAAGTTTCCCGCCGGTAAAGTTTGTTATCGAGATGCAATCATTCAAGGACGTCCAAGTGGTTTCTTGATCCAAGGCAACATGACATGGGCCCCGATTCAAGGCGATTCGGGGCTTATGTCAGTTAATTCTCCATCACTGAACCCTTCAGGGCAGGAACTCCGGCGTGGGTCCGCATGGGCCGCTGGCAGGGTGGAGGGGGTATCCAGGCCTCGCCCCGGGGGCTACGTTGAGGTGCATGGGCGAGAAATTCACTTATGAGGGCGGTCCCCGCGACAAGGAACGCAGCGAGGGCGAGGTATCGGATTTCCCGGAGATTCACCCAGGCGGAGAGTACCAATGGTCCGGATTGGCGCACGGCCAACCGCTTGGCGATGAACCCGCCGGAGTGTCCGACGACGGCGAGCGCGCCACCGTCGTCTGGTTCCCGAAAACAACCGGTTAGTCTCGCTTTCCCCCGTATGCAGGCCTAGTCTTTTCTCAATTCACTGGTCTATTTGGGGGAATCATGGTCTCAACCCGTTCCATTCAGCGTGCCGTCATCGGCGCAATCGTCGGTTTGGCTCTGGCCGCGTGCGGCGCACCGGCGTCGGAAGTGCGCCACTTGCCAAGCGAATCAGCGGTGGCCACAGTTACGGCGTCGCCAAGCGAAAGCGTCAATGCGGCATTTTCTTCGTCGTCGCCTTCTCCTGAGGCCCCCACGACGGCGGCCGCTGCTCCGCCGTCGGCGACGCCGGTCGCCGTCGTACCAGCGCCCGCCGCACCAGCCCCGGCTGCACCGGCACCCGCAGTACAGGCGCCCGCAGTACAGGCGCCGGCGCCTGTTGTACCAGCCGCACCAGTGGCGCCCGCAGACCCTGGTCCCGCTGCCCAGCCGCCCGCAGCGCCGAACACGGTCCAAGGGATAATCCCCGGAGCCTTTTGCCCTAATGCCGACGTCGGCATGCAAGGGATTGCGGCAAATGGCCGGAGCTACGTCTGCGGCGGCAAGGGCGCCGACAAGAACGGGCACTACCACTGGAACGTGTAAAACGGCTGCCGTCGGTCGCAGGGCTGGAACCGTAGTCACGCCGAACCCACCAACGACGCGCAGGCGCGGTGCCTATATACGCCGTTTCAGCCCGACGTGTGCCGTCCGATACCCGAGCCGGGTGTAGAAGGCTCGGGCCCGTTCCCGTGCTTCGTCGGTGGTCACTTGTGCTAGTTGCGCCCCACGCGCACGGCCAAAATTGTGGGCCCACTCAAGCATCGCGGCACCCAAGCCCTGTGAACGTTCCGCGGCAGCAACTCGAAGTCCTTCGATCTGTAGTCGGGAAGAACCACCCCGGGAAAGTCCTGGAATGACGGTCAATTGCATCGTGGCAACAATGCAATCGGAATCATTGCGGACAACCCCCAGATAGTTGGAGCTGTCGCGAACAACCAGGTTGTAGGCCGCCTCGTATCGTTCGAACTCGGCGCACTCCCGATCCGGACCGAACTGATCATCCGACAGCAGCGCGGCGATGGCTTTAACATCATCGCGTCTCGCCCGTTCCAGCCTGAAGGTCCGGCCAGCCACGCGCAGAAGTCCTCGAACCGAGGACCGCGCATCTGACTGCAAGCGAGCGACCAGAAGATCAAGCCATCCGCCGACGCTGATCCGGGCCTCAACGGTGTCAGGATAGCGACACCTCAAATGCAACCCGGTGTCGTCCAGGATGAACCACAGCATGACGCCGTCCGTGTCGATTGTCGCGCTCACGTACTGGGCGTCGAGTCCGACGGAATCGATTCGCACAGGCAGCCTGCGCAGGTCCAGCCAGGAGATCGCGAACATCCCGGGAGCTACCGGCATGCCGCCCCATGGAGCCAGGACGTCCGCGAGGGGCCATGCGCCAAGCTGTACGGCCTCTTTGACCGCGGCCGCCGCGGCGAGCGGCTCGGCGACCGCAGACTCAAGTACCGAATTAGTGATGAACCATCCGACTGAGTCATGCCATTTGTCGTCGAAGCGGCTGTGCACGGGAAATACGGCTCGCAGCGGGGTTCCCGCCAACTCTCGGGTCACCGCGGTCATCGCGACAACGGCGAGTGCAAGCGTCGAGACACCGTCGTTGCGGGCTTGCGCCGCGAATGCCGCACCGTCGTCGAGATCGAAGACATCGCGAACTTCCACGCGCTCGCGCTGAGGATCGGGCGCACCCAGGGGCAGTGGGAATTGCGGCATTGCGCCGCCGCTGTCCCCGATGATTTGTTCCCACCGGTGGCGCACGTGGTCCGGCGCCGGTTTCCGGTCCAGCAGCGCCTGGGTGTGTTCAACAAACGCCGGCGCTGGCTCGGGCAACAGTTCACGGCCGTCGCTCCCGGCGTCGAGGGCTGACAGCAGGTCGCGCGCGATCACCAGCATCGACCACATGTCCACATGTGCGTGGTCGGCCGCGATCACAACGGTGATTCCAGCGGCAGTCTCCAAGACGCACAGCCGGTGTGAGGGGCGTTGGTATGGGGAGCAGGCCGCATCGAGGATGTCCCGCACCGCCTCATTGACGGCCTGGCCGGGAGATACCTCATGCTCCACCCAGGTTCCCGGACCAATTTCAATTTCGTGAAGCTCCGGATCGCCGTCCGCGCCGGGCACGAATGCCGTTCGCAGAGTTCCGTGACGGCCGACGACGGCCAGCCAGGCATCGGCAATTGCCTCACGACCAGTTGGTGAAGGCAGCCGAAAAGACATTGCCATCCAGGATCCGCGCCGGTCGCCGGCCCCGACATGGAGCCGCTGGTCAAAGGACACCGGAAGACGACCGCGGAGCGCAGACACGCTGACGTCATAGCCCCAAAGTCGTCCGAACGGTAGGCGCAGGTGCGTGACGTTGGTCAGGCGCATGGCAGTATCGTATCGCCCCAGATAGCCTGAATGCTCAACGCGGCCGCTCCAAGTGCCGCGGCCAGTGACGAAACGAGGAGCTTGATGCCCACTTTCGAGGTTCCCGGCGCCGAGCTTGCGGTTGCTTTGAGCGACGAATGTGGGCATCCGATTGTCCAACTGCATGGCCTCACCTCAAGCCGCGCGCACGATCGGGTTCTCAACCTCGACCTCGGCCGAGGGCTCAGTGGAACCCGGCTGCTGCGGTACGACGCACGCGGCCATGGCCGGTCGACAGGGCGGAAGGTCCCCGAGGACTATCAGTGGCAAAACCTCGCCGACGACCTCCTGCGGCTGCTCGATCACTGGTTCCCCGGCGAACGTGTCCACGGAGTCGGTCCCTCCATGGGTACCGGCACACTCCTGCACGCCGCTTCCCGCGAGCCGGACCGCTTTACCGGGCTCACTCTCATGGTGCCGCCCACTGCGTGGGAAACCCGAGCTGCGCAGGCTGCAAACTACCGGGTTGCCGCGGCGCTTATCGAGTCTGTTGGTGTCGAGGCATTCCTCGCCACCACCCGCGGAACAACACCACCGCCGGCCACGATTGGTGCTCCGGAGACCGTGCCCGACGTCCCCGATGCCCTCTTGCCGTCGGTATTTCGGGGCGCGGCACTCAGCGATCTGCCTGCTCCTGAGGCCGTCGCGCGAATCGATATCCCGACGACGATCCTGGCGTGGGTTGATGATCCGGGCCACCCGCTGTCAACCGCGGAATCCCTTGCCGCGCTGCTTCCCCAAGCAACACTGACGGTCGCCCGCACCCCGGACGATGTCGAAACCTGGCCCAATATCCTGTGCCGAGATATTGAACGTTGGGGCTGAGACTGGATGATCGTTACCCGATCAGGTAGACCATGCCGCGCCCCTCGTCGGCGAGATTGGCGGCGAAGACCCGAGCGAGTCGAAGATAGCCAACGGCATACTCGACGTCAAGGTCCCGATCGACACGTGGCGAATCCGGCAACCGCAGCCTCACCTCCGCATCAGAGATATCGTCCAAGTCCTGAGCAATCGTCAAAACCTCGGACGGAGTCAAGGCCCTTACCCACGGGTCCCAACCGTCGCCATGCATGGTCACGTTCCCTTCAAACATACGAAAAGCGGGTCGCGCCGCCATGGCCTCCCCCATTGGGGCCGTGAGAACCTGTAGATGCCGCCACGCCTTGTCCAGATAGAGCATGTCGCGCTCAGATATCAATTGCTCGAAGGTGGTACCACTGGTCCCGATACCAGGGTCAAGGCCCCAAGCATCAGCAAGCGGATCGACCGACACGAAGGTCATCGGGTCGGAAAGCACCCGTTCAGTGAGGTCGCCGTCGAATGCATATGCGTAATATCTGATTCCCATTCACCAAGTATTGCCAAAGAGCAAGCCGCGCAGGACGGTTGAGTTGCGCTATGTGGATAATTCGCGAGATGCACTGTACCGGCATGTCGATGACCAGCCGCACCGATTTGTTCACGCGATCTTGAGAGGCGTGATGGCCGCGATCTGCCCAGCCGCACGATCTTCGGCAACGTCGAGATCGTAATGCGTCTGCAGGTTGAGCCAGAACTGAGCCGACGTTCCAAAATACTTGCCGAGACGTAGTGCCGTGTCGGCTGTGATCGCACGCTTGCCGTGCACTATCTCATTGATTCGGCGCGGCGGCACATGGATCGCCACGGCGAGCTTGTTCTGCGTGATGCCGAAACCCACAATGAAATCCTCCATGAGAACTTCACCTGGGTGAATCGGCGCAAGATAGTCAATGGTAGTCAACGATCTCCACCTCCTCTGGTCCAGCGTCTGTCCACCTGAAGCAGATCCGCCACTGGTCGTTGATCCTGATGCTGTATGGACCGGCCCGGTCACCTTTCAGTGCTTCGAGCCGGTTCCCCGGCGGAACGCGGAGATCCTCGATCGACTCCGCGGACCCCACCTGGCGAAGCTTGCGGAGGGCGGACCGAAGGATCCGTGAATCCATCGAAGCCACATGCTCACGACTCCACAGCCGTTCGGTGTCTTTGCTCCCGAACGACCTGATCATGACATCAGGATATAACGCACGGCGTTAATAACGCTAGACGTTAAATCGGGGCCTCACGACGCGTTCCGTCACAGGAAAGCAGGCGTCCGGCCGGCGAAGTCACCCCGGTATACACCGCGCCGGATGGACGGCGTAACTATCGGCGCCACCGCAGCGAGCGGACGGATAGGCTGGGTGGATGGCGACAGTTATTCTCGTGCGGCACGGCCGCACTACAGCCAATGCCACTGGCCTGCTAGCCGGACGGGCCGTCGGCGTCGGCCTGGACGACATCGGGCGCGACCAGGCGGCCCTGACGGGAACCCGTCTCGCGGCAGTGCCCTTGGTCGCGGTGGTGTCGAGCCCTCTTGAGCGTTGCCAGCAGACGGCACAGCTCATCCTCGATCGCCAGGCCGGCACGCCGTACGCGCCGGTCGAGCCCGATCTCACCGAGTGCGATTACGGCCAGTGGCAGGGCCGCACGCTCAGTGATCTCGCGACCGAGGATCTGTGGCCGGTCGTGCAGTCCCAACCGTCCGCCGTCGTCTTCCCCGGAGGTGAATCCATGGCCGCGATGCAGGCTCGGTCGGTGGCCGCGATTCGACGCCACGATGCAGCCTTCGAAGCCGAGCACGGGCCTGGAGCCGTGTGGGTGGCCGTGAGTCACGGCGACATCATCAAGTCAATCCTCGCCGACGCGCTCGGCATGCACCTTGACCTGTTCCAGCGTCTTACCGTGGGCCCCGGCTCCGTATCGATCGTGCGCTACGGCGCTAGCCGGCCCAGCGTACACGCGACAAACACCGACGCGGGTGATCTGTCATGGCTGTCAAACGGCGTCCACTCTGGCGATGCGCCGGTGGGCGGCGGAGCGGGACGGCAGGCGCCATGAACCCCAGGCTTTAGAATACTGACATGCCTACACGTGTTCACGAGTTTGCCTGGCCTGATCGGGTCGTCGTCGGAACCATTGGCCTTCCAGGGGCGCGCACGTTCTACCTGCAGGTACGGGCAGGGACGCAGGTCGTAAGTATTGCCTTGGAGAAGCAGCAATCGGCTCTGCTCGCGGAGAAGATCGACGAAATTCTCGACCAGCTCATCACCGTGGAGGGCAACCCCTTCAGCGTTCCCACGAGTACTCCCATCGAACTTGTCGACAATGATCAGCTCGACGCCGTTCAGGAGCAGTTTCGCACCGGCGTCATGAGCCTAGGCTGGGACCCAACCACGGCCCAGGTGGTACTAGAGGCCTACCCCATCGCCGATGTCGATGCTGATGAAAGCGACCCGTCGCTTGATGAGGACGGCGCTGACGAGACCGAAATGCTCCTGGTGCGCATGCCGGTCGGCACCGCGCGCGCGTTCGCCAAACGCACCCGTGAGATCGTGGCCGCCGGGCGTCCGACGTGCCCGCTCTGCGGTTACCCGATAGACCCCGACGGGCACTTCTGTACCCTCCCCGAGGTCTGATGCCAGCGCCGGACCTAGTGACCGCCGAGCTGACGCTCACCGGCCGCATCACGACGGCTTCAAACGCTACGTTTCTGGGCAGCATAGGCGACGTGGCGGTTGTCTATAAGCCAATAGCCGGCGAAACCCCGCTGTGGGACTTTCCCCATCGCACCCTAGCTCTCCGGGAAGTGGCTGCCTACCTGGTCTCGCAGGCTTTCGGCTGGGACATCGTGCCGCGCACCTGGCTGCGCGATGGTCCGATGGGCGAAGGAATGGTGCAGCTCTGGCAGGACCAAGACCCCGCGCAAAACGCCGTGGACCTGGTCGAAACGGACCATGTGCCGGAGACGGGCTGGAAACCCGTCCTTGAGGGACAAGATGCGAACGGACGGATGGTCACCCTCGTTCACGAAGATTCACCAGCGCTCAGACGCATGGCGGTGTTCGACGTCGTCGTCAACAACGCCGACCGCAAAGGCGACCACATTCTTGCCATGACGGACGGACACCGGCACGGCGTCGACCATGGGCTCACCTTTCACCGAGACCACAAACTGCGCACGGTGCTGTGGGGATGGTTGGGAGACCCTCTGACAGCCGAGGAACTGGACGGCATCGATCGTGTCAGCGAAGGACTGCGCGGTGGGCTGGGCCGAAACCTGGCGGACTTGCTCAGCGCCGAAGAAATCGCATCGCTCGCCGCCCGCTGCGCCCGGTTGCGCTTGGCAGGGCGGTTTCCGGCTCCGAGCGGTGAGATGTCCGCGGTGCCTTGGCCGCTGTTCTAAGGGATTTGGGCGACGCCGAAGGCGCCACGACACGCTTTCCCGCCCTGGCAGGCCGACGCTGCGGGCGTGTGTTGTCCAGGCGGAAAGAAACCCGGCCAGACTTGTTTGGTGAGTCGGCAGCCGCGGCACCACGTACCCAGCCTGCGCCCAGAGTGGACGAATAAGGTAGTGGGGCTTACATGTCTGCGCAATGAACCGGCAGACACGAACCGCATGTGGAAGGACACCGAATGGCAAAGCCCACAACGAAGTCACTGAAAACCCGTATCGGAATCGGAGCGGCCGCCGTAGTGGCCGCCGGCGCAATGGCCACCGTCGGCATCGGAGTAGCAGCAGCCTCGCCGTCCGCCCCGGCGCCGTCCGCAACCGCAAGCCCGTCGGCCGGAGCCAAAACCGGCACCCACGCAGGTGCAGGGAATCTCGGCGCGTTCCTGCGCCTCAATGCGAACAGCCCGCAGGCTGCCGGGGACCGCGCCGCGAAGGCCGCCACCGCGCTGGTGAACCACTCGAAGGTTTTCTCCAAGCTTCCAGCCGCCTTGCAGGCGGACCTGACGACCCTCAAGAACGCCGCCCCGGCTGACCGGGTGAAGGACGCCGTCAAAATCAAGACCACCGCCCTCTCCGGCGGATACGGCGCCGACATCCAGAAGCGCGCCGAGAACCTGCAGAAGACCGCCACCGGGACCGCAGGGCTGCGGCAGGAATTGCGCACCGCCCTGGCTTCTGCCAACCCGGGCGCCGGCATGCAGAGGATTGCCGACCAACTCATCGGCCACCCGAAACTCTTCGCGAAGCTCCCGGCCAACCTGCAGTCGGATCTGAAGACCCTCAAGGCCGCCGCCCCGGCTGACCTGGACACCCAGGCCAACAAGATCAAGGACACTGCGCTGAACGGCGGATACGGTGCCAAGATCCAGAAGGCAGTCCAGTCGCTCGAGAAGAAGGCCTCCGCCGCGGCGCCCGCGGCCTAACGGGCCGCTCCATTTTCCGGTAAAGTGCCGCGCACCTGATCCTCCCGACAACCACAAAGGGTCCCCGCATCCGCGGGGACCCTTTGTGGTGGAATCACGGCCGAAACCAGGAAGACCCCCCGGTCTTCATTCCAGTCAGAGTGAATATGATTGCAGTAATCCCCTCCCTCGTCATCGCAAATCACCGTGCGGGTCTTACGTATTTGGCTTAGGCCAGCAACGGCGCGGAACGTGTCGGCGGCCCTTTGTGGCACGGTGGTCGACCGGCTTGCGGGGGTTCTGGAAGCCGGATGAGTAAGACCGCCGCACCGCAAATTAACGACCATCCGGCAACCGGACGGCGTGAGCCTCGGGTACCGGGCCACGTTTATCTGACTCTGGCGTTTGCCGGTCACGCCAGTTTCATGTGCCTTGCCCAAGTAGAATCCTCCGTGGAAAGAGCGGGGACGGCCTCCGTCGGCAGAAAGGGCACGGACTACATGAGCCAAGAACCGCAGCGGCTGACCGAGGAGACATCCGAGCGGCCCGACCTGCCACCACGAGCAACTCGAACCTTTGCCTTTTCGTGGCATAAAGCAATGAGATCACGGCATTGGCGCTTTTGGATGGGACTTTTCGAGGCGGTATCTGGATTGTTCATGGGAGGGGTTATAGTGCTCGCTTCCATCCCGGTCATCGGGCAAATACAGAACCTAAGGGTTTCAGAAGTGCAACGCCAGGCAGGATGGGTTGCGTCCATCATCGCCATAATCGTGGCCTTCAGCGTGGTGGCCATTGCTGGCGTGATCATCGGAGTCTGGAATCTGGTAACCATAAGGAGTACGGCAAGCTCACCATTGGTCGCGGCCATTTTTGTTTCCGCAGCGTCAATCGTGCTGCTGATGTTCTTCTGGGGCGAACCGTTCGATCCAATGAAAATCTCATTCGTCCTCTTGCACGTGCTGTTAAGCGTTTGGACCGCCGGAATCCTTCGGCTAACGAAAGACCTCGTTCCGTAACGCTGACAGGCCCGACCAGATCCGGCTCTCGTCCAGTCGATGTGATATGTCCGGCAAGGGATCGGCTAGCGGGCAAGACCGAAGGAGGACTCCCCGCGCCCAGTACGCTGTGCCCATGCAGATTCGTGAATCGACCCTGGACGACCTCGCACAAGTGCATGCGGTCTGTGATGCCAGCGCCCGAGCACGCTGGACCAGTGAGATGATCGCTCCCAGGAGCGACCGAGTCGTGTTGGTGGCTGTCACGCAAGGCGAGGTCGTCGGCGTAGCTAAGACGCATCTCCACCCGCATCCCGATGGCGGCGCACCAGCGGGCCACTATCTCGGGGGCGTCGTAGTCGCGCCGGGGTTCCGCCGGCGAGGAGTCGGTTCTGCCCTCACCCGTACGAGATTGGAATGGATCTGGTCTCGGGCCTCGACCGCTTACTATTTCACGAACGAACACAACACGGCATCCATCCGAATGCATGAGACTCTCGGCTTCGGCTTCCGGCCGGTCGTCCGATCCTCAATGATTCGCGGAGTGACCGCGGACGACGGTCGGTCCGAGCTCATTCTCTTCGAGGCGTCCCGGTAAGCGATCCCTTAGGTGCTTCCGAACAGCTTCGAACATAGTGACCTGACGTCACGCCGGCTTGAACCGCGAGGCTACCGACTCACGCGTCCTCGCCACATCAACGTCGCCGGCTGTCTGCTCCATAAGCACTTTGGCCAACCGTTTCGGCCAAAGCACGTGAACGCCACGAGTCGGGAACGCGCCCCCGATCAGGGGCCAGTCTGCTTCGATGAAGCACATCGCCCCGGTGACCGGAACATCCCCGACGAGGTCGCGCACGACGTCGACCTGTTTGAGCACCCCATCGACCAGTTTCGTGCAATCACGGCGGCCAACGAGGAGCTTCTCGACGCGTGGGCGAAGGATGCCGCCCTCGATCTTCAGCTCAGGCCGTCCCTTGTACCGCTTGGCATCAATCACCCAGATTTCACCGGGAGTGATGGCGATGTGGTCGATGTTGGCCTTCGAGCCCAGGATGCGCCGGTCGTGGAGGACAGCCAGGCCATCGGTGAAAGCACCCGCAACTGACCTGTAGCGCAGTCCCGGTCAAGGATCCCTTAGCGGGATACGTGGGTCACAATGCCGCCGACAAGTGGGCTCAGAGGACGCTAAGAACAGTTGCAGACGGTCTACCACACAGTCAGTGTTTGGCGGGCTGCGTAGGGTGATGGCCGCCCCTCCTCCTAGGCGCGACAGCGGCTACATCAGTGAGGGTTTGATC
>NZ_JAHHZS010000026.1 GCF_022606295.1 Arthrobacter bambusae
CGACGCCTGGCTAGACAAATCCGAAACCGAAAAGGAACTGCTTCTAGCTGATGTCTGGGCGTGGCGACAATTCGTCAACGAGCTCCCTGGACACGGCTTTCGCACTCAAAGGAATGCCCTGATTTACCTTGTCCACCCGCAGTACATAACACCGATTGTTTCCGAGGACCACAAGGCCCGGATCCATGCCGCTTTCACGGGCGAAATCACTGAACCCACTGGAGACGTCGACCGCGACTTGCTCGCTATCGTGCTGAAGCTCCAGCAGAAAACGGGGCAGCCGGTGGGCTTCTATGCGGATGCGCTGAAGAACGAATGGAATGTCTCGCCAACAGCAGATCAATCCATCAGGTCCCCGGAGGTGACAAACGACGAGGACGTACTTTCGCCAATGTTGGGGGAACGGCGCGAATTCATCCCTGCAAACCAAGCCTTGGCGCAGGAACTTTTCATCGACGAAGGGTGGCTGCAGAAGCAGTTGAATCTGCTTGAACGACGTGGGCAGATCATTCTCTATGGACCTCCCGGCACAGGAAAAACCTATGTCGCGATGCGACTAGCCGAGCATGTCGCGGGAGACGCCAAGTACACGGAAATTGTCCAGTTCCATCCCAGCTACTCCTATGAAGACTTCTTCCAGGGATATCGTCCGGTGACCTCGGACAACGGCTCACTGACTTACAAGCTCCAGGACGGGCCGCTTCGGAGGATCGTCGACCAAGCGGTCAAAAATCCCGAGTTTAACTACGTGCTCATCATCGACGAAATCAACCGGGGCAACCTTGCAAAGATATTCGGGGAGCTCTATTTCTTGCTGGAATACCGTGACACTCCGATCAAGTTGCAGTACAGCGAGAGCGATGACGACTCCTTCACGCTGCCGTCAAATCTTTTCCTCATCGGCACCATGAACACCAGCGACCGTTCCATAGCTCTTTTTGATGCGGCGATGCGCCGGCGCTTTTCGTTTGTCGAGCTGCACCCGCAGCGAGAGCCAGCCCAATCGGTTTTGCGCAAGTGGCTCGCCCACCATGGGTTGGGCAACGAAGCGGCGGACCTCCTCGATGCCGTCAACCGCAGAATCGGCGACTCGGACTTCCAGATCGGTCCCAGTTACCTCATGCCCAAGAACAAGGAGTTCCTCCCAGGTCAGATTGAAGAGATCTGGGAATATGAGATTCTGCCTCTTCTCGCCGAACACCATTACGGTGAGGGCTTACATGTCGAGCAGGTTTATAGCCTGGCCACACTTCGGGCAGGGTTAGCTCCAGCACCTGCGCCTGAGAATCCGGATGAAGCGATCAACGAAGAATGAAGCGGGTACACCTCGCCGAGGGAGCGGTTCCCCTCACGATCCAGCTTCCGACCGATGTCGCTGCTGCACTGTGCAAATTCGAGGTCGCCACCACGACTCCAGCTGGGGCCGGTGAGTGGATAGTGTCAAATATCCGGAAAGTCGGCGTCGTCCGCGTCGGAGACTACCAGATCGACATCCGGCCAAAGGTCTCGATTCCACGGCTCTTTTTCCTGATGGGCTTCTCGGCGGAACGGGATTTCTGGAAACGACACGACGTCACTATCGACCTGGACGATGAATTGCTCAACACCGTGGCTGAGGCTTTCATTCGTCAAACCGGAAAGGCAATTGGACAGGGGCTACTGCAAGGGTACGAAACCATTGACGAGTCGCTTCACATATTCCGGGGAAGGCTCGATGTGGCTGCGCAAGTTGGCCGGCGCGGCGGACTGGTCCTACCAGCGCAAGTCGTTTTCGATGAGTTCACTATCGACATCGCTGAAAACAAGATGCTGTTAGGCGCTGCGCAAAGACTTCTGCGAATGCCGTCGCTGGCTCGAAAGCACCGCACGGTTCTCAAAAAACTGACGCAAAGCCTGGACGGAGTTAGCACTTTGCCCCATGGCATCGGCTTGCCTACCGTGCATTTCACCCGACTAAACGCCCGATATCGGGACGCCGTCATCTTGGCACAGCTCATCCTTCGAAACACATCTTTGGAACAGCGTCCAGGAGAAATCGTCGCCACAGCATTCCTGTTCGACATGTGGCAGATCTTCGAAGACTTCGTGACCACGGCTCTGGGAGACAGCCTTAGAGAAATAGGAGGATCTGTCGAAGCCCAAGTCAAAGGCGAGTGCCTTGATATTGGCGGCAACATCAACTTACGGCCTGATCTCATTTGGAAGGACGGGGCGCGTGTAAACGCGGTCATCGACGCTAAATACAAAGCACCCAAAAATTCCACTTATCCCAATGCGGACATTTACCAGATGCTCGCCTACTGCGTCCGGTTCGCGCTTCGCACGGGACACCTCATCTACGCCAAAGGCGAGGAAGAACCGCATGTCCACGAAATCATTGGCCATAACGCCAGTATCCAATGCCATGCCGTCGACCTTGATCAAGACCCTGCCTCACTCCTTCAGCAGATGGGCCGCATCGCTCTCAAGATCCACGAATGCGTCGAATAGATGGCAGCGGTGCGATCCGAAATGCCCACGTCCGCGGCGCCCCGCTGCGGTCCCCTCGTTGCTGTGGTCGCGCCGCTGAAGGCGGTCGTTGCTACGAGTACCGATATCGGGATTCCGTCCCAAAAATGGGCCTGCCATGTCACCGAGCGCGGCCTCGGCCGTGGTGAGATCGGCTAACGGTTAGCTCCCCAGATGCCAAGAATAGCTGGAGGCGTTCCAGTTGACGGTTGCGGAGAAACGATAGCCGGACGAGGACCCGTCTGCATTGGTTTTGTTGACGGCAATGCATTGGAACGTCCCCGTGATTGCCGTCAGGTCATCCGATGAGCCACCGCCCAGCGGAGTGCACGAGGCAAGAGTAATAGGCCCAGTGAGAATTCCCTCAGTGACGCGCGACTGTGCATCCTTTAGGACGGAATCCTCCAAGGCCGTGACTATTGACTGCCGCCGCTTACGCTCAGACGCATCAGCGGCTTGTTTTGCGGCCGCCGCTGATGCTGATGCCTGAGCATCATCAGCATCACGCTTTTTCGAGGCTTCAGCGGATGCTGTTGCGGCGGCCTGTTCCGCGTTCACCTGATTTGAGTGCTGAAGGGTTAAAGCGATTCCGATCCCGCTAGCCACCATGATCAGGACGGCCGCGACAATGAATACCGCACGTTTGTTGATTTTCGCAAAACGGCGTTGAGCATCATAGCCAGAACCGCAATTCGGGCAAAAGCTGCCAAAGGTCGTGGTTTGAACGCTGCATTTTGGACAAACCTTCGTGGGCGGATCTGTTCCTATGGTTGAAGCTTCTGCACGCCCGGACGGATCGGTATCTTGGAGGAGACCATCGTTGGGGATCGAAGGGTCATCGCTCTGCCTGAGGTCATCCTCAGGCGAACCATGCGACTGTGGTTTATTCACGGTGTGCCTCCATGCGCCATTTCACAAACGCCCGCGTTTCTGTTCATTTCAAACAACAAGAATCCTCAGCATTCACCTGAGGGTTGAAGACTAAGCCAAGGGTTAGCCAATTGCAAAATGAATCATACGCTGGCACCTGCGATTTGCGCCTACTTTGATTCAAATCTGAGGATTCGCAACGCTCGAATTGGCTAATGACGCGCAGCCAGAAAGACGCCCTGCGCCTATTCTTGGTCGCCTCCGGTGCACCGAACTGCGGTTAACGGGTCTGAGTCGCTCACCCGGGTACCCAGCTCTCGGCCCGTGTTAAGGCAAGCTTCAGCTCCCGGCCGCCCGCCTCTTCCAGTAGCGCCAAGTCACCCACCACGACGAGCAGGCTCCGTGCCCGGGACAATCCCACATAGAGCTGCTCGGCCGCCCGGTCCATGTCCTTGAAGCCGTTGACGCATAAGACCACAACGGATCGTTCCAGCCCTTTGAAGCCGAGCACATGACCATAGAATTCAGCTTCCCCTGCGTGGAATTCGCGCCAGTAGTCTTCGGTGGCCCCGCGTTCGTAGAAGTCGAGATGCACCGGATGACGCTCTTTGGTGGTGAGGAGCGCGATTTGGTTGTTGGTCCACCCCTCGGCGATGAGCGAGTCTACGCAGTCTCCGGCGACGTCGAGAGCCTCGTTTGTGGGGCAATCCACTAGCCTGACGGGTAAGCCCGTGCTGCCGCGAGGCGTGAAGTGCTCTCCGGCGAAGGGCTTGAAGGTTTCGGCGATCTTTCGGGTGTTTCGGAGGTTGTCATCAATGTGGATGGGCACAAAACTTGCCGTGGGCCCATGAGTCAGGTCCGCCGTCGCGCCTCCCCACCTGCGGTAGACGTCCTGGCGGTCATCCATGAACGCGAAGACCTCACCGCCGTCGGGGTCCTTAGTACAGGCCAGCAGCGCTTCCCACCACAGCGGGGCAAAGTCTTGCGCTTCATCGACGACGACGGCGTCCAGCCGCTCGTGCTGCTCCAGCCCGGCCGCGAGTTCTTTGAGGAGCCGCGGCATCTCCTCGTCGAAGTAGGCCTGCCCGGAACCGTCAGGAACGCCAAGCCCGCGCACGTATTCGTGGAATTCGCCGGTGAAGACGGGCTTGGCTTGACGCCAAGTGGAAACCCGGTCCTGCAGGTATTGTCCGAGGCCCTTGTTGTAGCAGAAGAGACCGACGCGCTTGCCCTGTTTGCTGAGCAGGCGGGCCTTCTCCACTGCCAGCCAGGTCTTCCCGCTGCCCGCACCACCGGTAAACCGGATCCGAGGGAGTGATCGTGTTGCTTGGAGCAACACTGCCTGACGTTCGGTGAGGTGGTCTTGCGCGTCTTCATCCTCTTTGGGATTGCGGGAGGTCCCGACGACGGTGTCCAAGTCTCCGCTCAGCTGACGGACGATGCGTTCCAGGAAGGCCGGGGCCAATGGGGAGGCCCCGCCACCTTCGTTCTCTATTGCCCGCCGCACCAGTTCGGCGGGGGACTGGTTGTCGGTCTGGTCAAGGATGAGCGAGCGGGCGCAGCCAGCCATAGCCCAGTCGTGGGGTACGCCCGTGTAGGGCAGGCTCACCATGTATGCGCAGCGGCTGCTCAGCCGTGAACCAAGTTGTTTCTCGAGCCAGTTCTTGAAGGCGTGCAGGGAGCTCTGCGACTGCGCGACGGGACTCTGGATCTTGTGTTTTCCGTTTCGATCGGACTGATACCACTGCCCATTGGCAATGGTGACCTGTCCACCTTTGACCTCGATGGCCGCTATCCCGACATTAGGCCAGAGGACGAGCATGTCGATCTCGTGCTCTGCCCGGCCGTCGCGCACCTGGACCGAGTGGGCCAGGACTGCGTCGTCGGGGAGACTCTTCCGCAGGGCGTCCCAGACAGCTTTCTCGGCCAGCTGACCGTCGCCGAATTCCGGTTCCTCCGGTATGCACGTCATAGCTGCTCCCACCCTGACTGACCGTCCTTCCTGTCTTTCGCTGATCCAAACGTTAGCCAGCGGACGGCTTCCTCGCTGAAGCGACACGAACGCGTCTCGTCAAGCCCGGATTCCCCGCGAAAATAATCCCCCGCTTATGCCAAACGGATCTTCTCGGCATCATCGCACTGCCTGCCGTATCTCAGGCCTTCAAGTATTTGGTGTCCTGCCTCAAGAGGCGGAACTGCTTGCAAGTACCAATTTGGAACATTCTCGTCCGGCGGCGACCAGCCATTTCGAAGGAGGTAGTCGGCGTCGATGGGCCATTGTTCTCCTGGCAGAAACTCCGCCGACACAATTTCGCACCAAACACCGTCCGCGCTCAGGCTGGCCTGGGCGTAGGGTCGGTTCGGTCCGTCGGCGTTGTCACCGTAGTCAATGCTCAGGAACGAATTCCATTGCATGTTTGCAAGAACTTCGCTTACTTGTTCGCCTGCTCTTGCCCAACGTTCCTGAACGACGTGAGCGTCTTTGAGAGCCCTGACAATGCCATCGAACTCGCCCTCGATTTCCGGAGGCTGAACGGCACCGATCACGGACTCCCAAGCCCCAAAGTACCTTCGGATTGCGATGACAGACGGTCGCTCACGGCGAGCCCAGGTTTCGGCAATTACCCAGCTGTCGTAGCTTGCCACATCTTTTGGCGACCCAAAGTGGTGGTAGTCGTTCATGAATGCCGCTGCCGCTTCACGGTACTCAGCACCGCTGAACGTGACTTTTGCCGGAGGGGCATCCAGATCGTGCCTCAGCGATGCATCCGCAAGCATTCCTGGTTTTCGGAGCAGCGCCACGGCGATGTCGATGTCGAGTTGTTTTCCGAGCGCGACCAAAACAATAGGGATCTCGGAGGGAGCTATTCCGGAGTTCTTGAGCCTGCCAATGAGTCGCTCTTCATTCAGCAAAGCCTTGGAGGTCGAGTTACAGCGCATCCTCAAGGACCTTGTCCGCTCTGCTTCGGCACGATCGGCGACGCGAGAACTAAGGAGATCCAGAGTCTTGTAGCTTCTTAGGTTCGCCGCAGAAGCAATTGTCAGCAAGGGATCACCGGCCAAAAATGATCGCACGGCTTGCCCGGTTGTTTTGCGCGGATCAGCAGGTACCTCATCAAGCGAAGACTCTATTTCCTCCAACTTGGCCACCTAATCTTGAACAGCGCGGAGAGCATCCGTCCACGTTCCGTAGATGTTTCGCACCGAAGCTCCCACTGGCCTCGGCCGGCCCGCGGCAACTTCCTGCTTGACCCATTCGTCGTAGGCTGCGTATGTTGCCTTAGTTCCGGCGAGAGTGGACGTGAAACAGAAGTCCCGAACGGCGTCGTCGTATTCTTCCCGAGTGAACTTCAGCAGTCCCTTGGTGCGCCCTTGCTTGGTGGTCCCGATGCCCATAGCCTCGAGCGCTTCGTTCCATCCACCGAACCGCTTCATGACGGTCTGACGCGTGGGAGGCCAAGGAAATGCACCCTGCCTTGAAACCAGACCAAGCGCAATCACGAGTTCGTCCCGGAGCTCGTCATAGCGTTTGCCCGTAATGCTAGCCTCTGGCTGCTCGGTAAGGCGCCTCTGGGCAGCACCAACGACACCGAGGATCGTGGCAACGTCACTTGGGGTGGCCTCGGCAGATTCGAGCGCTGCCCGAAGTTCCCTTATGAGTGACAGGTCGAGGTTAACCGCCGCCCATTCGGGAGCCGGGGCAAGGCCCAACTCTGCGCCGAGCAGATACCAGACCCCGGCGGCGAGCGCCTCCTTCGAGAAGATGTCCTCGGCTTGGTACTTGTCGAAAACAATCGTGGATGCTTTCAAAGCCTCCTCGGCAAGATCGACGTCGATTGCCGGGTACAGGGCCTGTAGCTTCATCACGGCGTCCGGCCGGGTTACTCCACGCTTGGCCATCTGCCGGGCAGTTTCGCCGTAAATCAGAAGAAACTCTTGATGGGCGGCCCTCACTGAAGCTTCCTTCGCCGCAATTCGGTTCCGCCGCGACTGCTCGGCGTTCGTGCCACCGACCTTCGAAATGATCTGCCGGACCCGCTCGCGGGTGATACCGAAGCTCTGGCCGATAGAGTCCAGGGTCTCGCCGTCTGAGTAGCGTTCCACCATCGCGGTGTCGCGCTGCTCCCGACTGAGTTCAGGAGTAGTTGTCATGGTCACATTCTTATCAGTAGGTTCGGACAATATTTCGCAACTGCTAGGTAGGATTAGTTGCCGCGGTGGGTGCCCCGGCGTTGGTTTTGACAAGCAACTTCAGAAACAACCGGTTCGGCTGGGCCGCCGGCAACACGCGCCGGATGTCCTCCAGCGCTCGTAGCGGATCGATGCCGGCGACCGTCGCCCCATAAAGAGCCGCCACCGTCGGGGTCCGAGACTCTGCCCGCACGCAATGCAGCAGCACCGTTTTGCCTTCGGACCGGAAGAGTTCGACGGCGGCAGAGGCCTCTCTCAGCACGAAACCCGGTTGGCCGTTGTCGCCGGCCTCCGCAGAATCCACGACCCAGAAGGTCGCTTGATCACAGGACGGGACATCCGGCACGTCCTCCACGCCCAGCCTGCACAGGGACACAACGGCATCGATTCCGAGCTCCGCAACCCGCGCAAGGGATCTAACCCCACCCAGCCACACGCCGTCGTCGTGCGGGTGCTTGACCAGCACATCGGTGCGGCCCCACATGCTGTAGTCCTGATGCGCGGCGCGGGGCCAGACGTGATCGCGGCGACCGTCGCCGCGGGCGAGCTCCATGCCGAGGGTCATGAGGTCGCGGGCGTGCAACCCTGGCCAGCCGTGCAGGCTCCGCCGCCATTCGAAGGGCACCGCGGTGTAACCGTGCGCAGCTCCCAAAAGGCCGCCGGCGATTGCGGCCACGGTGTCCGTGTCGCGCCCGCCACGGACGGCCTCCTCCAAAGACGCCCGCAGATGCGCCGGACCCGACGTCGACAGGCCAGCAAGGTGGATGGCGCTCCAGGCTCCCTGGAGTGCTTCCACCACCCAGCCGTTGTGTTCGAAGTCCCGCGGTCGAGACCGTTCGGCCCTTTCGATGCGCTTGAGCCAGACGGCCGCCCGCCCGGGAGGCAGAAGAGGGAGGCCAGCCCGGACATCGAGCTCTCCGGTCAGGACGGCCTTTCGGATGGCGACGCACCAGAGCCCGCAGGCTTCCTGTGCGTCCGGATCGGTATGGGTCAGCGCGCTGACCACTGCCGCCTCAGCCATCAAGGAAGCCGGGTCCCGGTCCAGGTAGGCGAGGGCCAACGGCGCGGTTCGCATGAGGGATCCGTTGCCCGCGCTGCGGCCGGTACAGGAGTGGAAGTCCGCGGCCGCGGCAGTGAAATCGGCGGCGTGGACCTTGTCCCGGCCAGCCGCCGAAGCGAGCCGGCGCGCCGCCGCAATGACCGAGCTGGTCTGTGCGCCCACGTCCTTTGCGTCCGTGGCCCAAGCGGCCCATGCCCTCACAATCATGGTCAGGACGGCTGGCGAACCCGAACCCGCGGCGGAAGAAGACTCGAGCAATGCCTGCGCGATCGGGATGGCCATGGACGTGTCGTCGGTCCACTCCGACGGCGCGAAGCCGAATGGACCGCCACCTTTCATGGTTACCTCGGCGCCGTCGGGAAGCGGAGCACCGAATTCGTAGCCTGCGCCGAGCGCGTCTCCCGCGGCCATGGCGACCAGGACTCCGGCGGCGCGGTCATTCTGCAATGGGTTCAGTATCATGCGATCTCCATCAGGCGGTGTTTGGTGTTCCATCCGGTCAGGTGTGCCAGTTCGGGCTGGCGGTCGGGGAGTGCGACGGCGATGCCCGCGCCTTCCAGCGCTCCGGTCCGCCCGCCGACGTTGCGGCTGCGCAGGGAACCGTGCTGCCGGACCTCGACAGTAGTCAGGCGGTCGTCGAACGATCCGAAGCTCATGGCCTGCACAGCCGCGGCGAAGTCTCGAGCACGCTGACCCGGCATGGCCCCGGCAGACAGGAGGTTGAGCGGCAGCAGTTCTACGTCCAGGAGGGCGGATTCAACGAGTTGGCGGTAGTGCCTGCGGAACAGTGTGTGCGTGCCGAAGACCTCAAGCAGAAGTGGCTGACGTCCCAGCCCGATCACCACTCCGCGTTGGCCTTCAATTGGGTTCGGGGCATCGGCGACGTCGAAACGCCGGTTAGCACGGTGGGCGTCGAGGTGGTCCAGCAGGGAACTCGTCGCCGACGGGCCGCGGGCGGCGTCGAAGCGACGGACCCGCTCCCAGATGCGGTCCTGCCGGCCAGCGCCGCCGCGTTCCTCCGTGCGGGAAACGAGCTCCGCCCTGACGTTCAGGGGAGCGCGCCGGCCCTGGCGGCGGTGGTTGGTCTCGCCTGCTTGCCAGCGGCCGGCCTCCACGCAGTAGGTGTCGATGTCGCGGGTCTCGCCTGCTCCGAGGACGACGTCGCGGGCGCAGGTCCGGTGCTGCTGGCCGCCCTCGAGCAGCTCACCTTCCAGGAGAAGCGCGGGCCTGGGGCCGTTGTTGGTGACTGTCAGCTTGCCCACTTGGGCTCCGCTGGCGAGTTCTGTCACGACGATGTCCGCATGGGTGCCGGTGCTGATGCCCAGCTGTCCGGGGCCTGCCGTCCAGACGGGAAAGATGGTCAGCGGGCCGAGCGTGCTGCCGACGCCGACGTGAAGCTGTTGAACCCTCATGGGAACCTCCTGATGATTTATCGCAAATCTGCGCTAACTGAAATCAGTATGCGCCGCTTGCTTCTTTTGCGCAACCCTGCGATAAATGGTTCTGTGAAGGATTCCAAAGACAGCTCCGGACTCTCCCTGCTCGACTACCCCCGGCCGTCGGTTGCGGTGGACGCGGCGGTGCTGACGGTGGCGGAGGGCAGTGTTTGTGTGCTCCTTGTCCGGCGGGACCAGGGAGACCGGGCAGGCGAGTGGGCGCTGCCGGGCACCTTCCTTCGCGAGCGCGAGCGGCTGAATGACGCGGTGCTGCGGTGCCTCCGCGAGAAGGCCGGTATCTCAGGCCGCGTTCCGCGGCAGCTGCACGTTTTCGACGACCCCGCCCGGGACGACCGCGGCTGGGTGCTCTCTGTGGCGCACGTTGATGTGGTTCCGTTGGCGGCCCTGGGGGAGGCGCTCAAGTCCGACGGCGTCAGGCTGGCTTCGGTGACTGACGAACCTAGGGTCGTGGCTGGGTTGCCATACGGTCATACGGACATCGTGGCGAAGGCCGTGGAATGGATGCGGGCCGCTTATGCGGAGATGCCGGATCCGGGTGCATTGTTGGATGAGCCGTTCACGCTGCGTGACTTGCGAACGCTGCATGAAGCGGTGGCGGGGGAGACATTGATGCGGGACACGTTCCGGCGGTTCATGGAGCCGAAGCTTGAGGGGACTGGGCAGATGTCGGACGGGACGCGGGGAAGGCCTTCGCGGTTGTGGGTGCGCTCCTGAATCGAAGCGTCTGCAGACCTCCCAATCAGGACGGTTGAATCCAATGAGGAGTGACATTCACAGAATATGGTCTATCTATGTGCCTTGATACTTGGATTCCTTTGAAGTCTCTCGATGATGACCTTCTGACTTTGGAGGCTGCGGCATTGCTGTCCTTGGCTGCAAAGCACAGAACCGATGAAGTGAACGCTGCCGTCGAAATTTGGAACGCCGGGCAGTACGGAATGCGAGTAGAGATCGAGGTCTCTCGCGAAGTCACAAAAGCTCGAGAGGTCCTTAGAGAGCTGCTAAAGGTGACGGGACTCATGTTGCCGTCAGCGGTTAACAGAGCTTGTCTTACTTCGTTCAATGATGCACTGCGCGAAATGTCTAGCATTGTGGATGGATCGCATGGCAATTCCTACGGTGTTCGAGCTGCTGTCGGGCTGCTAAATCTCGCCTGTGAAGACTCCCTGATACCAGACCAGGGGATCTCCGAGCTTTTTTGCAGCGGACTGCTGGATAAAGCTTGGCGAGACGTCGAACGGTTTGTTGACTTACCCGTTTTCAACGTTAGAGGGATTCAACCACCCGAGCTCCGCACACCCGGATCAAGCCAATGGAACGCCGACGGCCAAGCACTTCTCGGCGATCACCCACCTTGGACTTGGGGGATCGGCCCCATGTTCCAGACTCTCGGCGGTTGGGACACGGCCTGGCTTATGTCACCAGGAATATTCGAAAGCGAACAGTCGGACAGAGCCCGTTATTGGACACCTCTTGCACACCTTGCCCTGGGACCCCTTGGATGGTCGGATCCCGCCTTGGGCGTGGCTCGCTGGATCCTGATGGGTATGCCCGAAACAACACCAGAGTTGTCGTTGTTGGCGCGGGTCTGGGGGTCCAATGCGCTCATGTATTTCTCGCATCCGCAAATGGACTGGATCCCGCATTCACACGAGTGTCTCGGCTTTCAACCACGAACTTCTGGGCACAAGATCAGCGGCATCTTTGGAGAACGAGAAAGCGCTCTTGCGTTCTCGGGCTGCGGGGGACTACATGTGCAGGTCCATTTGGAGTGGCAGATGTGCAGGCAACAAGGACGCGAAGACAATCGCGCTTCTGTATACGTCGACGTTACCGACCGTCGAAAAGCTGTTCCTGTGCTTGATGCGATGGCAGGGTGGCATACGAAATTGCGGTGTGCCGGTGACGAGCTTGTGGATGAGCTCGCCGACCCAAGACTTGAAGTCACAGTGATAGCACCGCCCGTGGGCGTCCTTGGCGCTTTCAAGAGGTCTCTGCTGACAGGGCTTTGGTATTCGGGCTCCCATGAAGCTCATCTCTTGGGTCACTGCAAGCTGAGTAATCCCATTCGTCGAGTTCCAACAACTAGTGGCCCAGCACCAACGAGGCCGGTACGCCAGGGACTCTCGGATCGACACACAAACGCCGCAGCTTTCTGGATTGCAAGTGAGCTTGCTCGCCGCCATCCTCACTACGTACTCCACAGCCCTGAAGGGGACGAAGGCTTGCAGCTCGTGAGTGCCTCTGGACAAACAATCAACATTTCGCGACATGCCACCGTTCACGTGGGAAACACGGAGATTGCTGACTCTGCGGAGATGTTTGCGACCGATGACAAGCGGAAGTTTGTCGAAGACCTTGAAACAAAATTGGGGCTGCCCGTCAAGAAGCACGCGGCGGTGTCGACGGAGCGTACTGTTATGTATCGAGCAATGGCGCACGTCATGGCCGTGACGGTCGGCGACAAAGCAACGTGGGACTTTGTGTCCGCCGATCCAAAAACTGCCGGAGCCTGGCATTTGACGCGCGATGCCAAACCTGTGGCGTTTCTGAACCCGGACGGGACGATTCTCCTTCCACAAGGACCTGTCAATCTGCTTGAGCGCTACAACGCGCATTCGCGCAGGATGACTCCAATGATCGGACAAGTCTTCGGAGCCATCCTTCCCTAGAAAGGCCTCAGGAGCTTGTGCAAAAACGGCGGAGTGGAAGCGCACCTCGGGGGACCTCCAAGGTGAGGGCTCAGCTGCATCGTCCACCACGCCGAGGTCCTCACCCTCAAAGGCTCAAGCTACAGGCTCAAACACACACGGACCGACTCACTGCCCTCGACAAGACCGGAAAATACGGCAGAATAACCACGTCAACGTGGCTCACTATTCCACCCACGAAACGGCTCAGTTTTCGACCATCACTGACACCAATGACCAAGTCGAAGCAATTCGGGCAGCTTTTTCTTCGGCGGGAAAGAACAGCACGGAGGAACGCTGAATATGACAGTTTGATTCAGGACCGGTATGACGGCTTGAATCAGGACCACTCCACGACTCGCCGGTTGGTTGTGACGGTCTGAATCAGGACCACCCTCAGTGTTGCTTTCATCTGTTGAAAGCAACGTTTGGAGGTCCGGATGAGGGTGCGCTTGGAGTTGTTTGCCAGGATCCGCAGAGATGCCCGTGTTGAGGGGTTATCGATCCGTGGTCTGGCAAAGAGGTATCAGGTTAGTAGGGACACGGTCCGGCAGGCATTGTCGGATCCCGTCCCTCCGGCGCGGAAGACGCCCGAGAGGTCGTCGCCCCGGCTGGATCCGTTCAAACCGGCGATTGATGCGATGTTGGTTGAGGACACGACGGCGCCGCGGAAGCAACGCCATACTGCCCGGAGGATTCTTGCCCGGCTCATTGAGGAGCACGGTGCGGAGGAGCTGTCGTATTCGACGGTGCGGGATTATGTCCGGGTCCGCCGGGCGCAGATCGATGTCGAGGCCGGCCGCCGGGTTGAGGTGTTCGTCCCGCAAGAACACGCCCCGGGCGCGGAGGCGGAAGTGGACTTCGGCGAGGTCTGGATCGTGTTGAACGGGATGAAGACGAAGTGCCACATGTTCATCTTCCGGTTGTCCCATTCCGGCAAGGCCATCCACCGGATTTACCCCACGCAGGCTCAGGAAGCATTTCTTGAAGGCCATGTCGAGGCGTTCAACGAGATCGGCGGCGTGCCGGTCAAACACATCCGCTATGACAACCTCACCAGTGCCGTCCGGGCCGTGGTGTTCGGGCAGGGCCGGAACCGCATCGAGAACGACCGGTGGGTGTTGTTCCGCTCGTTCTATGGTTTTGATTCTTTTTATTGCCAGCCAGGGATTGCCGGGGCTCACGAGAAAGGCGGGGTCGAAGGGGAAGTGGGCTGGTTCCGCCGCAACCGGCTGTCCCCGATGCCCGTCGTGAAGTCCCTCGAGGAGCTCAACGACCGGATCCGGGATTGGGAGGTCCAAGACGATCAGCGGCGGATCAATGACCGGATCCGCACCATCGGTCAGGACTTCGCCGCCGAGCGCCCGTTCCTGGCACCGTTGCCTGCCGATGAGTTCGATCCCGGTCTGTTGCTGAACCCGAGAGTGGACCGGTCCTCGATGATCACGGTGCGGATGGTGAAGTACTCGGTCCCGGCACGGTTCATCGGTAGAAGAGTCAGGGTGTCCCTGCGGGCATCGGAGCTTGTGGTGTTCGACGGCCGCGCGGTGGCGGCCAGGCATCAGCGGATCGTTGCCAAGGGCGCGCAGTCGGTCCAGCTGGACCATTACCTGGAGGTCCTCAAGACCAAGCCCGGCGCTTTGCCTGGTTCCACCGCTTTGGCCAGGGCGCGGGAGTCCGGGGCGTTCACCAGCGCCCATGAAGCTTTCTGGTCTGCCTCGCGCCGGGTCAACGGCGACGCCGAGGGGACCCGTGAACTGATCGACGTCCTGCTGCTCCATCGTTCGATGGACGCGGTAGACATCGAGGCAGGGATTACCGCGGCGTTGGGCGTGGGTGCGGTCAGCGCCGACGTCGTCGCGGTCGAAGCCCGCAGACACGCGGCCGGTTTCGCCGCCGAGGGTGGGTCCGGTTCGGACCGTCATCGTGGTGCTCATGCTGAAGTGAAAGTGCAACGAGTTGTCAGCCTGACCCAGCGCCGGCTGATGGACCCCGCAGCGGTCATCGCCGGGCTGCCCCGTGATACCCGTCCGCTGCCGTCGGTCAGCGCCTATGACGAGCTGCTGGCCAAACGCGCCGAACACCCTGCAGGAACCGAGTCGAAGGAAAACATCTCATGAGTCCCACCGCACCGGCCGCCACCATCACCCCGACCCTGCGCCGGCGGCGCGGCCTGACTGAACAGGCCGCGGTCGCCGCCGTGGACCAGGCCTGCCGCAGACTGCGACTGCCCACCGTCCGGGCGGTCCTGGACGAGGCTCTCACCGTCGCCGGGAAGGAACAGCTCTCCTACCAGGGTTTCCTGGCCGAACTACTGTTGGCGGAGTGCGATGACCGGGACCGGCGCTCCTCCATCCGCCGGGTCAAAGCCGCGAACTTTCCACGGGACAAGTGGCTGGGGGACTTCGATTTCGACGCGAACCCGAACATCAATCCCGCCACGATCCACACCCTCGCGACCGGGGACTGGATCCGCAAAGGCGCACCCCTGTGCCTGATCGGGGACTCCGGAACGGGTAAATCCCACCTGCTCATCGGGCTCGGAACCGCGGCAGCGGAACAGGGCTACCGGGTCAAATACACCCTCGCGACCCGGCTCGTGAACGAACTCGTCGAAGCCGCCGACGAGAAAGTTCTGGCCAAGACCATCGCCCGCTACGGGCGCGTTGATCTCCTGTGTATTGACGAACTGGGCTATATGGAACTGGACCGCCGCGGGGCCGAACTCCTCTTCCAGGTCCTCACCGAACGCGAAGAGAAGAACTCCATTGCGATCGCGTCCAACGAGTCTTTCTCCGGGTGGACCAAGACCTTCAGCGACCCGCGCCTGTGCGCCGCGATCGTGGACCGCCTGACCTTCAACGGCACCATCATTGAAACCGGAACCGACTCCTACCGCCTCGCCCACACCATCGCCCAACAAACCGGACGATAAAAGGATCTCCTGCTGGTTGGGCGTGCTCTATCGCAGAAATACGGACAGCACGATCAGTAGGAAGGTGGCGCCGAGGAGCGCAAAGAGGAGGGCCAGTCCCTTGCCGGCGAGTCCGGCACCATCGTCAACCCATTTGGGCAGGCTTCGAAAGAAAATGAAGAAAACGCCTGCGAAGCAGACGAGGGCGCCGGAGAAGGTGAGCAGGGACGGGGGGCCCATGTGGCCTGCAGATGCAACGACGACAAAGCCAACGGCCAGGATTCCCCAGCATATGAAAATCATTACTCTCATGACGTTGGCAAACTGAGCACGGGCGGGTTGCCTGGGATCCGGGGTCGGCATCATGGGCTGAGCGTATGTGTTTCCCCGAACAATTGGAACGCACATGATAAGCACTGTCGACTGCTTCCCTCTAAAACGTCCTGGATGGTCTTGGTTCGGGGCGTCTCTGTGGCCCTGAATCAGGTTGACATACTCAAACGCCGACAGTTTATCGAGGTTGTTTGATGCGTTCCATTGAAAACATCCGAGCGCTAACGGCTAGCGAAGCACGTCGGGTGGTCAAATCGCTTTCCCGGCCGGTCGCGAAATCGACTGGGGGCTCTGCTTGGGACGATCGCGAGGACGACACCTGGATCGACAAGCTCTAGATTTGACGGGGGCGTGGGGCGCCGATCGGTGCCCCACGCCCCATCCTCATTCGGCGGCGAGCCTGGCTTCGTGGTCGCTGAGGTTGTAGCCCTCGTCCCCAGCGGACAGGATCGCTGCATTAGCTTTCTTCTGGCTACGCACTGTGAACCCGATCTTTCCCTTCGGCGCCGAATCGTACGGTGCCGCGTAAGAGATCATCACTGCGATGATGGCGGGATCGACCTCGCCGGAAAGAGTTGATGGACTACTCACAGACTGCTTGCCTCGCGGATCGTGGGCAATCGTCAGAAGGATCGCTCCGCGCGTTTGAGTGCGGAGTGCGTCTACCAGCTCAGTCACACCCTCCTTTTGACGTGGGTCCGCGATGGCCTCGACGGCAACGCGCTGCCTCCGAGAGCTGCCGGAGAACGCCCATTGCCGCTCCTTACGGCGTTTCCGCTTGAGCACACTGAGCGGCATTCCATCAACGGTTATTTGTGTTCCTTCAGTAAGGTCGGGAGCAATCACAACCCAATCTTTGATTCGCCCGTCGGCGCTCGCCTTCTTGAGAAATTGAAGCTGAGGTTCAATATCGAAGCTCTCGTCGAAAGTAGTGTTCTGAAGGACCTGAACGAAATCGTCGGCTGAAACGATTCCGTACTTGGCTGAGTAAGTCGAACCCGAGTCCGTAACGAAGGTGGCTTCCTTGTCTGTGGCTTCAATCAGAAGCTTGGATGCTTGGAAGTTGTGTCTGTTGATCGTGTCCTTCTGCGCAGGCAATGCGTTGAGGTCCTTGAGACGCCCGCCGTCGCCCCGCTCGACTACCACCGCGTTGTATCGCTTGTTGGCGGCAGTCGGGGCGAGCCATTGGAGGTGCTGGGTCACAAGTGGCGGCACATCTCTTGGACGAACCTGGGGCTTTCCATCGTCGTCCAATTCTGCATAGCGAGCAAGCTCTTCCCGGAAGAGCTCCTCGTCAATGACTATGGATTCGAAGGCTTCGTAGAGGTCAAAATACTTCTGGCCGCTGAGCTCCGCACGCCCAATATACAGTCGAACCAAGTCTTTGTATCCGCTACGAAACCCGAACCATCGTCCCATCTGCATCAGAGTATCTGCAGCTAGTGTCTTTCGCCGATAGTAGGAAACTGTGAGGCCCTCAACCGTGAATCCACGGCTCAACTTTGTCCCACCCACGAGAATGCGCCAAACAGAACCTCTATCAAAATTTAAGGCTTCTTGATGCGCTTGCAGATCCTTGTCTCCGTTAACAACGAGCACAGGGTTTTGGCTGGAGTTGATCTTGTCGAGTGCCTTCCCAATGAATGGTCGAAGTTCGTCGAATGACGCCGGAATCAAACTCATGTCTTCGGCTCGGGCTTCACTAACGGGAAGGTAGTCCGCAGCCCACAACTCCTCTAGACGGGGGAGGCCCGACGATGAGTAGCCGCCTTGGGCCCACAGCTCCCGCAGGATATCGGCTGTGTCCCGGTGCTCAATCATTTTCACCGACTCGTGGACAAGCATGGTGTGATGTCGGAATGAGTGTGACGATTTTTCCGCGCGGTAAAGCTTGATGGCACCAGACAGTAGGTAGGCGTCGAGAGCGCTTCGCAGCGACTCCTCCACCGAGTCGGGCTCGTCGCCTTGAACGGATCGGACAAAAGCCGCCTCATTGGAGTTTCCAAATGATTTTGAGCCATTCTCGAACTCAACTCCGAGATCATGAAAATCCTTTGCCCCCATGTATCCCGCGGGTCGCTTTAGAGCGATGATGAAGTCATTTGGAAATATGTCGGCCGAGTCATCTGGGTCGACGAATACGTTGGCGAAGGGTGTGGCGGTATAGCCAACGTATTGGGCGCGCTTTAGTGCGCTGAGCAAGTTTGTGATCTCGAGGTTTACAGCCGTGCGTTCTTTTTTCTCTGCAGCTGTCGGACGTTTTGTGCTGATCGATGCCTGGTCTGATTCGTCATCAATGATGAGTGTCGGAATTTCGGCAAGGCTGATTTTCAACGATTTGAGATCCGAAACGAGCTTTTTGAGAACCGTCGTATTCTTCTTTACAACGACGATTTTGGCATCTGCCTTATAGAGGTTGTCTGGGTGGTAAAGCGGTTTGGTCTTGTCTCGAAGTCCGGTACGAAATTCGAGTGCATTCAGTCCCTTCTTGAGGCGCTTATAGTCGTCTGCATAACCTGACAATCGCACTATGTCGACGAAGCCAGCATCTGAGGGTTGAACGCCGTGGGAAAGAAAATTATCCCAATCCGTATCATCGAGATAATCGATTTCTTTGCGGTGGTCTCTATCGTTGACGTCCATGCCGCCGATGATGTTCTCTTTGCCCACGAGTTCCATGTCGAGTCGTCGCTGCGTCTGAGTTCGCAGCAGATCCAAGGTTCCGGCAAGGACGATGATGAGCCGATACCCCGAGTCAATAGACTTTGCAATCGTCCCGGCAAATTGTGCTGTCTTGCCACTCTGGACATAGCCAACGACCAATCCCTTGGACTGGTACTGGACTTCGTTCGTGGGGTCACTGAGCCGACTGACGACTTCACGCGTGCTGACGTCCAGATCTGCTATCGCCTCGGCTGGCCACCCCTTATTGGCGAGAACACCGCGGTAGGCCGGCCAGTAGAACGAATGCTGCTTGGCTCGCTCTTCTGTGTACCAAGGGTCAGCCTCAGTGGCGATGACAATGTCTCCTTCGTCCGAGCGCGCCGGCCACTGGCCGTTCACCACGTCTTTGGCATCATCACTGAAGCCGAGAAGGGTGAGGACCCGATCGCGTCGTCCGATGGTCGCAGGCTCCGAACCTTCGAACCACTCGCCCTGGGACGTGGCGTCCCACCGAGCCAAAGCGAGTTGGAACTCCATTCGGATGGAGTCGTTGACGTTCTCCGCAGTGATTGCTGAGATCAACTCTTCCTCAGCCATATTCGGCAGATCTTCAATCTTGAGCTCGTTGTTCACACGAACCAACAATGCTTTCGGGCGGTCCGCACCCATGACTTTCAACTGGGAAATGATGGCTTCTCGAACAGTGGATGATGACAACGTTTCCCCCACAGGACCCGTCCCTTCGTGATTAGACCAGTTGGTCGATGGAAATTGCTTGATTGAGAGGAGTCGGTGCAGCGGCCGGCTCGCGGCTGCTGACATCCACACGATAGGACACATCACTGACAGTCTCGAAGTGCGGCACAACGGACTTCAGCGCAGTGGTCGTAATTGCAGGGAAATCATCGGTCACAATGTAGGTCTGGATGGGGCTCCGCAGCATAAACCGCTGTGAATACAAGTCGGCGTCCTCGCGGCGCCAGCCCAGACCTCTTAGATACCCCCAAAACCGTTCGGTTTCAGTGTCCAAAGACTGGGCGACTTCGGTTACCAGTTCGTTCAAAGACTCACCGGAATCCAGCCCCGCCCTAGTGATCTGAACGGAAATTAGCCACAAGTCTCTGCCCGGGTTCTTTTCGAGCTGGGAAGCGGATCCGATCACGTGGATCCGCTTCTCGCTGGTGGTCGTCTTACATTCGGCGTCGAATGCGCTGAAGACGAAGTCGTGCTGTTCGCTCGCAGGTCCCAACCATGCGTCGACAGCGTTGGCTTCGCCAACCAGGGAGATGAGCTGGCGCATGAGGAGCAGCTCGCCGTACAGCCCGTGCTGCTGTTCTGCGCTCAAGCCGCTTTTGCCGCGTAGTAAAGCCTTGTAGTTTCCAAGTGCTTCCGTTGTTGCCCGCGCAAAGCTGGAACCGGCGAACAGCTCATCGATTATCGCAGTCAGAATGTTGTAAGCCTCGAAGTGGGCGTCGGTGGCATCTACCCGCACCTCAAATTCGCTGGCCGGACCATCGCCCAGAACGGCAAAAGAGATTCTGCTGAATTTGCTGACGTCCGGTTCGGCTCCCTCCGCGGGGGCCGTCAGTGCTATCTCTTCGTGGATTGGGTCTATGGTGATTTCGCATCGCGGAGAGTCGATGACGCGATGTCTGGAAATTTCGCGCTCCGCAAACAGGCGTTCCAGTGAATCAGGGTCAAAGAATCGGTGCTGGAGGTTACTCATCATTACTCTCTTCGTGGACGGCGGAGACTCGACTAACATCGTCCCGCAGCGCGTGCTCGAGTGCCAGAGATATCCGGAAATGATCTTGTTGTCTATTTTTTTGGAGGTGTGATTTGAGAAACTCTTCTTCCAAAAGCAAGAAAAGAAGAGTTTTGATCAGCTGCGCGTCGTTTGTTGCACCTTTCGCGCCACCATTAATGATTTCTCGATAATTCTGATTCAGATAAATTACTCGACCCTCTAGATCAATTTCATAAAGACCCATACTGAGGGCTTTCCAACTTATTTGGATGGGGTCCGAATTGGGCCGCAGCATCTTTTCGTTGGATGCAATCATCGTCCGGCTGGCATCCGAGAAGCCACGTCCCATGGGTGCGAAGCGTCGATGTTCTCTTGTACGTCGGTTGGACTCTTTGAAGGCGCCTCTTGCGGTGTCCAGGTACTTTCGAAAGGTTACCCCCGAACTGCTGATCGCTCTGTCGATCGCAGTTGTAAGTGCAGGGGTGAACTGCACCCCGGTCTTTTCTGGATTGATCTTGACATGCTCGTCGATGCCGGAACCGACGTCGAAAATCACCCGCGCCAGCTGCAGCGCCTTCTCGTTGGGCAGGAGTTTCGGCCATCCGCCGAGATGCTGAAGCCGGTCACGACGGTACACGAATATTCCCTGATGATGCTCCCTGTCCTTGCCCAACAGGCGTGCTGAGGGGGACGCTCCGCCAGCCGGCAGAATATGGCACTCGAGCGTGAACTCCTGATCGCCAACATGCCCTTTCAGCTTCATAGGGTAGTCGTCGTGCCCGCTTTGCCGGTAGTCGAACGGGTCCGTTGGTTCAAGCCTGGAACTCAGGCCGGGCGTTGAGCTGTCCGCGTCAAATACGTCAATGTAGATGTCCACAGCACCCGTCTCTAGAAGACGGTGGAAAATCACGGACAGCTCCAGCTTCAACGCCACCAAAGCATTTTCAAACCAACGGGTCTGATCAGCGAGATTATCGGCCGCGGACATGCCATGCACGTCGGACCACTGCACAACTGTGCCCGTCGTTAGATCGAAGCCATAGTCGGACGCATAAAGGTGCGCCAGAGCGGAGGATTTGCTCAGGATGTCGCACCGCGCGCCATTCATCATTGAGTCTTTCGTCATCCGCATGCCGGTGGCATCGTTATTCGCAGCCCTGGTCCACACGCTGAGCACATTTGCTTGGCTGAGCGAACTTGCTTTGAGACCCATGCCGAAGTGACCGAGCTCGTCCGGTCGGTAGTCTCGGCGGCGTCCTACCGTCATCCCGTCGTGTAGCCCCTGCGGAGTCATCCCTTTTCCGTTGTCGACAATTTGCACGCCAATGATGGTCCCGTGACTCTGCAGGAACCGAACCAACACCGCATTGGCTTCAGCGCTGATGCTGTTGTCGATGAGGTCGGCGACGGCGGAGCTAAGTGTGTGGTGCTTTCCCAGACCCTCCATTGCTTTGGAATCAATGGGGAGTGTGACCTGCTCTACTGCCTCCTCGCCGCCGAAGAGATCCACACTTGTCATGACTCGTCCTCGAACCTAGCTGACTCGAACTTGAGCTGTGTGGCATTTTCGCGGACCACACGTACAATATCGGCATCAAATCCCGCAGCGCTGTTGGCGATGACCTCGACTGAGACCTCGATGTCGGCGTCGGGCACCGTGGCAAGATGACTTAACACTTCGTCGTAGACCTTCTGGAGGTCCGCCCTGAGCACTTCGGCGCGGGCGTAAAACGTGCCGGTGAACCGTACGTTCTTGGCGCGCTCACGTCTGGTCGGTTCCACCTGCTCCCACGGCAGCCTCGCCCCCGCACCTTCCTTGCCTGCAGACGCTTCGGACAAGGTGTCGGCTGGTTCGTCTATAGCTGTGTATGCCCTAGCCGTCTCTCGCTCCCGCTGCTTCTCAGCTAGCCGGGGGTCAACCAACAGGGTCGAGTCGGTGATTGTCCCAAACGCGTCATTGGTCATCGGAAGTGCCAGCCCGAGGAAGTCCCCTGAAACCTCGTCGTACCCTTCGGCCAGAGCGAAACCCTCGGTGCTCCACGTGGGCAAATCCAGGACGGCACGCACACCTGTTTCCAGGACTGAGCGATCGCGGATACGCCGCAGGTAGGCGTACTGTGTGTAGTACCCCCACAACTCGCCTACGGCGATGCGTCCAGCGTTCCAGCGTGCCCTCAAACGCCCATCCAGGGCCTGCTTGATCGCGGCCGGGGCGTTGACTACGCGCAATGCATCATAGCGGATTAGCGCCGCACCCGTCCGCTCCGTGAGCGACCCAATACCGCTGCCGATCTTCTGTTTCGACCACTGGACCGCGTGGCCCTCATGGATCTCGGGTGCGAGGGCCCACAGGTACGTGCCGGACAGCCGAAGGTCCACGGCCTTTCGGCTTTCCGCGAGCCGTGCCTTGACCTGGGTTTCTTGTTGGCGCGTCAGGCCGAGGTCATCGATTTGACCGTTGATGTCGCGCCACGCGATGAAGTCCCGGACCGCCGTGTCCAGCGACGCGTACTCGTTGTCGTCGGGGGCCAGGAACACAACCGTGTTGCGGTGTTGCCGGTTCGCGGATCCGCGATGTTCATACACGTCGTGAGCGAACGCCAGTGCATCGCTCGTCTCCGCTTTGCTTCGGTGCCGGTGCTTAGGGTGAAGGAGGACGAGCCGAACGCCTTCCGCATCGGCCACGTCCGCGGACGACGACGGCGCCACCACCGTTCCGGCGAACGCGGAAGTCGCGCGCCCCTCGACTTTGTTGAGACGGTCCACAACCTCCTGCCAGACGTCTTCTTTGTGCAGGCGCTCGGCGATATCCTTTGCCTTGCGGCTTACGGACGCCTGGACATCAAACCAGTACCGGCTGGACTCGGAGTAGAAGTATGTGGCCTGCTCGGACATGAGCTGGAGTGCGCTGCCGAAATTGCCTACGACGTCTCCAGGGATCGCCACGCCAAGGGCAACGTGCTGACGCTCGATTCCCTTGTGGGCGCTGCGCAGCGTTGGGGCGGATCCCAGGAAGATCGTTCGGGCCAAGCGTCGAGACAGAAGTCGTTGCTGGAAGGCCGGCCTCGACGCATCTATCCGGGCCGGGGTAGCTGATGAACCGTCGACGTCGGCGTCGATGATTGGCTTCCACTGGTCGTCGAGGTACTGCGTGATCTCCGTGAGGACCCCGTCGGTGTCGAGCGGGACGCTGCCCGGCATGATCAAAGGGCTTTGGTCGCCAGCCATCCATAGCTCGTGAACAACTGTGCTCATGAGCCGGAGAACGCCACGGGTTCGCTGGAACCTCTCCAGAGTGGACCAGTCGCGGTAGAGGCGCTCGAAGAGCTCCGGGTGGATAGGATAAGCTTCGGCGATCCGGCGCTCGTATTCGCGATCCATCGTTTCTATCGGGAACTCATCGCGATGACTCTTATAGAACTCGGCGAACTGTCGGGCTGTTGATGAGATGTCGACGGAAGCGTCACCAGATGGAGCTTCAAATAGGCGCCGGCGCACGATCTCGAACGACTCGCGGGACGTTGCCGGCCGCCACTGATCTGCCACCCGACGGACCACGTTCTGCAGGCGCTCGAGTGCAGCTTTGCCGTTGGCGCCGCCGACTTCGAGGTCGGAAGAGGAATCCTGTTTGCCTTCCGAGGTGTGGTCGGACGCTGGAATCGAGACCACCAGCATGACGCCGGGAACTGATTTCGCAGCTTCCGTGAGCGTCTGTGCGAAAGTGAACTGCGTGTCAAAGGTGCCGGCTGGCAAGCCATCCCGCGCGTACAGCTGTCGGGCATATGCTACCCATTCGTCTATGAGAATAAGGGACGGCGAGTAGCGGCTAAGCAGCGTCCTAAGGCTTGAGCCTGGATTGGTGCCGGAGACGTCTGATTCCTCGACGATGTCGTAGCCCTCTCGACCACCGAGCTGCCAGGCGAGTTCGCCCCACAATGTCTTGACGACGGTGCCGTCGGCCTTGGCGGCGTCCTTCCCCGGTGTCACAGCAAGGTGATTTCCCACGAGAACTGCGCGCCTACACGTTCCGAGCGCCTGGAGGTCGGTGCCACTTAGGAGCTCTTGAATTTCCTGTGGGTACTCGCCGAGTTCGTGGCCCGACATGATGTGCCACAGGGCGAGCATCGAGTGGGTTTTGCCGCCGCCAAAGTTAGTCTGCAGGTTGATCACGGGGGGAGCGTTGAGATCGCCGTTAATCCGGCGGACGGCTTTCTCGAGGAGATCTTTGAGGCCTTCGGTCAGGTAGGTGCGGCGGAAGAACTGCACAGGATCGACGTATTCCTCGGACCCGACACCTTGCGCCACCATGTGGAGGTCAGCCGCAAACTCACTGGCGTTAAAAGTCCCGGTGATGACATCCGCGTGCGGTTTGACGACATCACGCCATGCTTTGATGGACGAAGACCCCGTCTCCGTGAGTACACCAGAGGTTGTTGCTTTCTTGACGTCCTTTTGGAAGTTGCTGTTGCGGAGGTCCTCGCGGGACGCCCGGATCTGATCGGCACCAACAGGATACCCGACCACTCGCAAGAGTCGTTCGAGAGTATCCAGTGCGCGGTAGGCGTCGTCGAAATTGACTGGTGTTCGGTGCGCCCAGTTATTGCGGATATCCCGGGCCTCGCCAGCTAAGTTCTGCTCTGCTCGGGACAGTTTGCCGTCAAAGGGAAACCAGCCCGGAATCAACTTTTCAGTGAGTGCTCGGAGCTGATCATTGGGATCAAGTCGGTTGTACTGTTTTGCCGCCCCATTTTGTGAATCCTTGGCAGCGAGAATGATCGTCCAATCCTTGCCTGGCGGCACTTTGGACGCGAGCGCTTCGGCGACGAAGGGCTCCAGGCCCTGCGCCAAAATGTCGAGTGCCTTGCCGATTCGGTCGAGATTGCTCATGGCCATGTCGCCCCCGGTACCTTTCTAGAATTCGTCGTCGAGGGATTCGAAGTCGAACCCGGTCTGTATGGTGGACACGCCAGATTCGGAGGCCCGCAGGATATCGGGCCACGCCGTTGCCAGGTTGTTGAAAGTTTGGCCAATGGTGGACCAGTTCTTCCGTTCAGCGATCGAGTACAGGAGGTACGCGAGTTCCTTCACGGCGTCCAAATCGATCCGCGGACCGGGTGCCTGTTTAAGACTGGCGATCAGCTGGCCAGCATCCTCGATGCCCTTGGCTTCCAGGACACGAGCCGTGTGAAGCGCAGCCTCCCAGACACTGAGACGCTGGTCGCGTCGGGGATCGTAGTCATCCGGGAGTTTGGTCGGGGCAAAGAGCTGCACCTTGCCTGCACGGCTGGTGAGGATTCCGCCGCGCTCCATTCCCGGAATGGAGGTATTCAATGCTGTTGCCTGGTTCTCGGCATCGCCAAATAATCCCGCATCGAATCCATTCTGGTCGAACCACTTGAGCGCCCAACGGGTGTCCGAATCGAAGTCGCCTTCAAACTCATTGAGCACTTCCGCCAAGACCTGATTGATGAGCTCCAGCGCTGTCCGGACACGCATCGCCGACCCGTCTGCTTCCGTGACTTTGGAATAGCGAGTGAACACTGCCATTCCAGGTCCTATGGTCGACTGAGCAAGGTCCACAGGAGCAACCGCTGCCTGTTGCAGTTCACGGAGTTTGGACGGTAGCTCGGAATGAAGAACCGACAAGAACCCCCCTCGGTCTATCGTCGGGGCTGACTGGCTGCGGGGCCGGCAAGCCAAAACGATCGATGACGCCAAGGCGTTCGCACCCTGCCCCGTTTGCCGATTCATGAGCTCAGTCCGCAAGGGCCATGTCGCGGTAATGGACCATCCGGCGCGGACGATACCTTCCAAGATCGTTGCCCATCCCGTAGAAGACTCGCCGTTGGTGCTGGATTCTGACTGTTTGAAGGCGTAGTAGACAGTAATAGGGAAATAAGGGTTGGCGCCCTGCCGCATGCGTTGGAACACCCGTTCAAAGCCGGATTCAAAGAATTCGGCAGCGCCTTCCTTTCCTCCCTGCCTGTAAGGGTTTGCCACGAGTTCATCAGCCTTGGGGACTTGAACCGTTCGAAATAGCTCGCTGTGAATGTTTTTCAGCGACGCCCGCTGCCACACATAAAAGAAGTCCGATAAGTCTGAGTAACAAATATTGTCGTAGTACGGCGGGTCTGTGGAAACGACGAAGTTTAGATACGGGCGGTCGTCGGCACTGACCGCCGTCACAATTCCCGCCCTCGAGGTTGGCAAGCGACCTATGACCTTCGCGACCCACTCAAGCTGGCCTCTGAAGTTTCCCGTTGAGCCGGAATACGGGTTGACCTCGGCATAGTCCCAAACCATGGGTATCGCCTGCAGACCGAAGACATTTCGGATTGTCTCCCGCCCATTGTGCCAGCCGCATAGATTGGAGAGGTAGTCAGATGTTCGGCTGACCGCCAGGGCGAGGTAAGTGGCCACTCCATCCGCATATGCGGCCGCCCCCGTGCCGCCAGCTTCGAGGCGGTTTCCTTCGGGCATCCCGGCTGCCAGTGCGTCCAGGAAGACTTTGTCCCGAGCACGGCCGACTAATTGACTGAATGTCGTCAGAGCCACCAGCTGCCGGTTGGTGAAGAGGTCGGAAAATTTCGTCATTCCGTATCGATACACATTGATTCGTCCCGGCCAGTCGAACAAATCCCCATCCGGAAAGTCGTCGGGCTTCGCAACATGGGCGGCCGTTTCCTGCTCAGCCGTCGGCGCCAGATAGCTTCTCCCGCCAGGTGCTTCCACAATCACCGCGATGAGCTGACTGCGAAGGCCGATAGTGCGACTTGCCTGGCGAATGTCTGCCAGGCTCACCGCTGAATTACACCCGACGCAGATCGCTCCAGATCGCCCGACCGTTCCTGTGGACGGAACCATCGCAGGGTCAGTCGAGACTGCATAGCTGACTTTGTTGTTGGAGACGGTCGGGACGATGCCAGTTTGTCTGCCGGGCCTCTTACTCAGCCACCAGGAACTAACTAGCGGCATGGCGATACCGCAGGCAGGGTTAGGGCATGTCACAGTCCGAGCCCACTTCCACGCGATGACGGTCGCGGTCTGTCCGCCGTTGACCGTCACAGCGGGGTACATCTGACCATTAATGTCTCGCGCCGCGTCCCTGATCCATTCGCCGTAAGCACGTACGTCCGCGGCAAGCCCCTCGGCGCCAGCCCAAGCAATCAGCTGCTTCTCAGAGAGGCCGGGGAAGATTGGTCGCGAATCAGCGAACCTCGGAGCGATCTCTATGAGAGCCCTATTAATGAGACCGGCTACGGGGTTGAGATCCGATGCATGAGTTTCGAGTCCGAGCCTCTGAGCCTCTAAGGGGATCGAACCCCCGCCAGCGAAAGGATCGAGAATAGCCGGGGGTCCACTCGGGCCGGAGGACTTCATGATCTCTTCATGGGCTTCTCGCAGGAGTGCCGGGTCGTTCGAATTTTCCCACACGACGAGCTGTTCAATGATGCCGTGGAGCCGTGCACGCTCGATGGACTGGGCCTCTTCAGTAGGAAATTCGTCCGGACGGGAGGACGGATCGTCTACAAGCTGTGCGAAGAGCACGGCCCGAGCAGTTGCCAGCGGCTTCCGGGACCACCACAGGTGAAGCGTGGACGGGTGCCCGTGACGGATCGACTTTTCCCGCGCCGACTCCCGGTTGATGACCTCGAGAGGCATTGAGACCTCGATGAGTTTGCGCTTTTCCGCGTGCATGCGTGCATAGTCCATTCGTGTTGTGCTGCCGGACCCGCGGCATCCGGGTTCCACAGCCAAATGTATCCTCCGCTTGCTAGCTGGACTGAATCGGGCACGCGGGGTGAACCGAAGGCTTGAGGATCAGGTGGGGCTGGGGCCGGCGCGCCAGCCGTTCTGACCAAAAGTGTCTTAGAGGCCGGCTAAGCTAGTGCTCATGCCACAACGTCTACGCCTCATCGACCTCTTCGCCGGCGCGGGCGGAATGACGCAAGGGTTCAAGTCCACAGGGCGGTACGAAACTGTCGTCGCCGTCGAGCTCGACAGGTATGCTGCGGCCACTTTTTCGCATAACCACAAAGCGGCAAGAGTCTATGCAGGGGGGATCGAGGAGTGGCTGGATGAAGGTCTCGTGCCGCAGGCCGACGTGATCATCGGGGGGCCGCCTTGCCAAGGATTCTCAGCACTTGGCAAGCAGGACGTGCTGGATGAGAGGAACTTCCTCTGGCGGAAATACGCCGAGACCATAATCAGGGCACAACCGAAATTTTTCGTTGTCGAAAACGTCCGGCAGTTCCTCACTTCACATCAGTTCGCCGAGTTTGAGTCGTGGGCCTCCCCTGGTGGACCCTTGCAAGATTACGAGCTTCAGCCACTCTTGCTGAACGCCGCGGATTTTGGAGCCTACCAAGCTCGCACGCGAACCATCGTGATTGGGCGACGTCGGGGACTTCCGGAGATCCCAGTGCCGGCCGTCGGACCATTCAAGGGAAAACACCGCAGCGTCGAGGACGCATTTTCGGGATCGCCAAACCAGAAGGTCATACCGCGGATGACCGACGTGCGGGACTTCCCAGATACGAGGACAGATGTCGGAGGTGTGACGATGCCTGGTCCGTTCACAACGCCTGAGCTACACGTGACCCGTAACTACACAGATTTGTCCCTGAAGCGCTTCGCGAAGATCCCCGCCGGCGGCAACCGGTTCAATATCCCCGATGAACTATTGGCGGACTGCTGGCGTAAACACAAGAGTGGCTCGGGCGACGTGATGGGACGCCTCCATTGGGAGAAACCGTCAGTGACGATTCGAACGGAATTCTTCAAACCCGAGAAGGGCCGGTATCTCCACCCTGATCCCGATGTCCACCGGGCAATTACGCATTTCGAAGCCGCGCGGCTCCAAGGTTTTCCGGACGACTACAAATGGATTGGATCGAAGACCGCCATCGCGCGACAAATTGGCAACGCTGTGCCGGTGCAGCTGGCGGCGTACCTGGGCCAGCTCATCGCTGAGGCGTGGGACTCAGACCTGTAGCGCCCTCCAGCCTGCGTAATAAGTGGGAGATGGTGCTCAGGATGTCGAGACAGTCTTGGTTTGTAAAGGCTCCGTGCTCGAGCAACCAGCGTTTTTCCTGGTGATCCAGCAGATTTCGTATACCGGCGACAACGCCGCCGCTGAGCAGACGCTGTCCCCTCTGGACATTTCTAACAGTACTGTCGGTGATTCTTGATCCAGTGATCTCTTTGTATCTAGCGAAGACAGACAGGCCATTGGCGTTTTCGCTAAACGCTTGCTCCATCAGCGCTGAGGCTTCCGAGATCTCGCGCCCAAGCCTCAAGTGCACTTCTGAAATGTAGCGTTTAATTGCTTCGTCGACGGCGTCAATGTATCGCTCGGCACGATACTCCGGAAGCGCGGCGTCCTTGATTGATTCATGCATGTGGCGCCAGTGAAGATCAGCATACTCGGGGGCTATGGATCGGAGTCCGTCTATTATTTTGTCCTGGGCATCATTGGAAAGTCGGGATTCCGGTTCCGTGACGGTATCCAACAATGACTCGAGCGCGGCGGACTCAGGGCCGCGGAGTGTGGACGTCCAGCCCTCAAAATCGGTGCTGCTGCGTTTCTCTGCGCGTTCCTTCTGGCTATATCGTCTTGACTTTCTCCAATCCCCAGCGACCTTCTGGAGAATTTCAGCGAGGACGCTTTTCAGTTCGAAAGGTTCCTCGGCCTCCCAGTTGATCGCCCGTCGATCGGTTGCGATGACGTCAGGCTTGATGTCGTCGAGGTACGACGCATCGATGAATCCCGTGAGGTAGGAAAAAGCATGACTGGACTCGGACGCCCCGAAGAATTCTGGCTCATTAATAAGTCTGCCACTTGCATAAAGCGCGACTCCGCGGTTCGTCCCGTCGAGGGGCGAGGTGGCCGAGACAATCCGCCCTTTAATTTGGTGCGTTGTAATGAACGACCAAGGTACGTCCCCAATGATTTCCTTCGTCCTCGGTTCTTCGAGATTCCATTGAAACTCGGATGAGATCCCATCAAGTCTTGCTTCTTTCGTGACCTCGACTTTTTCTCCTCGCTTGTTCTCGACGAAGAGCCTGAAGTTGCTGTCCCCGTAGTCGAAGAGGCGCGCTAGGCTCCTTCCTAGTGCGTCTGGACGGATCGGGGAGCTGCGCACGAGCCTGCGAATGGTGATCTGAGTTCCATGCTGCTGCGAGTCTGTCGAGCTGGAATCTACGTCCGGTCGGTATTCTCCTTCCGAGGCGAGCATCTTCTCGTAGTCGAGCGAGACTTTACGAAGCGAACTGGACCCCTGCCGGCTTGTGGCGACTTCGACGAGATGGCCGACTCCAAAGAGCGCAAGCTTTCCGATTCCTTTTTTCCCGGAAACTTTGCGTTGCCCGCTCTCCGACATCCCCGTGTCTAGCTCGTTCCTTCGGTTCCGCCCAATACGAAGGTACTTGGAGGCCAAGTCTTCCAATGACATGCCATGGCCGTCGTCAATTACGGAAACGAAATCACCTAAGTCGTCTGCTCCAACTTGAACGATGACTATTTTTGCATCGGCGTCGTAGGCGTTGGCAATCAGCTCGGCAATCGCATTGGGCAAGTGGGAATACATGTTTGATCCGAGATGACCGACCGTTGACGGCTCAAACTTCAGGACAATATCGGGGACCAAATGCACGCTCCTTGCCGAGACCCTTTTCTAGGACGATGATATCGGAGGTCGGGCAGCGGAAGGGGGAGATCGCTCTCTTCTTGCACACGCCTGACCGCGTGGCGATTTTCCAGGACACCGACAAACGTGGTTCACTGCATCGACGGGTGAAAGGACACAAATCATGCTGAGCTATAGGACACTTTTCAGCATCAACCCAGGGTCAGATGCCGATGTCCTTCAAGGCGTCCTGGAGAAGACCTTCGATTGGTTCCGAGAGAAGGGCCTGGACTCCGATTCGGTCGCAGCCAACCAAGAAGTCGAGGTCGCAAATCATGCCAAGGTGAAGTGGATTGCCCCCGACTCCGCAGACTTTGCTGACACGCATCGCCTCATCCTCACGGAACAATCGCCCATGGGCGAATGGGTCTCCACCATCACAGTCAGGCAGCCAATTGAAGGACGTCCCTGGTTTTGGATGGACGTTGAGGGACAGGAATGGGCTGGGGCGCCCAGGCTGGTCCGGTCGTTGATCGAGGATTACGCCTGTTCGGATCGCGGCGTCAAGCTGACAAATCGGCCAGTAGTAGTTCGAGCACAACAGGTGGATCAACTCATTCAGCTCCTCGGCCGAAACGGCCGGAGGACTCTGTCCTTCATTGCCGGAAGCAGCGCTGACCTGCCCATGAAGCAATGGACGGAGTTCGTCGGAAATATCCTCAAGCAGACTACGGGGCAAGCATCGGCGTACGTACTCGATCCAGTCGCAACAACAATGTTCAACCAGCGAGTTGGCATGGAGTTCGGGGTGAGGCCGGGCATGCTGAGGACTTACCTCCCGGATCTGGATATCAATGACCCGCAAGATTCGGCCCGGCACCGGTTTCTGACATCCGAGTCAATCGCCTCGCAGAACGTGGGCCGTCTCCGCAAGACGATGAGCTACAAAGCTCGCGAGGTAGCCCAGACGGCGCTATTGGACGATAGTGTTCGCCAGCTAGACCGTCGGTTCGATGAACTCGAGCTGCGGATGGTGCCGACTACCCACAACAGTGCCTCTGAAGGCATCGCCGCGAAGCCTTCCGAGGAAGTGGAAGGGACTGCTCTGCTTCTCGAAGGGGAACCAGGGGTGCCCAATTCGCGTGCTAACACGCCCATGATAGATTTTCCCGCGCCGTCGCCGAGCGAGAAATTTGCCGGAACTAAGGCGTCGGGCGATGCAGTGGGCGAACAGGCCGAGACGTACTTGGCTCTTCGTGGGCTTGTTGAAGAATACGGAGGTGGCGAGTCCTCTCTTGCCGGTGTCGAGACCATCCGAGGTTTGCTGGAGGCCGGACTTTCAGCAGAAGCCTTGAGTACACGACTTCTTGCCAAGATTGACCAAAAATCTGCTGCCCTCGACGCCGCGGCAGTTGAACAGGCCAGGCTCCGTCATCTCATTGACGACCTGGAACTCGACGCGTGGGACACCTGGGAGCAACTCGAAGCGCAATCTGCGCGGACTCGCAGCGCTCAGGATGCGGAGTTGAAGTTGCGGGGCATGCTGGCCAAGGCGGGTGGTGACGTCGATTGGGCCGAACTGGACGACCTGACACAAGCCGAGCTTTCCGTACCGGAAAACTTCAACAGCCTAGTCGAGTCCTTCGCCGAACTCCCATATGTGATCTATACGGGGGATAAGGACATCACTGCCGGTCTTGATGATCATGATGCGGTGGGCCGCTGGTGCGGAATGACCTGGAGCATCCTAGTGGCATTGAACGATTACGCGCGCTTCAAAGCCGAAGGCGCGGAAATTCCAGGGGTGCAGGCGTATCTGGAAAGCCCTCCGCCAGGCGGCCACACCTACCTGCCAGCGCGTCATGCCCGCGATGAGAGTGAGTCCGTCAAGAACAACCCGAGTTTCGCAGCCCCGCGAACGCTGGTGGTGCCCACCAAGATTGACCCCACCGGTACGGCCTTCATGGGGGCCCATTTCCGAATCGCTAAACACGGTCTCGTGTCCCCACGCCTGCACTACTTGGACGCAACAGCGGTTGCCGGAAAGATCATTGTGGGATACATCGGGCCACACCTTCCTAACACCCAGACCAACTAACTCTCTGAACCGTCGGCCTCCATCTTGTCCCAAAGGATATCGACGACCCGCTGCTGCACATTGGGGCCCACCTCTCTTAAGACTTCGAAGAACTCCTGAGCAATGCCTTGAGCCATGCGCTCAAGCATTGGCGCTAGCTCGCCCTTCGTGCGAGGAACGGCAAGCGGTAAGCCCGGAAGGTCGTCGAATTGAGTTGTGACCGCTACCGCAGGTGCATCAGGATCGTTCCCCGAGCCCTCGTCCGTTGTTTCGAACTCCTCGGCTACGAGGTTAGGGTTCTCGTCGTCGACGGCGCCGTTCCGATCAGTGGCTTCATTAGCGCAAGGGACAACGAAGTCCGCGAGCATCTCCGGAATTCGATCGGCTCGCAGCACGACATCGAGATGATGGACAGTGCGCGTCAGAGCTACGTATAGAAGCTTGTCGCCTTGCGCCAACTGGAGTATCGAAGCAGGCTCTACGACTACGACGGCATCAAATTCCAGTCCTTTTGATTCCTCAGGGGAAACAAGATTGATGCCTTGCGACAGTCCTCCGTCGGCAGACTCGCTGAATCTGATTCCCAGGGCGCGGAAGGCATCGCAAACGGGTTCCATCTGCGGTTCAGCGACAACCACACCTACAAACAAGCCGCGTGAACTGTATTCCTTCACCGACGTCACGACCGCGTCCATCAACTCGTCAGCGTCTACAACATGCCAGCGTGGATCTTCTTCGATCTGCCGAGGAAATGCCACCGGCGCAGTCAACCCAGGCGCAGCCGTGGCGAGGACTCTGGCTGCGACGGCAAGGACGGGTGCTGGCACCCGATACCCGATTGTCAGCTCGGATTGGGTGAAGTGGTTTTCGGTGCCGAGGGTCGTGAGAACTTGGTTCCAGTCTTTGCGTGAATATGCCGAAGTCGCCTGTGCGATGTCCCCAACTACAGTCATGGACCCGTTCTGACTACGTCTGCGGACCGCTCGGAGCTGCATATACGATAGGTCCTGCGCTTCATCCAGGACAACGTGGCGATACCTGTTGACCGCGCCGCTAAGTGCATCGGCCGCACAATCGATGACGCCCAAGTCCGCCATCGTCCACGGCTCGTCCCCGATTTTGGCGGCGGGTGCCCGGTAGAGTAGCTCGACTTCAGTCTCTGTGGCGCCTGCTCGAACGAGCCTCTCCTTCGAGCCGTACAACTCCCGCACAAATTGTTGGGGGGAGAGCGACGGATAGACTCTCTCGGATTGCTCATCCAGCGACGTTCGTTCAATGAGGAGCGCAGAGTCCCTTCTTCCGAAATCAATCTTGCCCGCCACGAGTGTTTGCAAGGCAGCTCTGAACTGAGCGCGACGGCGGTTATATTGGCCTGTTGTGATCCCTGCCAGGATGTATTCAATCTCCTCTTTCGAAATAGCAACTGTCAGAGAGGTATCGGTGCGCCTCACTTCAAGGCCATCTGCTGGAACACGCGCTCGTCCGCTCAGCCCGCTTCTGACGATGGACTCCATCTTTGCAGAGCCCTTCTTCCGGGCCACATCAGGATTGTCGATGCCTCTCGGTCCAAAGTCGCCGGCGAGCAACTGTGCAAGCGACTGCTGAACAACGTCGACGTCTCCGAGCGTCGGCAGTACACGCCTGATGTACTTGGTGAAAGTTGGGTTGGGCCCGATAACCAATACGTCCCGCGGCTGCACTTCGTCCTGAAAGTTGTAAAGGATCCACGAAACGCGGTGAAGCGCTACCGCAGTCTTCCCTGTGCCCGGGCCGCCCTGAATGACGAGAAGCTGGTCTTTTGGAGCCCGGATGATGCTGTTTTGAGCGGCTGTGATGGTCCGTACAATGTCCCTCATGTATTCGCCGCGGCCCCGCCCGAGGTCCTCTAGCAAAGGATCCTGCTCGCCGACAAAAGTCTCCGCCAGAAAATCGTCGGAGAGCTCTTGGAAAATCACATCGTTAAACGTGTCGATTCGGTTGAACGTTGTGCTGAAGATTCTCTTGCGTGCAACCCCGTGCGGCTCCTCGTGAGTGGCCTCATAGAAGATCTCTCCGATTTGCGACTGCCAAGGAGCGACTAGGAGGTCGTAGTTTTCGTCACGAATGGCCACGCTTCCGATGTAGATAGTCTCGCCATCCTCTAGATCCATACGAGCCGTCGCTACTGCCTCAGAGGGCTCGAGTCTTCTGCGATTCAGGAGCGCCGCGCGCTGGCTGGAGCGCTCATGGACGTTACCGCTAACGGTCGAGGACCCAGCTTCGTCGAGGCTCTTGTCGTAGGCCTGCCTGGCCGCGTCAAAATAGTCCTGCTCCAATGCTTTTTCGGCCTGAAAAGCGTTCTGATCTGTGTCCTGCAACTGTGCGGTCATGATTCCCCTTTGGCTCGTGGAACACATTAAAGCAGAGGGGACAGACGTGTTGGGCAGGTGCGATTAGCGCCGCTGTGGGCACGGGGTAAGCGGCATGGAAACTAGATAAGATGCGGACCGAAGGCTTGCATCGTCTGATGCGTGGGGACCAGCCCGTGGTTTACACCGAAGGATGCGAGCAAATACCCTGGGCTCATGATTACTGACGCGGCCGAGATCCTGGATGACTTCGACGACAGACTTCGCGCTGCCGCTTTTGCATGGCTTACGAGCAGGACGTTCAACGGCTCAGGAAACCTTACCTACTCTGAAATCCAGAGTTTTAGTTTTGAGGGACAGCGCATTCCGCTCAAAGACAGGGTGAAGGGAATTTGGAAACCTGCGAGTTTGAGATCGGCGCTTTCCATAACAACGACGTACCGTCCCCCTGGTGTTGTTCGGCCCTACGACGACTTAATTCACGAGAGTGACGGGCTACTGAGGTATAAGTGGAACGGGATCGAAAGGGATGAGGCGACAAATCGCGCGCTGAGATCGGCGATGCAGCTCGGCGTTCCGTTGATCTGGTTTTTCGGTGTCGGAAAAGGTGTCTTCAAGCCAGTCTTTCCGGTTTTCGTGGTGGGTGAAGAGGAAGCAAATAGGCAATTCATTCTGGACGCAGACCCGTCAGTTAACGCAGCGGTGGACGAAAGTGCCGCGGAACAATTCCTCCGCCGTTACCTCAAGGTGGAGACGAGGCACAGACTCTTTCAAGCAGTCTTTCGAGGAACAGTAATGCGCGCCTATGAGGGGCGATGCGCAGTGTGCAGCCTGCAGCATGGCCAGCTGCTGGACGCGGCTCATATCATTCCCGACAGCGACGAGGACGGTGTGGCGAGCGTCGTCAACGGGATGGCTCTTTGCAAGATTCATCATGCGGCGTTCGATTTCGGAATCCTGGGGATTCGGCCGGACCTCGTCGTTCAGATACAATCCGGACTCATGCATGAAATAGACGGTCCGATGCTTCGGCACGGACTCCAGGAGATGCACGGGAAACGAGTCTCAGTACCGAGTGCGAAAGCTGAGAGGCCAAGAGCGGATCTTCTCGAACGCGCGTTTGAGCGGTTCCGGCAGGCTGGCTGAGTCCAGGCCTCTTCTGGGTCCTTCCATGTAGACGCGGAGGCGGGCATAGACGGGAGGCTTCTCTCCTAAGTACACCGGAGCACGAGGAGTGCATCTTTTGCCAAAGGTTCCTTTATCGTCGTGATCGGGCGGACGGTGCAGTCTTAGATGGTTGGTGTCCGGTCTTCCATTGGGTTGATACCGGCTGCGGCGAAGGCATCTCGCATCTGACGCACCTGGGCTGCGAGTCCATCTGAAGCTTTGGCGGGCTGGGAAAAGTGTCAAAGCGCTGTCGTTCACAATGCTTCGTCCTCGAACGCGCGTGGCTTCAATTCTGCCACGACGTACGGTCGCGGAGCCTTAACCAGCTAGTGCCCGGGGCTCCGTCATGACGATGGGCCTAAGTCTAGGTCCAGAGGTTTTCCAAGAGTGCGGACTCAGTGATGGCGTCTTCTAGGCCTGCAAAGGCCTTCCCTGAGTACTCCATTGCTACGGTCACGTCGAAATTCTCTCCGTGAACAGCAACCGTGACCGTGGATTCCTGGGTTTCCCACTTTGCGAATTTTCTGAGGTGACCACAGGCGACAGCCATACCCCGTCCCGAGAAGTCGTTCTGGTACATGTCGTTCAGCCAGTAAGTCTTGTCGTCCACAGGGGAGTCGTACTTTTTGGTGACGGATTCTTTTAGTTCGTCGTATGAGGTCAAATAGTGATTTCGGTTCTGGTATTCGTCCCGGATTCGATATTTTCCTCGGACGAGTCGGTCCCCCACGAAGATGTAAACTGCGAGGCACGTGAACTGTCCGAGCTGTACACCGAATGCCAAATAATCGTCCGTCTCATGATTAGGTTCAATGCCCTCACAAGCCTTCACTTGGCTGAGGGAAGAACCCCATGCTGACTTCCTAAAGCCTTCCGCGGATGATCTATCCCCTGTTTCCAGCGGACTCTAGGTGCCATCCTTATTCAGAAAGACAGTGGCTCCCGACTCGGTAATCGCTCTCATTTTCTCCCCATAAATTATTGGCTGACGCGCACCATAGTGTTGCGTGTGCACGTCTTGCGCTGCGGCAGACGGCATCATCATTGCCTCCGTATAGCATCGCCTCACAGATGAGCAGCAGAGCTGGCCTCGCTTCGCGATGGAGAGCGCGTGGAAACGTGTCTTGGGGAGTTCCTGCGCAAGGCACTACTCTGAGCTGAGTCAACGGTCGGCCGAGTTGCCGAAGATTGGGGAACACAATGGGGCTTTCGAACCGCGAGTACGTCGGCCGTGCTCTGGACACTTTGGCGGCCGGACTTGGCTCCTACATCAGTGACCATCTGAATACCTTGGCACCAGGAATCTCGTGGACCAAACTTCTTGAGTACAAAGATGCCAGCGCCGGTAAAGCCCCGAAAACCTACGCCCCCACGGATCTGAGTGTTCAACTGCGCGTTATGACCGAGTCTCTCGGCTCGCTCGGTTACCCCTTCAACCTGGGGCACGACGCCCGCAGCTACACGTCCGAACTTCGGCAAACGCGTAACCTCTGGGCCCACAACGAGGCCTTCGGCAACGCAGACACTTACCGTGCCTTGGACACAGCGGGTCGGTTGGCTAAGTGCTTGAAACTCGACGATGCTGAGCAATCTGTCGCCACGCTACTTGAGGAATACAAGACCAGGGAAACGGGTGCCGTCGGAAACGGCTCCGAAGCCACCGCACTTGGAGGCGAGGCGGTCGAACTCCACGAATCACCGCCCAGTGAGCTTGCCGAAACACCTCTCAATCAGCACCAGATCCTTGTGGAAATAACTGCCGCTGACGCGCTGAGCTACGCAATGGCCCACAACGGTTTCAAGTTCGTCCGGCAGATCAAGATCACCAATCCAGGCGTCGAAGTCCGGGGCGCGGTGGTCCAGATCGAGGTGCTGTCCACTGCGGGGAGGATCTCTGAGGACTTCCAACAATACGTTGATCTTGCCGCTGGCCAGAGCGTCATCCTGGACGACGTGGACGTGCCGGTTTCGGCCAACACCATGTACGAGCTCTCAGACAAGCAATCCGGCAGAGTCATCGTGACCGTTAGATCCGGCGCGGGAGCCGACGCCCCAGAGATCGGCAAGGCGGAGGTCCGCATCGACCTCCTTCCGGCACAACTCTGGATCGCAGGCAACGGGCTGGTCTCATACGAATTCTTGGCGGCTTACGTTCAGCCGCACCACCCCGCAGTCGGCAAGCTTGTCTCCGAGGCAGCCGACCTCCTCTCCGCTGCCACTGGCAATAGCAGCCTTGGCGGCTATACGGAAGGCGCCGATCGCGTCGACGAAATCGTCTTCGCACTCTCCCAAGCTGCTAGCAACCGGAACATTCGATATAGCATGCCCCCGGCTAGCTGGGGCCTTCAAGGCCAGCAGGTTCGTACGCCCGCACAGGTACTCGAGGACCGGCTCGGTACCTGTCTTGATACTGCGATTGTCATGGCCGCCGCACTGGAATTCTGCAACATCAGACCACTGCTTTGGATTGTGGAAGGCCACGCGTTTTTGGGATATTGGCGGGAAGAAGGTGTGCTGCCCACAGCCGCTTCCGACGACGTTCCTCAACTCGTCAGCCTCGTCCAGCGTGGTTACATCGGCCTGATCGAGACCACACTGCTCACGGGCAGCCAGCCCATCACTCTTGCCGTGTTGCGGAACGCGCCCATAGCCAAATACATCGAATCGGGCAACGACGAGATTCATGCTGTAACGGACATCCGCCGCGCTCGGCTTGACGGTATCTATCCGCTGCCCGCCCGGACTATGTCTGAGACCGGGACTCCGGTAGTGACCACTTACGTTCCCGAAACGAAGGTGGCGCCAGCACTCCCCGAGAAGCATGGCAAGGTCGTCCGTACCGCCAGCCATGGAACCGAAATCCCGCCTCGTGTTACTCAGTGGAAAAATGCGCTGCTCGACCTAAGCCTGCGGAACCGTCTGATCAACTTCACCGACACCGCACGCTTCCCACTTGCCGTACCGAGCTCGTGGATCGGCTCGTTTGAGGACCTTATCAACAACGGCACGCCGATCAGCCTGCTCCCTTCCACTCAGATCAGCGCGGTCCACCAAGAGCGCGGTATCCGCTTTGGCCGTGATCTGCCCCACGATGAGCTCATCGCATTGCTCAGTTCCAAGAAGGCAGTGTTCGCAGAGGTCAGCGAAGATGCTTACAGCACCAAGATGCGCGGTCTGGCCTACAAAGCTAAGACGCAGCTCGAAGAAACCGGCGCCAACAACCTTTACCTGGCTCTCGGGAGCCTTATGTGGGAACTCGACGGCCGTACCCTCCGTTCGCCGTTGGTCCTTGTACCGGTCAATCTGACTTCTGCAGGGAAGCAGGGGCTCTACCGCGTGACCTTGGACGAAGCTGGCCAGTCCACTCCAAACTACTGCCTGCTTGAGAAGCTTGCTTTGACGCACGGGCTGCGGATTCCTGGGTTGTCCGAGCCGGTTGAGGATGGCTCAGGAATGGATCTCGACGCAGCTTTCAATGCGGTCCGCGAGGCAGTCTCGGCCAAGGGGCTCGCCTTCCGGGTGGAGAATACCGTGGACCTGTCCATGCTCCAGTTCGCCAAGTTCCGGCTCTGGAAGGATCTTGACGAAAACTGGGAACAGTTCGCCAAGAACCAGCTGGTGCACCACCTCATCAGCACCCCCACGGAACTGTTCCAGGACGCAGTGACCGTGAGTGACGACGTCGATCTCGACGCACTTGCTGCGCAATGCCCGATTCCGGCTGACTCATCACAGCTTCAAGCAGTCGCGTCGGCGGTGTCCGGGCAGACCTTCGTCCTGGAAGGACCTCCAGGGACGGGGAAATCCCAGACCATCACGAACCTGCTCACGCGCGCGATCGTCGAAGGAAAGCGAGTGTTGTTCGTTGCCGAAAAAAGAGCCGCACTCGAGGTCGTGCAGAAGCGCCTTGACGAGGTAGGAATGGGGCCGTTCTCTCTGGACCTCCACGACAAAGGCAGCAAGCCTGCCGTGGTCCGTGCTCAGATAAAAAAGGCCCTGGAACTTCGACTGGATTCGGACGCCCAACAACTCGAAACCGCCTCAACGGACCTGACCGCCGCCCGCCGGGGCCTCATTCGTTATGCCAGCAACCTGCATGAGGAAAACGGCGCGCATCTCTCCCTTTACAGCGCCCGCACCAAGGCGCTCACTTACCAGCCCGACGATCCAGCGATTGCGCTTGGTACAGACTTCACTTCCTCAGCGAACGATTCCACTCTGGAGCCGGTCCGGAGTGTTCTGCGTGAGCTGCCTGAGTACACCGACCGAGCCCGCCCGGGTAAGGACCATCCGTGGCGGTTTGTCGCGGCTGTTGCCGGACCGGAGCAGACGGACCAGCTGCTGACCATCGGGAGGCGTCTCGACGCGGCGCTCGACGCCGTCCGCTCCGTTGAGGGATTGCCGCTAGTTGTCTTCTCCGCTGGGCAGCCGTCCGACGTCTCGACCATCGCCGCGCTTTTGAAAGACAGGAGCGTTCCGCTGGAAACGCTCGACGTCGTTCGGTCCGGGAACTGGTCTAGCGGTGCCGGCCATCTGGAACAGCTGGTGGCCGCGTTCGCCGCAGTCAATCACCCGGGTCTCGAGCAGGTAGCGCCGGAGGCTATGAACCTCCCACTGCAGGACATCCTGGCACGCGCGGTGCAGGCCGCTGCGACCGGCTTCTTCGGACGGAAAAAGCGACTACTGGCGGTCGCGGCTGAACTGGACAGCGTTGTGCACCCAGGCGCAGGGATTCGTCACAAGGAGCTGGTCCCGCTGCTGGAGAACCTGGTTCGTGCGCAGCAGCAAATCCGGGGACTCCAAAACGAAGCGCAGACCGTGCCTGGCGTCTCCGTGCCCCACTCGTGGAACCCGCTAACAGAAGCCGGGCAGGCAGCGTTGAACCACCGATTGGGTTGGCTGCGCTGGGCGGCGGAGGCAGTAGTCCCGAACAACGGGAAGGGCGATCTCCTGTTCAAGAGGGCACTGCGCACGTTCCTCAACGACGGACCGCCCGTGCACGAAAACATTGTCGGCTGGCTGTATGAGCTAGGGCAGGCGTGGGAGGCCTTCACGAAGATCCCCGCCGTCGCGGAGTCGGAGCTCAAGAGCTGGGTGGGAGACGTCGGCTTTCTGCAAGTCTGGACGGACACTCGCGCGACCCGGCGCTTGGATGCCGACGGTTCGGCCCCGCTGCAGCGCTGGGTTGAGCTCTTAGAGCACATTGAACCGCTCCGGTCCGTCGGACTGCACGGGGCACGCACTATGATTCTCGACGGTCTTCTGGACGCAGACGACGCAGCAGCTGCCTTTGAACGCGGGCTCGCCGAGAGCTCCCTCGAAGAACGCAGTCTCGCCACCGGCCTGCAGGACTTTGATTCCCACGCCCACGAACGCAACATCGAGCGGTTCACCTCGCGAGCGGCAGCCGTTCGCGAGCTACTGAAACGTAACCTTGCTGCCATGGTCGTTACCGGAAGGCGGGTGTCGTCGTCGTCGAACTCTGGCCGGATGGGGGAGTTGCAACGTCAGCTGACGCGGCAGCGCGGCGGGATGACCGTCCGCAAGCTCATGGAAAACTACGCCGATCTCGTCACACAAATCATGCCGTGTACCCTGGTCAGCCCCGACTCCGTGGCACGGTTCTTTCCCGCAAAGGCAGATCTGTTCGACATTGTGGTGTTCGACGAAGCCTCGCAAATACGTGTGGCGGACGCTGTTGGTGCCATGGGCCGGGGTGCCTCCGTGGTGGTCGTGGGGGACAGCAAGCAGATGCCCCCGACCTCCTTTGCCGAATCCTCTAGCGATTCCGTGGATGAGGTCGAGAACGACATCACGGCCGTGGAGGATATGGAATCCATCCTTTCCGAGTGCGTGGAGGCACGGGTACCCCGACAGTGGCTGTCCTGGCATTACAGGAGCCAGGACGAGTCCCTCATCGCGTTCAGCAACCAGCAGTACTACGACAGCAAGCTCTCGTCCTTTCCTGGGCCATCGCACGGGGCGCCGGATCCGGGGCTACGCGGCCACGGCGTCAACTTCGTCCGGGTGGACGGACAGTTCCACAGGTCTGGGCCGTCCAAGGTGCTTCGCACCAACCCCATCGAGGCCAGGGCCGTAGTGGCGGAGGTTCGGCGGCGCTTCGACGTGGATTCCGTCGGCGCACCATCGGTCGGTGTGGTGACGTTTAACTTGCAGCAGCGGGCGCTTATAGAAGGCTTGCTTCGCGACACAGACGATCCCCGGATCATGAAGGCGTTGGACGAGGACGCTGAAGGTTTGTTCGTGAAGAACCTTGAAAACGTTCAGGGCGACGAGCGGGATGTCATCCTCTTCTCCACAGGCTTCAGCAAGAACGATAAAGGGTACTTGCCTCTGAACTTTGGCCCTCTGAACCGAGCTGGTGGTGAGCGGCGCCTCAACGTGGCCGTGACCCGTGCTCGACAGCAGGTGATCGTGTTCTCGAGTTTCAGCCCTTCAGAGCTGCGGGCCGAAGAGACGAGCTCTGTCGGGATCAAGCATTTGCGTTCATACCTGGACCTTGCCGAACAAGGCACCGGTGCACTCCCATATGATGGTCGCCGCGCCATTGGGGTGGATTTACATCGCGAGGAAGTTGCCGACGCGCTGCGGGAGCGCGGGTTTGTTGTCGCTACGGACATTGGATTGTCCGACTTCAAAGTCGACATCAGCGTCGCGCCCCAGGAGTCCCCGGACCGCCCGGCAATGGCCATCCTTCTTGACAGCCCCGCTTGGGCGGCCCGCCGCACAGCGGGGGACAGAGACGGCCTACCGGGGGACGTCCTCACCCGCATGATGCGCTGGCCGTCAGTCCAGAGGGTCTGGCTGCCGGCGTGGATCAAGGACCGGAACGACGTGCTGGACAAGCTTGAGCAGGCTTTCAAGCAGGCGGACTCTGATTCCGCTACGTCCCAATCCGAGTCTCTCGCTGCTCCCGAGCGCGAGACTCCCGAGCAGGCGCGCCCTGGGCGCCGGGCTGCCGAGCCTTCCGGTCCTGCACAGGACTACATCCTGGTTGCCGGCAAGGGCAATTCCGAGAAAGACCACGGAGCCCTGCTGGAAGCCGTTCGAGCAGATTCTCGCCCGGCCAACGTCGTGGCAGTGTCCTCCCCTCCCAGCTATGAGCCTTGGGCCGTCCGGCGATTGGGAGGTGTGGAAGTGTTGGACACACTGCACTCCCGCCGTTCGATCGCTGCCGTGCGTGACGCCATCCGTACCGTGGTCGAGGCAGAAGGGCCGATCCATCACGAGCGGCTCGCAAAACTGGTCTGCGCGGCATTCGAGCTTAATAAAGTGAGCGGGCCGCGGGCGAATTCCGTGCTGGATGTCTTGGACGTATCGCAACACTCCCGCGATTCGGACGGTTTCATATGGGACGCATCAATCGACCGGGACACGTGGGACTACTTCAGGCCGAACGGTTCTGCCGTAGCTAGGAAGCCCGAGCATGTCAGCGTGGTGGAGATCCGGAACGCGATGGTCGAGATTGTGCGGGTTTCCGGCGGCATTGCAGTGGATGAGCTGCATCGGGAAACCATTAGGACCTTCGGAGGCAAGCGTCTGACCGCCGGTGTCACCGCGCGGTTGAATGAGGGGCTCCAGTACGGCGTCAATACTGAGCGACTTGAGCTGCGCGCGGAGCTGGTGCTCTTGGCCACGGCCCGCAAATGAGTGGGTCCCGCACGTGCAAGCGTGCGGGTCCCACTCATTCAATGGACTTATTCATTTAGCGATCCAATCTTGCGCGGAGACGCTTGAAAAATGACTCCTTGCGCGTTGGGGGCTGGAAGGAGACTTCGACCCGGACGACGTCGACCGTTTGAGGATCCAGGTACGACAAATAGCCACCGTCTACGAAGACGAGCTGGCCAACCTCTAGCGAAATTCCCTTAGGCGTTATCCACGCCTCCGCCGTTGCTTTCCGGTAAACCCGCTGAAGATGCAGCAGCGTGCCACGTTCATTTAGCCAGGAACCCTCCACCGTGAATGCTCTGCTCGCGGTGCCCGAAGGCGAGTCCGCTAGCTTGCGCCGACCCACGTCGTCCGGGTAGAGGACCGGAGCCTTAGATGTGTTTCTTCGTGTTCCGTTTGCACTCAGGGGTTGACCACTATCCGTGCATGGATGTTTGGGCCAAGGCGGACCCATTTCGTCGAAATAGACGCGACTGCCAAATTCGTTCGCATAAAAATAGACGTGGGCCCCGCAAACCGCGCACACCGCATTTGGCCTTACCAAGCCGATGGATCGGGGCAGGCGAGTAGTCGGGATAAAGCCTGCCGGATAAATGGTCCTTTGAGCGGGAGGTGAGATGGAGCTGGTGATTCCGAGCGAATACCCCTGTCCACTCGACCGTGAGACGGTATGGCTGGATACCCAAACTCGCTGCCCGTTGGGACCGCGGCGGTAATGGCCGCGCCGGTTATAAGACGTCATTTTGCAATCCTGACATGACGGCGGGAAGGCACCAACTCCGCCACATCCTTCTGTTCACTGCGAGAGCAGGCATCAGGTCGTGGCCATCAATTCTTCGGCAAATGAATCTGCTGAAACGGAGGCGAGTAGGAAAGATTCCTTGACGAGCAGGCAACTGGTTCCGTAAGCCAGATCGCGTGCGAATGTAATGGCATCCGACTGATCAAAAAACGCGCCTAAGAAGGGTGAAGGACCTGATGGCATTGGCATTCACCTACGTGAAGTATTTCTCCCGGCAAATGTCTTGACGAGGTTCTGCAGCCCCTATCTTTTGGTGATGGCACTCCACGACGAGGACTGGGGAACCCGAAGAACGGACCCGCACTCCACTGCCGTTCTATCCGATCTTTGTCCAAGCGGTGCAACTCGTCGATTCGAATACCTCGCCATTCGCGAGGGTTACCGTGGCCGTACCCTTGACGATGTTGTTGTCTTTAATGCTGGCGTCGCTGCCGGTGCCTGTTTTCCAGGCGTAGTAGCAGCCGACCGAGTTGGTTCCGTCAGGACCCGATGTTATGTAGGTGCCGGGCTGCACGTCCCCACCAACAACCTGAAGGCCGCTCTTGATCTGGCTTGCCGCAACCTGCTTCGTCGCATCGCTGAGTTTCTGTTCACGGGAGGCCAGGTCCGCTTCTTTGCCAGCTAAGGTCTTCTCCTCGTCAGGCAACTGTTGCTGCAGGCTCCTCACACCGGCGGCTGCTGATTGCAACGTGCTGATCTGGGCGTCCTTGTCCGACGCCGCGGCGCGGTCCTTCGGGTTAAGCGATTCGGAGACAATGCAGGGCCGCGAGTGCGAAAGCATTGAAATTACCCCTGCTCTTACTCTCGGCAGCCTGCTGTGCTCACGTTAGGATCGGGGTCGGACATTTTAGGCGAGATCCTCGAGAACGCCAGTCAACTCCTTGTTTGCCCACCGAGACGAGCTTTCTCGAACGGAAATACTCAAGCCGTCATTGGCAAATCTCGAGAGTCTATGGGGCGGCCAGCATTTCGATGAGAGCCAGATCCCAGCGATCAGTGGGGGGAGGTGCCGTTGATGGTCACTACGGTGCCGCTGGTGGTTGTTGGGCCGGTTTGGCGCTGCAGCCAATAGGTTTCGCTGGCCGGGGGGAAAGTATTGGTCAACCAGGGTCTGGGCCGCCTCGACGGTTCGGGCCAGCGGAGCGTTCCAGTCAGTTCCAACTCGCAAACCCATGAGCCAGCGCGGGTGGTGGTGAGGCTGGCGCTCGGCGCTCCCGTGGCGGCGCTGGCTCCAGTTGTGGCGCCTTGGGCTGTGTCGGTATTTTTGAACGCCACCAGGGTCATGGCTGATGGCCACGAGCCCGAGTTTTGAGTTGCCGTAATGGTGGCGTTGGTGAGCGGGCCAGGTGCGCCTGCCTGCCATATTTTGTCTGTGCCGGCCTGGGCATTGGTGCGCTGGCGGAGCGTCCAGGACGGGCCGGCGCAGCTGACTGATCGTATGGATGCGATCCCTCCGCTGCTGGGACCGTCGGAGCAGCTGATGAAGGCAAGTATCAGCTGGTTGCTTCCGGTGGTCGTGAGACCGGAAATGCTGACTGTGGCGTACCTTCTGGGTGCGGGCGGAGCTTTCGACCGGCAGCGATAGAAACGCGCCATTCGAGCGGTGACGATGCTAGCTGCATTCGTTGTCTCACCACTTAGATGGCGAATCCGGCCATAGCCTTTTTACGGCGAACTGGGTGGCCCTTGTGCCACCCAATTGCTGGAATGAAGTGATTGCTACAGCAAGCTAATACTTGGGATCTGGAGGGTTGGCGCCGAGTTGTGACCAACCCGGTCGACTTCATCAGGTACCGATGCAATTGGTAGTACGGAAGTAAGGACGAAATGAGTAACCGAACAGCCCCCATCATCATTGGTGCGCTTGGTCTTGTAGTCTTTTCCGTCGTATCCGTGATGTGGACAGTGCGGACATTTGAGATTGACGCTGCCAATCTGACAGAGGCCACCCCACCACTGCAGGACGCCCTCTGGCTGGGGAGCATCCTGGTGGTTGCCGGATCCATTACTTGGCTCATTGTGCTCCGAAGACGGGCGCCTTAGGAGTAGCAGCTACTCGATCATTTCATCGACGAGCGCGGGCTCGCGGCTTTCGATCGCGGCGGCGGCAATGCAGGCGTCGAGCTCGCGCCTCATGCCCTGGCCGAACCCGGGCTCGACTGTTGCCAGGCGTTCGGGGAGGTCGTAGGTGAAGGTGAGCTCTCCGTCGTCGGCCTCTTCCAATGCCCGTGAAGCCGGATGCCTGGCGGCCGAGCATAGGGAGGTGGATGTCGCGGTCACCGTCGTCCGCCACAACCCGTGTCGGTTCGTCGAGCGCCTGAGGTCCCCGTGCAGGACTTACTGACCCGCCCGACGAACCTGCTCGCTTCTTGCGGGGAACGAGAGGTTCCTGTGTCCCCGTCTGGGTTCCTTCCAGGGGGAGTCCCCATCCGTCATCTAGCGGAATTCATTGGCATGACGCATCTCACTTTCTATATGCTGGATTTAGTCAAGCAGCTGGCTTCCCCGACGTCGTCCGAGGAGTCAGCCATGGTACCGATCCGACCCACACATACCCACCTTCATGGCCCGGGTGGTTCCCTCTCCAGGCAAAGTGCGGTCCAACAACTGTTTCGGAGATGGCCGCTTGTGCCCTCGCGCGAATTGGAACGCATCCGCCGAGTGCTTCTGCACTGCGATGAACTAGGCAATCCCGCCGCAACCCACCACCTGTCCGAACCTGCCCAGGCGCTGCTGGCTCTCGTGACGGCCGAACTGGAGCGGCGCAACGAACCGGGAAAACATCCAGTACTCAGCCACAGCCCCGGTTCCGGAATTCGCGGACTGGCCCAGCGTCTTCCCGCACACCATCGGGGAGGATTGTTCTGATGGCCGGACACTTTGAAGTGTTCACTGACAACGGAGGCAGCTGCAGGGTCAGGCTGGTTGACGAGTTCGGCACGGAGCTCGCGGTGTCTGGCACCTTCCACGACAAGGACGGCGTAGTCCGTGGGATCTACAAACTCCGGGAAATTGCAGCGAGCGGCCTCATTGAGGTCCACACGTCCACCTTCTGAACGGTTCCAGGTTTACAGCGACGAGCCAACGCACTCGCGGGTTTCCTCGGTCGGCTCCTCGCCAGGGTTCCCGGTCGACCGCGATGCTCGGCGCTGGCTGGCCGCCAGCACCCCGAGCGAAACGATGGTCAATGACGCGATCGCCGCTCCGACTGCCGGTGGCCCGGTTTCGCCTGCCACGGAGCTGAGGGCGAGGCCTGCCGCCCATGAGCCGGCCGCAATCCCGAAGTTGAACGAGGCTGTGGTCAGCGCGGACGCAAGCGTCGGGGCCTTCCCGGCGAACCTGACCGCAAGCGCGAACGCCACGGGATTCACCACGAACCCCGCAAAGCCTGCCAGGGTGATCAGTATGACGACTGGCAGGGCCTGCTCTGAAAACACGCACAACGCGAGCAGGAAGAGCGTGGCCGCGACGGCAGCCGTGATGGTGGTGGCGTACGGCCGGTGGTCGCCGAGCCTGCCTCCCGTGTAGTTGCCGAGGAGCGCACCTACGCCGAAGCAGCACAGCACCCACGGTAGCATCGCAGCCGGGACGCCGGCACGGTCCGTCAGCAGGGGCGCGATATAGCTGTAGGTCGCCAGGACGCCTCCCATGATCAAGGCACAGGAGGCCAGGGCCAGCCACAAACGTCCGGACCGGAGCGCCGCGAACTCCGAACGCAGGGACGGAGTCGCCCCGGCGGGCTCTTCGTGCGGGACGAAGCGGACGATAAATACCGCGGCAGCCGCCGCGAGGATGGCCAAGGCCCAGAACGGAGCCCGCCAGCCGGCGGTCTGCCCAGCGAACGCCCCGAGCGGGACGCCAACCACCGTCGCCAGGCTTCCTCCACCCATGACGACGCCGAGCGCGCGCGATCCGGCCGCCGGTCCTGCCGCTCGGGTCGCCACCACGACGGCGACGGACCAGAACGCGCCCGTGGCACAGGCTGTGACAAATCGGGCCGCGAAGATGACTTCGAAGCTCGGGCTGACGGCGACCAGGACATGGCCGGCCGCGAACAGCAGGAGCGAGAGCATCAGGGTGAGCCGGCGCTGGAGGCGCAGGGTCAGGATGATCATCGCCGGCGATCCGATGATCATCCCGACGGCGAAGATGGTGATGAGGAGGCCCGCGTGGGGAACACTGACCCGGAGGTCGCTGGCGAGTTCGGGCAGCAGGCCGGCGATGAAGAACTCGGTTGTCTGCATCAGGAATGTTCCGGCGGTGAGCACGAACACCACCGGAGGCAGCCCGCCGCGTGAAGGCACGGCGCTTTTCAACCCGGCCGCTTTGAGATCCGTTGATGACATGCTTTGAGGCACCACTTTCTAGGGGAACACAGAAGGCAACGCCCGAGGCGTGCCGGGGATGGGGGAGGGGCGAATTCACGGTATCGGAGTCGAAGCGCACACTGAGAGGCCCCCTTGGTACCCCTCACCCAGGCTCAAAAGGGGCCCTGGCAGGGCCTCCCACTGTCGCCGGTCCAAGCCCTACCGTGGAAGGTATGAGTTCGAAAGATGAAGTGCGGGCGTTTCTGATGTCCCGCCGTGCCAACATCACGCCGGCCCAGACCGATCTGCAGGACTTCGGCGGGCAGCGCCGCGTACCCGGCCTCCGACGCTCAGAGGTGGCCATGCTTGCAGGGGTTAGCCTCGATTACTACACCCGCCTGGAGCGGGGGAACCTCCGCGGGGTGTCAGAGCATGTACTGAATGCCCTCGCCAATGCCTTGCAGCTCAACGAGCTCGAACGGGAATATCTTTTTGGACTCGCACGCACCGCCACGGCGCCCACCGCCGCCAGGACCGCGCAGAAGAAGCCGGTAGTGCGCGAATCGGTGCAGCGGATTTTGGACAGCATGAGTGTTCCGGCCGTGGTGTGGAACCGCCAACATGACCTCGTCGCCTCGAACCTCATGGGGCGGGCGCTGTACTCGCCGCAGTTCGAATCCGACAGTCCCAACCTCGCGAGGTTTATCTTCCTGGACCCCCGGGCGAAGGACTATTACGTGGACTGGCCGCTGGCCAGGCAGATGACAGCAGCAATGCTCCGCATGGAAGCAGGACGCGATCCGCTGAACGCCGAGCTGACCGCCCTGATCGGGGAGCTCTCCACCCGCAGCCCGGAGTTCCGTTCGAACTGGGCTGAGCGGGACGTGCACGAGCACCGCACCGGCCGGAAGCTGTTCAGGCACCCCGTGGTGGGGGTCGTTGACGTTACCTACGACGTGTTTGAGATGCCGGGGGAGAAGGGGTTGTGGATCGGGATCTATAGCGTCGAGGAGGGTAGCGAATCTGCGGAGAAGTTCGCACTCCTCGCCAGCTGGGCCGCCACCAACGACCAGGTCGCCGCCCAACGGCTAGCGCCGCCGTCGTCCGGTCACCCCAACCGGAACCAAACACCCGCCCAGAACCAAACACTCACAGCTAAATCATCACGAAGCACTGGAGAGCAATGAAGATTATCGTCATCGGCGGCAGCGGTCACATCGGATCCTTCCTCGTGCCCCGGCTGGTGCGCGCCGGCCATGAAGTCATCAACATCAGCCGTGGCACCCACAAAAGCTATGGCGACGCGCCGGAGTGGGAGCAGGTGCGCCAGGTCGTCGCCGACCGGCAGCAAGAGGACCGGGACGGCACATTCGGTGACAGGGTCGCGGCACTGCAGGCCGACGTCGTCGTCGATCTGGTCTGTTTCACGTTCGAATCGGCGAGCTTGCTCGTCAACCGGCTCCGCGGGGAGGCCGGGCACCTGCTGCACTGCGGCTCGGTGTGGCGGTATGGCCAGAGCCTCAAGCTGCCGATCGCCGAGGGTTCCGGATCGGCGGCCGCCCCGTTCGGGGAGTACGGAATCCAGAAGGACCGGATCGCGCGGATGCTGAAAGAGGAGACCGACGACGGCGGCCTGGTCACCACGTCCGTGCACCCTGGCCATATCGTCGGGCCCGGTTGGCAGCCGATCGGCCCGCTCGGAAACCTCGACCCCGCCGTCTGGTACACCCTCTCTGCCGGACAGCCGCTGCAAGTCCCCGGAAGCGGCGCCGAATTGATGCACCACGTCCACGCGGACGACGTCGCGCAGGCGTTCGAGAAAGCGATCCAGAACCGCGACGCGGCTGCCGGCGAGGACTTCAACATCGTCGCCCCCACTGCGCTCACCGTCCGCGGATACGCCGACATCGCTGCCGCTTGGTTCGGCCAGTCCGCGACGTTGGAGACGGTCACGTGGGAGCACTTCCGCGAATCGACCACACCGGAGTACGCAGAGTCGAGCTGGGGCCACCTCTACCGCAGCCACTGCTTCACGATCGAGAAGGCCACGTCCCTCCTGGGCTACGCTCCCCGCTACGAGCCCGAACAAGCTGTGCTGGAATCCATCACTTGGCTGATCGAACGCGGGCAGCTCCGCGTTGCCAATACGCTAAGCGTCCCGGCGAGCTGACCGTTCAGTTGGACAGCGCCGGATGTGTCTGGCGGTCGCGGGACGCCGCCGTCCTCCCCGACGACGTCCGACTCCTAAGTACCAAAAGCGTCCTGACGGTGCCGCCCTGGCCGGCCGAAGGGAAGCGTTGGGATCGGACCGGCGGTTCGCCGACCCGTCTTAATGCTCACCATCACGATCGGCTTTCCCTATTCCTGGACGATGCCACGAATTCGACCGAGATCGGCGCGATCCTCCTGGCCAGCATGGGGTTGGGAATAGCCAGCCAATGACTCTGGCTCTGCGCTACCGATAGCCCTAGAGAGATCGGCCTTCACCGGCTTTTCTTAACCGGTAACGGTGAATCGCCGGGACACCAAGGAAGATGTACCCAAACGCTATCGCCGGGTATCCGGTCCACAGCGGTCCAAGCAACTCGCGAAGGGGGCTAATGAAAATCATGGCCACGCCCAGGATTATTGCGAGCGTCAGCAAGCCGCTCCAACCGTGGAGCATCACGCGACGGGCTTGTTCTGCAGTGATCATTTCACGGCTCCTCGTGCGCGAAATCACTTCGGTTGCTTTCCTGGGGGCAACCCAAGTTGCGGGTGCTGCCCCCACCCCGCCAGCGATAGAACCCAGCTGGCCTGGAGCGGTGAATCCCTCTCGTTATTCCACCCAGCGGAGTCGACCAAAAAGCGTATGACAACCTTGAACGCTATGAACGCCCCGCTTGAAGATTGAGGAAAAACGAGCGGCAGGTCCAAGGTCTTACTTGCACTTACCGCTCAAACAAGGCATCTACGATCCTTTGTACGTCCTTCCGAGCCCTCTGTGCCGCACTTGTGAGTAGATAATCCAGGCAACTGAGCCTACAAACGGCAATACGAAGATCGCGACGCCAACGGCCACTTTGACTGGAGCGGGAATCCCCTTTGAGGCGATAAGCGCTGCAAGCGCGACGACAACCAACACCACATAGACGATGCCAAAAACAGGGGTAGCCCACGAGTTGACCTCTGGGTTAACCGGGTCAGTTGAGTTCAGCACCATGGATAGGGCCATGACTATGATTGTGACACTGTTGCTGTGTATGGGCGCACCTGAAGCTGTACCCATACTTCCCATGATCCCCATGCTGCCTGGACCCTGGATTGCGCTTGGGCCCATGCCGGTGTGGTTCCGATGGAAGTTCCTCGGCCAATCCACACTGTTGGGGACGAGCAACTCACGCCCGCGCAATTCTGAGTGGAGTTTCCGACGGAGAGGATGCTGCTGGGCCCGCCGTTGACATGTTGATACGTGGCAACAAACGCAACGTTGATTATTCCGCTCCAGTTAGCCGCAATGCTGCACCCGCTGTAAACGGCATGGCCGCTACCGCCCGCGTAGTTGCAGTTCGTAATTACGGCGCTAAGCGTGACAGATGCGGAGGCCGCTTCCACGGGCCTTTCCACGCTCTGTGCCTTGAACGAACCATCAGCAAACCGCTCGATAATCATCGCTTTGGTGCGAGTTGACCGATCCTCGATAAGGACAGGTGCGACACCTGTAAACGCGTCGAGAGGCTGCCCGGCCCGTAACTTCTTGATCAACTTTTCCTGCTGAGCTGAGCTTACGTCGAATTCATTGAAAGATGCCCGGATTCTGGCTTCGTCCGTGGAAGTGAGATTGTTCGAGCTACCTGACCCTTCCACTGTATCGCCCAGTGGACCCGCGACGGCCATCGGAGTGATTCCGATAAGCAGAAGTCCCATAGCCAAAGCAACAAAAGTAATCCTTCGCCGACTCGTGCTGCTCTGGTTTCTTCGAATGATAGAACAATTTACTTCTTTCACGTTCACTGTCTTTCTTTAGAAGCTACAGTAATTGGTCGTACTGGAAATTGATGTCGAGCCTTGGCATCACCTCTTCCGACGAGGACTGGGGATAATCATCGGTGATAAGTGATGACGCATTCGAGGTTGTCACGTGGGCCGGAGCGAGCGACAAATGTGTCGTTGCCGAACCATGGGCTTCGCAATGGATCACACTCTCGTTCTCGGCGGTCACTTTGCTTGCTTCCTGTAGTCGAACCGCGTCGCAGGACTCGCCCCCGCCGCCGCCAGAGATAGCACCCAAGCGGCCTGATTGTTGATGAATGAAATGATGGCAACGATCAGGAGCATTGTGGCCGCGGAGAGAGTTAGAGATTTCATCAACAGCAAAATAAGCCCGCGCGAGGGCCTCTCCGTGTGCGATGTGCTGAATCTCAGTGTCATTTGGCCAAAAATCAGTGTGAAAAGGGCCAATCTCAGTGTTCGAAGGCGGCCATCTCCGTGTTCATCGGTGCAGGCCTCACCGTGTGGCGGAGCACGCCGTCGTCCCTTTCAACTTCCCAATGAAGCCTCCGTGTAGCTGCCGGTCACCGGGGCCGCGTGCTTCAGTGTGACTGGGCTCCCGAACAGCTGGTCTCCAACGCCAGAGTGCGCGCTTCGCCACCGAATTCCGCGCCGTACGAGGGCGGGAAAAGCCACTCAACCATCTCTAATTACGAGAAAGCAGCTAATGATTCAGGAGTTGCGCTAACGGCAGCCCCAAAGGTAGCGGCTTTGACTGGCTTTTCCCGACCGGTGACGGTGAATTGTCGAGGCGCCAAGATAGCTAAATGCAAATACTATTGCCGGGTATCCGATCCACAGTGAGCCAAGCAACTCGCGAACATGGCTGATGGAAATGATGGCCATACCCAAAAGTACTATTGCAAGCGTCAGCGAGAGCTCCGACCATGAAGCATACCTAACGGTATTGCACTCGAATCCTTGCGCTCCCCGGGCGTCGTGCTCCGCGACTGAACCACGCATGACCGGAACGTCACCGCACAGGTGCCTGCCGCCGTCGTGCACCTCAACCAGCGACGCAAGCCGCGCCTAGTCCTCAGACTCCGGCCGCTGCTGCGATCCGGATCCGGGTTCCTTCCTGGGGGACTCGCCATCCGGGCTACCGAGCTCGTCGGAGTAGGGCGCGTGGCCTTGGGGGAATTTGTCGATGAGTTCGTTGGCGGCCATGGCCAGGAGGTCGCGCTGGAGGACGGGCAGGGAAAGGAGGCCTTGGAGGTAGGCTTCCACCTCGTATTCGCCAACTTCGCCGCCCAGGCTGAAGTACTTGAGCCAGAGTTCGCCGACGTTGACGCGGGCTGACTTCAGGGCAGCGGCCAACATGCGCTGCTGTTGTGGTTCGTGCGGATCGAAGCCCATGGGGCCGGCCTTATTCCAGGGCTGCCGGAATCCCGGCGACGATATCGGCACTGATCTGGCCCAGCGTGCTGTTCTGCCGCCGGGCCCGGCGCATCAGTTCCGCAAGGGCCATGTCAACGGTCAAAGAGTGGCGCTGCATCAAGATGCCGCAGGCCCGGTTGACGAGGTCGCGGCTATGGAGGGACTCTGCCAAGGCTTCACTGATGCGGTGTGGTGCTTCGCTGGCCTGGATATTCGCGAGGAGCGTGGCAGCCGGCGCGGCGAATAGTTCCAGCACCCGGGCGGCTTCGTCGCCGAAAGCGTCGGCGCGGTCCGAGTAGATCTTCAATGCGCCAATGCATTCTTGCTCGGCGATCAAAGGAGTGCTGACCACGGAACGGATGGGCATGTCCCTCACGACGTCAGTCCAGTCCGGCCAGCGCGGGTCCGTTACGACGTCCCGGACAATCACCGTTTCCTCCATGGCCCAGGCTGTCAGGCACGGACCCTGGCCCAAGTCATATTGGAGGGCATCCGCACGGGTGACAACTTCGTCCGTGGACGCGCTGCTGGTCCGCCTGCCCCTCGAATCCAGAATGGAAACTCCTGCACCAGTTGCCCCGGACACGGAGTCCTTGATGGCACGGGCAAGCAACCGCACGGCGCGGTCCACCTTCTCTTCCGTCAGCAGCAGGCCCTGGATTCGCGCGATAACGGTTGACAGTTCATCCAGCGGTAGTTTCCGCGCCATAGTCCTCATTCATCTAGGTCGAGTGCATCGAGCCGCAAGCGCTCCTGTGAAAGAGAATCCATAACGGCAGTTAGTGCGCTGTTCCTAGCTTAGTCCGCACCATTCCCCACCCTTTGGCTATTCGTCGAAGTAGGGTGCCGGATCCGCCTCACCCGAAACGGAGGCAATGACGTTCGCGGCTATTTCACGGAGTTTAACGTTTCGACTGTTCGACGCCCGGGTCAGGACCTTGAAGGCCGCGTCGCGACCGCATCGGTTCTGCGCCATGACAATTCCGACGGCGGTGTCGATCGTCGAGCGGGACTGTATCGCCGCCGTCAGGTCGTCCCGGGTGCTACGCAACTGCGAGATCCTCAAAGCCAGGCGCACGGACTTTGCTGCCCTCCTGCCGAATTCATCTGCCGCCGTGATGTCCGGTCCGGAAAACCCGTGCGGAGTGGTCGAGTAGAGGTTCACGACGGCGTCTGCCTCACCGGCCAGGTCAAGGGGGACTGCCAAGATGGATCCAATACCGTTCCGCCAAACAGCCTCCATGTAGTCGCTCCAACGGCTTTCGTGGCGGCTATCGACTACCAGAACTACTGAATTGTGCCGAAGGGCCGTGAGGCAAGGCCCGTCACCGAAATCAATCTGCAGTTCATCGAGGGCGCCCACTCTTTCATCGCTGCTGGCGCTGGTGATGCCCTTTTTCCTGGTGATGACGGTGACACCGCATGAAACGGCGTTCGAGGAAGAAGAGAGGGTAATCGCTGCCAAGGTTGCCAAGTTTTCAAGAAAATCGTCAAGGTCGACGCTTTCCAAGACAAGTTCCTGGAGGGTAATGCCAAGGTCCTGGTTCGGGTGAGCGGCCAGTCCATCCAAGGCATTGCGGGTTGGCCGCGGCTCTGAGTTGGTCATGAGTCTGCCATCTTGTTGGTGTCCAATTCCTGCATTGCCAACGCCTTCGAGATACCACTTGGCGGCGATTCTCCGTTGCGCAGACGCCCACTCGGGAAGTCCCCTGCCCGGCCCTCACGATGATTCACGGGGTACACCGGGGGAAGTCCAGTCCCGCCGGACTGATGCGTTGAGGATGTCGGTGGCGATGTCATGAAGACGCCGACTGCTGTTCCGCGCAGCGAGCTGAAGCAGCTCCATGGCGCGGTCCCGTCCACAACGGTTCTGGAGCATGATCAAGGACAGCGCCGCGTCCACCACTGATCGCGATTGCAGTGCAGATCGCAGGTGCTCCGGGTAAGGCTCGGGGACATGGAGCCTCAGGGCCAGCCTTAGCGTCTTCGAAATATTGTCGGCATGCTCCTGCACGCGGGAGACTATGGCCTGGGTAAAAGTACCTGGCGCATAGGCGTAGCAATTCAAAGCCGCGCGGGACGAAGAGTCCGCCTGGATCGGTACCGCCAGGACCGACCGAATACCTTCGCCCGCCACTTGGAGGGCGTAATGCCCCCAGCGGTCGTCGGCCTGCAGATCGTCGATCAGCACGCGCTGTTGGTGACGCAAGGCAGTGAGGCAAGGGCCGTCGTCGAACGCGTATTGCTTCTCGTCCAAGCGCTGCGCCGCAGCGGTGCTGCTGGCCACCGTTGAGGGGCCGGCGTCCCGCTCGACGGTGATGGCGCACAAGAGAGATTCCCGGCCATCCAACAAGGACGCTGAGATGGTGGCCAAGCCCAGGAGAAATTCGGTGAAGCCCGGACTTTCAAGCAGGAGGTCCTGCAATTGTTCCGTAGTGGGTACTGCGTCGTTGCTGGCCATGCGGCCTCGATTCCAAGGGTGCCCGGAGAACCCCAACCCGGACCTGTAGCCGTACCCGCCCTCGCGCTGCACAGCCCTGATATTCAATCCCCGGACCCGAACGACCCATCCCGAAATCTCCTAATTCGACACTACGCCCTCGTGCGACCTTTGGACACGAAGCCCCAGGTGCCCTCGTTCGCCAGGCCT
>NZ_JAHHZS010000027.1 GCF_022606295.1 Arthrobacter bambusae
GTTGCAATTGCCCGGAAGCTACCCGGAGTGCGCCTCCAGGAACGCGTACACCTCGGTCTCGTCGACGCCGGGGAACGCACCCGGCGGCATGGCCGCCAACAGGTGCGAGTGGGCGCGCGCGGAGGGCCAGGCGTTGCCTGCCCACGAAGAAGCCAACGACGCCGGCGGGCGCTTGCAGCAGTTCGGGTCCGGGCACGTCGAAGTAGCCCGCGCCGTCGTCTCCCTCCCGCGGAACCACTTCACGTGCTGGTACGGCACGCCGATGCTGAGCGAGAACTCGCCCGCCGCCGAGCGCTCGGTCCGCGCCGTGCACCAATAGGTGCCTGAGACGGTGTCCGTGTATTGGCTGTAGGCGCTGAACTTGTCCGGAACGTCGAACACCGCCCGCGAAGTCCATGCTTTGCACGCCGGCTGGCCCTCGATGGCGCCGGTATGGTCCTGGGGGAACGCCACGCCGTCGTTCTCGTAGGCCTTGTAGATGATGCCGCTCTGGTGGGTTTTCTGGAAATGTGTGGTGATTCCCAAGTGCTTCGTCGCGAGGTTGGTGAACCGGTGGGCCGCAGTTTCATAGGACACGGCGAAGGCGTCCCGGATGTCCTCGACCGCGATCTCCTTGGCAGCTTTCGCCTTCTGCAGGAACTCGAGGGTGGCGTTCTCGGGCAGGAGGAGCGCCGCGGCAAAATAGTTGGTCGCGACGCGCTGCGCCAGGAAGTCGCCGTAGTTCTTGGGCGTTTCGTGGCCCAGGACGTAGTGCCCCAGGGCCTGCAGGAGGACCGAGCGGGGATCGTGGTCCTGCCGTTGACTTTGCGTGAGATAAATTCGGTGATTCTTTAGATCAGTCACTGAACGGGTGGAATGGGGCAGGTCGCCCACGTGGTGCAGGGTGAATCCGAGGTGGTCCGCGATGTCCGCAATGACGTGCTGGCTCAAGGGTCCGGTCGTGTAGCCAACGCCTTTGAGGACCTTTTGCGCTTCGGCCTCGTACTCCGGAAAGTAGTTGCCGCGCTCCCGCATCATGGCACGCAGTTCGCCGTTCGCGCGCCGAGCCTCTTCCGGCGTCGCAACCTGCTCGTTGAGCTTGCGTTCGAGCTCCTGCAGGAGGCCCACTTGCGACTCGAGGACATCGAGCGGAAGCCGCGCGCTGACGCGGACTTTGGGCAGGTTCAGCGACTCGTACAGGGGCCCGCGCTGGTACCGTTCCAGCTCGATTTCCAGGGCCGCGCGGCGGCTGGGCGGTTCGGCCCCGAGGAGCTGTTCGATGCCGACATTCAGTGCCGCGGCGAGCTGCGTCAGCAGGCCCAGTTTGGGCTCGCGCTTGCCGTTCTCAATGAGGCTCAGCTGGCTCGGTGCGGTCCCGACGGCGGCGCTCACGTCGTCGAGGGTCAGCCCGGCCTGCTTGCGCAGATACCGCACGCGGCGGCCCAGGCTGATCACGTCCAGCTCGGCGGTGGAAGCAGACGACGACGGCGACGGTACTTCGCGGTTCCAGCTCACAGGTGACATTTCTTGAGGATACGTGAAGAAGTGCATTTCTTTCCATGGTTTCCATCTAGAAAGCCTCGTGGAAGTGCTGAAAAGTAATAACTACGAAGTCCCGGTCGGAATGATCTGCAATGGCGCAGTCAAGGCCGGCCGGGGCGGCAAACTCAGCAACACGCCAAAACAGCGTCAAAGGAGACAGAACAATGACCGCAGCATTTGAACCAGGGCAGCCCACCTCCGCAACCGAGCAGGCCGCAGCACTGGAGCTCGAATGGGCTGCCAACCCGCGTTGGGAAGGCGTCACCCGCGACTACTCGGCCACCGACGTCGTCCGCCTCCGCGGCCGTGTCTCCGAGGAACACACCCTGGCCAGGCGCGGCTCCGAGAAGCTGTGGAAGCAACTCACGGAGGAAGCCAAGACCGGCGGTTACACCAATGCCCTCGGCGCGCTGACCGGCAACCAGGCCGTGCAGCAGGTCAAAGCCGGCCTGCGGGCCATCTACCTCTCCGGCTGGCAGGTCGCCGCCGACGCCAACAACTCCGGCCACACCTACCCGGACCAGTCGCTCTACCCGGCCAACTCGGTTCCCACCGTGGTCCGCCGCATCAACAACGCCCTGCTCCGCGCCGACCAGATCGAATTCTCCGAGGGCATCCAGACGGTCGAGGACTGGCTGGTCCCGATCGTCGCCGACGCCGAAGCCGGTTTCGGCGGCCCGCTGAACGCCTACGAGCTCATGAAATCCATGATCCAGGCCGGCGCCGCGGGCGTGCACTGGGAAGACCAGCTCGCCTCCGAGAAGAAGTGCGGCCACCTCGGCGGCAAGGTGCTCATCCCCACCCAGCAGCACGTCCGGACACTGAACGCCGCCCGCCTCGCGGCCGACGTCGCGGGCACCCCTTCGGTGATCATCGCCCGTACCGACGCCGAGGCAGCCACCCTGATCACCTCCGACGTCGACGAGCGCGACCAGGAATTCATCCTCCGCGAAGCGGGACAGCCGGTCCGCACGGCGGAGGGCTTCTACAAGGTCCGCAACGGCATCGAACCCTGCATCGCCCGCGCCAAGGCCTACGCCCCGTACTCGGACCTCATCTGGATGGAAACCGGCACCCCGGACCTGGAACTCGCCCGCAAGTTCGCCGAGTCCGTCAAGGCCGAGTTCCCCGACCAGATGCTCTCGTACAACTGCTCGCCGTCGTTCAACTGGCGCAAGCACTTGGACGACGCCACCATCGCGAAGTTCCAGCGGGAGCTCGGCGCCATGGGCTTCACGTTCCAGTTCATCACCCTGGCCGGCTTCCACGCCCTGAACTACTCGATGTTCGACCTCGCCCACGGCTACGCCCGCGAAGGCATGAGCGCCTACGTCGAACTTCAGGAGAAGGAATTCGCCTCCGAGTCCCGCGGCTACACCGCAACCAAGCACCAGCGCGAAGTCGGCACCGGCTACTTCGACGACATCGCAACTGCGCTCAACCCGAACGCATCCACCCTGGCCCTGGTGGGATCCACCGAAGAAGGCCAGTTCCACTAATCCCCAGCCGCCCCCTCCACTCGCAAGCTCGCGAGGGAACCCGGAGGCCGTGGGCCCACTTCCCCAACTAGGTAGCACTAGGTGTCGTTTTGAGCCCTCAAAACGACACCTAGTGCGAGTCAGTTGGGACCATTCAAGGAGCCACTCCCATGAACAGCTTCACTGACAATTACACGCTCAACGGCATCACGCTGACCGCCCAGCCAATTCACCGGCAGAACGAGGTACTTACCCCGGATGCCATTGCGTTCGTGGCAGCCCTGCACCGCGCGACGGCGGAGCGCCGCCAGGAGCTGATGCAGGCGCGGCACGCACGCCGTGGCCAGATCGCGAGCGGCCAGGATCCGCGGTTCCTCCCGGAGACGGCGGACATCCGCAACGACCCGAACTGGCGCGTCGCTCCCCCGGCCCCGGGCCTGGAGGACCGCCGGGTGGAGATCACTGGGCCGGTTGACCGGAAGATGACCATCAACGCGCTCAACTCGGGCGCCAAGGTGTGGCTGGCCGACATGGAAGACTCCTCCACCCCCACGTGGCGGAACGTCATCCAGGGCCAGCTGAACCTCACCGATGCCCTGGAACGCCGGATCGACTTCACGTCAACCGACGGCCACAACAGCAAGGAATACAAGCTCCGTGCCGCCGAGGAGCTGCCGACCATCGTGGTCCGGCCCCGCGGCTGGCACCTCCCGGAGAAGCACATGCTCATCGACGGGAAGCCCGTTGCCGGCGGCGTGGTGGACTTCGGCTTGTTCTTCTTCCACAACGCCCGCCGCCTGCTCGCGCAGGGCAAGGGCCCGTACTTCTACCTGCCCAAGATCGAGAACCACCTCGAAGCCCGCCTCTGGAACGACATCTTCATCCTGGCCCAGGACCTGCTCGGCATCCCGCAGGGCACCATCCGCGCCACGGTGTTGATCGAGACCATCACGGCGGCATTCGAGATGGAGGAGATCCTGTACGAGCTGCGCGATCACGCCTCGGGCCTGAACGCCGGCCGCTGGGACTACATCTTCTCCGTCATCAAGAACTTCCGCACCCGCGGCCCCCGCTTCGTGCTCCCGGACCGCGCCCAGGTCTCCATGACCCAGCCGTTCATGCGCTCCTACACCGAGCAACTGGTCCGGGCCTGCCACCGGCGCGGCGCCATGGCGATCGGCGGCATGGCCGCTGCCGTTCCCAACCGCAAGGACGAGGCCGCCAACACGGCAGCGTTCGAGAAAGTCCGCGCGGACAAGACCCGCGAAGCCGGCGACGGTTTCGACGGTTCCTGGGTCGCGCACCCTGACCTGGTTCCGGTCTGCCGCGAAGTGTTCGACGGCGTACTCGGCGAGCGTCCGAACCAACTGGACCGCTCACGCGAGGATGTCACCCCGGACGACCGGGCCCTGATCGACGTCGCCTCCACCGAGGGAACCATCACCGAAACCGGCATCCGGAACAACATCGAAGTGGGTATCCGCTACATCGAGTCCTGGCTGCGCGGCAACGGCGCCGTGGCCATCCACAACCTCATGGAAGACGCGGCCACCGCTGAGATCTCCCGCTCCCAGCTCTGGCAGTGGATCTACTCCCACGCCATCACCGACACCGGTGAAGTCATCACCCGCGAATGGATCAACGACCTCCTGGACGAGGAGTTCGCCCGCCTGGAACGCTTCGATGACGACCGGTTCAACGATGCCCGCAGTATCTTCGAGGAAGTCACACTGGCTGAGGAGTTCCCGACCTTCCTGACCATCCCGGCCTACGCCCGCTACCTCACGGAGGCCCGCGAAGAAGCCACCAAGGAAGAACTCGTAGCGGCCTGAGCCCAAAGATAGAGCCCCCGTCCGCTGGGCTGCCTGCACTCTTCGCAACAAGTGACCCCGATGGTCGGGGAGGCAGCCCAGCGACGGACCCCCTCACCACCCAACTAACTCGCAGTTGTTGTCGTTTTGGAGCGTCATAACGACAACAACTGCGAGTTAGTTGGGTAGGCGACGACGGCGGGACCCGCCTACCATCGTGAGCGCACCTAACGTTGCCGGGCCACCCAGCGCACCGAGACGGTGGTGCAGACGCAGAACGCTGCCACCGAGCCAAGGATGACGAGGAGCGGCACGGTCCAGCTGCCGGAGATGCCGTGCACGTAGCCGATGATGGTGGGAGCCAGGGCCGCGAAGCAGTAACCGACCCCCTGCACGACGGCGGACATCTTGCCTGCCGAGGCCTGGTCGCGGGCGAACCTGATGATGGCGATGAAGATGACCGTGATGCCGCCACCCTGGGCGACTCCGCCGAGCGAGGACCACAGCCACCACCAACCCGGGGCCAGCAACAAGCCCAACGGCACCGTGAGCCACAAGGCACCCAAGGTGGCCGCTACCGCCGTCGTACTGGTAAAACGGGCGAGCAGCGGCACGCCGAGGCCACCGACAATCGCGAAAATCTGGAAGAGCGACGATCCCGCGCCGGCTTGTGCGGTTCCCATGCCCAGCTCGTCGGCCAGGAAGCTCGGAAGCCACGCCGTCACGCCGTAGTACGAGAATGCCTGGCCTGCGAAGCCGAGCGTCAGGCCAACGGTCAGCCAGCCAACGCCGGAAGCCTTCCCGCCCCGCGATCCCTCGGCGGCCGGCACCGCAGCCGGAACGAACGCGCGGCGGGCACCGACCGTGGGGATCCAGAAAACGATGGCCACCAGCGCCAGGAGGGCACTCGCCGCGAGGGCAAGCCGCCAACCCACAAGTTCCGCGAGCGGTGCGGTGGCCACCGAGGTCAGGAAGGACCCGATGTTCAGTGCCGCCGTGTAGACGCCCATCGCTGTTGCCTGGCGCCGCGGCGCGAAGTCCCGGCGGATGATGAGCGGCACTGCGATGTTCCCGATGGTGATGGCGAGGCCGATGAGGACCGTACCCGCCATGACCGGAACGCCGCCGCCGCTTGAGCGGATCACGACGCCGGCCAGCACGCCCACCAGCGTGAGCATCACTGCGAATTCAGCGCCGAACCTGCGTCCGGCCATCGAGGCCAGCGGCGCGGCGAGCGCGAAGCAGAGCACGGGAATGCCCGTCAGCAGCCCGAGTTCCACGGGTGAGAATCCAAGGTCCCGTTTGAGGGAATCCACCACCGGCGCCACCGCGACGAAGGGTCCTCGCATGTTGAGGGCGATGAGGCCTATGCACGCGAGGATCAGCCAGCCTCGTGGGACCTTGGCGAGGAATTGGCTGGTCATGGGGTGCGCTGGAGGGCGGGGAAAGTAGGCATCACCTTCATTGCTATCACGGCATGCAGCTGCGGAACGCCATAAGTCGCCGCTCAGCCCGTTGCCTGCAGCGTGGCTTCAATCACGGCCGGGGACAAAACGTGCTGGGTGACCATCTGGCTCGCACCCAGGATCGCGGCCTGGTCGCCCGCCATCGAGATGCCGATGCGCAGGTGCGAGGTGGCCAAGGGAAGGGAGCGCCGATAGACGACTTCGCGGATACCGGCCACAAGGTGCTCACCGGCCTCCCCCATGCTGCCGCCAATCACGATCATGGAGGGGTTGAGCAGATTGACCACGGTTGCCAGGACATCGCCGACGTCGCGTCCGGCCTGCCGGAGTGCCTGGATCGCCTGGAGGTTTCCGTCGGCCACGAGATGCAGCACATCGCCGCCGTTGCTGGCAGCGAGTCCTTGGGCGTGGAGCTGGCGGGCGACGGCGGGTCCCGAGGCGAGCGCTTCAAGGCAGCCGTAGTTCCCGCAACGGCAGAGGACGTCGTCGCCGCGGGGAACCCGGACGTGGCCGAGGTCCCCGGCCGTGCCGTTGGCACCGCGCTGCAGCTCGCCGCTGCTGATGATGCCCGCGCCGATGCCCGTGGCGATTTTGATGAAGAGCAAATTGTCGTGGTCCGGCCAGTAGGCCGTGCGTTCGCCGAGGGCCATGATGTTGACGTCGTTGTCCACGAGGACCGGGACCGGCAGCGAGCGTTGCATGTAACGGACCACGTCGAACCCGTCCCAGCCGGGCATGATCGGTGGTTTGATCGGCCTGCCGCTGTCGTGTTCCACCGGTCCGGGCAGCCCGATGCCGATTCCGGCAAGGTCTTCAAGCTTGCGGCCTGCCTCGGTGAGGAGCTCCCGCCCTGCAGCCACCACCCTGCCGAGCACCACCTCGGGACCGTCAGCGACTTCCTGCGCGAGGCGTCGCTCGGCCAAAACAGTTCCACCGAGATCGGTGACGGCGACGATCACGTGCGTAGCTCCGACGTCGACCGCCAGGACAACACGGGCCGCAGGGTTGAAAGCAAAGCGCGACGGCGGCCTGCCGCCGCTGGAACTCGCCTCGCCGGCCGGGCCCACGAGTCCGGAGTTCATCAGGGCGTCAATGCGCGAGGCGACGGTGGAACGGGCGAGCCCGGTAGTGATGGCGAGTTCTGCCCGGGTTCGTGCCTGGCCGTCGCGAAGAAGCTGAAACAGATCTCCTGCACGCGAAAGGCTCCCGGCGTCCTGTACGGGGCCGTCCTTGCCGGGGTCTTTTCCGGGTGCTGAGGTCATGCATCAGTGATAGCACGATTGCTTATGGGTGTCACGCAGTAAAAAGATTGTCGAATGTTTTTCAACTTTTGCTTGCTCATCGACAAAAGTCGTCGTAGGTTGTTTGTGAGAAGGGTCACGTAGCCCACGAAGCCACGCTGAAACTCCAGAGACTCCGTTTACGAAGAGGTAACTGATCTTGTCCAGCCACTCACAGGCAACACCGCTAGGATCACCGAAGCCCCTCGGCGTCGGCATCCTTGGCGCCGGCCCGGTCACCCAAGCAATCCACCTTCCCTCCCTGGCCCGGCTCCGTAACATCCTGGAAGTCCGCCACATCATGGACGTCGACGCCGCGGTCGCCGAATCGGTGGCAGCCCGCGTCGGCGCCAACCACAGCACCAGCATGGACGCGCTCCTGGGCGATCCCGACGTCGACATCGTGGCCATCTGCAGCCCCCACCAATTCCATGCGGACCAAGTCATCGCAGCGTGCCGCGCGGGAAAGAAGGCCGTCCTCTGCGAAAAGCCTTTCGCCATGAGCGGCGAGGAAGCAGCCCGGATTTCGGCGGTCAGCGCGGAAACGGGCGTGCCGATCATCGTGGGCGCCATGCACACCTTCGATCCAGGCTGGCTCGCAGCAGAAGCCAACTGGGGCGATCTGCCCGAGAACGTCCATACCATCCGCTCTTCCATCGTCCTTCCGCCCAATGCCCGCTTCGAAGACTTCGCCACCGAAATCATCACGCGGCCCGCAGGCAGCACCCCCGACTACAGCGACATCGAGGTCATCAAGAGCGCCCTCCGCGGCGGCATCATGGGACTCGCCATCCACGACCTCCCCCTCGTCCGCCGCTTCACCCCGGACTTCGAGGACCTCGAGGTGCTGCAGGCACGCCATGTGCGCCCCTTCGGTTACGTGATCTCCCTGCGTTGCGGAAAACACGGCGCCGGTGACCGGATCATCGAACTCAGGGCAGCCATGAACGCCACCTGGAAGCCGGAATGGGCGTTCGAAGCGATCTCGGACGACGCAGCCCTTCGCGTGGACTTCACCCCTTCCTACGTGCAGGCGGGTTCCGCCGTCGCAACCATCACCCGCAATGCCACGAGCACCACCTACGGACCCTTCGAGCACAACGGCTACGAGGGCGAATGGCGCGAACTCGCCCAACTGGCACTCGGAACAAAGCAACCGCCGTCCGCTGAGACCCTCATCAATGACCTCACCTTCGCGATAGCCATTGCCGACGCCACAGTGGATGTTGCGGCCGCGGAACACGCGAACAGCCATGCAGGAGCCCGCTCATGAGCGCCCAGTACACGGTCGCCGCCACCCCGCGGGCCGAAGAGAGCGGCGCGGTAGGACTCGCGGTCGCGTCGCTTCCTGCGAGCTTCGGCCCCGTGGCCGCCGGGGAGGCCGCACGGATCTCCGCCCTCGACGGCACCCCCGGCTGGACCACGGAGGCCATCAAGGCGATCGACGGCGGAGCATCGGGCATCGTCGTCGTCAACCCGGTCCCGGAAAATACCGCCGCCCTGCTCGACGCCGCTGAAGCCGCCGGCGTGGCGGTTGTCCTGGACCAACGCTGGGCCTCCAACCCCGGCCTCGCAGGAGCCGAGGACGCCGTCCGCACGGTCGCCGGCCGCGCCGCGATGCTGGACGCTGTCGCGACGGCCGCGGCAGGCACGGATCCGGAACGGCTGCTCACCGAGCATCTCGCCGCCGTCGTACGCGTCACCGGACAACTGGACGCGCTTCGCGTCCTGCGCCACGGTCCGCACGGCTACACGGTTTCCGGGCGGCTTGCCAACGGTGCCCCGGTTTCGCTCCAGGGCGTGCTGAGCAACTCCCGGCCCGCCGGCGTCGACTTCCGCCTCTACACCGACGACGGCGGTGTCAGCATTGCGGTCCCGGAACCGCTTGCCGCCTGGCCGGCCGAAGTCCGCGCTACCGGGCCCCAAGGGGAAATCCTCCTGCCCACGCTGTACGAATCCGCCCACCGCACCACCTGGCGCCGGCTCAAGGAACACCTCGACGCCGGCACTCTCCCTTCCGATCTGGCCGGCTTTGCCCGGTTGACGGAATCCATCGCGCACCTGACCTGAACCTGCACTTCTCCTCCACGCAACCAGCGCAATCGAGCAAAACAGAGCACCAAAGCAATCATTAGCCTTCTCGACGACGAGCCGGACCGCACCAAACGCGCAGACCACGCAGCGGTCCCGAAAGGAATCATCATGAATGTTCAGTCCGAAGCCAAGCGTAATTTCTCCCGCAGGGGATTCCTCGGCCTCACGGCGGCAGCAGCCGCCGTCCCCCTGCTCGCAGCTTGCGGGGGCGGCTCCAGCTCGAGCTCCGCCGGCGGCGCGATCAAGTTCTGGGACATGCCGTGGGCCACAACGGCCTATAACGATGCCGCGAAGAAGATCACCGACGGCTTCTCGGGGGCCAACAGCAAGGCCAGCTACCAGATCATCCAGTGGAACAACTTCTACCAGACGTTCTCCTCGGCCATCGCGTCCAAGACCGGACCCGCGGTGTCCACCGGTGGTGGATTCCAGGCGTTCCAGTTCGAGCAGCAGGGCCAGATCGCGTACGCGGACAAGGTTGTCGACGCGCTGAAGAAGAACGGCCAGTTCGATGACTTCCTTCCGGGCGTCCTGGAGCCGTTCAAGTCGGACAAGGGCTACGTCGCTGTTCCGTGGCAGCTGGACATGCGCCCCCTCTGGTACCGCAAGTCCCTCTTCGACCAGGCCGGCGTTGCGGTTCCTACCGACTGGCCCAGCCTGCTTGAAGCCGGCAAGAAGCTCAAGGGCATTGGCGCCGTCGGATTCGCGACAGGCTCCGGAGCCGGCAACAACATCGGCAACCACTTGATGATCATGATGATGATCAACAACGGCGGTGGCGTCTTCACCAAGGACGGCCAGTTGGACGTCATGAACGACCGCAACGTGGAAGCCACCGAATTCCTGCTCGAACTGGTCTCCAACGGCATCATCGATCCGGCGGCCGTCAGCTACACCTCGGACAACCTCGACGCGCAGTGGAAGAACAAGAAGGCCGCTTTCGGCATGTACGTGCTCGGCGTCCCGCAGCGCGTGGGAGATACCTCGGGGGACCTCATGGTGGCAAGCCCGATGGCAGGTCCGCACGGCGACAAAGCCACGCTGGTGTTCCCGAACAACATCATGATGTACAAGAACACTCCTTCCCAGGACGCCTCCGAGGCCTTCCTGACTTACTACATGGGCCAGCTCAAGACCCTCTGGCAGCAGAAGCTCATGAACGCCCTCCCGGTCTTCAAGTCCATCACCGAACTTCCCGAGTTTGCCAGCGATCCCAACAACGTCAAGATCGTCAAGGAATACCAGCCCATCGCGAAGACCTTCGCCGCCCAGGGAACCTCCCTCAACGCCAACCTCGCTGTCCTCGACGGCGGCCAGGCACTCAACCAGTTCACCCAGACCATCCTCACGGGCAAGACCGACGCCAAGTCGGCGCTGACAGCCTTCCAGAGCGGTCTCCAGTCAGTCCTCAAGAAGTAAAACGCCATGTCATCGACCACAGCGCAATCGGGCCTGGCCCGGGCCCGCCGGGGCCTCGCACCCGGCGGGCCCGGGGGCGGGTCCCGTACCCACAACGGCGGCCTGAACCGCAAGAGCAAACTGTCGGGCCAGACCAAACGGACCTTCTTCTGGCTCCTCCTGCCCTCGATCGTCCTGCTCGTCCTGATCAACGGCTACCCGCTGATCTACGCGGGCGTCCAGGCAACCCACGACGGCTCCCTGATCGACACCGGCAACTTCGTCGGCGTCGACAACTTCGCCACCGTCCTGTCCTCGCCCGCCTTCTGGAAAGCCGCGCAGTTCACCCTGTGGTTCACCATCGTCGGCGTCTTCGGCTCCTGGCTGGTGGGCCTGGGCCTGGCCCTGCTCCTACGCACCAAGATCCCGGCGGGCGGCACCTTCAAGGTCCTGCTCCTCCTGCCCTGGGTGGTGCCGATCGTGGTGTCCTCCACCGCCTGGAACTGGCTCGTCGCCACCCCGGACAGCCTCATCCCGTCCATCTTCCGCAACCTTGGACTCGGCACGCCGCTGTTCCTTGCCGACCCGCACCTCGCCGCCGTCATGGTCATGGTCTTCAAGGTCTGGGTCAGCTTCCCCTTCATGATGATGATGATCTCCGCCGCCCTGGCCTCCGTGGACACCACCGTCTACGAAGCCGCAAGCATGGACGGTGCCAGCAAGTGGCAGCAGTTCACCCAGATCACGCTGCCGATGATCGCCCGCTCCACCTACATCAGCTGGATCCTGATGACGATCTTCTGCGTGAACGACTTCCCCACCATCTACCTGCTCACCGGCGGCGGCCCCGTCGACGCCACCACCTCCCTCGTGGTCCTGGCCTACCGCAGCGTCTTCCAGGACTTCCAGACCGGTCCCGGCGTCGCCATCGCCTTCCTCATGACCCTCACCCTCGTCGTCGTGTCGGTCTTCCTGTACCGCCAGATCCGAAAGTCGAGCGTCGAATAATGAGCGCAGTACTGCACGCCCACCCCGAATCCGGACCCGCGCTCGGCGTCGCGGGACCCCAGAAAACCCGCCGCACCCTCTCCGAAGCCGGCTTGCGCGGACGATGGTGGCGGTTTGTCCTGATCCTGGCCATCACCGCGATCGTCCTCGTCCCGATCATGGTCACTGTGATCCTCGCCCTCACGCCGGGCCCGAACAGCACCGCCACCGGCCTGACCCTGGAAAACATCACCGGCGTCTTCTCCAAGACCCTCGCAGGCACCTGGCTGACAAACAGCCTCATCACCACGCTCTCCACGGTGGTCGTCTCCGTCGCCGTCGCGGCGCCCGCCGGCTATGTCCTCTCCCGCGGCCGCTCCAAAGCCGTCTCCGGCTACTCCCTGCTGCTCTTCGTCATGCAGTCCTTGCCGATCATCACCTCCGTGGTGCCGCTGTTCATCCTGTTCGCAGGCATGGGACTCGTGGACAACCTGCTCGGCCTGATCATCATCTACGTCGGCTCCACCATGACGGTGGCCACCTGGATGATGGCCGCCTACTTCGATTCCATCCCGGTCAGCCTTGAGGAAGCCTCCTGGATCGACGGCTGCTCGGTGTTCGGATCGTTCACGAAGGTGGTGCTGCGCAATTCCCTGCCCGGGATCCTGTCCACAGCCATCTTCGCCTTCCTCCTGGCTTGGAACGACTACCTCGTCGCGATCGTGTTCTTGCGCTCCAACGAAATCTTCACCCTCCCGGTCGGCGTGCAGTCCTTCTTCCAGCAAAACCTCACCGACTGGTCCGGCGTCATGGCCCTCGCCGTCGTCATGATGCTCCCGCCCATCATCGTTTTCGCCACCCTGAACAAGTACTTCAGCGTCGGCGGCATCGGCGGATCCCTCGCCGGCCGCTAATTCGAACCTTTTCATGCAACTGACAACGCAAAGGAAAACCATGTCTTACTCCATCCAGCTGTACACCTTGCGCAATGCCATCCAGGAAGACCTGCCGGGCACCATCAAGAAGGTTGCCGAGATCGGTTTCACGCAGGTTGAACCCTACAATTTCGTGGCAACGGCAAAGGAACTGGGCGCTGCCTTGAAGGAGAACGGGCTGCGCGCCCCCTCCGGCCACGCGCCGCTGCTGAGCCAGGACCAGGATGAGATCTTCGCCGCTGCGAAGGAACTGGGCATTGCAACGGTCATCGATCCCTACTTGCCCGCAGAGCACTGGCAGAACGCCGAGGACATCCAGGCCACCGCCGCAAAGCTCAACGCCGCCGCGAAGAAAGGGGCCGAATACGGCATCCGCGTCGGCTACCACAACCACGCCTGGGAACTTGAGTCCACCGTCGAAGGCCAGACGGCCCTGGAGTACTTCGAAGGCCTCCTCGACCCGGAACTCGTCCTGGAGGTGGACACCTACTGGGCTGCGGTCGGTGGCCAGAACCCCGTGGAACTGCTCGCGCGCCTCGGTGACCGCGTGAAGTTCATCCACATCAAGGACGGCCCCGGCACCACGGACACGAAAGCCCAGTTGCCGGCGGGCCAGGGCACCATCCCGGTGCTCGACGTCGTTGCTGCCGCCAAGTCCCTCGAGGTAGGCGTCGTTGAGTTCGACGACTACGCTGGCGACATCTTCGAAGGCATTGCCCAGAGCCTCGCCTTCCTCCACGCAGCACAGGATGTGAACGCATGAGCACCGCAACGCACCAGACCACACCGTCCACCCGCCGGGGGCCCGTCGGCGTCGCCGTCATCGGCGCCGGCAACATCAGCAAGGCCTACCTGGACAACCTGACGGTTTTCCCGGACCTGAAGGTTTATGTCATCGCGGACCTGTTCGAGGAAGCCGCCCAGGCACGGGCCAAGGAATACGGCATCCCCGAGTGGGGTGGCGTGGACGCGGCCCTGAACCATCCCGACGTCGAGATCATCGTGAACCTCACCATCCCGGCGGCGCACGTCGAGGTGGCCACTGCTGCGGTGAACGCCGGCAAGCATGTCTGGACCGAGAAGCCGTTCTCCCTGGACCGCGAATCCGGTTTGGCCCTGTTGAAGACGGCCGACGCGGCAGGCATCCGCCTCGGCTGCGCACCGGACACCTTCCTGGGCGCAGGACTGCAGACGGCCCGCCGGATCATCGAACGCGGTGACATCGGCACCCCGCTGACTGCCTTGACCATGTTCCAGACCCCTGGCCCGGAGTCCTGGCACCCGAACCCGTCATTCCTCTTCGCCCACGGCGCAGGCCCGCTTTTCGACATGGGCCCGTACTACGTCACCGCGCTGGTCCAGACTTTCGGTTCGGTCCGCAAGGTCGCCGCCGTCGGGTCCAAGGCCAAGGAAGTCCGCGTGGTCGGTTCCGGGCCCAAGGCAGGCGAGGAATTCGCCGTCGAGGTCCCCACCCACGTGTCCGCGATGCTCCAGTTCGAGGGCGGTACTTCCTCGCACAGTGTGTTCAGCTTCGAGTCCCCCCGCCTGCGGATGGGCTTCGTGGAGATCACCGGTACCGAGGGCACCCTGGAACTGCCGGACCCCAACAACTTCGACGGCGACCTCAAGCTATGGCGCGCCGGGGCCGACGAAGCTGAAATCATTCCCGCCACGGGACCGGCCAACGGCCGCGGGATGGGCGTGCTGGACATGGCCCGTTCCCTGCGCGCCGGGGTCCCGCACCGCGCCCAGGGAGCCCTCGCCTACCATGTGGTCGATACCCTGGTTTCCATTTCCGAGTCCGCCGAAACCGGCACCTTCGTAGGCGTCGACAGCTCCGCCGTGACCTCCCAGGCCCTCCCCGAGGACTGGGACCCGATGGCCGCCACCCTCTAGGAATCACTCATGACTAGCTCCGCCCCTACCCCCACCAATCCTCACGACGGCGAACCGGGCAAGACACCCCTGGGTGTCGCCGCGATCGGCTACGCGTTCATGGGCAAAGCCCATTCCAACGCGTGGCGGAACGTGGCCAGTTTCTTCGACGTTCCGGCCTTCGAGCAGAAAGTGCTCGTTGGCCGGGACGCGGAACAGGTTGCCGAGGCCGCGGCGAAGTACGGGTGGAGCGAGTCCGCCACGGACTGGCGCCAGGTCCTGGAGCGAGATGACATCCACATCGTGGACATCTGCGCTCCGGGCTGGATGCACGCCGAAATCGCCACCGCGGCGCTGGAGGCGGGCAAGCACGTGCTCGTGGAGAAGCCCCTCGCGAACACCCTCGCCGAGGCCGAAGCCATGACGGAAGCCGCGCGTGCCGCCCGGGCGCGCGGTATCCAGTCCATGATCGGCTTCAACTACCGCCGCGTCCCGGCCCTGGCCCTCGCGAAGGAGCTCATTGCCGAGGGCCGGCTGGGCACGGTCCGGCACGTCCGCGCCGCCTACCTGCAGGACTGGCTCGTGGACGCCGACTCCCCCATGACCTGGCGCCTCAACAAGGAAACCGCGGGATCCGGGGCACTCGGCGACATCGCCTCCCACGCGATCGACCAGGTCCTCTTCCTCCTCGGAGACACCGTCACCGAAGTCTCCGGCCGGCTCCACACCTTCGTGGACAGCCGCCCCGGGGCGAACGGTCCGGAACAAGTAACGGTCGACGACGCCGCCTGGGCCACGCTGACCCTCGCCTCCGGGGCAGTCGCCTCGGTGGAAGTTTCCCGCATGGCCACGGGCAAGAAGAACTCGCTCACGATGGAAATCTACGGCGACAAGGGCTCGCTCCTGTTCGACCTGGAATCCATCAACGAGCTCGGCTTCCTCGACGCCACGGTGCCTGTCCGGGAGCAGGGCTTCCGCCGGATCCTGGTCAACGAGCCTGAACACCCCTACATGGCCGCCTGGTGGCCCCAGGGCCACGTGATCGGCTGGGAGCACACCTTCACCCACGAGATCCGTGACTTCCTCGCGGCCATCGACGCCGGGACCCCGCCCTCGCCCTCGTTCGAAGACGGACTCGCCGTCCAACAGGTCCTGGCCGCCATCGAAGAATCAGCCGACGCCAAGTCCGCCATCATCCAGGTCTCCGGCCACTAGAACGCCGGCCGTCCAGCTTCCCCCGTAAATCTTTGCAAGGAGAACCCATGCCCCGCCCGTATACCCTGTTCACCGGCCAGTGGGCCGACCTGCCCTTCGAGGACGTCGCCAAGCTCGCCTCCGGCTGGGGCTACGACGGCCTGGAAATCGCCGTCTCGGGCGACCATCTGGACGCCTGGCGCTGGGACGAACCCGGCTACGTCGAGTCCAAGCTCGCCGTGCTGGACAAATACAACCTCAAGGTCTGGGCCATCTCCAACCACCTCAAGGGCCAGGCCGTCTGCGATGACCCGATCGACTTCCGCCACCAAGGGATCGTCGGGGCCAAGGTCTGGGGCGACGGGGACCCCGAAGGCGTCCGCCAACGGGCCGCCGAGGAAATGAAACACACCGCCCGCCTCGCCCAAGCCCTCGGCGTGGACACCGTTGTCGGCTTCACCGGCTCCTCGATCTGGCAATACGTCGCCATGTTCCCGCCCGTTCCCGAGAAGGTCATCGAGGCCGGCTACCAGGACTTCGCGGACCGCTGGAACCCCATCCTGGACGTCTTCGACGACTGCGGGGTCCGCTTCGCCCACGAAGTCCACCCCTCCGAGATCGCCTACGACTACTGGACCACCGTCCGGACCCTCGAAGCGATCGGGCACCGGGAAGCGTTCGGCCTGAACTGGGACCCCTCCCACTTCATGTGGCAAGGCATCGACCCCGTCTCCTTCATCTGGGACTTCAAAGACCGGATCTACCACGTGGACTGCAAAGACACCAAGCTGCGCCCCACCGGCCGCAACACCGTCATGGGCTCCCACCTGCCCTGGGGCGACCCCCGCCGCGGCTGGGACTTCGTCTCCGCCGGACGCGGCGACGTCCCCTGGGAATCCTCCTTCCGGGCCCTCACCGCCATCGGCTACAACGGACCGATCTCCGTGGAATGGGAAGACGCCGGCATGGACCGCCTCCACGGCGCCCCAGAAGCCCTCGCCGCCCTCAAGAAGTTCGACTTCCCGCCCTCCCAAACCAGCTTCGACGCCGCCTTCAACCAGGACTAGGTGGTGTCCGAGGTGGGTAACGACGGGTTCGTCCCGCTGTTCGACGGCGTCAGCCTGGCCGGGTGGCACGCGGCGCCTCGCATTTATGGCTCGGTGTATCCCGGCGGCCCGAGCGTCCTGGAGCACTTCGACAGCCTCGGACTCCAGCGCCCCGTAGAGCCGGAGAAGCATCCTGCCCGCTGGAAGGTTGAAGACGGCGTCTTGATCGGCGAGCAGGACGCTCCGGGGAGCGGCTACGGCGGCTACCTTGTCAGCGACCAGGCGTTCGGGGACTTCGAATTGAAGCTTGAGATGCGCCCCGGTTGGCCTGCGGACACCGGTGTGATGATCCGGCGTCAACGGGACAGCTGGGAAGGGTTCCAAGTCCTCGTGGACCACCGCCCCTCCGGTGGCATCGGCGGCTTCTTCGGCAACGGACTGGCGAGCTTCTCGGCCGTTCCGTTCGCGATCGACGTCGCCCGGGACGACGCCGGCCGCCCCACCGGCCTTGTCGCAGACAACCCGGCCACCTCAGTGGAACCCGTCACGGAAGTGAAGCGTGCCCGGCTCAGCTACGCAGCCGACGTCGGCGATTTCCTCGACGTGTGGCGCTGGGACGAGTGGAACGAGCTGCGGATCCGCTGCCTCGGCAGCATGCCTGTCATCACCACGTGGATCAACGGCCTCAAGATCGCGGAACTTGATACCGCCACCCTGCAATCCCCCAACTACGACGCCAATGCGGTCTTTGAGGTGCTTGGCGACAGCGGACACATCGCGCTCGAGGTCCACGACAACGACGCCGTGTTCGGCGAAGCCCGCTGGGGTGTCGGAGCACAATGCAGGTGGCGGAACATCCGGATCAAGGAACTCCCGGGCGGCTCCGTCGAGGCCCCCAAGTGATACGGACCCTCCAACCTGGCCAGCGCTGCGAAGTATGGATCGCCTCCGCCACAGGTGCTTCCGAACGCGTTTATGTCACGGAAGAACTGCTGCTCGAAGCACCGAACTGGACGCTCGATGGCGGCGCCCTCATCCTCAACGGTCACGGCGCCCTCTGGCGGCTGGATCTTTCGGGAGGACTCGAAAAGGTAGCCATCACCGGAATCCCGGACCTCAATAACGACCACGTCCTCGCACCCGACGGCTCCACCATCTACCTCTCGGCGAATGATGGCCACATCTACCGCGCAGACCTCGACGGCGGAGAGGCGGACCGCCTCACGGCCGACGACGGGTGGTTCCATTTCCTCCACGGCGTCAGCCCCGACGGACAGACGCTCGCCTACGTGGGGATAGAAGCCGGGGACTTCACCCAGCCTGGCCGGCTCATCACGATGCCTGCGGCCGGCGGCCCATCCGCGCTCGTGGACACCGGCCCTGGCCACTGCGACGGTCCCGAGTACTCGCACGACGGCGAATGGCTGTACTTCAATACCGAAGCCTTCACGGACCGGCCGGGCCAGGCCCAACTCGCCCGGGTGCGGACGAGCGGCGGCAAGCCTGAGCACCTGCTGGAGAGCGACACCGTCGACTGGTTCCCGCACCTCTCGCCCGACGGGCGGCTGGCCAGCTACATCCGCTTCCCCGGCGGCACGGAAGGCCACCCCGCGGACTTGCCGGTCGACGTCGTCGTTGTTTCCACGAGCGACTGGGCGACGCCGCTCCACACCTGGCCGCTCTTCGGCGGGCAGGGAACCCTCAACGTCAACAGCTGGTCGCCCGACTCGGAGCGGTTCGCTTATGTTGCCTATCCCGTCAGCACTTCGATTGGAACGCCATGATCCGCCACACGGTCGTTTTCTCCCTCATCCACGAGCCCGGTTCCTCCGGGGAACGGGAGTTCCTGGACGCAGCAGTCGCCACTCTGACTGCCATACCGGTAGTGCAGGACTTCCGCGTATCCCGCCAGATTTCACAGAAGAGCCCGCTTGGCCTTCAGTTTGAAATGACGTTCGACGGCGCGGAGGCCTTCAGCTCCTACAATGACCATCCTGCCCACGTCGGATTCGTGGAGTCCCGCTGGGCGAAGGAAGTGTCCGACTTTCAGGAGTTCGATTTCGAACCCTACGGCACGGAAGAACGGTAGCGCCATGGCCGGCATCAGCGCTCTTGAAGCATGGGAAGCTCTCAAACGCCAGGAAGAGGAACTGATTTTCGCCTCTTTCGATCACGGTGACGCCTGGAGGCTCGGTTCGCGGCTCACGGGCATGGCCCAGGCGGCAGGCCATGCCATCGGCATCGACATCCGGCGCCCCGGGCTCATCCTTTTCCGCGCGGCGCTGCCGGGCATCACACCGGACCAGGAATCGTGGATCGCACGGAAATCCGCACTCGTGTTGCGGATGGAATCCAGCAGCGCACTTGTAGAAGCCCGATTGTCCTCCGCCGGTATCGATCCTGTGGCCAGTGGGTGGCTGGGCGCCGACTACGCCGTGACAGGGGGCTCGTTTCCCGTGCGGGTCCGCGGCGTTGGCGTGGTCGCGGCCGTCACTGCGTCAGGCCTTTCTTCGCAGGAGGATCACGACCTCATTGTCGAAGGGATCCGCCAGCACCTCGCCGCCTAGGCGGGAACCCTTCGCCCAGCTCTCGGGCGGACCACCGCCGTCGTAATTCGTCCGGAAATGCCCCTTAAGATCAGTCTTGAGGGGCATTTCTGAGCCCGTTTGCCTGAGAGGACCACATGAGCCAGACAATCCGTGAAGCAACAGCGGACGACGCCGGACCGCTGGCGGAGCTTGCCGCCGTCACCTTTCCGCTCGCCTGCCCGCCGAACTCCTCGCCCGAAGACATCGCGGCGCACCTGCGCAGGACGCTCAGCGCGGAGAAGTTCACGGAATACCTTGCCGATCCGGACATCACCATCCTGGCCATCGACGCCGCCGGTGAACTCCGCGGCTACAGCATGCTCGTGGCCCGACCCACGAACGATTCCGACGTCGCTTCGGCCCTGACGCTCAACCCTTCCACGGAACTGAGCAAGTGCTATGTGCATCCGGAACACCACGGACTGGGCGCTGCCGCGGAGCTCATGAAGGCCACCTTGGACCGCGCTGCCGGCTCGGGGGCTGCCGGTGTGTGGCTTGGCGTCAACAGCCAGAACGCCAAAGCCATCCGCTTCTATGAGAAGAGCGGATTCAGGAAGGTCGGGACCAAGTCGTTCCGCTTGGGCGATTCCGTGGAGCACGATTTCGTGATGGAGCGGGCCGTCGCCGGGCTGTGACCAGTCCAACAGGCCAGGCCGGGAATGAGCGGCGTCCACTTCCGGTTGTCGCCATCATGAAGATTGAGATCTGGTCAGACGTCGCTTGCCCGTGGTGCTACATCGGAAAGCGCCGGTTCGAAACGGCTTTGGCTGAATTCCCGCACCGCGACTCGGTCGAGATCCAGTGGCGCAGCTACCAGTTGGATCCGAGCATCCCGGAACACTACGACGGCACCGAGCTGGATTACCTGAGCAAGCGCAAGGGCATGGACCCCGCGCAGGTCAGCCAGATGTTCGAGCACGTCGCGTTGCAGGCAAAAGGCGAGGGCCTCAACTACCGCTTCGACGACGTCGTGGTGGCCAATAGCTTCACGGCACACCGCCTGATCCATCTCGCAGCCGCCCACGGCAAGCAGGACGAAGCCAAGGAACTGCTCTTGAGCGGCCATTTCGAACACGGCAAGGACATTGGCAGCCAGGAATACCTGAGCAGCCTCGGTGGCGACCTGGGCCTGCCGGAAGCCGAAATCGCCGAGTTGTTCAGCACCGACAAGTACGCGGAGGACGTCCGCGGCGACATCGCCGAAGCACGGATGATCGGCGTCACCGGCGTGCCGTTCTTCGTCATCGACCGCAAGTACGGACTCTCCGGAGCCCAGCCCTCGGAGGTCTTCACCCAGGCCCTCACACAGGCGTGGCAGGAAGCGAATCCGCTGGTCGCCGTCGGCAGCCCCGATGCCGAGGCCTGCGGCCCGGACGGCTGCGCGATCTAGGAGATTAGCGGCAGCCGCGACACCCCAGGCGGGCAAGATATCGTGAGTGCCTCGATCGCTCTTCTCCGCAAAGCGGCGTCGCAAGTCTCCATCAGGACCATCCCCGGGACGCTCATCTCAATGGCATAATCCGATCGGGCGGCGTCCGGTAAAGGATCGGTTTACGGACGGAGCTAGCATCGAGTAATGGATGCCGAGCAGATACTCGAAGGTGGCAATGTCAGCGATGGCGTCGTACGCATTGGATCGACAGTACGCAAGCCGTGGATGGACTCGACGCCGAGCGTCTTCGAGTTCATGACAGCTGTCAGGAAAGCTGGCGTCGACGTGCCAGCGGTCCTAGGCCAGGATGAGCAAGGCCGTCAGAGCCACTCACGCATTCGGAACTTCATCGTGTCGGAGCGATGGTGCGCGCGATCCACGACGCGAGCGAGTCATTCGTTCCACCGCGTGACGCGCGGTGGAACGTGGCGATCTCATCGCCTGGCGAAGAGTTGATCTGCCATAACGACCTGGCGCCGTGGAATCTCATCATCGGTGATCGTTGGACGTTTATCGATTGGGACGCTGCCGCACCGAGCACACGACTGTGGGATCTGGCCTACGCCGCCCAGGCATTCACGCTCTCGGACACGAACCAGGCGCCGGAGGAAGCCGCGCAGAATTTGACGGCCTTCACCTCCTAAAGTCTTCCCATGACTTGGGGCATGAACCGTGGGGTTCAATGTATCTCGAAGGCCATGGTGACCACTGGCGGGCCGCAACCGAATACGCGGAGCGTCATCAGGATCTTTGGTCGAAAGCGCTTCTCACATCCCCACGCTGAGGGATCCTTTACCGGACGGCATGTCGACTCTCAGGAGCAGGTCTTGAGTAAACCTGTCGCACCGGGACGAGCCCGGAAGGTGACGATGTGGCCGTTGTCATCCCGAAAAACAGCCTGTGAACCGGACACGGTCACGGTGCCTGCCTGATAGGGGTTCCCCCATCCCGGAGGGGGATTGCCCTGACCATCATCCAATGGTGTTTCGGCAATGAAGAACGTGTCATCGACGCGCAATTCTTCGATTCCGCAGTGCGTGTAAAGCATGATTGGCATGCCTGAAGCAATGGGGGTCGGTGCTTCCGCGGAGGCTTCTGTAATCGGCGTTGCAGGCCCTGCGCACGCACACAGGACGGCGAATAGCGCGATGGCCAATGATGAGATCCTAATTTTTCCGGCCATACGACCCACCCCAGTCCCCGATCAGGCTCACAGAATATGCCTTGGGAAAGTTGGCCACAATGTTAGAGCTAGCCAGGTTGGTCGTACGTGTCCGTTTTCCTCAACCTTAGAGGTGGAACGCCCAAAGATCTGGCCTTCAGCAGCGGCTACATGTGAATCGCAGCAGCGGCGTCATCGCGCCGCCGAGGGGCTTCGAAGTCCGGTCGTCGCCTTTTATCCAGTAGTGATTCGGACTCCGGCGACGGCGCCTGTCCAAGGACCGTTCGGGTCGTGCCGTATCAGTGAAGCCACGACATATCCCGCTGGCAACTCGACAATCTTCGACAAGACGCCGGAGCAATCAAGATCGAGCGACTTCAGCTGCTCAGACCCTCCGGCGGTGATGAACATCTGGGCGTTCGGGATGCCCACGCAAGCCGCCGTGACGGTATACCGGCCTGCGGTCGCCACTTTTACGGTTTTGCTGAAACCAACCCCTGGTCCGTCGGCAGGGCCGGAGTCCTCAAGGAGCACGGAACCTTCAGCCGCTCCAAGGCGCTTGTCCAATTCGCCGTAATTGCGCTTTTCGGCATCCAGTATCTCCGGGCCCTTCGTGGGGACGACAGGCGCTGGGCGACTGCTGTGCTCGGCGGCTGTCTGCACCGGATCGCCGGCATCCTCGTACGTGCACGCTGCCAGGCCCCCGGACAGCAGCAGGCCCAGCACCGCCGCCGTAGCAGCACTGCGAATTGGTCTCATTCCCCCACGACCTGACATGGGCCGAGTCTATGGTGCGTTCGCCCAAAGGCAAGTCGCAACCGGTCCTTAAGCGTTGTGGGTTCGCGCTGTCCGTATGCTGTCCCCGGTCCGGGTACATGTACGGTCAAGGATCCCTCAGCGTTCACCTTGCGGAATCCAAGTGGCTCTATCGGCCATTCGGCCCCTGGCGACCAGACTGGATTCTGTCTCATCGCCCGTCGTCGCGTACGTTATTCCGTTTCACTCGCCGATTATGAATTAGCCGAATCAGTCCCACAGGCGCAGCTCCCATAATTAAGAACACGGGAAACTCAATGGTGGACCTCTCGCCTTGGCTCTGGGAGAGCAGGAGTGAGCCGGCGGCGATTAGGGCAATGCCACTAAGGAACAGCCATTTACTCGTTCTATCAGTCCGCATTGGACTGTTGTCGAAATATGGGATTCGTTGTGTGGGATGACTTGCTACCTGTAGAAAGCTGATGCAGTCATGAGGGCACTAGACAGCATGAGGACGGCAACAGCAGCGGTGGTCATCTTAGCTCCGGACTATTCTGGCAGCGGCTTATTAGTTCTTCCGTCGACCGAAGCCCCATCCAGGTGCCAACGGCCCTCCGTCTGCAAATAAGTTCCTCAGCGCATGCAGGAACCAACGCCACGAACTGCCTTCTGAGGTCGCCTTGCTCATAGGGACAGCGTACACATCGGCGCATTTTGTGGGGAGCTAGGGCAGGCGCGGTGTCCCCGTGAAGGATCGATCACCGTACCCTTGGTGCCCGCTAGCCGAACGGCGGGATTCGCTCCGCACCAACTAATTTGACACAAAACATCAACTACTGACGGAGAGAGTCACATCCCGGTGGAACCATCAGCCGTACCGGGAAACCACGGTCTCCGCGGGCCCAACTTTGCTGACAGATCCCTGTAAAGTGTCTGTATGCCTAGGATTACGGCCGCCACCAATGCCGCGCAACGCGCTGAAACCCGACGCCGGGTCCTGACGGCTTTCGGAGAACTGCTCTTCACCCACGGACTGCCCGGGTTGACCATGACCGACGTCGCGCGTCACGCCGGCGTCGGCCGGACCGCGGTGTACAACTACTACGCCGACATGGAACAGCTCCTCATCGCGTACGCCCTGGACGAGACAGAGCGGTTCCTGGGCGACCTGCGCGAATCCCTCGCGGCACTTCAGAACCCGGTGGACCGCCTTGCCCTTTACGTGCGCGCCCAGGTGGAAGACCTCAGCCGACGGCACCTCCCGCCGGGTCCTGCGATGGCGGCAGTCCTCTCCCCCGCTTCCTTCGCGAAACTGGCAGACCACGTGGGCGAACTCAACCTGCTGCTCCAGGACATCCTGCGCGACGGTATCGCCGCCGGCTACCTCCCGCCCGCCGACGTCGGCCAGCTCGCCCGGCTCATCCACGGAACCCTGTCCTCCAGCGCAGCACGCGGCAATGCGGCGAACGGGGCGGAGCTGGACGAGCTTGAGGAGCGGCTGGTCCAGACGGTGCGGTTCATCCAGTTGGGCGCAGGAGCAAGGTTCGACGACGACGGCCGGCCCGCGCGACTGGCGTAACTCGCCCGCGGGGCTGGCTGCGTCCGCCGGGCTAAGGCGTCGGAATCACCGGCAGCTTCGCGTTGTCCGCGATCCGCTGCTCGAGGCGGGGACAACTGAGCTTCCCCGGAGTGTTGTCCACGAGCTCCGGTGGGACGAGTGCCGAGAATCCTGGTGCGAGGATGAGGTCCACGGAACCATCCGTGCGTTGGTCCTGGACGTAATCGGTGCCGGCGACATTCTTCTGGATGTTGAACGCTGCCGCTTGGCCGCTGGATCCCGAAACCACCACTGCGGGGCCGGTGTAGCTCGTAGTGGAGTTGTCGACCGTGCCGACGTTGTATCCCCGGGCCTTCAACTGGTCCGCCACGTTCTTGGCCAGGCCGGGCCTGCCAGCAGCGTTATAGACATTGATGCTGATCTTGTTGTTGGGCGTGTAGTCGAAAACCGTGGCGGGACACACGGCGGCCGGCGCCTGGCTTGCAACGGCGGAGGGGAAACGGATCACGCCGTTCATGACTGCCCATGCCCCCACGAGCCCGGCAACAACCACTCCGACAAGCAGCGCGAGAACGATCCCGTGCAGGAGGCGGCGGCTGAACCACCCCGGATGGCTCTCAGGCCCGGGAGCCTCAGCAAAAGTTGCCCGGAGATCCGGACCGGTGACAACGCGATGCCCGTGCAGGGTCGTCGGATCTTTCTGCCTACCGGGACGTTTCGGGCGCTTCCCCGGATCCGCGTTCTCGGGCACGGCCACCTGCTCTTCCGGGATTGTTTCGTTAACCATCTATCACGAGCACCCGGGCGTGGATGGCCGTGCGCTGGTGGAGCGCGGTCCGTACTGCGCGGTGGAGCCCGTCTTCGAGGTACAGCAGGCCTTGGTACTGCACCACGTGGGGGAAGAGATCGCCGAAGAACGTCGAATCCTCGGCCAGCAGGGCTTCAAGGTCAAGGGTGCGCTTGGTGGTGACAAGTTCATCGAGCCGGACCGGACGCGGGGGCAGCGAGGCCCAGTCCTTTGGCGTGGAAAAACCATGGTCGGGGTACGGGCGTCCCTCGCCCACAGCTTTGAATATCACTGTGCAAGCCTAAAGAAGTAAGGCGCCCAAGGGAACTTGTGAGAAGTCGGCCACGAAGGTTGTGGCCAAAAGGTAACCGTTGGCGGACCGCGTGCGCCGAACGGTGGCGTCTGCCGCCGTCGGCCGTCACACCACTGCCGCCATCCCGCCGGACTGACAGAATGGGATCATGACTGCTTCAATGCCAGGCACGCACCCGGCCGCTCCTGCCCTCGCACTGCTCCTCGACGTCGACGGTCCCGTCGCAAGTCCCGTGACGCGCGATGTGAAGCCGGCGATCATCGCGGACCTTGTGGGCTTGGCATCCGCAGGCATCCCCGTCATTTTCAACACAGGCCGCTCGGACGCTTTCATCCGCGAGCAGGTCATGGCGCCCATGATCGCCGCCGGAATGCCCGCCGGAACCGTGGTCCACGCGATCTGCGAGAAGGGCGCCGTGTGGTTCAGCTACACCTCGGGAGGTCCCGGGCCCATCCATATGGACCATGAGCTTGCCGTTCCGAAGGCCTACGGCGACGACGTCCGCCGCATGGTGGCAGAGGATTATGCGACGCACATGTTCTTCGATGAGACAAAGCGCGCCATGGTGTCGGTGGAGCAGCATCTGGACGTCTCAAGTGACGACTACCTTGCCGAGCAGAAGCTCTTCGACGCCGACGCCCTGGAACTCATGGGCAAGCACGGGCTCTCTGCCGCGATCCTGGATCACCACGCACCAGAGTCCGACGACGCCGCGGACTACCGCCTGGACCCCACCATCATCTCTACGGACATCGAGTCCGTCCGGCTCGGCAAGGATCTCGGCGCCAGCCGCGCGGTGGAGCTCCTCGCCGCCCAAGGGATCACCCCGCAGGCCTGGCGGACAGTGGGCGATTCGCGCACTGACTACGCCATGGCGGATTGGCTCCACCACAATGACCACAGCGTGAAGCACGTCGACGTCCGGCCCGCGGACGGCGTGCCCAACAAGCCCTACGATGTTCTTACAGCCACAGACCTCGGCCTGGGCGACGACGTCATTCACGACGACGCCGGAGGCGCGTTCCTGCACAGTTGGCGTGAAGCCTTGGTGGGCTAGGTTCACCAAGCCCGCGCCAACCACAATCTTTCGGAGAAAAGCCATCACAGACATGGACCAGCAAGCAATCTACTTTGGTAGCCCCGCCTCCGACGACGATGCGGTCGTTCCCGAACCGACGTCGCCCGCCGTCGAGGCGCGCCTCAAGCACCGCGCCGACGTCGTCCGCCATCGCGGCCGATACAGCTTGCTGAACCAGAACCGCACCCCGCAGGAGGTGATGGTCGAAGATCTACTCGTGATCCGTGCCGCACTCGACGCGGCCGGCCTGGACTTCATCCTGGTCCGCGGCAACGACCACCGGCCCGTGATCGCCGTCGACTGGAAGCTCCGGAAGAAACTGCGCCAGGCTCTGGTCTCGGCTTTCCGGAACGAGCCGTTCTACTCCATGACCGTCGACGCGCGGAAGAAATCCACGCTGCTGGTGGCCGACGGCGAGTTGTCCAGCAACCGGAAGGCCCGGATTTTCCGGCTCTTCCGTCCACGCGTGGAACCCGGGGGCGGGCTGACGTACGGTCCCTCGTTGGGCGTGCAGCTTGAATTGTGGGAGTTCGACGGCGAACAACTCGTGTTGCCGGTGGAGAACTCCCTGACCCGGCGAACCATGCTGCGCCAGGACGCTGTCCGGGGCACGGTGGAACGCCACGGGCTGAGCTGGCCGACCATCGAGAACATGTTCGCGGACCACGCGAGCGACATCGACTTCGACGTCGACATCGTCTTTTCATGGGTGGACGGAAACGACCCCGCGTATATCGCGGCACGCCGCGAGCAGATGAAAGACGCAGTTGTGGGCGAGGGAGACGCTCACGAAGCCCGTTTCCGGCAGATCAACGAGCTCAAATATGCCTTGCGCTCGGTGTACATGTATGCGCCCTGGATTCGCCGGATCTATATCGCGACGGACTCCCCCGCGCCGGAGTGGCTGGCCGAGCACCCGAGCGTCAGGATCATGCGCAGCGAGGAGTTCTTCAAGGACCCCACCGTGCTGCCCACCCACAATTCCCAGGCCGTGGAATCCCAGCTGCACCACATTGAGGGCCTCTCCGAGCACTTCCTGTACTCCAATGACGACATGTTCTTCGGCCGGCCTGTTGCACCGGACATGTTCTTCACTCCCGGCGGAATCACCAAGTTCATCGAAGCTTCCACCCGGATCGGGCTGGGAGAGAACGACGCCGAACGCAGCGGCTTCGAGAACGCTGCCCGCGTCAACAGGAAGCTCCTCTGGGAGCGGTTCGGGCGCATCACCACGCGCCATCTGGAGCACACCGCCGCGCCCCTTCGGCGTAGCGTCATCGCAGAGATGGAGCGCGAGTTTCCGGCCGAGTTCGCCAAGACGGCGGCCAGCAGGTTCCGTGCGGCGGACAACATTTCCGTGACCAACTCGTTCTACCACTACTATTCGCTGCTCACGGGCCGGGCGGTGACGCAGACGGCCGCCAAGGTCAGGTACGTGGATACCACCCTGTGGTCCGGGCTGCACTACCTGCCCACGTTGCTCGCCAAACGCAACGTGGACTTCTTCTGCCTCAACGATGGCAGCTTCCCCGAAGTGGCTGCCGACGAAAGGGCCGGACTCGTCACGGACTTCATGGAGAAGTACTTCCCGGTCAAAGCCCCATGGGAGAAGTAGTCCGCTAGCGGCGGGTCATCTCCGGACGCTTCGCGTCGGCCATGGAACCGCGTTCATGCGTGGCTCGCTGGGGAATCCGGATGCCTGCTTGGGCGAGCCGCCGCCGCGTAGCTTCCGGGCTGACGTACTCACCAACGGTCGGCGATTTGCCCAATGGCACCACCGAATGCACGATCGTCTGCTCGTAAACGTGGACCAGGTTGAATGCCTGGGCACCGTCGCGGCCGCGGGTGCCGCCCTGCGGAACGTTGAGGTCCTGCGTGTAGCAGCTCGCGGAAGCCACCGACACCGGGACGCCTGCGAACATCGCGGTGGTGGAGTAGTGCAGGTGGCCGCCCAGGATGGAGCGGATATCCGAATTGCGTACGACGTCGGCCAGCGCCGCTTGGCCGCGCAGCTCCACCAGGATGGATAGGTCGAGGACGCTCGGGACCGGAGGGTGGTGGAGGGCAAGGATCGTGCCGTCCGGAGCCGGCGTCGCGAGCTCCGATTCCAACCAGTCGAGCTGGCTCTGGCTTAGCTCACCGTGATGGAAGCCGGGCACGGAGGTATCCAGCGTGATGATCCGCAGCCCGTTGACGAAGTAGCTGTGATCCACCGGGGCGTCATTGTCGCTCTGGTCGAAGAGGCCGGCACGGAAATTCGCCCGGTCGTCGTGGTTTCCCATCGCCCAGATCACCCGCGCGCCCATCTCTCGACAGGCAGGCTCGACGATCGACCGGAGTTTGGCGTAGGCACCCGGTTCACCCTGATCGGCGAGGTCACCGGTGAAGATCACGGCATCGGGGCGGACCTTTGACGCGTGCACTTCCGAGAAGAGCTGCCTCAGATGGGCTTCACTGTCGACCGCGCCGTAAAGGGGTTCCGACCCTCCCAACAGATGGGAGTCGCTAAGGTGCAGAAGTACGTGTCCTGGCCGCGGGTGCTCGGCCTCGATGAGCTCCATTACTACCTTCGGGTCGGTAGGAGGCGGCGCCTCCGGTTTCAGTCCCAATAGACACAATCCAACCAGACAAAAGGCTAACGCAGGGTAACTTACCGCCGGAATGTTGGAAAATTACTCGCGTGCCCCCGCGATCCCCGCTCACCTATAAGCCCACTTTCCCCAACCCCCGCTCACTTATAAGCCCATCTCGCCCGACGCTCGCTCACCAGGGTGAGCGAGCGTCGGCCGAAAAGGCGGCAAAAGTGAGCGAGCGTCGGGCGAAAAGACGACATACGTGAGCGGGCGTCGGGGCTGCAGAACAGACCCTCTTGACGCAAACCTATGCCGCACCCCACAATAAGTGAATGGCTTTCACTAAAGAATCGGCGGCAATGGCGCCGCCCGCGACCGTCAGCGTTGACGGCGGATTGAAGAAGAACGCAATAGGCACTCGCGACATTGTGTTCATGTTGGTGTCGGCGGCCGCTCCGCTGACCATCGTCGTCGGGATCGCCCCGCTCGCCCTCGCCGTGGGCGGCGTCGGGGCTCCCTCCATTTACCTCGCTGCGGCCATCGGCCTGGGCCTGTTCGCCATAGGTTTCATGGCGCTTACCCGCCACGTCCGGTCCTACAGCGGCTTCTACGGCTACATCTCGAAAACGCTCGGCCGCGTGGTCGGCCTCGGCTCCGGCCTCACTGCCTGGATGAGCTACAACGGCCTGCAAATCGGCCTCTATGGACTGCTGGGCATCCAAGCCAACCTCGCAGTGAAGTCCTTCACCGGTGTGGAACTTCCCTGGTGGCTCTACGCGATCGTGTCGATCGGGGCCGTCTGGTACCTGGGCTGGCGCGGAATCGACGTCGGCGCCAAGGTCCTCGCCGTCTTGCTCACCCTCGAAACCCTGATCGTCGCCATCGTCGCCGCGTTCGTCCTGGCCCACGGCGGCGCACACGGCATCAGCTTCGAATCATTCAGCCCGCAGGCCGTCTTCTCCCCGCAGTTCGCCGCAGTCCTCGGGCTTGGTTTCTCCGCCTTCATGGGATTTGAATCCGGAGCCCTCTACCGCGAAGAAGCCAGGAACCCCGACCGGACCGTCCCCCGCGCCACCTACATCTCCATCGCCTTCATCGGCGCGTTCTACGCCTTCGCCGTCTGGATCATCGTCCAGGCCTTCGGGGCGGACGCCGTCCAAGCCTTCGCCGCGGGCCACCTCGACGCCGGGGACACCGCCTACATCGCGGCAGGCAACTTCGCGGGCGGCTGGTGCGTGAACCTTATGAGCGTCCTGATCGTCACCAGCATCTTCGCCGCCCAGCTCTCCTTCCACAACACCATCAACCGCTACACCCTGTCGCTCAGCCGCGAGGGCATCTTCCCGAAACGCTCCGGCCGCATCAGCCCGCGATACCGCACCCCTTCCGTGGCCGGGTTCGACCAGACCCTCCTCGCCCTCGCCCTCGTGATCGGCGCAGCGCTGTTCCACCTGGACCCGTTCACCCAGTTCCTGATCTGGACGAACACCCCGGGCGTGATCGGCATCCTCCTCCTGCAGGCCCTCACGGGTGTCGGCGTCGTGTTCTTCTTCACCCGGCTCAAGGACCATGGCCTTCGCTGGTATGTCGTCCCTTCGGCCGTGGCCGCGACCATCATCATGTGCGCCGTGACCTGCCTGATGGCCAACAACACCCAACTTCTCACCGGCCTCCCGGCCGGTGACCCCGTCAACACCACGCTCCTCGTCGTCGCGCCGCTCGTGTTTGCAGCCGGAACGGTGCTGGCCCTCGTGCTGCGCAAGGCCAACCCAGCCGCCTACCAGCGGATCGGCCACTCCGAGTGATCACGGAGCCTAGTCTTGAGGGATGCAGACTCCCAGCAAAACCAGCCAGCTAGGACGCCCGCGGACACCGAGGCTCTCGCGGAAGGCGATCGGCCGCGCGGCGCTCGAGATGTTCGAGGAGGAGGAGAGCCTCTCCATCCCGCGGCTCGCGGAGCGCCTGGGCGTCAGGCAGTCATCCTTCTACAAGCACGTCACCGGCCGGCAGGAGATCATCGAACTGGCCCGTGGCGCGCTCGTGGAGAGAGCTCCGATGCCCGAGTTGCCGTCCGGCAGCCTTGACGATGTCATCCGCGAGATCTTCGACTCCCTTCGCAAGGCATACGGCCTGGTGCCGGCGCTCCTTCCCCTGCTTCTCACGCAGCCGGTGTCACACCCGGCAGCCTTGGAGCGCTACGACCGGTTTGTCGAGGCGTTTGAGATCGCGGGGGCGCCGCGGCACCTCATCATTCCCGCCCTGGAAGCCCTCGACAGCGCAGCGATCGGCGCGAGCCTCGATGCGATGACGATGGAATCCGCGTGGAGCATCAACGAAGAGGAAGAAGGAACATATCCACATCTGTTCGCGGCAAAGAAAGCCGTGGCAGAGCACCCTGTAGACCGCTTCGCTTTCCTGGCCGATGTCCTCTCGGCAGGATTGAGGGCGGCCATCGACGACGACTGATCCTCACCGGGCCGGCGTCGGAAACCCGAACACCACAAGGAGTTACATCTTGACCACGCCCGAGCCCATCGATCTCGTCATCCTCTCGTCCAGCATCCTCCACGGTGAGGCGCTCACAGAGACCTCCGGTTTCGTCGCCATCTCAAATGGCCGCATAGCGCACGTCGGCCGCGCCGAGGCTGCCGCCGCATGGACCCCAAGAGCCAAACAAGTGATCGACGTCGGCGGCGCAACAGTCTGCCCCGGTCTCATTGACGCCCACATCCACCCCATCCACGGGGCGGACATCGCCCGTGGCCTTGACCTGGCCAGAATCACCGGGCTCGACGATGTCCGCGCGACGCTTGCGCACTACGCCGCTTCCACGCCACACGCCGTCGGCTCCGATTGGTTGTTCGCCTGGGGCCTCGACCCTGCCATCTTCGGGGACGCGGTCTTCGACAACTCCCTCTTCGACGGCATCCTCGATGACGAACTCGTCTTCATCACCCTGTTCGACGGCCACGCCTCACTCGTCTCCGACGCCGCCCTCAAGCTCGCCGGGGTCACCGGAACGGAAGAGCTTCCCAGCACCGGCTATGTCGGCGTCGACCAGGACGGCAAGCCCAACGGCATGCTCTACGAAATGACCGCCCAGGACCTCGTGCGCGGAATCCTCCCCCAGCCCTCCTTCGATCAGCGGGTCGACGAACTCGGGGAACTCCTGCGGTCCATGGCCGAAGCCGGGCTGGTAGCCGGCCAGATGCTGGACTTCGGGGCCCCGGACACCCTGGAAGTGCTGGAAGCCCTCGAACGCAGAGGCGAGCTCGCCATCCGGCTGCGCATCTCCCCGTGGGTCATGCCCGGCGCCACCGAGGAGGACTTGAAGGCCATGCTCGCGATGCAGGGCAGGCACGGAAGACGCTGGCATGTTCACGGCATCAAGCTCATGATGGACGGAACCATCGACAACGGCACGGCCTGGCTCTTTGAACCGGATACCCACGGAGAATCACTCCATCCGCTCTGGCACGATCCTGAAGCCCTCGCCGCAGCCATGAAGTTCTTCCACGAACACCGGATCCCCACCACCACGCACGCCATCGGCGACCAGGCCGTTTCCTTCGTCGCGCGGACCATCGGAGCCCTCCCCAAGAACGGCACCGTCCACCGGATCGAGCACATCGAATCCATCCCGGATTCGGTCCTGGCGGAAATCATCAGCGCGGGTGCCGCAACGAGCCTGCAGCCGACGCATTGCGCCCTCTACAGCCGCGCCGACCACACCGACAACTGGTCCCGCAGGCTTGGCAGCGAACGGGCCAATCACGCCTGGCGGACCCGCGATCTCCGCGACGCCGGAGCCATCGTAGCGCTCGGTTCGGACTGGCCCATCGCCCCTTTCGACCCGCGGGCGATCATCGCCTCAGCCCAGACGCGCCGCCCGGCCGGCCGGCCCGACGTCGAACCCGTCCAACCCCGGCAGGCGCTGTCCGCGCGGGCCGCGCTCGAAGGTTACACGAGCCAATACTGGAAGTCCGTCGGCGAGGAAGGCGGCATTGTGGAAACGGGGTCCCGCGCAGATCTGACGGTGGTCCGGCACAATCCCCTGACCACGGCACCGGACGAATTTGCGCAGACGCCGGTGATCCTGACGGTCGTCGACGGTGAAATCGTTGTTGATAACCGCGAGGCGCTCAACGCGGGAGCCAGCCTGGGCTCCCTCCGGAGAGCTTAGGCCAAGGCATCTTCGAGCGCGTCGATGAGCTCCCCGGAATCGGGCTCGACGGCGGACGGGAAGCGTGCGAGCACCTCGCCTTCGCGGCTCACGAGGAACTTTTCGAAGTTCCACTTCACCTTCTGCGGTTTGGAGCCGTCAGCAGTCCGGGTCAGCTCGGCATACAGGGGGTGCTGGTGCTTGCCGCGGACCTTGGACTTGCTCGCGAGCGGGAACGAGACTCCGAAATTGCGCTGGCAGAAGTCCGCGATCTCTGCGTCGGAACCCCGCTCCTGTGCCCCGAACTGGTTACACGGCACGCCCAGGATCTCGAATCCGCGGTCGCGGTATTTTTCGTAGAGCACCTCAAGTCCCGAGTACTGGTGCGTGAAACCGCACTTCGAAGCCACATTGACTACCAGTACGGCTTTGCCCTCGAAACGCCCAAAATCGCCCTCGGAGCCGTCGTTGAACGTCAGGGGAATGCTGTAGAGCAGGGACATTGAATCGCTTCCTTACGACGTGGAACCTCGGCAACTGCCGCATTCGAGTCTACGCGCGGCAGTGGTGTGGGGCGGGACCAAAGGAATGGGACGACTCAGGGCTTGGGAACCGCCGTTTTGGTTGTTGGCGTGGCCGACGGCGCGGGTGAGGTGGGTGCCGACGGCGCGGGTGAGGTGGGTGCCGGCGTCGCGGGAACGGTTGGCACCGAAGCAGGGAGGCTCGACGTCGGCGCCGCCGTGGGCGGTGCGGTCACCGTAGGCGGAACTGTCGCCGTCGGCGGCGGCGTCCCGGTAGGAGTCTGCGTCCTGATAGGGGCCGGCGACGGGCTCGGCGTCCCGGAGGGGCTCGGTGTCGGCGTCGGCGATTTAGTCGGCGTCCCGGTGGGGCTCGGTGTCGGCGTCGGCGACTTAGTCGGCGTCCCGGTGGGAGTCGGCGTCGGCGTCGGCGACTTAGTCGGCGTCCCGGTGGGTGACGCCGTCGACGTCGGGCTTTGCGTGGCCGTGGCAGCAGGGCTCGGCGCAACCTTCGCCTCCTGCACCCCGCCCGTCACCGCCGGTCCGGCGGCCACGGCCCCCGGGTCGGTCGGCACGGCACCGGGAATGGACCAGACGGAGCCCGCCGAGGTCGCGGTGGCGGAACCTGGCTGATAGCTGACCATCGCGATATCGCCGAGGGGATCCACCTGCTTGGTGGGCAGGAACGTCCAGTTCATCGGGTTGGTGTAGACGCCGTTGAGAATGGTCTCGAAATGCAGGTGGCAACCAGTCGAGGAACCCGTGGTTCCCACCCTGGCGATGACCTCGCCTACCCGGACCGATTGCCCCTTGGTCACTGCGATTCCCTGCAGGTGGTTGTACGTGGTGACCAAGCCGTTGCCGTGGTCAATTTCCACGCGATTGCCGCCGCCCCACGGATGCCATCCCACGGCCCGGACCACGCCGGAGTCGGCCGCGTAGACGAGCGTGCCGCAAGCCGCGGCAAAATCCTGGCCCCAGTGGAACTCTCCCGGCAATCCGGTAATGGGATCGATCCGCAATCCGAAAGGAGAACTCGGAACCAGCACCTCGAGCGGCGCATAGAGTTTCCCGGCAGGGGGCCGGTCGAGGGAGCTCGACGCGACATTGAGGGTGCCTATGCCGTTCTTGTCGAGGGTTTGGACCGGGGAACGTTCAAAGGACACCGTGGCTTTGTCGGCCGCGACGACCGGGGCCGATGCCGGGCTTTGAGGCGCGGTCTCCTGCGCGCTGGCAGTGGCGCCATCCGTGGGTAGCATGCCGGGTTCCACCTGGCCCATGGCCAACGATGCATGGCTTCCAGGTCCGCCCAAACCGGGCCCTTGGAAGCCGAAAGCGAGGATCACCAGGACAGCGAGGAGGCAAGCCGAAAGGACCCGGCCAAATTTTCTTGTGAGCACCAGGTCGATGACCTGGCCAGACTCATGATGCTTTCCCACAGCGGCTCCTGAGACAGGCGCTCATCCCCAAGTACGGGCGCGCTTGTCCCATTGTGGCCGCTATGAAATCGAATGGGAACACTCGACTTCATACTCGGCCGGTCCGCGGAACACTCGCCGGGCCGTAGCGGGCTACTCGCCGAGGTTCTCTTTCAGCAACGCGCGGTGCTCGACGGCGGCATCCGAATGGAGCGCGCGGCCGGCCTCGGTCAGCTCGAGGTACAGCGAGCGGCGGTCATCAGCGCAGGTTACGCGGGAGACGAGTCCGGCTTTCTCCAGGCGGTCGACAACCTTGGAAACGGCGCTCTGGGTCATGGGGGTCCGCTCCCCGAGCGCCTTCATGCGGCAGGCAGAGTCAACGCTTTCGGCAACGAGATCGAGGATTTCGAATTCGTTCAGGCCGATGTCGAACTTGGCTTCGAGGGCACGGTCGATGGCGGCCGCGGTGCGGAAGTACGAGTTCTGGATGCTGCGCCATTGCTCAACCAGCTGGCGATCCTGCGTTGTTGCCATGGCCCGATTCTAGTAGCAACCCTAGATAAAGTCCATGTCATAAGATTCCAAGTCATATTCCTTGTCATTGAATGACGTGTCATATAGATTGATTTTCATGACTTCACCAAGCACCCTCACGAGATCTGCCGAGCAGCTCCATACAGCCGTCCGCTGGACCCGGGCCCAGTGGCTGCTGCTTATGGTGGTGTGCACAGTTCTGGCGCTCGACGGCCTGGACGTTTCCATGGTGGGCGTGGCCCTTCCCTCCATCGGGCATGAACTCCACCTCGGAACCGATTCCCTCCAGTGGATCGTTTCCGCCTACGTCCTGGGCTACGGGAGCCTCTTGCTCCTTGGCGGGCGGCTCGCCGACCTGCTGGGCCGGCGTCGGATCTTCCTGATCGCCTTGACCGTGTTCGCCGCAGCATCGCTCCTCGGCGGCCTCGTGAACGATCCCACCCTGTTGATCGCCACACGCTTCATCAAGGGCCTGGCCGCGGCATTCACTGCCCCTACCGGGTTCTCCATCATCACCACCAATTTCGCTGAAGGCCGCGAGCGCAACAAGGCACTGTCCATCTTCACCACTTTCGGCGCGAGCGGCTTTTCACTCGGGTTGGTGGTGGGCGGGCTCATGACCAGCCTGAGCTGGCGCTGGACCTTCCTGGTCTCGGTGCCGATCGCCGTGGCCGTCGTGCTTCTCGGCATGCTGTTCATCCCCCGGGACAAGCCGTCCACGGAGGAGAGCGGCCACGACGTCTGGGGCGCAGTCACCCTCGCGCTCGGCATGCTTGGCCTGGTGTACACCTTGGTTTCAGCTCCGCAGAAGGGGTGGGGATCTGTGGCAACAATCGCCGGATTCGCCATCTCTGCTGCTGTGCTGGCAACTTTCGCCGTCATCGAAAACCGCGTCAAGCACCCGCTCATCCGCTTCGGCATCCTTCGTGAAGGCTGGGTGGCCCGCGCCAACCTGAGCGCCATTGGATTGTTCGGCTCATACCTGAGCTTCCAGTTCATCCTCACGATGTACTTGCAGTCCGTGCTCGGCTGGTCTCCCCTGGGCATGGCGCTTGCCTTGCTTCCCACGGGGCTCCTGGTGGCAACGAGCGCCCCCTTCGCGGACAGGTTCATCGAGAAGTTCGGAGCTCCGAAGCTCATCCTCACCGGCCTGACCTCGCTGGGACTGGGCTATGTCCTGTTCCTCCGCGTCGGAACCTCACCGAACTACGTCCTGGATATCCTTCCCTCGGTCATCCTCCTGGGCATCGGTTTCGCCTTGGCCTTCCCCTCCATCAATGTCCAAGCCACCGCCGGTATCCGAGATTCAGAGCAGGGGCTGGCTGCCGGACTCATCCAGACCAGCACGCAGGTTGGTGCGGCCTTGGTCCTTGCCGTGACCACTGCGATCGTGAGCGGGCACGACGCAGGCACCAGCAGCACGCTCAGCGCCGCGGCCATGCTCGATCAGTACCGGCCCGGCCTGGTCCTGAGCGCTGCCGTGGCAATCGCGGCACTGCTGGTGGCAGCGTCCCCGGCGCGCCGCCGTCGGGGACTTGCCGAACAGCCCGCAGCCTAAGCGGATCCGCGTTAGAGGTGCCGGCCCGCTGGTTCCACAGCGGGCCGGCACCTCTGCATTAACCGGTTACCGCTGTTTCACAGCCGCCCGGCGCTTGCGCCAACGGAATGCTGCGCGACAATGGACCATGGTCACCTTCCTGAAGAAGTGGCAAGCGGAACTGAGGATGACTTTTACGGGTCACCCGCAGTCCACTCCCGACTGGGTGCTGCGGCTTGCGGAAGGAAACGACCCCGGTTACCACCTTCCCGGCTCGGCCGTCTGGGCTGTCCACGGCTCCATGTCCACCATCGTCGCCGGAATCCGGGTACTGCTCATGCAGGCACTGCACCCCGGCGCCTTGGCGGGGGTCTATGACCATTCAAGCTTCAAAAGGGATCCCCTCGGACGGCTGGCAAACACGATCCGTTGGATCTTTACCGTGAGCTACGGCTCCATGGACGCGGCCCACACGGCGACCCAATTCGTGCGGCGGGTCCATGACTCCGTCAAAGGCAGTTACATCGACGCGCACGGACAGACCCGCGAGTATTCGGCCAATGATCCCGAGCTTCTCCGCTGGGTCCACGTTGCGTATGCGGATTCCTTCGTGGCGGCGCACCGGATCTGGGGCGGGGCGGTCCCCGGCGGCGCCGACGCCTACATCCGCGAGTGGGCCCAGGCAGGCCGCCTCATGGGAGTCGAGGATCCTCCCCTGAACCTCGCCGAGGTGGCCTCGGAAATGGACCAGTGGTACGCCTCCGGCCATCTCCGCGCAGACGAGCGGCTCAGGGAAACCATCGACTTCATCAGGTACCCCCCGTTGAAAGCGTCGTTGCAACCCGGTTACCGGATTTTGTTCGCCGCGGCCGTGGCCAGCCTGGAGCCCCGGTACCGCGAACTTCTGGGACTGGAAAAAGCCCGGTTTGGCCCCATCCCCTTCCCGTCGATTCTCGCGGCCCGGGTGGTTCTCGCCGTCGTGCGCCTGACGTTGGGCCGCAGCGGTCCCAGCGAACAGGCCGCCCGGAAACGGCTGCGGCGCCTGGGGTACGAAGCATAAGCGCAAGGAAGCCCGGCGGAACGGCTTGTGGCCGTCCCGCCGGGCTTCCCTGCTTCCCTGCTGAGTCGCTAGATCAGCGCGTCCGACAGGTGGTTCGGAGTGCCGAAGCGATGCGCCGTGATGCTGATGGCCTGCTCGTGCAGGAACGGCAACATCTCGATGCGTCCGGCCGGGGTCACCGCGCCGTGGTAGATCGCGACGTCGGGACGACCGCCCGTCGCGGCGCTCAGGGCGCTGCTGTCCCCGCCGATCAGGCGGATGCGGCCACCGTTGATGGCAGCCGCCGAAGCCAGCCATTCGGCATCGTTCTGAATGCGGGTGCTCACGTTGAGTCCCGCGAACGCTGCGACCACGGCTTCGGGAAGCTCGACGGCGGAGGACACCGTGAGTGCCGAACCCGCCACTGCCCCGGCTGCTACGACGCGAAGCAAGTCGACGAGCTTCCCGCCCTCCGACAGGCGGATGGTCACGGGGATGGCCCGGTAGCGGAAGACGTTGCGTTCGGCGCTCAGGCCGGAGACGTCCTTGCGGGTGCCGAATTCCGTGGCCCATGCCTCGGCGTCGCTGAAGAGCGCCTTTTGCAGGGTTTCTGCTTCGCCGGCCTTAACAAGCGGTCCTGCCGCCTTGGCAGCGGCAAGGATCGAAGCTGCCGCACCCTTGAGCGTGGCACCGCGCTTGGCGCCGGGCTCTGCGGGAACCCAGCTGCCCAGTCCGACCAGGTAGTTGGGTCCGCCGGCCTTGGTGCCAGCGCCCACGGCGGACTTCTTCCAGCCGCCGAACGGCTGACGCTGGACGATGGCGCCCGTGATGCCGCGGTTCACGTAGAGGTTGCCGGCCTGGATGGTGTCCAGCCAGACGCCCATTTCATCGGAATCGAGCGAGTGCAGCCCTGCGGTGAGTCCGTATTCGATCTCGTTCTGGATGGCGATGGCTTCTTCCAAGGTGGACGCCGTCATGACGCCGAGGACCGGGCCGAAGAACTCGGTCAGGTGGAAGTAGGAGCCGCGCTTCACGCCGAAGCGGATCCCCGGCGACCACAAACGTCCGGTCTCGTCCAGCTTCTCGGGCTTCACGGCCCAAGTCTCGCCTTCACCGAGGGTGGTCAGCGCGTTGAGGAGCTTGCCGTTGGCCGCCTCGATGATCGGGCCCATCTGGGTGGTGGCCTCTTCCGGGTAGCCCACCTTGAGCGAGCGGGCAGCATCCACGAGTTGGTTGTGGAAGCGCTCGGACGTGGCAACGGAACCCACCAGGATCACGAGCGAAGCGGCGGAGCACTTCTGTCCGGCGTGCCCGAAAGCGGAGTACACGACGTCCTTGGCGGCAAGATCGAGATCCGCGTGGGGCGTGACGATGATGGCGTTCTTGCCCGAGGTCTCCGCGAGCAGCGGGAGGTCCTGCCGGAAGGAGCGGAAGAGCTCGGCGGTCTCGTAGCCACCGGTGAGGATCACGCGGTCAACGCTCGGGTGGGAGACCAGCCGGGTGCCGAGCTCGCGTTCTTCGAGCTGCACGAGCGCCAGCACTTCGCGCGGCACGCCGGCTTCCCACAGCGCGTCCACCATGACGGAACCGGAGCGTCGGGCCTGCTTTGCGGGTTTGATCACGACGGCGGATCCCGACGCGAGTGCCGCCAGCGTGGAGCCCGCGGGTATCGCCACGGGGAAGTTCCACGGCGGGGTCACGACGGTGAGGTTCGCCGGGACGAACGTGGCGCCGTCGACCGTTTCCAGGTCCTTGGCCCGCTCCGCGTAGTAGTGCGCGAAGTCGATTGCTTCGCTGACTTCGGGGTCGCCTTGCTCGATCGTTTTGCCGGTCTCGGAGGCCATGACCTCGAGGAGTTCGGCGCGGCGGGACTCCAGGATGTCGCCTGCTCGGTGCAGGATGGCTGCGCGCTCTGCGGCCGGCATGGCACCCCACGCTTTGCCGTGTTCCACCGCGGTGGCGATGATGCGGTCCAGTTCCTGGGAGTCGCTGACCTTGCTGGCGTCAACAATCGCGTTGCCGGCGGTGGAGCCAGGAATGCGGTCCAGGATGGCGCGGCCCCAGGCCCGGTTGGCGGGCAGGGCAGGATCGGTGTCCGGAGTGTTGGCGAAACCATGGTTTGGCGTGGAGGCCGCGGGCTGGTTGCGGTCCTGGGTCCGGTTGGGCGCCGGAACGGCGTCGTCCAGCTCCGCGAGGGAGGCGAGGAAGCGCTGCTTCTCGCGTTCGAACAGCGATTCGTTTTCGCTGAGCTCGAACACGGCGGACATGAAGTTGTCCTGGCTGGCGCCTTCTTCGAGGCGGCGGATCAGGTAGGCGATGGCGACGTCGAACTCGCCCGGGTGCACCACCGGAGTGTAGAGCAGGAGGCTGCCGACGTCCTTGCGGACGGCCGTGGCCTGGCCCGTGGCCATGCCGAGCAGCATCTCGAACTCGATGCCCTTCGTGACGCCGCGTTCCTTGGCGAGCAGCCACGCGAAGGCAACGTCGAAGAGGTTGTGGCCCGCGACGCCGATGCGCACCGCGTCGATGTGTTCCGGGGTGAGGGCGTAGTTGAGGACGCGCTTGTAGTTGGTGTCCGAATCCTGCTTGGTGCCCCAGGTGGCGAGCGGCCAGCCCTGGATGGATGCCTGGACCTGCTCCATGGGCAGGTTGGCGCCCTTGACGACGCGCACCTTGATGGGAGCGCCGCCGTTTGCGCGGCGGGCCGACGCCCATTCCTGCAGTTCCTGCATGGCGGAAAGCGCGTCCGGGAGGTAGGCCTGAAGCACGATGCCGGCCTCGAGGTTCTTGAATTCGGGCTTGTCCAAGATCCGGGTGAACACGGCCATGGTCAGGCTGAGGTCCTTGTATTCCTCCATGTCCAGGTTGATGAACTTGGGCTTGGGGAACGATGCGGCCAGCTCGTAGAGCGGCGTGAGCTTCTCCACCACGTGGTCCACCGCTTCGTCGAAGGCCCACAGCGAGTGCGGGGCCACCGTGGAGGACTCCTTGATGGAGACGTAGTCGACATCGTCGCGGGCCAGGAGCTTGAGGGTTCCCTCGAGCCTCCGGCTGGCTTCGCGTTCGCCCAGGACGGCCTCGCCCAGCAGGTTCACGTTCAGGTGGACGCCGTTCTGCTTGATCTTGGCGATGGCGGGCCCGAGCTTGGCGTCCGTGGCGTCCACGATCAAGTGGCCCACCATGTCACGGAGGACTTTGCGGGCGATCGGGATGACCACTTGCGGCAGCACCGGGGCCATCACGCCACCGGTGCGCACAGCGGCACGCATGTACCAAGGCAGGAAGGCCGGGACCTTCGGGGCAAGCTTGGCCAGGTTGCGGCCGGCGACGGTCAGATCCTCGGGGCGGATGACGCCGTCGACGAATCCCACGGTGAAGTCCAGGCCGTTCGGGTCCTTGAGGACGCCGGCGAGGCGCTGTGCGGAAACGTCAACGGGCACCTTCGAGGCTTCGGTGAGCCAGTGTCGAACCAGTTGGATGGCTTCGTGGGCCAGCTCCTGGAGGTGTCCGCTTTCCGGGGTGGATTGTGTCCTGGCGTCGATGCTCGAATCCCGGGTTGGTGTGCTCATGCGCTTCGTTCCTTTTGGTGCGTAGAGTGCTTTGTTTCCATCAGTATGGATCTACAATCAGATTAGGAAAAGCGATCTTTTCTGAAGAATATTCATTAGATTTCTCGAACCTTCTGGAGAGCCGAATGCTGGACGTCCGCAGGCTGCGCTTGCTGCACGAACTGAAGATCCGCGGAACGCTCGCAGAAGTGGCGGACGCGATGAAATACAGCCCATCCTCCGTGTCCCAGCAGCTGACCTTGTTGGAGAAGGAAGCCGGCGTGAAACTGCTGAGAAAATCCGGCCGCCGGGTCCAGCTGACGCCGCAGGCCGAGATCCTTGTAGAGCATGCCGCGTCCTTGCTGGCCACCCTCGAGCGGGCAGAGACGGACCTCGCCGCGTCCCTCTCGACGGTGACGGGCACGGTGCGGCTGGCCGTATTCCAAACCGCCGCCCTCGCACTCATGCCGGACTTCCTCACCATCATGAAGGGCGAGTATCCCGAAGTGCGCGTGGAGATGATCCAGCGCGAACCCGAGACCGCGCTCTACGAAACGTGGGCGCGGGACTTCGACATCGTGGTGGCCGAGCAATATCCCGGGCACGCCGCACCGCACCACCCCGGCCTGGACCGGGCCACCCTGACCAGCGACGCCATCAGGCTGGCCACTCCCCCGCTTGGCCTCGGCGGGGAATCGATCTCCTCGCTCGCTGACACGGCTTCGCTGCCATGGGTCATGGAACCGCACGGTGCGGCATCGCGACACTGGGCGGAGCAAGCATGCCGCACCGCCGGTTTCGAGCCCGATGTCCGCTACGAAACCGCCGACCTTCAAGCGCAAATCCGGCTTATCGAGTCCGGCAATGCCGTGGCGCTCATGCCGGACCTCGTGTGGACAGGCCGGACGACGCCGGTCCAACTGCTCGATCTCCCCGGGCTTCCCACGCGGACAGTCTTCACGTCGACGCGCACGGCAGGCCGGATCCACCCGGCGATCCTCGCCTGCCGGGAAGTGTTGGAGCGGGTTGCTGCCGAGCGGGTTTAGGGTTGGGGTTGATTGGCGGAATCCGACCCCGGTTCGAATAGGGCCGGAACGCAAAAAGGCCCCGGTCCAAAGACCGGGGCCAAACGCGGAGAATGGGGGATTTGAACCCCCGAGGGCGTTAACCCAACACGCGTTCCAGGCGTGCGCCATAGGCCGCTAGGCGAATTCTCCATTGCTTCTGAATCAAAAGCAGACTCCACTGTACCCGAGAATTTCGGCATCGCCCAATCGGGACTTTCATGGTGTCGTGCAGGACCTGCGTGCGCTTAAACGTAAAAATGGACGCCCCCAATGCGTCCATTCCTCCGGCACTCCGTTGAGCTGCTGGGTCCAGCCCCTGAAACCAGGCCCTGCACCTCACAATCTTGAGATTGCCCCAATCGGTGTACATACCTATAGTCCGCTGGGCTCAGCGGTTTGGCAATGGAGATTGGAAACCATCCTTTGACCTGTTTTTGAGCGGACACTGGAAGGATGGTGGAATGAGCCAACTGCACGCCCTCGTTGTCTACGTCCCGGCATCCCATAGCGAGGGCTTACTGGCCGCGATCGGCGATGCCGGGGCCGGAAGAATCGGCGACTATTCGCATTGCTCCTTCACCACTCCGGGCACGGGACGTTTCACTCCCTTACGGGGAGCGCAACCGTTCATCGGAATGGTCGGGCAAGGCGAAACCGTGCCCGAAATCCGGGTCGAGTGCGTCGTTGAGGCGGACATGCTCGACGCCGTAGTCCGGGCCCTGCGCGCAGCCCACCCTTATGAGGAGCCCGCCTTCATGACGTGGCCCGTGAACGGCTGGCGCTAGCCCCCCGGACCTGCCCTCCCCTAACAACTGGACATGCCCTCCCCTGCTCACGAGGACCGGACATAGTCCCAATATGTCCACTCCTTGGCTCTCAAAGGGGACATGTCCATTGGAACCTCCGAGCGCCGAAGGGACATGTCCATTTCCCGGCTCCCGCAAGGCACATGTCCGCAGATTCGGAGGGCTCGATAACTTCGGGTAAGCTTGTCGACGGCCCCTCATGTGGCGTCATCCTGTTGAACTCCCCCAGGACCGGAAGGTAGCAAGGGTAGATGGGCTCTGGCGGGTGCATGAGGGGTCTCTTATTTAAATGTCAGTCCCTATAGGTAGGTTTCCCCTGTGACTGTTACTACTGCTCTTTACCGCAGATATCGCCCCGATTCTTTCGCGGACGTTATCGGGCAGGAACACGTCACCGAGCCGCTCATGACGGCCCTGCGCAAAAACCGGGTCAACCACGCCTACCTCTTCTCCGGCCCCCGCGGTTGCGGAAAAACCACGTCCGCCCGAATCCTCGCCCGCTGCCTCAATTGCGCCGAAGGCCCTACGGACACTCCTTGCGGCAAATGCAACAGCTGCGTCGAGCTGGCCCGAGGCGGCTCCGGCTCGCTCGATGTCATCGAGATCGACGCCGCCAGCCATGGCGGCGTGGACGACGCCCGCGATCTCCGCGAACGCGCCACCTTCGCCCCGGTCCGGGACCGCTACAAGATCTTCATCATTGACGAAGCCCACATGGTCACCTCCGCCGGCTTCAACGCGCTGCTGAAAATCGTCGAAGAGCCGCCGGAGCACATCAAATTCATTTTCGCCACCACGGAGCCGGACAAGGTCATCGGGACCATCCGCTCCCGCACACACCACTATCCCTTCCGTCTGGTACCGCCCGAGCCCCTGATGCAGTACCTCGAGCTTCTCTGCCAACAGGAAAACGTGCCCGTGGCTCCCGGCGTGCTCTCGCTCGTCATCCGGGCCGGCGGTGGTTCCGTGCGCGATTCGCTTTCCGTATTGGACCAGTTGATGGCCGGCGCCGGTCCCAACGGCCTGGACTACGAGCTCGCCGTCGCACTACTCGGTTATACGCACGCTTCTCTGCTCGACGACGTGGTGGAAGCAATCGCCGCATCCGATTCCGCCACTGTCTTCCGGGCCGTGGACCGCGTCATCCAAACCGGGCACGATCCCCGCCGCTTCGTCGAGGACCTGCTGGAGCGGTTCCGCGACCTCATCATCGTCCAAGCCATGCCGGAAAGCGCCCAAGCCATCCTCCGTGGCATGCCGGCGGACCAGATCGCCCGCATGCGCAGCCAGGCCAACAACCTCGGCGCCGCCGAGCTCTCCCGTGCCGCGGACGTCACTAACACCGCACTCACTGAAATGACCGGCGCGACGTCGCCCCGGCTCCATCTCGAGCTGCTCTGCGCCCGGATCCTGCTGCCCAGTTCCGAGCAGACCGAACGTGGCATCGCGGCCCGGATCGACCGCGTCGAACGCCGCCTCAACTACGGCGAGTCGCTTCCTCCCGCGGCAGCCCAGACTCCGCCTGAAGCTGCTGCAGCGCCTTCCACTTCCGCGGCCCCAACTGGCCGCCCGGCTGATCACCCGATGGAACGCCCGACGGCGGACGCCAGTCCCGCTCCCGCCTCGCCAGCGCTCCACTCACCAACGCCTCGGGCAGCCTCGACCAGGCCCGCCGACGTCGCTGAGGCACCGGTTCCCGGCCATGAACCTGCGCCTGCAACCGGGGAACCGTCCCGGGAACAACTGACACCGCCGAGAGTGTCCACTACCGACTGGCCCGTGGATGAAACGCGGCAGCAGTCCAGCCGCCCTGCACCCGAACAAACGGCGCAAGCTTCTGCGGCACTGCCCGTTGCCCCTGCGCCATCGGCTCAACCAGTGGCAAATCAGGACCAGCCCCGACCCGTGGCGGCAGCAGCTCCAACCCCGGCACCCCAGCAAACGCCCGCACCTGCCCAGGCTTCGGCGCCTGCGCCCGCGGAACAGTCAGTACCCGGGGCGCCGTCGCCGACCGCACAACAGCCAGCATCCGCACCGGCCGCGCGGCCCGCTACGGGTGGCGCCGATGTAGAAGTCATCCGGCGGGCTTGGCCCGAAATCCTCCAAACGCTCACCAAGATCAAGCGCAGCAGCTGGGCCTTGGTCGGAGCGAACGCGCAGGTGGCACAATTCGACGGCCATCTTCTGACCTTGGCATTCGGCACGGACGGACTTGCGAGCGCCTTCAGCCGCGCAGACCATGCCGAGAACCTTCGCCAAGCCATCCACAAGACGATCGGCATCGACTGCCAGATCACGTCAATCGTCGGCGGCAACAGCTCAGGTAGCTCTGAACCAAACCCAAAAGCACCGGCTGACCCGGCGCCCCCTGCCGGGGGTGGCGCCTCTCCCACGGCGTCCTCCGCTGTGGATACCGCATGGGGACTTGCCCCTGCGGCGCAAAGCCATGCGGCCCTGGAAGCCGACAAGCCCGATGCCGCCACCGCACCGCCGGCACTAGCCCCCACGGCACCAACCCCAACGCCTCCAACCCACACGGCCCCGGCACCGGCGGAGCACGTTCAGCCCGCCTCGGAAGTTGCGGAGGCTCCGGCCCCGGCGACTGCCATGGCATCGCCGGCCGCAGCAGCTGCGTCGTCCGCAGCAGCACCGGCAGAACCGGCTGCTGACTATTCCTATTCGGACGATGACTGGGGTGCCCCGCGGGACGAGGACGCTCCGCCGCTGGACGAAGAACCGCCCATGGATTGGGAACCGTCGGCTCCTTCGGGCTTCACTTCCACGGCCGGCGCCGCCGCCCCGGCCCCGACCGCATCGCCACTGGGCGACGCCTCGGCGTCGAACGCCCCAGCCTCCGCCGGTTCTGCCCCCGCGAACGAGCGCTCCACCAAAGCATCTCCGGAGCCGAAGTCCAATGCCTCGGAAGATCCGTGGTCCAGGGCCGTCGAGCACGCGCCCGGCTCGTGGGTGGTCGGCGCCGAATCCAACGTTGGTTCCGCGGCTTCGGGCACCTCTGCCGACTCCGACCGTCCGAGCACGGCCTCCGCGCCGGCTACGTCCAGTCCCGTCTATGAACCTGCCGCCGCGCAGATTCCACACCAGCCACAGGCCTCGGCGGCCGCACTAACCCCGGCGCCTGCCGCTGCACCTGTCCCCGCGACTACGCCTGCCCCAGCGCCAGCGCCAGCAACAGTGTCGGCGCCTTCGGGGACCGGGAAGCAGAGCCTGTACCAACGGCTTTCCAACAGCCCGGAAGCCATGGCTGGACGCGAGAAAGCACCGGCGCGGGCTGCCGTCGCTCCCGGCAGCGTGGTGGAAGACATCCCGAGTGCGGACGACGAAACGATCGAGGAGTCGGGAGTCTTTGGACGGGCCGCCGTCGAGCGTATTCTGGGCGGGAAGCTACTGGAAGAACGGTCGCTGGACAGCATGCGCCGCTAATAAGCCGCTGGAAACCGGACGCCGTAACCACACCCTGCGCGGGGCCGCACGGACTTCGGCGGGAAACCTCCTGGAACCCCGCGAGGGCCCACGGGCGCCGCAAAATGGTGCCACCAAACCGAGACGCCGGCCGAACAGGAACGGCGTCCACACCGAATGAACGAGGACATTGTGTACGAAGGCGCAGTACAAGAGCTGATCGACGAGCTCGGCCGGCTCCCTGGCGTCGGGCCGAAATCGGCGCAGCGTCTGGCCTTCCACATCCTTGAGGCCGATCCCGAGGACATGAAGCGGCTGGTCGCGGCCATCACCACAGTCAAGGAACGGGTGAAGTTCTGCACTGTCTGCGGCAACGTCACCGAGCAGGAGCTGTGCAACATCTGCCGCGATCCGCGCCGCGACCCCTCGGTGATCTGCGTGGTGGAAGAATCCAAGGACGTCCTGGCGGTGGAACGGACGCGGTCCTTCCGCGGCCGCTACCATGTCCTCGGCGGCGCCATCAATCCGATTGCCGGCGTCGGGCCCGAGCAACTCCGCATCCGCGAGCTTCTGACCCGGCTCAACGACGGCGCCATCCAGGAAATCATCATCGCGACCGACCCCAACCTCGAAGGCGAAGCGACGGCGACCTATTTGGCCCGCATGCTGAAGTCGATCGGCATCACCGTCACCAGGCTTGCTTCCGGCCTCCCGGTGGGCGGAGACCTGGAGTACGCGGACGAAGTTACCCTCGGAAGGGCCTTCGAGGGTCGCCGCAACGCCCTCATGTAGGCAGCACGCCGATCGCGAACCGGCGACCCGCCCGGTTTAAGCGATCCGCGTCCCGTTGGCCAAGCGGCTGGCGGGCGTCCGCAGCGAACGCCAGCCGAGCCACATGAGCAGACCTGTCAGGAGCACTTGCAGGCCGAGTCCCAGGGGCCACAAGGGCGTCGACTGCTTGAGGTACTGCGGCTGCTGCACGCCGTTGGCACAGGTGAAGGTGTGGTCCGGGCCGGCGAGCGCGGACCTGGCACCCTGGCTGATGCCCTCGATCATGCCGACCGAGTAGAACGCCGATCCGCTCCGGTCCGGATAAGGAATGGCGTCGGCCACCACCACATAGGGATTCAACGCGAGCATCCATGCCACGCGATCGGTCCGGACGGCCGAATGCTCCACCAGGGGACCCTCGCAGGTGTAGCCCGGCTGCACCGCTTCAGTCGGCTGCCCTTGTTGATCCGGCTGCACTGGAACATAGGACAACGGACGGCCAACGGGAGTATTGGCCAACACCGTACCCTGCGCCAATTGAGCCCCCAGCGCGAACGAAATCAACGATCCGACCACCAGCGCGGCAACCACCAAGTAGGTCACCACGATCGAGAACAAGGGGCGCCCCGCGAGCGCAGAAATCCCCACTCCGATCCCGCAGACAACGGCAAGTTCCACCGCGAGCATCAGCAAGGAAACCACCACGTGCCCCGGAGTCAGTCCGCCTTGGAACATGCCGAAGACAAGGAACGGGGCGCTTGTCGCCAGGAAGGCGAGCGCCGCGAGCCATCCCGCACAGAACTTGCCCCGCAGAATCTGGCCCGGGGTCAGCAAGGTGATCTGCAGGATGGCGAGCGTGCCCCCGGCCCGGTCTCCGTTGATGGCATTGGCGGACAGCGCCGGTGCCACGAGCAGGGCAAACAGGAGCACAAAAGCCAGCACGACCTCGAAGATCATGGACCCCGCCCCGTCCTGCGGGGCCAGCGCCGATGGCGGGATCGTGGAGCGACGCGCTTCCATGCTGGCGTTCCAAGCGAGCCAGGTCAGCCACGTGACCATCGCGACGACAAAGAACCAGATGCCCACCATGATGTACCAGCCGCGGGAGCGCAAGCGTTGTTTCATCTCCAGGACCACCACGTCGCGTATCCCGCCAAGATAGCCGACGACGGCGTTCCAGCCTCCCGTAGCTCCCTGCGGTCCCGCCGGGCCCGGCATGGTTTCAGTCACGTCGCTCATGGCCTCTCCGTATCCAGGTTCATGTACGTCTCTTCCAAGGCACCGGCTGCGGGGGCGAAGGAAACCACGCCGACGCCGGACCGGACGAGTTCGCCCAAGAGGGCGGCAGCGCCGTCGTCGTGCGTCAACAGCAAAGTGACCGAGGGGCGACGGCCCGCTTCCACCCGGTATTCCAGCCCGAGTTCGCTGAGCTTTGCGGTGAGGGCCGCGTTGTCGAGGGCTGTGATCGCGTAGCGCCGGCCTTGCAGGGCAGCCTCCTCGAGGGTCTGCTGTTTCACGGTGCGGCCTTGGCTGACGAACACCGCTCCGTCCGCGATTTCATCGAGCTCACTGAGCACGTGGGAGGAAACCACCACGGCCTTCCCTTCCCCGGCCAGGCGGCGCAGCAGGGTTCGGAGCTCCACCCGGGATCCCGGATCGAGGCCGGACGCAGGCTCGTCGAGCAGAAGCACAGAGGGGTCGTGGATGAGGGCCCTGGCCAGGCTGAGCCTTTGTTGCTGGCCCCTGGAGAGGACGCGGGCGGGCTGGTCGGCTAGCCCATCCAGCCGGACAAGTTCGAGCAAGCCGGCAACGCGGTGCACGATGCCGGCCTTGGGCAGGCGGTAGAACCGCGCCATCTGGACCAGGATTTCGCGCGCGGTCAAGGACTCCCACACCCCCAGGGTGTCCGGCATCCAACCGATCTGAAGCCGAGCGGCGGCGCTGTCCCGGAGAGGGTCAAGGCCGTTGATCCTGATGGTTCCGGAGTCCGGCCGCAGGAGCGATGCAAGCATGAGAAGGAGCGTCGTTTTGCCTGCCCCGTTGGGTCCGATGAGCGCCGTGACCTTCCCGACCGGCGCGTGGAAATCGATGTGCTCTACTGCGTGGACCGTGCCGAAGCGGCGTGCGACGCCTTCCGCGGATACGCCGAGGGCGCCGCTGTCCGGGACGATTGAACTTTCAGCTATGGACATGCCCTACTCACCTGTTTCCCCCAAACAGAACAAGTACGCTTCAATTCCCGTGAGCCCACATGCCCCCAGGCTGCGTATTTCTTGATCGTACGCCACGCCGAAACCGCCCCGCATGCGCCCGAGGGCCGAGATTTGGTCACAATTCCCCCGCCCGCCGCGGCCGGCGATAAACTGGCCACATAAGCCACGTAGCCGTGCCGCTACCTGGCCACGCAACGTACGATCCCCAATTGAGCAGTGAGGGTGCGCGCATGAGTTTGCCCACGACCGAAGTGAAAACCGAAGACTTGACCGCGCAGACTGCCAAGACCAAGCAGCTGATCGTGCAGAAGTTCGGTGGCTCCTCGGTGTCCGATGCAGAAGGCATCAAGCGTGTTGCCCGTCGTGTGGTTGACGCCCAAAAGGCCGGCAATGAAGTTGTTGTGGTGGTTTCCGCCATGGGAGACACCACGGACGAACTCCTGGATCTCGCCGCCCAAGTCACCGATTCCGCACCCGCGCGCGAAATGGACATGCTCCTCTCCGCGGGCGAGCGCATCTCCATGGCCCTGCTCGCCATGGCCATCAACAAGTTCGGCGCGTCCGCCCAGTCGTTCACCGGATCGCAGGCCGGCATGATCACGGACGGCATCCACGGCAAGGCCCGCATTATCGACGTCGACCCCCATCGCATCCGAACTGCATTGGACAAGGGTCACGTGGCAATCGTGGCCGGCTTCCAAGGCATGACCCGGAGCACCAGAGAGATCACCACGCTTGGCCGAGGCGGATCGGATACCACTGCCGTGGCGCTCGCTGCCGCCCTCGAAGCGGATGTCTGCGAAATCTACACGGACGTCGACGGCATCTACACGGCGGACCCGCGCGTGGTCTCCACGGCCACGAAGATCGACCGTATCTCCAGCGAGGAAATGCTGGAATTGGCAGCTTCCGGCGCCAAGATCCTGCACTTGCGCTGCGTGGAATACGCCCGCCGATTTGGCGTGCCCCTGCACGTCCGGTCCTCATTCAGCCAGAACGAAGGCACCTGGGTCCTTCCCAGCGCCGACGACAAGATCACGATTCAAGAGGGAGTTGCCTTGGAGCAGCCAATCATCTCCGGCGTTGCACACGATCGTTCAGAAGCCAAGGTCACCGTGGTCGGCGTCCCGGACATCCCCGGCAAGGCGGCCGCAATTTTCCAGGTCATCGCCAAGGCACACTCGAACATCGACATGATCGTCCAGAACGTGTCCACGCACGGTACCGGCCGCACGGACATTTCCTTCACCCTGCCGATCGTGGAAGGCGCCGACGCGCTGACGGCCCTCCGTGCCGCGCAGCCTGAAATCGGCTTCGAAAGCATCGAATACAACGAGAACGTCGGCAAGCTTTCGCTGATCGGCGCCGGCATGCGTTCGCACCCCGGCGTCTCCGCCACCTTTTTCAAGGCGCTCTCCGACGCGGGCATCAACATCAACATGATTTCCACCTCGGAGATCCGCATCTCCGTGGTCACGCACGCCGATCTGCTGGATGACGCCGTGCGCGCCATCCACAAGGCGTTCGATCTCGACGGCGACGCCGAGGCAACCGTCTACGGCGGCACCGGCCGCTAGCCGGCCCCGGACGGGAACGCACAGCCGGGCGCCCGCCGTCGGGAATTGAAGTACTTAACGTGAAAGAACCGGAGCCTACGCTCCGGTTCTTTTGCTTCCCCGCGGCGTGGAGCCGCAAAAAGGGCTTCAGGCGGTTTCCTTGCGGATTCCGTAGTGGTGGCCTTGGTCGTCTGTTTCGACGACGAAATGCCCCAGGTCTTCTTCCGACGCCGTCTCGAAGTCGTCATGCTTGTGGACTACGGGCGCATCAATGTCGCCCCGGGCTGCCGGGCCGAACCAGAAGCGCAGTCGATCTGTGACCTTCATAAAGCTATCGAGTGCATGTCCCACAATTCCCACCTCCTTCCCCGCTGCGAGGTCCAGCCGTGCGGTTGGAGCTGAGTGGTTCCAGTGAGGCCAATTTTACGCCCGCAAGCCACAAAAGGCCCGGGCGGTCGTCCATCGAGGTGGGGGCTAGCGAAGGGACTTGTCGTCCGGGTTCTTGGGGACCACATAGGTGCTGCCGTCCGGCCTGCGGATGGTCTCCCATTGCTGCGCTTCGGCCTGGCGCCGCACGAGGAGGCGCTTGTTCTCCTCAGTCATTTCATGATCCAGGGAACTGCTGTGCGCCGGCCCGAAAATGACCCGCAGCTTGCCGGTTGCGCGCATGAATCTCTGGGTCATGGTCTCTTTGGCCACGTGGTCTACCCTCTCTCAAAAGGATGCTGTCGTTTAAGAGTACACTAACAATTAGTGCACTAACTATCGACCGGAACAGCCCGGTCGCCCACACGGAACGGAGTACGCCATGGCTGCCGCAGGCACACCCCTTGCCCCCGAAACCACTGCCCCGCCTGAAGATGACCTCTTGCTTGAGCGTCAGTTGTGCTTCGCCCTGACGGTGGCGTCGCGGAGCGTGGTGGGCGTCTACAAGCCGGTGCTTGAAAAAATGGGGCTGACTCATCCGCAGTACCTTGTGATGCTGGCCCTCTGGGAACGCAGCCCGCGCACGCTCAAGGACATCAGCGAAGCTCTCCTGCACGAGCCAGCCACCCTTTCGCCCATCCTGCGGCGACTCGAGGAAGCAGGATTCGTGACCCGCAACCGCATCCACGGAAACGAAAGGGCCCTCGCCATTGCCTTGACCGACGCCGGCGCCGCCCTCAGGCAACAGGCGACGGCCGTGCCTGGAACCATCATGGAGCGGCTTCAACTCACGCGGGCCGAAGTAGCCGAACTGCACCGGGCAATGACCGGGCTCATCGCAGCCACGCAACACCATGCGGCCGGCACGGGCGATAAACTGGCATAAATCAAGGAGAGACCCCATGCGCCTGCGAATAGTCCGGTCAGTGTTGGCCGTCCTCGCCGTCGCTGGCCTTGCCGCCTGCACGCCGAGTCCCGGAGGCAACCCGCCCAGCACCTCGGCGCCCGGCAGCAGCACGTCGTCCCCGCCGTCGAGCAGCCCCACAGGACTTTTACCTGACGAAACGGCGTCTCCCAGCGGCAAACCGACCCCTTCGTTCTCCCCCACCGTGCCCAGCTCATCCGGCCGCGGGGAAGCCGAACTTTCCATCATCGTCAGGCTCTCCCCCACGGCAGCCCCTGAAAGCTACACACTCGTCTGCACCGGCGGCGTCCCCGCCGCTGAAAGCCACCACCCCACCGCAGCCGCAGCGTGCGCTGCCCTGAAGAAAAACCCCGCCCTCCTCGCGCGCACGCCGCGCCCCAGCGACCAAGTCTGCGACCAGCGCTACGGCGGACCCCAGACGGCAATAGTCACCGGCGCCGTTGACGGAGTGGGCGTCGAGTCCGCCTACAAACTGACGGACGGCTGCGAAATCTCCGCCTGGGCCGCTGTCGCCGACATTCTGGGTTCAAGCGGTGCCGGAGCTTAAATACCAGCACCTCGCGCAAGAGAAATGGCTCGCGCTGCAGGCTGCCCACCACGAACGCGTTGACCGCTACGCCAAGCCATACTTGGCCCGTCGCTCCGCCGGCCAGAAGCATCCGGTCGAAGACTTCCTCTTCACCTACTACACCCAGAAGCCCGGCCAGCTGCTGCGCTGGCATCCGGGTGACGGCGTCGTCCTCTCCGGCCCCAAGGCGGCCGAGCGGGCCGGGTGGAAGTATTACCAAGTGCTCGACGACGGCGCGTTGGCGTCCGCGGGACTGCCCGCCGGTACCGTGGCGGTCACCTTCGACCGCAGCCGGTTCGTGGCCGACCGCACCGAGGCCCTTCGCTTCGCCGGCATCATCCTCGCCGGAACCGTTGCGCGGCCCGCCCAGTTTGGTTGCTTCGGGCTGCACGAGTGGGCCATGGTCTACCGCCAGGACAAGTTCGACCTCCGTCACGAATACCTCAAGCTGCGGCTCGGCTCCGAAGGCACGGACACCGTAGTCGAGGACAACCGGATCCGGTGCTCCCACTTCGACGCCTTCCGTTTCTACACTCCTGACGCCACCCCGCTCAACGAACTCACCCCGACGCGGGACAACCAGCGCACCATGGAGCAACCCGGCTGCCTGCACGCCAATATGGACCTCTACAAATGGGCGTACAAACTGACGCCGGCACTGCCGAGCGAACTGGTGATGGACTGTTTCGAGCTGTCCTGGCGGATCCGGGCCATGGACATGCAGGCGTCCCCCTACGACCTTGAAGAGTGGGGGTATCCGGCCATCAGGATCGAGACACCGCAGGGCAAGGCCGAGTACGTTGAGTATCAGAGGGCATTCGCCGCCGAGGCCCAGGCGCTCCGGGCCAGGGTCCTCGACGAAGTGCAGCCGCTCTTGGAACTCCTCGTACCAACACCGTCTCACGAAGGACAGCAATGACTTCAAGCACAGGAAAGTACGACGTCGAACTCACCGTCACGCTGACAGAGGCACCAGGCGCCGTTGACTACGAGTTCGTCCTGCTCGGCTCGGGCGGCGAAGTTTCCGAAGGCTCGACCCTTCCGGACTCCCGCGCGGCGCTTGCCGCCGTCGAGCAATTCGGCGAAGAGATCTTCTTTCCGGTTCCCCGCCCGGACCGGATTTGCACCCAACAATACGGCGGCCCGCAGGTGGCGACGGTCACGGGCCGGTTCCATGGGCGCGAGGTCAGCAGCCGCTTCAGCCGGACGGACGGCTGCGAGATCGCCCGCTGGCGAACCATGGCCGCACTCCTCGGCGGCGTGGCGGGCTCTACGGGAAACATCTAACCCAACGCCCGCTCACATATAACCCCTCCCCAGCCAACGCCCGCTCACATATAACCCCTCCCCAGCCAACGCCCGCTCACATATAACCCCTCCCCAGCCAACGCCCGCTCACATGATCTGCAAGAGGTTCCACCCTTTAGCGACATGCGTGAGCGGGCGTCGGCCAAAAGGGCCATAAAGGTGAGCGAGCCGAC
>NZ_JAHHZS010000028.1 GCF_022606295.1 Arthrobacter bambusae
TTGGGTCCGGCCGCAAGCAACACAAAACCCCGACGTCGGCACCCACCTTGGGTGCCGACGTCGGGGTTTCACTGCGTTCACTCAGCCCGCGTATACCCGCACGCCGTTGACCCAGGTCTCCACAACCTCGATGCTGCTGATGTCGCCTTCCGGCGCCTCAAGCGGGTCAGCGGCGAGGATCACGAAGTCGGCCAGCTTGTCCGGCTCCAAGGAACCAAGGTCCTTCTCGCGCCCCATGGCCTGCGCACCGTTGATCGTGTGGGCGCGGAGGGCCTCGACGACGTCGATCTTAAGATCGTCCGAGCCCAGTTGGACGCCGGAGCGGGTCTTGCGGGTCACGGACGTCTGGATGGCCTCCAGCGGACGGGGATCGGCCACGGGAGCATCCGAGCTCATCGTCACGGGCACCGCTGCGGCTACGAATTCACCGAGGGGGTTGAAACGCTCGCCCGGCGAACCGATGGCATCCGTGACGCCGGGACCCCAGTTGAAGTAGTGCTGCGGCTGGTTGACGGGGATGATCCCGAGCTCGGCCATCCGGTCGATCTGCTCCAAGGTGGGCAGTCCGCAGTGCTCGATCCTGTGCCGGTGGTCCTCCCGCGGCGACACCGAAAGAGCTTCGCTGACGGCGTCGAGCACCAACTGAATGGCGGTGGGCGATTGGGCGTGGGTCGCCGTCTGCAGCCCGGCGTTGTGCGCCTTGGCGACGAGGGCGCGGTACTCGGCCGGCTCATGGTACAGCGAGCCGGTGCGGCAAGGATCGTCGCGGTACCCCTCCGGGAAGTACGCCGTCCAGCCGCCCAAGGTGCCATCGGCATAGAGCTTGATTCCGGCGAAGGAAAGGAGTGAATCTCCGAACTTGTCCACGAGACCAAGTTCCAGGACCTCGTCCAAGAGGCTCGACAGGAAGTAAGCGTTGATCCGCGTCACCAGTTCACCCCGCTCCACGAGGTCCAGGTAGGCGCCGAATTCGCGCTTGGTCACCTGCGCGTCGCCGATGGTGGTCACGCCGTGGCTGAGGAACTCGCGTTGGGCGTGCAGCAGCTGGGCGCGGTGGTGTTCCTTGCTGTCCCCGAGGTGGAAGTTCGGTCCGTGGTGCCCCAGCTTGACGCCTTCGTCTCCCGTGAGGATGTCGCAAGCGGCGTCGGAGAGTTCGCCCGTCAGCTCGCCGTCGGCGTCCCGGAAGAACGTTCCGCCCGGCGGGTTGGGAGTGTCGCGGTCCACTCCGGCCTTCGCGAGGACGTACGAGTTCACCACTCCGCCGTGGCCGCTCGCGTTCATGACGTACACCTCTCGCGTGGTGGAGACGGTGTCGAACTCCTGCCGCGTGGGATGGCGCTGCTCGGCAAGGTTGCGGTGCTCGTAGCCATAGCCGCGGATCGGGGTGTCCCCCGGGTTGTCGGCCGCCGCCTTCGCCAGCAGTTCAAGCATGGTGGGGATATCCGGTGCCGCCTCGGGGCCGCAATCCACCCAGGACAGCAGTTGTCCGTACATCAGGGGATGCGCGTGCGGGTCGATGAAGCCGGGCACCAATGTGCGGCCCCGAAGGTCGACGACGGCGGGCACCGCCGTCGTGAGCTTAAGCGCCGCATCGCGGCACTCCTGCGGCGTCCCGACGGCGGCAACACGGTTGCCGATGACCAGCATCCCCTCCGCGACGGAGTTCAGGGCGTCGACGGTCCGGATGCGGCCGCCGTAGAAGAGCGTCGAGGCGGGAGCCACGGCTGAAGTTTCATGGGATGCCAGGAATGACATGGAAATGACCTTTGCGTGTTGAAGTTTGCGGTACGGCCGGTACTCAGCGGGCAGATGCCAGCTCGAACAACGGGGTGTCCGGGGCTCCGCTGCGGGCTTGGGAAATGACGTTCTGCGCCTGGATCCTGACGTATTCGGCCAGCGTGTACTCCGAGAGGAAGCCGACGTGGGGCGTCACGAGGATCCGGGGGTGGCTCATGAGCGGGTGGTCGGCAGGTGCCGGTTCGACGTCGAGCACGTCCAGCGCCGCGCCCCGGATATGGCCGGAGTCGACGGCGGTGCGTAGGGCTTCGTCGTCGATCAGCTGCCCGCGGCTCACGTTCACCAGGTAGCTGCCCTGCCGCATGGTGGCGAGGCTCCCGGCGTTGATGATGTGCCGGGTTTCGTCCGTGAGCGGCATGTGCAAGGACACGACGGCGGATTCTGCCAGGACTTCTTCCAGGCCAGTCCGGCGGATGCCTGCCTTGGCCAGCATCTCCATGGTGGTGGGAGTGTCCGGGAGGTACGGATCGTAGCCGACCACCTCGCCGAAGACGCCGGAGGCAAGTTCCCCGAGACGGCTGCCGATCCGCCCGAGTCCGATCAGCCCCAGCCGCTCCTGGCTGAGGCGGAACACCGTGTTGTCCGGGCGGCCGTTCCAGTCGCCCTCGGCCACGCGTCCCTGGAAGAACGGGATTTCGCGCGTGATGGCGAGGGCAAGCGCGAGCGCGTGCGAAGCGACTTCCTCGGTGGCCACGCCTGGAAGGTTGCTGACCCAAATGCCCCGCTCCTTGGCGGCATCCAGGTCAACGTTGTCGAAGCCCATCGAGACCAGCGCGATGATCTTCAAGCGCGGGATGGCGTCCATGACCTCGGCGGTCACGGGCGCGTAGCCCACCAGCAAGGCTTCGGCGTCCTTCGCCTGCTCCGCGATGACCACTGGATCCTGGGTGCCGAGGTACCGGACGTCGTAACCGTTGTCTTTGAGCAGTGCGACGCCGGCGGAATAGTCGAGGTCTTCCATGTCCGTGTAGACGGCGAGGGGGCGATGCTTAGTGGACATGGCTCAAGAACTTCCTGGTGCGTTGGTGCTGTGGGTTGTCGAAGAACTCGTCCGGGGTTGCTTGTTCCACGATCACGCCGCTGTCGAACAGTGTCACTTCGTCGGCCACCCGTCGGGCGAAACGGACTTCGTGGGTGACGACGATCATGGTCATGCCGTCGTTGGCCAGGCTTTCCATGACGTCCAGGACTTCTCCGACCAACTCGGGGTCAAGGGCGGAGGTCGGTTCGTCGAAGAGGAGGACGTCCGGGTTCATCACCAAGGCGCGGGCGATGGCCACGCGTTGCTGCTGGCCGCCGGAGAGTTCCGACGGAAAATGCCCGGCGCGGTGCGAGAGGCCGACGCGCTGGAGCATGGCCATGGCCTGCTCCTCGGCTTCTTTGTGGTGGATCCCCTTGACGGAGGTCAGCCCGAGCATCACGTTGCGGCAAGCCGTCAGGTGCGGGAACAGGTTGAACTTCTGGAAGACCATGCCGATGTTGCGGCGTTCCTTCGCGAGTTCGCGTTCGGGGAGGGCCACGGCTCCGCTTGCTTTCTCGCGGACACCGATGCGCCGACCGCGGAGCCGGATCTCGCCGTCGTCGGCTGGTTCAAGGAGCGCCATGAGGCGCAACATCGTGGACTTGCCGGAACCGGAAGGGCCGAGCACTGCTTTGACTTGTCCCTGGCGGATGTCGAATTCGACCCCGCGCAGGACGTGCTGGTCCTGGTAGCTCTTGTGGAGGTTCCGCACGCTCAGTACGGGATCGTTGGTGGACCAGGTTTCCGGCATGAGTTCCGGGCCGCTGTGGGTCATGACTGCACTCCTTGGCCGACTGGTTCCAGGATGGAAGGCTTCTTGGATTTGGACCGTGACGTCCAGACGAATTTCTTCTCCACGTAGCTTTGGAGAAGCGTCAGAAGGCTCACGATGATGAGGTAGTAGACGATTGCCGCGGCGTAGTACTCGGCGTAGCGGAACGTGATGTTCACTCCTACCTGGGCCGTGGTCAGGAGTTCCTGCAGGGAAATCACGGAGGCCAGAGAGGAGAACTTCACGAGGCCGATGAACTCATTGCCTGTCGGAGGCAGTGCGGTACGGATGGCCTGCGGCAGGACAACTTTGAGCATGACCTTGACGGGCGACATCCCAAGCGCCCTGCCGGCGAGGGCCTGTCCGTCGTCGATGCTAAGCAATGCCGACCGGATGATTTCCGCCATGAAGGCCGCCTCCACGATGCCCAGGCCGATGAACGCGGCAATGAACGGGGAGAACCAATCCTGGCGGAGGACGGGAAAGAGCTGCGGCAAGGCGTTCCAGATGATGAGCAACACCAGCAGCGCGGGGATGGCCCGGAAGAACCAGGTGTAGATTCCTGCGACGCCCTGGGCGATCCGGCTGCGGGAGGTGCGTCCCAGTGCAACCGCGAAGCCGATGGCCGTGGCCAGGATGAGTGAAAGCACCGCGACGGCCACGGACAGGAAAGCCCCGGACAGGTAGCTCGGATTCACGAGTTGTTGGACGAAGATGTTGACGTCGAATTCCATCACCAACTCCTTTCGCTTGAGGTGGCGGAGGCCGCAGCGCTGTTGCGGCCCCCGCGGGAAGGATGGCTAGGGGACGTCGACGATCGTGGGGTCCAGCTTGTTGTCCGTGGCGATCTTGCCCAGGGTGCCGTCCTGGTGGAGTTCCTTGAGCGCCTGCGCGATGGCGGGAGACAACGGATCGTTCTTGCGGGTGAACACGCCGAAAGTGGTGTCGGCCGGGAAGACTCCGGGGGCCACTGCCAGCTTGCCTTCGTTCTGGCTGGCCATGTAGGCGGCCGCCACATTGGTCTCGATCAGGGCCTCGGACTTGCCGTTGATGACAGCCAGCACCGTTTCAGCAGTCTTGGGGTATTCGGTGAGCTTGGGCTCCTCCTTGCCGGCTTTCTTGCACTCGTCCTTGAGCGCAGTGATGCGGGCGGCGTTGGAGGAGGCACTCTGCGCTGCGACGGAGTGGCCGCACAGATCCAGCGAGGTCTTGTAGTTCCCGGCGCTGCTTGGGGCGGCGAGGATCGCGGGACCCGCGTTCATCACTGCCGAAGCGTCTGCGACGTCCAGGCGAGCCTTGCTCATGTACAGGCCGCCGAAGATCGCGTCGCAGCGGCGCGTCTGGAGTCCCGGCATGAGGCCGTCGAACGTAGTGACCTCGAACTTGGCATCGACGCCCCAATGCTTGGCGAGCGCCCGGGCGGCATCGGCGTCGAACCCTACGATGTCACCGCTGGAACCGTTGGCGTAGTACTCCAGCGGCGCGTATTCGGGGTCGATACACAGGGTGAGCTTGCCGCTCGTGGTGAGTCCCTTCGGCGCGGTGGCCGGAGCTTGCCCCGTGGAACTGGGGGAAGCCGCGGCGGAGCAGCCGCTCAACAGCAGGGCCAACGCAGCGGCCGCCAAAGCGGGCTTCGTGAACTTGAGCATGTGCAGATCTCCAATTGAACTGTTGGGGTCGCGTGGAAACGCGAGTCGGAGTGCGCCGATGTGGCGTTGATCACGATGCTAGCGAAAAAGCTACGCAAATCAAGCGAATCAGTTGTTTAATATGGATGTGACACAGTTTTTGTACGTTTATATTATTTTTTGACTCCAAATCACTTGCGCGTTGCTTGAGTCGTGAAAGTATTAAGTACGACGGCGGCGCTCGGCTTGCCGGGGCGCCGCACCTTCGCTGAGCAACCCCTGCCGCGGCCCCGAAGACAAGGCGGTTATTGTGAAGACCATGCATGATCTGGACGACAGGCTGATCCGCCTGCTGCAGGCCGATGGCCGCGCCTCGTTCAGCGAGCTATCCAAGCAACTGGGCGTGACGCGCTCCGCCGTGACGGCCAAGGTCAATGAGCTCACGTCCTCCGGAGAGCTGCGGATTGTCGCGGCAGTCCATCCACGCCTGCTGGGCCTGACCGCCGTCGCGCACCTCTCCATCCGGCTGAACGGTTCCGCGCGCGCGGCCCTGGAGAAGCTGAGCCAATTGGACGGCGCCGTCTTCGCCTCGCTGACCACGGGCAAATACGGCATCATCGCCGAACTCCGCCTGCCCACTGTGGAAAGGCTCTACGAAGACGTCGAGGCGATCCGGCTTTGCGAAGGCGTGGCTGCCGTCGATGTCCTGATGTACAAAGAGGTGGTCCGCAGCCTCTTCCTCGGCAAGGAACCGCCGGACCCCCGGCTCGAGCTTGATCAGGCGGATCTGCTCCTCATGAGCGAGTTGCAAGTGGACGGCCGGCTTGGTTTCGAGGCCCTCGGCGAACGGATCGGCCTCTCGGCAAGCGCTGCCAGGATCCGGGTCCTTCGCCTGCTGGAAGCCCGCGTCATGCAGATCGGCCCTATCCGGAGCCGCTCCGGTTCCTCGCGGTCCATGGCCTTTGGCTTCGGAATCTCGACTGCGGCCGGAACCGAGGAGGCAATCGACTTCTTCTCGGCGACGCCCGGCGTAGAGTTCATCGCCAGTTGCCTCGGCAGGCACGACCTCGTGGCCACCGTGGGCGTCAGCTCGCTGGACGAAATGTACGAGATCCTGGACAAGGTGCGCGCGATGGACTCGGTGGCAAGCGTGGAGTGCTGGTTGCACCTGAAGATCGTCCAGGAACGGTACGCCAAGCCCCTCGACAAGATGCTCGCGACAAAAGCCCAATCCAACGGCCACTGACCCCCGGCCCCTCTCTTGCGACGCTCGCTCACAAACAACGCCTCCCGGGCCGACGCTCGCTCACATGACCGGCCCTTTTCGGCCAGAAGTGAGCGGGCGTTTGGGATTTGGCCGCCACATGTGAGCGAGCGTCAGGCTTTGGCGATTGCTTCTTCCAGTGCGCCAAGGACGAGCGTCACCGATGCCCTGTTGGCATTCGGACCCATCATGCCGATCCGCCACACGGTCGACGTAAACGCACCCGCCCCGGAGCCGATTTCCATACTGAAGTTCTCCAGAAGGTAAGCGCGGACGGCGGCCGAGTTCACGCCGTCGGGCACTTTGACTGTTGTGAGGCTCGGCAATCGCGAGCCCTCGGCGGCAAACAGCTCGAGCCCCATCGCCTCGAGGCCATCCCGCAACTCAGCCCCGGCCGCACGATGCCGGGCCTGAACAGCCGCGAGCCCTTCCGCCAAGATGCGGTCCAGCCCTGCCTCGAGTCCGGCAATCATGGTCACCGGCGCTGTGTGATGATACGTCCGGCTGCCGCTCGCCGCACCAACATACCCGCCCAGAAGGCCGATATCCAGGTACCACGAACGCGGCTCCTTGATGCGCCGCTCGAACGCGCGCTCGGACACCGTGAAGGGGGACAAACCGGGAGGCGCTCCCAGACACTTCTGCGTCCCGGCGTACCCGACGTCGATCCCCCAGCCGTCAGCCAGGAGTTCCAGCCCGCCGATGGACGTCACCGCGTCCACGATCAGGAGCGCGTCACCCTTGCCGGCGCCGAGGGGCGCGACGTCGGACAGGACACCTGTGGAGGTTTCGGCATGGACGGCGGCAATCACTTTGGGATGGGGGTGCGCTGCGAGGACCCGCTCCGGATCCACGGGCTGGCCCCATTCATGGTCGACGCGGACCACGGTGGCACCGCATCGCCGGGCAACCTCACACATCCGCTCCCCGAAAAGCCCGTTGACGGCAATTACCGCCACGTCGCCGTCGGACACTGTATTGACGAAGGCAGCCTCCATGCCGCCGGAACCAGTGGCACTCAATGGCAGGGTGCGGGCGTTCCGGGTCCCCCACACTGTCCGAAGCCCGGCACATGTCCGGTCCAGTCGCTCGATGAACACCGGATCCAAGTGCCCGATCACCGGATAGGCCAACGCGGCAGTCACTTCCGGATAGCAATTGCTCGGCCCCGGTCCGAAGAGATACCGGGAAGTCAGGACCTCTGGCATGGCGGAACTCCTTTGGCTCGTTGCTGACATTGTCCACCAGACGGCAAACGTGAGCGAGCGTTTCGGTAGAACCCGGCAAACGTGAGCGAGCGTTTCGGGAAAGGGCACCAAAGGTGAGCGAGCGTTTCGGGAAAGGGCAGTGCGGGGCCCGGAGGACCGGGGTGCGGTATTCTCTTGACACCACGGCAGTCATTGGATTCACTATTACGTATGCTGAAATAACAGTTCCATGATGTGGAAGGCCTGGAGTGCGGAGGCGCACAGGTCCATCCGGCAGGAATCGCCGGAGTTCCGCATAGCCAACACCATGGATGCCAGCACTCGCACGAGGAATGAACAAGCATGAAGCTTGAAGTATTCAACAGCGTGGACCGTGCGGACGCCATCGACGTCCTCCGCCCATGCCTCGACATCCAGCGTTGGGTGGAGCACGTCGCAGATGCGCGCCCCTTCAACGGCTTGGACTCCTTGCTCGATTTCGCCCGGGAAACCGCCGAACCCTTCACCTCGGACGAAGTGGCGGCGGCGATGGCCCACCATCCCCGGATCGGCGAACGGCCCAAGGCCCAGACCACCGAAGCCGCGATGTCCCGCTCCGAACAGGCCGGCGTGGACCCCGGCGATGACGGCGTCGTCACCGCTTTGGCCGAAGGCAACCGCGAGTACGAGGCCAAGTTCGGCCGCGTCTTCCTCATCCGGGCCGCGGGGCGGACAGCCACCGACATCCTCGGCTCCCTCCAAGAGCGCCTGGGCCACACCGCGGAGCAAGAAGACGTCATCGTGGCAGGCCAGTTGCGCGAAATCGCGTTACTGCGCCTTGCCGGCGTGATCAGCGAAGCCAGTGTCAGCAGCGAAGGAGTGCCCAACAAATGAGCGTTTCCCAGATCACCACCCATATCCTGGACACCGGTTCGGGGCGCCCGGCGGCCGGCGTCGCCGTCGTTCTCTCCGTGCGCGACGGCGACAACTGGAAGCACGTGGCGAGCGGTACCACCGACGCGGACGGCCGGATCAAGGATCTCGGCCCTGAGAAGGTCGACGGCGGCAGCTACCGCCTCAACTTCGCAACAGGTCCGTACTACAAGGCACAAGGCGTGGACACCTTTTTCCCGGAAGTGGACTTGAGCTTCACGGTGTCCGACGCCGGCGAGCACTACCACGTGCCCCTCCTGCTCAGCCCCTTCGCGTTCTCCACATACCGAGGCAGCTAACCTGTCCCATCGATTGCTCCCCACCGGCTCCCAACCTTCGCAAGCTCAGGTCGGGGCCCTCGCCGGCGTGGGCCTACGTAACAGTCGTTTTCAGGCTCCAAAAGGACCGTTACGGAGCAATCGATGGAAACTAGTCGATCGGGGTGACGTAGGCTCCCGAGATGCCGCCGTCAACCATGAAGGTCGACGCGGTAATGAACGAGGCGTCGTCGCTCGCCAGGAAGGCTACCGCAGCGGCCAGTTCCTCGGGCTCGGCGAAGCGACCAAGCGGCACGTGGACCAAACGGCGGGCGGCCCGCTCCGGATCGGAGGCGAAGAGTTCCTTCAGCAAAGGAGTGTTGACAGGCCCGGGGCACAATGCGTTGATCCGCACACCCTTGCGCGCGAATTCGACGCCCAGTTCACGGGTCATGGCAAGCACGCCGCCCTTGGACGCGCTGTAGGAGATCTGCGAAGTTGCCGCACCCATCACGGCCACAAAGGACGCGGTGTTGATGATCGAGCCCTTGCCTTGCTCCAACATGTACGGCAGCGCGTATTTGCAGCAGTAATAGACGCTCGTCAGGTTGACCTCCTGGACCCGGCGCCAGGCGTCAATTCCGGTGTCGAGGATGGATGCATCGTCCGGCGGCGAAATACCCGCGTTGTTGAACGCGATATCCGCGCTGCCGTAGTGGCTCTTGGCTGCGGCGAAAAGGTCGATGACTTCCTGCTCGTCAGTGACATTGACCTTCACGAAGATGCCATCGACGGCGGCCGCTGCAGCTTCCCCTGCTGCCGGATCAATGTCGGCTATGACCACGTTGGCACCCTCCGAGGCGAAGCGCTTTGCCGTGGCCAGGCCGATCCCGCTGCCGCCACCGGTGATAACGGCTGTGCGGTCCTTGAGTCGGTGTGAAATGAATTCGGTCATGGTGATCTCTCCTTGAATGATGGGGCTTCCAAAGTTGGTGGGTTCAGTGCGCGATGAAGACGTTCTTCACTTCGCTGAAGGAATCGAGCGCGTCAGGACCCAGTTCGCGGCCCAGGCCCGATTGCTTGAAGCCGCCGAACGGCGTCGAATACCGGACTGAAGAGTGCGAGTTCACCGAGAGGTTTCCGGCATCCACTCCGCGGGCCACACGCAAGGCCCGGCCAATGTCTTGGGTCCAGATGGATCCGGAGAGGCCGTATTCGGTGTCATTGGCAATCCGTACGGCGCCCGCCTCGTCGTTGAAAGGAACGACGACGACGACGGGTCCGAAGATCTCCTCACGCACCGCCGGATTGTCGAACGAGTCGGGCGCCAGGACCGTGGGCGGGAACCAGAATCCCGGCCCTTCCGGCACCTCGCCTTGGAAAGCAATGGGAGCTCCCGAGGGCACAAATCCTGCGACGGTTTCCCTTTGCCGGGCGGAAATCAAAGGCCCCATGACGGTACTTTCATCCGCCGGGTCGCCGACTTTGACAGCCCGAACAGCGGGCTCCAGGAGTTCCAAGAAGCTGTCATAGGCCGATCTTTCCACCAGGATCCGGGACCTGGCGCAGCAGTCCTGTCCGGCATTGTCGAACGCGCCGCCGGGAGCGGCCGCAGCAGCGGCCTCAAGGTCGGCGTCGGCGAACACGATGTTCGCGCTCTTGCCACCCAACTCGAGCGTCACGCGCTTCACTTGGTCAGCACAACCGGCCATGATCTGCTTGCCAACCCCGGTTGACCCGGTAAAGACGACCTTTCGCACCGCAGGGTGGGTGACGAATCGCGCCCCCACTACGGAGCCCTTCCCGGGGATGATCGTCAGCACGCCGTCGGGCAGGCCGGCCTCGCGCGCCAGCTCACCCAGCCTCATCGCCGTCAGCGGCGTAAGTTCCGCGGGCTTGAGTACCACTGTGTTGCCTGCCGCGAGCGCCGGCGCGAAGCCCCACGCCGCGATCGGCATGGGAAAGTTCCACGGCACAATGATGCCAACCACGCCCAGCGGCTCGTGGAAGGTCACATCGAGGCCTCCGGCAACCGGGATCTGCCGCCCGAAGTGCCGCTCAGGAGCCGCCGAGTAGTAGCTGATGACGTCGCGCGCATTGCCCGCTTCCCAGCGGGCGTTGCCGATCGTATGCCCCGCGTTGCGGACTTCCAATTGTGCGAGGTTCTCCAGATCGGCGTCGACGGCGGCCGCGAACCGGCGCAGGAGCAGTGCCCGGTCCGACGGCGACACTTTCCGCCAGGTCTCAAAGGCGGCGGCCGCGCGGGCAATCAGCGCGTCCGTTTCGGCGAGGGATGCCAGTTCTACGGTCTGAAGGAATTCTTCGGTGGCCGGATTGATGATGTCAAAAGTCGTGGCACTCACGCCCAGCTCTTTTCTGTCGCTGTGGTTTCCGTCGAGGGATCGGGGAGCTCAACGTAAAGCCCGCCCTCCCGGTACCTTCTGGCTGCGTCAATGAATCCTTCAAAGAGGCGCAAGTCGGAAGGATTTTGTTCAGGATGAAACTGAACGCCCAACGCCCAACTTCCCTGGGTGGACTCGACGGCTTCCACCGTGCCGTCAGCCGCGCGCGCCGTGACGCAAAGACCGTCAGCCACCCGGTCCAGAATCTGGTGGTGATAGACCGGCGCCGATGCCTTTTCGCCTAGTAGTTGCGCGCTGATGCTGCCCGGCCGCGTATCGAACTCAACCTCCCCGTAGACTCCGGGAGCAGGTTGGTAGTTGGCCTCCGGCAGCACGTCAGGCACATGTTGGATGAGGTTTCCGCCCAAGGCCACGTTGAGGATTTGAGCACCGCGGCAGATCGCAAAGAGCGGAATGCCCTTCTCCAATGCGGCCAGCGTCAACGCGATGTCGTGCTCGTCCCGCGCGGGCTGGCTGCGAGTGCTTGGGTGGGGCTCGGCGTCGTAATTTCCGGGGTCGACGTCGGCGCCTCCCACCACGATCAGGCCATCGACGAGGTCAAGGACGGAAGTATCGGTGCCGATGGGCGGCAGCAGGAGAGGGGTGCCGCCTGCCCCCACCACGGCTTCCAAATACGTTGCTGGCAGCACTGCTGCATGCGCGTCCCAAATCCCCCATTTTGCGTTTTGAAGGTAGGTAGTGAGGGCGATGCGAGGAGGCCGGTTTGAACCTGGAGCTTGCGTCTGGATCATCGCTCTACAGCCTTTCGAAGCCGCGGCGGAGCTCCCAGTCCGTGATGGCGGACTCAAAAGCTGCCAGTTCGACGTCGGCGTAGTTCACGTAGTGCCGGACTACTTCCTCGCCGAAGACTTCCTTGGCGATCACGGAGTTGGCGAACAGGTCCCGCGCTTCCCGCATCGTCGTCGGAACGGTGGGAGCGCCCGAGGTGTAGGCGTTGCCGGTGGTTGCCGGTTCGAGTTCGAGCTCGTTTTCGATTCCGTAAAGACCGCCGGCGAGCATGGCCGACAACGCCAAATACGGGTTGACGTCGCCCCCGGGCAGCCGGTTCTCCAGCCGCGCGCTCTGCCCATGCCCCACGAGGCGCACCGAGCAGGTGCGGTTGTCGAGGCCCCAGGCCACCGCCGTCGGAGCGAACGAGCCTTTGACGAACCGCTTGTAGGAGTTGATGTTGGGAGCGTAGAAGAGCGTGAATTCCCGCATTGTGGCCAGCACGCCGGCGATGAAGTGATCGTAGGTCTTGGTGCGGGCGCCGGTGGCCCTGTCCCAGAAGACCAGCTCATCGTCGAGCCCGCGAAGGGAGAGGTGGATGTGGCAGGAATTGCCCTCGCGTTCGTTGGGCTTGGCCATGAAGGTAATGGATTGGCCCATGTCATGGGCAATGTCCTTGGCCGCCGTCTTGTACACGGAATGGTTGTCCGCCGTGGTGACCACCTCGTCGTACTTGAACGCGATCTCGTGCTGGCCGAAGTTGCATTCACCCTTGGCTGATTCCACGGTCATGCCCGCTGCGTACATCTCGTTCCGGATCCGGCGGAGCAGGGGTTCCACGCGGCCGGATCCCAAGAGCGAGTAATCCACGTTGTATTGATTGGCCGGCGTGAGGTGCTTGTAGTCGAGGTCCCATGCTTGCTCGTACGAGTCGTTGTAGACCACAAACTCAAGCTCGGTTCCGGCGAGTGCCTTCCAACCGCGCTCGGCCGCCTTGGCCGTCTGGCGCTTGAGCATGGCGCGGGGTGAAACGGAGACCGGAGTGCCGTCGGTCATGGACAGATCGCACTGGATCAGCGCACTCCCCTCGCGGTAGGGAAGGACACGGATGGTGTCCAAATCCATGTCGAAGAGCATGTCTCCATAGCCCTTTTCCCACGAGGAAATGTCATAGCCATCCACGGTGTTCATTTCGGTGTCCACGGCGAGGAGGTAATTGCAGCCCTCGGTGCCATGCTCCAGCACGGAATCCAGGAAGAATTGCGCGTGGAGTAGCTTGCCCTGAAGCCTGCCCTGCATGTCGGTGAAGCCGAGAATCACGGTGTCTATGGTGCCGTCGCCGATCTGCGCCTTGAGTTGCTCAACGGTGAGCATCCGGTCATTGCGAGGGTGAGCGGTGGTTTTCACGGTGTTCGAAATGTCGTTCATGGTGCTGCTCATTTCAGTAGTCCCTTGAGTAGTGCGGCAGTGGACTCGCAATGCAATTCCATGACGCTCCGGGCCGCTGCAGGCTCCCCGTCGAGGATGGCCTGCACTATCAATCGATGTTCTTGGTTTGAATGTTCGATGTTCCGCTGCAGGAAGGGGATTTCCGCCAGGAACTCGTGGATCTTTGTCTGGATGGTGGTGCTGGCTTTATTGAGCTCGGATGACCCCGCAACAGCGGAGAAAGCCAGGTGAAGGCGGGCGTCCGCTTGCCTGTATTCCACCGGCGAACCCGCGTTTTCAACCTCAGCCAAGGAATCGGTCAGAAGCCGCCGCTGATCCTCGCTGAGCCGCATCGAAGCCGCCCGCTGGCAGGCTCCCGGTTCGATCACCGAGCGGAAGATGAGGATGTCGCTCATTTCCTCCTGCCGGTCCTTGTTGTCGAGACGCTCCGGCGGCCGGGCGTTGCCGACCGGTTCCACGATGGTTCCGCCGCCCCTCCCACGGACGGTCGTGACGAAGCCCGCGGCGCGCAACGCGCTGATCGCTTCCCGCAGCGTGGCCCGGGAGACCTGCATGCGCTCGGCCAAATCGCGCTCGGGCGGGAGACGCTCGCCGGTTTTGAAGATCCCCAACTGGATTGCCGATCCCAAGTGCTCGACGCATGACTCGAAGGCCATGTGTCCGCGCACGGGAAGCAAGACCGTCTCCAGCAGGGGCGATTCAATCGGTTCGGCGAACAACATGGTGGCCTTCCTTGGTGGGAGGCCGCCGGCGAGAACCGCCGGCGGCCCGCGTGTGTTGCTAGTTGAGCAGCTTATCGGCGTCGATCGTCAAGTGCTCCTGTTCGGCACTCGTCATGAACGTCCGGCGCCCCGTGGTGTACCAAAGCACGGTGGCAAGGAGGAACACGACCACGACGGCGATCGGCGCGTAGTTGAACGTGTCGATGGTGATGTCTGCGACGGGCGGAAGAACGAAGAGGATCACGATGATGGCGACCCACACAATCGCTATCCAGTTGATGATGGGACTCCATTTTCCGAGGTGCCACGGGCCTGGTACGAAGCTCTTGTTGAGCCTGCGCAGCAACACCGGGGTGATGTACGCGATGTAGAGGCCGATGACGGCGACGCTCGTCACGGCAAAGTACGCGGTGGTGTTGAACAGTGCGGGTGAAGCGAGCACGATCGCGCAGCCCACGCAGAGCCAGATGGAATTTGTGGGTGTGCCGCTCCGGGCGTTGACTTTGGCCCAGATACGGGAGCCTGGCAGTGCATTGTCGCGGGAGAAAGCGTAGGTCATGCGTGAGTTGGCGGTCACTGACGCCATGCCACAGAAGAACTGCGCGCCCACCACGATGGCGAGCAGGAATTTCGCTACGCCAGGGTTGCCAAGTGCATCCAGGAAAATCTGTGCCGGCGGCAAGCCGGTTGGCGTGGCACCTAGGGTGGTGAGACCCTCCTCTGAGCCGTTCGGGATCGCCGCGACGAGTGAGTAGAGCAGAATCCAGCCACCAATAATGGAGATGACCACGCTCATGACAATCCCCTTGGGAGCAGCGATGGCTGCGTTCTTGGTCTCTTCGGCAACGTGGGCCGAAGCATCGTAGCCGGTGTAGGTGTACTGCGACATGAGCAGGCCCATAAGGAAGACGTACGGTCCGAAGGTGAAGCCGGTTTCGTTGTGCCATGCCGTCATCGTCCAGTCGAAGGACTGGTGGCTCGTGGGCATGATCCACAGCGCTGCCACGATGATCGCGACGCCCACAATGTGCCACCAGGCGGAGACATTGGACAGGAAACTGACAATCTTGACGCCGAAACTGTTCAGCAGGGCGTGGATGATCATCAGGACAACGAACAGCGCGAACGTACCGCCAGCGGTGGGCTCGACGCCGAAGGTGAGCGCCGCGAAAGCCATCATTGTTGTGGCGCAGCCAAAGTCGATTGCCGCCGTGACGGCCACTTCCCCGAGGAAATTGAACCAACCGACGTACCAGGCCCAGGCCCGCTTGTTGCGTTTGGCGAGCCTGCCGGCCCAGAAATAAAGGCCACCGGCTGTCGGATATCGCGAACAAACCTCGGCCATGGAAAGTGCCACGCACAGGACCAGGAGGCCAACGATCGGCCAACCCACATTGATGGCAGCCGGGCCGCCGGACTTGAGCGCAATGCTGAAGGAGGTAATGCAGCCAGCCAAGATCGAAATGATGGAAAACGAAACTGCGAAGTTGGAGAAGCCGGACATGCCGCGATGTAGCTCTTGCTTGTAGCCAAGCTCGGCGAGGGCCGCAGCATCTGCGTCTTGCACAGCCTGCACCTTCGCTGCCGTAGAACGATCACTCATGATTATTCTCTTTCTAAACGGAAGGGGGGAACGGGCCGACACCGCTCGCATCGATGGTGACCCACTTCACACCAGTCTGTCAATGGTCTGACTTCAGACCACAAACCAACCTCCTCGGAACGGTAAGCTGGAAGGCATGGTTTCTGAGGGCGCGAACGCCGACGGCACATCGCAAAACAGCACGTCACACAACAGCCCGGCACGCAACGCCGCGGCAGACAACGGCACTCCGGAACGCCGCGGGATCACGGTCCGGCGCGCACCGAAGTTCGTTCCCTTCATGGGCCTGGGCGGGGTGCTCGGCATCATCGTTGCCGCATTCGTTGCCTACGGGATCCCCGGCGACGAGAGCTTCGACACCGGGGCGGTCTTCGGGTTCTTCCTTGTCTCTTTTGCCGCTGGAGGCGTTCTGCTCGGTGCCATCGCGGCCCTCGTGCTCGACAAGGTCAGCGTGCGGCGTTCCCGTCGCGCCGTCGTCGAGTCCGTACCCGACAGCACAGAGGACGACGCCGAGGGATAGGATCCCGGTCACAATGCCGCGTGAGGGAAAGTACCACGCCAACATCATGCGACAATTGACCAGTGGCACGTGGCGACGGAAAACTTTCTCATGATCTTCTCCCCGACGAAAAAGGACCTCAGGACGCTTGTGGCGTCTTCGGGGTCTGGGCGCCGGGCGAAGAAGTAGCAAAACTGACCTATTACGGGCTGTATGCGTTGCAGCACCGCGGACAAGAATCGGCTGGTATTGCTACCAGTGACGGCAAGCGCATCAATGTCTACAAGGACATGGGCCTCGTGTCCCAGGTCTTCGACGAGACAACCCTGAACACCCTCACCGGGCACCTTGCCGTCGGCCATTGCCGCTACTCCACCACCGGAGCAAGCCACTGGGCAAACGCGCAGCCCACCCTGGGCGCAACCGCCACCGGCACCGTTGCCCTCGCGCACAACGGCAACCTGACCAACACCGCTGAGCTCCGGGAAATGATCCTCGAACTCAACGGCGGCCAGCTGACCGGCGAAATGAAGCAGGGCAACACCTCGGACACCGCCCTGGTCACCGCCCTCCTCGAAGGCGAAGAGGGCAAGACCCTCGAACAAACCGCGCTTGAGCTGCTTCCCAAGATCCGGGGCGGCTTCTGCTTCGTGTTCATGGACGAAGGCACCCTCTACGCTGCCCGGGACACCTTCGGCATCCGGCCCTTGTGCCTTGGCCGCCTCGAGCGCGGTTGGGTTGTCGCCTCGGAGCAGTCCGCCTTGGCAACCGTCGGCGCGAGTTTCATCCGCGAGATCGAGCCCGGCGAGTTCATCGCCATCGACGAGAACGGCGTCCGTTCCCAGCGTTTCGCGGAAGCGACGCCGGCCGGTTGCGTTTTCGAGTACGTCTACCTTGCGCGCCCCGACGCTTCGATTGCCGGACGCTCCGTGTACGAGTCCCGCGTGGAGATGGGCCGCCAGCTGGCCCGCGAGAACACCCAGGTAGCGGACATCGTCATCCCGGTGCCTGAGTCCGGAACTCCGGCGGCAGTGGGCTACGCCGAGGAATCCGGCATCCCGTTCGCGCACGGCTTCGTCAAGAACTCCTACGTGGGCCGCACGTTCATCCAGCCCTCCCAGACTCTGCGCCAGCTCGGCATCCGGCTCAAACTCAACGCCCTTGAGTCCGTGATCCGCGGCAAGCGTGTGGTGGTAGTGGATGACTCGATCGTCCGCGGCAACACCCAGCGCGCCATTGTCCGGATGCTCCGCGAGGCCGGTGCCGCAGCCGTGCACATCAAGATCTCCTCCCCGCCCGTGCAGTGGCCGTGCTTCTACGGCATCGACTTCGCGTCCCGCGCCGAACTGATCGCCAACGGTGCCACCATCGAGGAAATCTCCCAGGCCATCGGAGCGGATTCGCTGGCCTACATTTCCGAAGACGGCATGATCGGCGCTACCCAGCAGCCGCGCGAACGCCTCTGCACCGCCTGCTTCACCGGCCAGTACCCCATCGCCCTTCCGGGTTCGGACAAACTGGGCAAGAACCTCCTGGAGCGCACCGACCTCGGCGGGCTGCCGACGTCGGGCATCTCCGCCGAAGCCGTAACCGCGGACTCGGACGACCCGGCCAACAAGCCCGGCGCCACGGGCTGCGACCCCGGACCCGACGCCGAGTTTGAGAACCTGCTGACCGACGCCGATAAGAAAGAGTCTGTATGACCTCCGCATCCTCCGCCGCTGAGAACACAACCGGCATCACCTACGCGTCCGCCGGCGTCGACGTCGAAGCGGGCGACCGCGCCGTCGAACTCATGAAGGACGCCGTCAAGGCGACCCACAACAGCTCAGTGCTCGGCGGCGTCGGCGGTTTCGCCGGCCTGTACGATGTCTCGAAGCTGCTCACCTACAAGAAGCCGCTGCTCGCCACGTCCACCGACGGCGTCGGCACCAAGGTTGCCATCGCCCAGGCCATGGACATCCACGACACCATCGGCTTCGACCTGGTCGGCATGGTGGTGGACGACATCGTCGTGGTCGGCGCCGAGCCGCTCTTCATGACCGACTACATCGCGTGCGGCAAGGTTGTCCCCGAGCGCATCGCGGACATCGTCCGCGGCATCGCGGCCGCTTGTTCCGTGGCAGGCACTGCCTTGGTGGGCGGCGAAACCGCTGAGCACCCGGGCCTGCTGGGTGAGCACGAGTACGACGTCGCCGGTGCAGCTACGGGTGTTGTCGAAGCCGACGCCCTGCTTGGCCCGGACCGTGTCCGCGCCGGCGACGTCGTGATCGGCATGGCATCCTCCGGCCTGCACTCCAACGGCTACTCCTTGGTCCGCCGCGTGATCAACCACGCCGGCTGGGCACTCGATCGCCAGGTCTCCGAACTCGGCCGCACCCTGGGCGAAGAACTGCTGGAGCCCACCCGCGTCTACGCCGCCGACTGCCTGGACCTCGCCCGCGCATTCCCGGTCAGCGGCCTGGGTACTGCGCCCGGCGCCGTGCACGGCTTCAGCCACGTCACCGGCGGCGGCCTCGCGGCCAACCTTGCCCGCGTCCTGCCTCAAGGCCTCGTGGCCACGGTTGACCGCGCCACGTGGGAACTGCCGGCCATCTTCAAGCTGGTCTCCGAGCTCGGCAATGTGCCGCTGGCCGACCTTGAGCGCACGCTCAACCTCGGCGTCGGCATGGTGGCCATCGTTTCCCCCGAAATCGCCGACGCCGCCGTGGCGCGCCTCAATGAGCGCGGCTTGCCGTCGTGGGTCATGGGTACCGTGGCTGCGGACTCCGACTCGATTATCAAGAGCGGCCCGGACTACGTCCAGGGCGCCAAGGGCGTCGACGGCGGCGCCGTGCGCCTCGTGAACACCTATGCATAACGGTTCTTAATGCAAACGAGTGCCCACCCCCTTGCCGATCCGGCAGTCGGGTGGGCACTCTTGTTTAGGGCTTAGTTGCTTTCTGCGGCCATGACGCTGAAGGCGGCTCCGGCGGGATCGCCAAGGACTGCCATGCGGCCGACACCGGGGACATCGAAGGCCGGCGCGAAGACCTGGGCCCCGAGCTCGACGGCCTTCGCTACGGATTCGTTCACGTCCGCAACATAGAAGTAGGTCATCCAGAACGGCGGCATACCCTCCACAGGCTGCTTCATGGCGCCGCCTACGGACTTCCCGTCCACCACGAACTGGGTGTATTCCTGCAGATCTCCGGCCGCGGCCGTCTCGCTGGCGCATCCCGTCACGGATTCATAGAAGGCCACGGCCTTGGGGACGTCGTTTGTCTGCAGTTCATTCCAGACCACCGTGCCGGGTTCATTGACCAACCCGGCGCCATGGTGGTTTCCGGCCTCCCAGAAGCCGATCTGCGCACCCGTGGGATCGGCGGCGAAGAACATCCGCCCGCTCCCGTTGGGGACGCTGTCCGGCGGGAAGAGGACGTTTCCGCCCGCCGCCGTCACGCGCTCAGCGGCCTCATCGACCGAATCGACGGCGAGGTAGTTGCCCCAAAAGGACGGCGCCCCTGCCGCAGCCATGTCCGGCATCTGCTGCATCATGCCCGCTACGTAGCGCTCCTGCAGCTTGGCCATGTAGTAGGTCATGCCGTTGCCGGCATCCATCGAGTCCAATTCCCAGCCGAACAGATCACCGTAGAAGGCCTTGGAAGCCTCAATGTCCGACGACGAAAGGTCCACCCAACACGGAGTTCCCTGCTTGTAGCTATCAACCTGCGGCATTGCTATCCCTTCGTTGAATAGCCGGCTGGCGCCGGCGGATACCACGTTCAAAGTAGTACGGGGGTCCGACACTGACAACAGCCGGCGCCGGTGGACCCCTCAGGAACGTTCTATGCGTGAACAGTCCGGCCGGTGAACGCGACCAGGCGCTCCAGGCTGGATGCCGTCTCGGCGACTTCCTGGGCCGGCGCGAAGCTGCCACTCGCGCGGACCTGCTCGCTGATGGTGTTCTGCGCGAGGACCTCGACGTAATCGGTCAGCTCATCTGCCACCGAGACCTCGAGGCCCAGGGCCTTGGAGAAGTCCCACGCGTGGACCAGGAACTCGAGGTTGAGGATCGAGGCGACCATCGTGGCCGGCAGTTCGGCGAAGCCCATGTCGATGGTGCCTTCAAGGCCGCGGCGGTGGAAGGCTTCGAGCGCGGGCTGCGCAAGGTCGGCGATGCGCACTTCAGGCGACTTGCCGGAGTCGTCGGCTACTTCGGCGCCCAGGGCCTTGGCGATGCCTGCAATCGATCCGGCGAGGTGGTCAAGCAACTGCGAGACGTTGAAATCGGCGCACGGGGTCTGGGTCTGCGCGTCGGTTTCCGTGACGTGCGCCAGCACGCGCTGCACAATGGCAAGCGTGGCGTCCGCGGAGGTGAGCTCGTTGAGATCGGCGGGGGCTGCGGCCCATTCGTCGGCACCTGCGTCGCCCGCGGAGGCGGCAGCGAGGAGGCGGTCGAGGTAGTGGTTCCAACCCTCGGAGTGGCCCGCAAGGGCTTCCGCCGTCGGCAGTCCCTCGTGCACCAGACGCACCGTGGTCCCGCCGTCGGCCGGCTCAAGGGTGATGGCTACGGTGGAGACGTTGTCCGCCGGCGCTTCGGGCTGCTCCCAGGCCCAGGTGAAGACGACGCGCTTGCCCGGCTCGATTTCGGTGAACGTTCCGGCCGCGTGGTGACCCGGGGTGATGGTCCAGCGGTATTCACCGCCTACCTTCAGGTCGACGCGTGCCGCAACGGTCTGCCAGCGGCGGAGGCGTGCGGGCTGCGTGATGAGTTCGAACGCCTGGTCGACGTTGAGGGGAAGAAGAACGGTCTTGTCGTAAATCATGGTGATTCCTCTGATGTTTGAAGGCGGTCGGTGGTGAAGTGTTGTGCGTCCGCGAGGAGCATGTCCAGCTCAGCGGTCCAGAACTGCTCAAAAAGCATCCGGAGTTCTCTCATGCCGCCGTGATCCAAGCGGTAGTAGCGGTTGCGTCCCTCTTTGCGGGCCGCAACGAGGCCTACCTGCTCCAGCAGCAACAAATGCTGCGAGACGGCGGATCTGCTTACCGTGAATTCGCCAGCCAGCTCCGTCACGGTCCGCTCGCCCGCCGCAAGCAGGTGCAACAGACGCCGCCTGTTCGGCTCCGCGGCAACTTCCAGTGGGTCGAGCATGGTTAATACGTTAGCCGTCACTAACACATTCCGTCAAAGGCTTCCGCTTGGGATTCCTGGCCGACTTTGTGAGGTACGGGACCCTGTAGGGCAAAAGGGAACGAAAAAGCCCGTAGGGCGCGCCAATCAAGGCGCGCCCTACGGGCTCGATCGTTTTGGGTGGCATCCGGGGATGCCAAATGACCTCGTGTACGACGGCGATACGCAACTCGATGCCGAAAGGCACCTGATTGTTGCTACAGCTATCCGATACGGCGGGTGTCTACCTCGTCGTCATCGTCTTCCAAGTCCTGTGCGTACTTGTCCTCGTAAGCCGAGTAGTCCGGCTCCGGCGGATCATCCGCGAATCGGCTCGTCGCACGACTTGATGGCCCGGTCAGCTCGCGCTGAAGGGCCGAATAGTCAGTGTTCGGGGAGTAGTACTTAATGTCCCGAGCCTGCTTGGTAGCTTTTGCCTTTTGACGGCCGCGCCCCATGGCGTGACCCCCTTTTGTACTTGGACCGGAGGTGGTCACCTTGGCTATCGGTGAGGCCCCGGAATGTTTGGTCAATTTGTCGTATGTCTAGATTACATGCTTTCGGGAGCTACTGCTTGCCATGACCGTCGCGAAAGCGGCGTCACCGTTCCACCTGGCAGCATCACCGTTCGTTGGCATGAAAAACTTGGGTAGAGTCGCCCTAATATCGGGCCGCACGCATGAAAGGCGCAAACTCAGACATGGGCCAGGACAACACCCCCCAGGGCAACAACGGTACAGGCGACGAGGAGTCGTCGGCAGACCCTGGTTCCCCCCTGCGGAGCGCCCTGGACTCCATCACGAAGTATCGGATCATCATCGGCGGCATTGTGCTGGGCGTACTGATCCTCATAGGCGTGGTGATCTGGATCCTCGTTGGAGTCCTGGCCAATCATCCGGCGGCCGTTTCCACCCCCGGACCGGCCACGTCCACCAGCCGCGGCCCCCTCCCGGCGGACGTCGAGGCAAAGGATTACCAGCTGGGCGATTGCTTCGCGGATTTCGACTCCAATGCCACCACGTCCAAAGTGGTGGACTGCACCACCGGCCATTCGGCCCAGCTGGGTGCCATCTTCCGGTACAAGGCTGAGGACAGTTTCCCCGGCGCCAATGCCTTGCGTGACAAAGGCCGCGAAATCTGCCGTGATGTGATGCTCAACGAAGCCTCCACCAAGTACGCACTCCTGCAGCAGAACGTGTACCCGAGCGCCACCAGCTGGGACAACGGTGACCGTCGCGTGGACTGCTTCATCGTGGTCAACACGGGAAACACGCTCAAGGAATCGGTGCTGCAGAAGTAGTCAGTCCTTCCGCCTCACTGTCAGGCCGCTGCCCACTGGCGCTCCGCCGTCGGGACCCGTCAAAGCTTCGAGCCCCTTGATGGTGAGCTCGTCGAAGTCGGCCGCGGTGTCCACCAGGACCGTGTCGCCGTCCGCGATCTCTCCGGCGAGGATCTCCCTGGCCAGGCGGTCGCCGATCTCGCGTTGTACCAGCCGTCGCAATGGACGGGCGCCGTACGCGGGATCGTAACCGGACATCGCGAGCCAGGCACGGGCGCCGTCGCTGACCTGGAGGGTGAGCCGACGGTCGTGCAGCCGCTTGGTCAGCTCGTCCACGTGCAGCTCGACGATCCTGGCGAGCTCGTCCACGCTGAGCGGATCGAACAGCACAATCTCATCGAGCCTATTGAGGAACTCCGGCTTGAAGGACGAGTTGACCACGGCCATGACCGCGTTTCGCTTCGCCGTGGGGTCCAGCGTTGGATCCACAAGGAACTGGCTGCCCGAGTTGGAGGTCAACACGAGGATGGTGTTCCGGAAGTCCACGGTGCGGCCCTGCCCGTCCGTGAGACGGCCGTCGTCAAGCACTTGCAGGAGGATGTCGAACACTTCGGGGTGGGCTTTCTCCACCTCGTCGAGCAGGATGACGGAGTACGGTCGACGGCGGACCGCTTCCGTGAGCTGGCCGCCTTCCTCGTAGCCCACGTATCCGGGAGGGGCGCCGACCAGCCGGGCTACGGAGTGCTTCTCCCCATATTCGGACATGTCGATCCGCACCATGGCGCGCTCGTCGTCGAACAGGAAGTCGGCGAGTGCCTTGGCGAGCTCGGTTTTACCGACACCGGTGGGGCCCAGGAACAGGAACGAACCCGTGGGACGGTTGGGGTCGCTGATGCCCGCACGGGCGCGGCGGACGGCGTCGGAGACGGCGGCCACCGCCTTGGACTGGCCGATCAACCGTTTTCCGAGTTCCTCTTCCATGTGCAGGAGCTTCTGGGATTCGCCCTGCAGCATGCGGCCGGCGGGGATTCCGGTCCAGGCAGAAATGACCTCGGCGATATCGTCCGCCGTGACTTCCTCCGCGACCATCAGGGCGGGCTTCGCTTCGCCGCGCGCTTCCCGGGCGGACTCTTCCTCGGCTGCCGCACTGAGCTCACGCTCCAATGCGGGTAGTTCGCCGTAGAGAATGCGTGAGGCAGCCTCAAGGTCGCCTTCACGCTGGTGTTTTTCAGCGGCCGAACGAAGTTCGTCGATTTTCGCCTTGAGGTCGCCGACACGGTTGAGTCCGGCCTTCTCGGCTTCCCAACGGGCATTCAGCGCCCCAAGGGCTTCCTTCTTGTCCGCTTTGTCCGCACGGAGCGCAGCGAGGCGTTCGATGGAGGCCGCATCGGTCTCGCGCTCGAGGGCCAGTTCCTCCATGGTGAGACGATCCACGGCACGGCGAAGCTGGTCGATTTCCTCGGGAGCGGAGTCGATTTCCATGCGCAGCCGGGACGCGGCCTCGTCCACGAGGTCGATCGCCTTGTCCGGCAACTGGCGGCCCGAGATGTAGCGGTTGGAGAGCGTGGCCGCGGCCACGAGGGCGGAGTCCGCGATGGCTACCTTGTGGTGGGCCTCGTAGCGTTCCTTGAGGCCGCGGAGGATGCCGATGGTGTCCTCGACGCTCGGCTCGCCGACGTAAACCTGCTGGAAGCGGCGTTCCAGGGCGGGGTCCTTCTCGACATTCTCACGGTACTCGTCCAGCGTGGTGGCGCCGATGAGGCGCAGCTCGCCGCGGGCCAGCATGGGCTTGAGCATGTTCCCTGCGTCCATGGCGCTTTCACCGGTGGCACCGGCTCCCACCACAGTGTGGATTTCGTCGATGAACGTGACGATCTGCCCGTTGGAGTTCTTGATCTCCTCCAGCACGGCCTTGAGCCGTTCCTCGAATTCACCGCGGTACTTCGCGCCGGCCACCATGGATGCGAGGTCCAGGGCGATGAGGGTCTTGCCCCGCAGGCTTTCCGGCACGTCACCTGCCACGATGCGCTGGGCGAGCCCTTCCACGACGGCGGTCTTGCCGACGCCGGGTTCACCGATCAGCACGGGGTTGTTCTTGGTGCGGCGGCTCAGGACCTGGACGACCCGCCGGATTTCACTGTCCCGCCCGATCACGGGATCCAGCTTGCCGGAGCGCGCGACCGCCGTGAGGTCCGTGCCGTATTTCTCGAGCGCTTGGAAGGTGTTTTCCGGGTCCTGCGAGGTGACTTTCCGGTCGCCACGGACACCCGGCAGGGCGGCGAGGAGCGCTTCGTGGGAGGCGCCGGCGTCGCGCAGTAGCTTCCCTACGGCGTCGCTCCCGGCAGAGAGACCCAAGAGGAGGTGCTCAGTGGATACGAAGGAATCACCGAGTTTCTCGGCCTCGTTCTGGGCGGCCTGGATCGCCTGCATGGAAGGACGGGAAAGCTGCGCTTGCTGCACGGAACTGCCCGACGACGACGGCAAGGCCTTGATGGCCGAACTCGCCTGTACGCTCACGGCATCCGGGTCCGCACCAGTGGCGCGCAAAAGCGCCACGGCAACGCCCTCGCGCTGGTCCATGAGCGCTTTGAGCAGGTGGGCTGGCTCCAGTTGCGGATTTCCGGCGGTGGAGGCGTTCATGGCCGCGGCGGAAAGAGCCTCCTGGCTCTTGGTGGTGAATTTGACGTCCATGGAAGAGCTCCTCTCGGGAAGACGACTGTTTCTCAAAGTTGAGTCTACTATGCTCAACTTTGACGAATCATCCCTCCTGCTCCATGTTTGCCGACGGCGAAACCCATGTCCATAGCCCCGCCCGCTTATTGCGGCGCGGCGACCCTCGCCGCCGTACGATATGCACATGGCACCCTTCACAGTCACTCGCAATGCGCTCATCCCCGCAGCGCCCTCGGACATCTTCCCCTTCGTCAACAACTTCCACGAGTGGACCAAATGGTCTCCGTGGGAAGCTGTCGACCCCCAGCTGAGCCGCAGCTACTCGGGCAACGAATCGGGCGTCGGGGCCAAGTATGCCTGGAGCGGCAACAACAAGGCCGGCACCGGGACCATGGAAATCGTTGGCTCGGAGGAGCCCGGCAAGATCGACATCCGCCTCGAATTCACCAAGCCAATGAAGGCCGTCAACCCCACGGGGTTCACGTTCGTGCCCGAAGGGGACGGTACCCGCGTCACCTGGACAATGGCCGGTGAGAACAAAGGCCTCGGCAAAATCTTCGCCCTGTTCATGAACATGGAAAAGATGGTGGGTGGCGACTTCGAAAAGGGCCTGGCCGCGCTCTCGGCGGTAGCCACCCGGAAAAACTCCTAGTGGTCTGTCTCAGGCCATGGCTGTCTACGTCGATCCGCCTCTGTGGCCCGCGCACGGGACCGTGTTTTCGCACCTCGTCTCGGACACGTCGCTCGAGGAACTGCATGCCTTCGCCGACGCAGCGGGGATTCCCGAGCGCGCCTTCGACGGCGACCATTACGACGTCCCGGAACGCCGCTACCAGGACCTCTTGTCCGCAGGCGCCATTCCTGTGGAGGCGCGCATTCTTGTGCGGAAACTGATCGCGAGCGGCTTGCGGATTCCTGCCCGCCAACGCAGCAAGTCGCTCACAGTGCCCTTGCTTGAGCGCTGGAATTCGACGCTTCCGGGGCATGAGGAGCTGGGTTTTGAGCTCCTCGAACGCTGGGGCGAGGACCATCGGAAGTACCACAGCCGCACGCATTTGCTGGCGGTCCTGGAAGCCCTTGACCTCCTCAGCGAACCCAGAACGCCTGCGCACTCAGTGACTTTGGCCGCTTGGTTCCACGACGCCGTCTACGAGGGAATCGCCGGGCAGGACGAAGAGCAATCAGCCAGGCTGGCCGAGGACCGCTTGGCCATTGCGGGCCTTCCCGGGCCAGTCATCGATGACGTTGCCCGGCTGGTCAGGCTGACCTCCACCCACAGCCCCGAACCGGGAGACCACGCCGGCGCCCTCTTGTGCGACGCCGATCTGTCCGTCCTCGGCGCCGAACCCGCGGCATACGCCCGCTACCTGGCCGCCGTCCGCGAGGACTACGCCCACGTCAGCGATGGCGACTTCGCCGCAGGCCGGGCCGCCGTCGTCCGCCAACTGCTTGCTTTGGACCCGCTCTTCCACAGCGAACGAGCGAAGAGCCTGTGGCTGGACGCCGCCCGCCGCAACCTGGAGGCCGAACTGTCATGACCATGGCGGGGACGGTGCATCGGCAGCTTCCGTTCACCGTGAGGTTTGAGTGGGGGCTCGACGGCGCCCGTTCCATTGCGTCTGGGGCGGACCTCGCCGTCGTGGTTGACATCCTTTCCTTCACCACCTGTGTCAGCGTCGCCGTCGATCGTGGTGCCGTGGTTTTCCCGTACCCGTGGAAGGACGCCGGGGCCGAAGATTTCGCCGCCCACCACGATGCCCAGCTGGCTGGTCCGCGAGGCGGCGGTGGACTGAGCCTCTCGCCGTCGAGCCTGCGGGACGCGCGGAGCTTGAGCCGGGTCGTCCTGCCTTCACCCAACGGGTCTTCCATCGCATATGGTCTCGCCCGGGAAATCCCGCTCATCGCAGCCGTCTCACTTCGCAACGCAGCGGCCACCGCGGATTGGGTGGCATCCGAACTCCCCCCGGATGCGGTGGTGGCGGTGATCGCGGCCGGCGAGCTCTGGCCCAGCCGTTCGCTCCGACCCGCCGTGGAGGATCAGATCGGGGCAGGCGCCTTCATTGCCGGGCTCGCTGCCGCAGGACGAGGCGGTTTCACACCGGAAGACGGAAGGCAGGGCTTCGCACCGGAGGCCGAGGCCGCGATGGCGGTCTACAACGCTGCCGAACCCAGGCTCCATGACGTTCTGCGACGCTGCTCCAGCGGCCGTGAGTTGATCGGCGCAGGGTACGCGGACGACGTCGAGATCGCAGCAGAACTCGACGCGGGGACCACCGTGGCCCTGTTGAGGGACGGCGCGTTCCGGCGTCCTTGAGTCCGCTTATGAATGTTCGGCAAGGGCTTGCGGTTCCACTACTTAGCGCTACTATGTACTGGTAGCTAGTAACACTAAGTAGTGAAGGGAGGAGTCCAATGGGCAAGCAGATGACGGAGATGCTCAAAGGGACCCTGGAGGGCATCGTTCTCGCCCTCCTGACCGGGAATCCCGCGTACGGGTACGAAATCACGACGCTGCTCCGGGGGCAGGGCTTCACCGAGATCGCCGAGGGCACCGTGTATGCGCTGCTCGTCAGGATCGAGCAGAAAGGCCTTGTCGATGTCGAGAAGCGGCCGTCCGAGAAGGGCCCGCCGCGCAAGGTCTATTCGCTCAACGAGCAGGGCGAGACGGAACTGGACGAATTCTGGAATACGTGGAGTTTCCTGTCCGAGCGACTGGAACAGCTCCGAAAGGGAGGAAAGTGAACATGGCCGCAGGGTGGATCGAGCAGCTCACGGGATCGCTCGAACAGAAGAAGCAATATCGGCAAAACAAGGCACGCGTGGAACGGCTTCCGGCGGACTATCGCGCGGTGGCGACCGCGCTGGAACGGTACCTGATGTATTTCGGGGCCATCACCAAGGGAGATGTCCTGCTGCGGATGCTCGGCGATCTCACCGATCTCTTCGAACAGAGCGCCGCGGACGGAACGCCGATCCGCGCGATCGTCGGAGACGACCCTGTGGAGTTCGCCGAAACGTTCATGCGGAACTACACGGGCGGTCAGTGGATCAACAAAGAGCGTGAACGCCTGGTCAAGGCCATCGACGCCGCCGCCGGAGACGACGGGAAGGAGGGGTAATCATGACCAACGCACCCATCACCCCCGAACCCGCGATCCGCGTGCGTGCCATCGAAAAATCCTACAAGGAACTGCGCGTGCTCCGCGGCGTGGACTTCGACGTGGAACCGGGCACCATCTTCGCCCTTCTTGGCTCCAACGGAGCAGGAAAGACCACGATGGTGAAAATCCTGTCCACACTGCTGAGCCCGGACGCCGGTTCTGCCAGCGTCAATGGATTCGACGTCGCGGCCCACGCGGAGCGGGTGCGGGAATCCATCAGCCTGACCGGACAATTCGCAGCAGTCGATGAAATCCTCTCCGGTCGGGAAAACCTGGTGCTCGTTGCCAGGTTGCGGCACCTGAAGGATCCCGGCCAGGCGGCGGATGATCTTCTGGCGCGCTTCAATCTCTCGGAGGCAGCATCCCGCAAAGTGTCCGCGTATTCAGGAGGCATGCGCCGTCGCCTTGACATCGCCATGAGCTTGATCGGGCAGCCCGAGGTGATTTTCCTCGATGAGCCGACCACCGGGCTCGATCCTGAGGCGCGCATCGAAGTGTGGCAGGTAATCCAGGAGCTCGCGAAACGGGGCACCACCGTACTGCTCACCACGCAGTATCTCGATGAGGCTGAACAACTCGCGGACCGGATCGCCATCCTTCATCAGGGGCGCATCATCGCGAACGGCACCCTCGCCGAGCTCAAACAACTACTTCCGCCTGCGAAGGTCGAGTACGTCGAAAAGCAGCCCACCCTGGAGGATATCTTCCTCGCGCTGGTGGGGAACGAGGGCAAGGTCGCGTCAAGTAAGGAGCAGTCATGAGCACACACTTCTTCGGAGACACGGCCGTCTTGCTGGGCCGCTCCATGCGTCACATCTTCCGCAGCGCGGACACCATCATCACCACCGCGATCACGCCTATCGCCCTCATGCTGCTGTTCGTCTACGTGTTCGGCGGAGCCATCAAGACAGGCACCGAGAACTACGTCAATTACTTGCTGCCGGGAATCATGCTGATCGCGATCGCATCGGGCATCGCGTACACCGCCGTTCGCTTGTTCACTGACATGAAGAGCGGCATTTTCGAGCGGTTCCACTCCATGCCGATCGCACGATCATCCGTGCTATGGGCACATGTGCTGACGTCCATGGTGGCCAACGGTATCTCCCTCGTGATCATCGTGCTGGTAGCCCTCCTGATGGGATTCCGCACGTCGGCAAGCCTGCTGTCCTGGCTCGCGATCATTGGAATCCTGGCACTCTTCACTCTCGCGCTGACCTGGCTCGCCATTATCGCGGGCCTGACGGCGAAGTCCGTGGACGGCGCCGGCGGGTTCTCCTACCCGCTCATCTTCCTGCCGTTCATCAGTTCAGCCTTCGTCCCCACGGCCACCATGCCGGGTCCCGTGCGTGCGTTCGCCGAGAACCAGCCGGTCACGTCGATCGTCAACACCATTCAGGATCTGTACGAACAACGGCCGATCGGCAGCGACATCTGGGTCGCCCTAGCATGGTGCCTCGGCATCCTGGTTCTCGCGTACTTCTTCGCGGTGGCGGCCTTCCGGCGCAAGATCAGCTGAGGACGGCCTCGGAAGGGCGCGGGTCCGAAGGCGTCGCCTCGTATCATGGAGGTGTGACCTCCTACCTTCAACGCAATGGTGCCGAACTCCCCCAAGCCCGTCCCGACGTCGAGCACGTCCTGGCGGTGCGCGGCACGGGAGGCTACCGCCAGTACCGCATCCCTGCGATGGCCGTCTCGACGGCGGGGACAGTGCTCGCCGCCTATGACGGCAGGCCGAACCTGGACGACCTCCCCAATCCGATCGACCTCCTTCTCCGGCGCAGCACGGACCATGGCCGCAGCTGGGAAGAGCAGCAGGTGGTCCGCAGCGGCGTCGGTCTCAACGGATACGGCGATCCGAGCCTCCTGGTGGACGCCATGACCGGGCGGATTTTCATGTTCCACGCCGCCGGGACGCATGCCGGTTTCTTCGAGGCGGTGGCCGGGCTGGAACCGGATGACGACGTGCAGCACTGCGACGTCAGCTTTTCCGACGACGACGGCGTCACCTGGGAGCATCGGCGGCTCACCGGTCAGCTCAAGCCGGGCCGTGTTGCCGGTGCCCGCGCCGGTGCCCGAGACCGCGGCATCACAGGGATCTTCGCCGCGGCCGGGCAGGGAATCCAGATGCACGCCGGTCCGTTAGCCGGACGCCTGGTGCAACAATTCGTCGTCCTCGTGGACGGCGAAATCATGGCGGCTTCGGCGTACAGCGACGATCACGGTGAGAACTGGACGCTCGGATCGCTGATCGGAAAGGGTCAGGGCCGGGTCGGCCCCAACGAGAACAAGGTCGCTTGCCTGGACGACGGCCGCCTCCTGCTGCACTCGCGCGCCACTCCCCGGCGGCTGGCGGCAATCTCCCATGATGGCGGCGAGACGTGGAGCCAGCTGGAACCGGTCGAAGACCTCCCCGACCCGAGCGACAACGGCTCGCTTGTCCGCTTCGACGGCCTGCCGAATGTGGCTTCGCCCGCCACCCCGGCCACCAACAGCTGGTTGCTCGCGAGCAACAACCAGGACACCTCCTTGCGACGCAATACGGTGCTCAGCCTCTCCACGGACAACGGGGCCAGCTGGCCCGCCAAGCTGGTCCTGTGCGAGGGCAGCTCGGCGTACTCGACGGCCGCGCGGCTCCCGGATGGCAACGTCGGCGTCTTGTACGAGCGGCAGGGATACCGCGAGATCGTGTTCGTTTCCGTGCCGGTGGAGCAGCTGACAGGACAGCTTTCAGGCCCAGTAGGCCCGGCGGGATCGCTTGAAACCCGGCCCGACGGCCTCGAGTTTCACATGGAACTGCGCTCCATCACCCCCGGCCGACCCGCGGTGTGGCGGAACGCCGGCGAGTTCCACGTCATCGCCGCGGACAACGACGGTGACTGGGACGTGCAGACCTGGAAGGAAATCGGCCAAGGCTACTCACCGGAGCAGGCGCAGATCCTCGGAACCCGCGAAGCCCAGGATCTTAACTACGGGCCCATCATTCCGGGCTACAAAGCCGGGGACATCCTCGCTTTCACCGGACGCGCCCGCAACCTCGGCACCCAAGCGGCGTCCGGCGTCGTACTCCGGGGACCGCATGCGAACCCGGCGGACTTCCCGCCCGCCGATCTTGTACCGGGCGCGGAAGCGCTGTACTTCACGCCGGTGTACACGGTCACCGCGGAGGATCTGGCGCGGGACTCGCTTGAGCTGACTTTCGCGGTGGCGTACGACGGCGGGGCACGGGTCACCGAGCGCAGCTTCAGTTTCGATCTGCGCACCGGAGCCGTGACGGCCAGCTAGTACTCCGGGGTTCGGTTCAGAAGATCTGGCGGATGTTGGTCTTGGCGAGGTCGATGAGCTGGTCGCCGCGGCCGGAGAGGACCGTCCGGATCGCGTAGAGCGTGAAGCCTTTAACCTGTTCGGCACTGATCGCCGGCGGAATCGACAGTTCCTGCCGCGCCGTGCGGACGTCAATGAGGGCTGGACCGTCGTGGGCGAAGGCTTCAGCCAGTCCCGCTTTCAGCCCGGAGGAGTCGTCCACCCGGATCCCACGGATTCCCAGGGATTCAGCGAGTTTGGCGAAATCCGGGTTCTCCAAGTCCGTGCCGAAATTGACGAAGCCCGCGGCCTTCATTTCGAGCTCCACGAAGTTCAGCGAGGAGTTGTTGAAGACCACCACTTTGACCGGGAGCGTGTTCTGCACCAAGGTGATAAGTTCGCCCAACAGCATGGTCAGGCCGCCGTCGCCGGCCAGGGCCACCACTTGGCGTCCAGGGTACGCGGCCGCCGCACCGATTCCGTGCGACAACGCATTGGCCATGGTTCCGTGGTTGAACGAACCGAGCAGCCGGCGTCGGCCATTCATGCTCAGGTACCGGGCCGCCCACACGGTGGGGGACCCGACGTCGCACGTGAAAACCGCATCCGGGGCCGCCAACTCATCCACGAGCCTGCCCACGAACTGCGGGTGGATCGGCTGGCCGTCCTTGGCCGGAGAAGCCAGGTCGTCGAGTTTGGCGCGCGACTTGGCGTAGTGCTTGAGCGAAGTACTCAGGTGTGTGCGTTTCGCCTTGCGCTCAATCAGCGGCAGGAGCGAGGCCGCAGTGTCCTTGACCGTGCCCACCAGGCCAAGATCGATCCGGGACCGCCGGCCAAGCTGTTCGCCCCTGATATCCACCTGGATGATCTTTGCGTTCTCCGGGTAGAACTGCTGGTACGGAAAATCGGTGCCCAGCATGAGCAGGGCCTCGCAGCTCTCCATCGCGCGGTAGCCGGAACTGAACCCCAAAAGGCCCGTCATGCCGACGTCGAACGGGTTGTCGTACTCGATGTGCTCCTTGCCGCGCATCGCGTGGACAATCGGCGCCCCCAGTGCGTCGGCCAGAGCCATGACCTCGGCATGCGCGCCCGCAGTGCCGGCACCGGCCAGGATGGTGACTTTGCCGGCCGAGTTGAGAATGCCCGCCGCCTCGGCGAGTTCCCTGGGGTTGGGCCGGATCTCCGGCCGGGCGGCCCGGATCACGGCAGTCCGGTCGCTCTGCGCCTCCGCGAGGGCCACGTCGCCGGGAATCACGACGACGGCGACGCCCCGCTTCTCGACCGCCGTCCGCATCGCGATTTCCAAGACCCTGGGCATCTGCGAAGGATGGGCGACGTGTTCGACATAGACGCTGCACTCCCGGAACAACTCCTGGGGGTGCGTCTCCTGGAAGTACTGGCTGCCGATCTCTTCGCTCGGAATGTGGGCGGCGATGGCCAGCACGGGAACCCTTGACTTGTTGGCGTCATAGAGGCCGTTGATCAGGTGCAGGTTGCCGGGACCGCAGGATCCGGCGCACACCGCGAGTTCATCCGTAAGGCCCGCCTCGGCGGCGGCCGCCAACGCGGCGGCTTCCTCATGGCGGACGTGCACCCAGCGGATGCCCTCCTCTTCCCGCAGCGCGTCCGTGAATCCGTTCAGGGAATCCCCTGGGATCCCATAGACGCGCTGGACGTTGTTGGCTTTGAGGGTGGCGACGATGTTCTTGGCAACAGTGTTCCTGGCGGCGGACATGGACTGTTCCTTTCGAGGGGAGGCAGTGCAGACAGGGCCTACGCTACTCCGGAACGGTCCATGGCGCCTGACGCGCGACGCCGGATGGCCGGCGCCGCGGGGCTAGTGGTAAGTGCTGACGAACGGGCGGTTGCTAGGCACGATCTGCTTGCCCAGCGGCATAAGCGATACCGGGATGAGCTTCAGGTTGGCGATGGCCAGCGGGATCCCGACGATAGTGATAGCCATGGCGAAGGCCGTGACCACGTGCCCGATCGCGATCCAAATGCCTGCAACCAGCAACCAGATGACGTTGCCCAAGAGGGTAAAGACGCCCGCGCTCCCGGGCTTGTCCACGACCATGCGACCAAACGGCCACAGCGTGTAGGAGGCAATCCGGAACGACGCAATGCCCCACGGGATGGTGACGATCAACAAGCAGCAGACGATTCCGGCCATGAAGTATCCCAAGGCCAGAACGAAGCCACCGCAAACAAGCCAGATGATGTTGAGCAGCGTTTTCATATCTTCCATTGTCCCTTGCTGGGTGCGGCCTGGTCCTAGGGGTTCGCTCTGAAATCCCCCTGATTTACGGTTTTCCTGTATCCAGCACCGCTGACAAATCGAACTTTACGGGTTCCTCAAGCTGCTCATAGGTGCACGACTCCGGCTCCCTGTCCGGCCGCCACCGCACGAACTGCGTGGTGTGCCTGAACCGCTCCCCTTCCATATGGTCGTAAGCCACTTCCACAACGAGTTCGGGCCGCAGGGGCGTGAACGACAGGTCTTTCCCTGCGCTCCAACGGCTGCCTTCGGCGTTCCGGGGTGTCCGGCTGCCTTCCTCCTGCTCGGCCCACGCCCAGGGATGCCCATCGAACCCGGTCACGAGGGGTTGGAGTTCGTCGAACAGTTCCTTGCGTCTTTGCATCGAGAAGGAGCCCACCACGCCCACGTTGGACAACCGGCCGCCGTCGTCATAAAGCCCCAACAAGAGCGAACCAATAAGGTCACCACCGGTCTTATGAACGCGGTAGCCGGCCACAACGCAGTCGGCGGTCCGCTGGTGTTTGACCTTGAACATCACGCGCTTGTCCGGTTGGTAGGTACCATCGAGCGGCTTGGCGAGCAGGCCGTCCAGGCCTGCGCCCTCGAACTGCTTGAACCACTGCTCCGCCGTTCCCTTGTCCCGCGTTGCCGCAGTGAGGTGGATGGGAGCGGCGGCGTCTGCGAGTGCTTGTTCAAGCGCTGCCCGCCGCTCGGCGAAGGGCCGTCCCGTGAAGTCCTCATCGCCAAGGGCGAGCAGGTCAAAGGCCACGAATTTCGCCGGCGTCTGCTCGGACAACAGCTTGACCCTGCTGGCTGCCGGATGGATGCGTTGCTGGAGGGCTTCAAAGTCAAGGCGGTCACCGGATTCGCCCACCAGGATGATCTCGCCGTCGAGGACGCAGCGTTCCGGCAGGTTTGCCTTCAACGCCTCGATGAGCTCCGGGAAGTACCGGTTCATGGACTTCTCGTTGCGACTGCCGATTTCAACGTTGTCACCGTCACGAAAAACGATGGAACGGAAACCATCCCATTTAGGCTCGTAACTCATGGCGCCGTCGGGGACGGCGCCGACCGCCTTGGCAAGCATGGGCGCGACAGGGGGCATGACTGGCAGTTGCATGAAGCCATTCTTGCCGCGGCACCGGGACCGCGCTACCCGTTCATTCGCTTAAGTGGATAAAAGGATTACTTGCAGTTGGCGCTCAGCCAGGCGGTGACGGGAGCCATCGCCTTTTCGAACTTGCCGCTCGAGTAGACGGTTTGGTCTTTCAAACCCGCGATTGCGGTGTCCTTGAGATTGGTGAAATCAGCCTTGAGCGCATCCGGGACGCGATCCGCCGTGGCGGCAAGCTCGGTCTTGTATTGCTCCAGCTCGGCGGTCTTTCCCTGCGCCGCCGACATCGGCAGCAACGAAGCTCCCGTGGCCTCTTGAGAGATGGTGGAACACATGTCGGCTGCCGATGCGAAGCCTCCGAATGGACCTGATGATGGAGTTGGGCTGGCACTTGCGGGCGCGGTGTCGCCCGCCGAAGAGGACGACGGCGTTGCCGCCGCGGCGGAGCCCCCTCCCTGGGTGGAGCAGCCGGACAGCGCCAGTGCGGCGAAGAGCGCGACTGTCAGGTATCGAAGAGGGCAATTAAGGGCTTTGGGAAGGATTTTCAAAGGTCGCATTCTGCTTGATCGTCTGTCTCCGGAACCGTTCGGCCGCCGGAGCAATGGCATTCTGTCCCCGCCGTGGAGTGTAGCCCGGATGGGCACCGACCTTCCAAGTTGACTTCGGCCCCCTTTTGGACGCCGTCCTATTCCCGCGCCAGCAATGTGTCCAGTTTGGTGAACGAGGTGCCCCATCCCTCGCGGGTCATGTCCACCCATTCGTCGGAGTCGAAGGGACCTTGGGTGAGATGAAGTCGCGTACGGCCGCCATCCAGTACCTCGAACTCAAGGCGCATTTCCAGCAAAAGCGTGATCCCGGCGTCGGGCTCGGCTTTCTGGGTGGCGACCAGTAGGGCGGGCGGATCGTACGCGGTGATGACCGCGTCGATGGGTGATTCCTTGGCGACGCCGTTCTCGTCCCACGTCATGACGAGCTGCCAGACTCCGCCCACCCGGGGGTCTACGGCGATCCGCTCGCGGGGCGAATCGACGCCGACCGGCCCGAACCATGCGGCAAGCTGATCGGGGTCCACGAAAGCTTGGAAGACGAGCTCGCGCGGGGCCTCGAATTCCCGGGTCATGGTGAGGATGTGCTGTTCCGTGTTCATTGCTTGACTCCTGGATCCTGTAAATCGTGCTGAATTTTGCGTAGGTGGGCGTCGAGGCGGATGAAACTGGCATCCCAGAAGCGCCTGTATCCGTCCATCCATTCGGTGGCTTCGCGCAGCGGTTCCGCTTCCAACTTGGAAGACCGCCATTGCGCATTCCGGCTCCGGCTGATCAGTCCCGCATTTTCCAGGACCTTGAGATGCCGGGAGACGGCGGGAAGGCTGATGTCGAACGGTTCGGCAAGCTCGTTCACGGTGGCCTCACCCTCCGAAAGCCGGGCCAGAATGGCCCTACGGGTGGGGTCGGCAAGTGCCGAGAAGATGAGACTGAGCCGGTCGGTGGACATCACTGGCGCCTTCGTATTTAACTGATCTGCTAATTAACCGATGCATTAAATATGCGACGCCGGACGGAGGCAGTCAAGGGTTTCGGGCGTTTGGTGGGGGCGTCAGGCTTTTGCGGCCTGGACAAACGCGCGCACGAGGTCGAGGTCCTTGACACCGCGAGAGGACTCCACGCCGCTCGACACGTCGACGCCCCAAGCCTCGGCTTCGAGCGCGGCGGCTCCGACATTGGACGGGGTCAATCCTCCGGCCAACAACCAATGGCGTGAGCCCAAGCCAAGCTTTCGGACCGAGGAATAGTCCCACGCCTCACCCGAACCCGGCACGGCGGCGTCGATCAGGAGAAGGTCCTCTCCCCACTCCTCGAACTCGTCCTGAGCGGCACCCATGGTGACGGCCCGGATGAGGCGCATGCCGGCGTCGTGCACGGTTTCCACGTCTTCCGGCGAGCGGCTGCCGTGGAGCTGGACCCACTCGAGGCCGGCCTCGCGCGCGGTTGCGAGGGCGTCGGCGGCTGTTTCGTGGCGGAAGACTCCGACGGCGGCAACACCTTCCGGTACATACGCCAGCAAATCCCGGGCACGGCTTGGCGATACCTCGCGCGGGCTCTTCGTCAGCACGAAACCCACGGCGTCCGCGCCGGACTCGACGGCAGCGTGGACGGATTCAGGCGTGCTCAAACCGCACACTTTGACGAACATTCCGCGCCTCCAACCGTTGACCTCCCTACGACGTTAGCAAGGGCCTCCGGGATTGTTGAACCGCGCCAAGGTTGCACGGATGTTACGCCGGCGTTCAGCAGGCCGCCGACGCGCTCGGGCTAGGCTGGAGCGCATGGAGATCATCCGCTTTGCCGAGCTCAAACCCGAACCGTGGCGCAACGGAGGCGGGGTGACCCGCGAAATCGCCAGCCATCCGAAAGCGGCGTCGGCGCAAGACGGAGCGTGGGACTGGCGGGTCAGCATCGCGGACGTCGGATCGGCCGGCGCATTCTCGACGTTCCCTGGCATGGAGCGAGTCATTACTGTGATCGACGGCGAATTGCTGCTGCTCACGGTGGACGGCGAAGAGCACCCTTTGGAGAAGTACCGGCCATTCCGGTTTTCGGGCGAGGCTGCTTCGACCAGCGCACTCCCCACCGGCGACATCCGGGACCTCAACGTGATCGCCCGGGCCGGCGAATTCAAGGGGTACACGTCCATTATCGAACTCTCCAAGAAGCGCGCACACCCGGTATTCGAAGGCCAGCTCGCAGTCCTCTTGGAGGGCAAGGCTTCTGTTAGTCCCGGCGCGGAGACTTCGGATGTGTCTGCGGACGGCCCGGCAGGCTCCAACGGCTCAGCCGATGGAACCGCGGCTGACGTACCTACCGGGTCCGTCGAACTCGGCCGCTACGACGCAGTAGTAGGTTCCGACACCCGCAGCCCGGAAGTCCTGGGCCGTGGATTCCTCGCCGTCATCTCGATCGACCGCGTGGAGCATGCGCCCTCCTAGGTCCCAGCACTGGACATAATGCCAGCATGCCCATTCGCTGAGCCGAAGACTGGACATGTCCCCCGTGGCGTCGGCGGCATGCCCACTCCCCGAGCCCAACACTGGACATGTCCCTCGGTAAAGCGCTCAACCGCGCATGTCCCTTGGTGAGGCTCGCCACCAAAGCTGGCCACCCGGCGTCGGGCTTTGCTAGCCTCGAAGGAAGGCCCGCACAGGGACCTCCGGACGACGGTTCAGTACCCGGCACGCGACAAGACTGGCCAAAGGATCCGTCATGTCGTGGTTAATCCTCATTCTGTCCGGCGCGCTCGAAGCCGTTTGGGCCGCAGCGCTCCACCGCTCCAAAGGCTTCCGCCGGCCATTGCCCTCCGCTGTCTTCCTCGTCAGCGTGACCGCGAGCACCGCCGGACTGGCGTTCGCAATGCAATCCATCCCCACCGGGACCGCGTATGCGGTGTGGGTTGGAGTCGGCGTCGTCCTCACGGCGGCTTACGCGATGATCACCAAAGTTGAGCGCCCGACGGCGGCCCGGCTGCTCCTGCTCGCCGGAATCGGCGTGTGCGTGGTCGGCTTGAAGGTGGTGGCGTAGCCGTGACCGCCAAGTTCGCATGGGCTATTCTGCTGGCCTCCGCCGTGCTCGAAGCTGTGTGGGCGACGGCCCTCGGGCTGTCGGACGGCTTCAGCCAAGCCCTCCCCACTATTGTCTTCGCCGTCACCGCGACTCTTAGCATGATCGGACTCGGCATCGCAGTGAAGCGGATTCCTCTGGGCACGGCCTACGCCGTCTGGGTCGGGATCGGCGCTGCGCTGACGGTTGGTTGTGCGATGGCCACCGGCGTCGAACCGGCCAGCCCGCTCAAGCTGCTGTTCATTGCCGGAATCGTTGGATGCGCGGCCGGGTTGAAGGCCCTCCCCACGGAGAAGCGTGAAGATGTGACTGAGCCGGCCCAGCGATAAGCGCGGAATACTCCCCCTGCCCATGGAGTTGGCAGCAGTGAGACGAACACTCGGCGAAGGAGAACTACCATGAGCCCGGAAACCACGAATGTACAACTCGGTGATGGCCTGACCGTGAGCCCCCTCGGTTTCGGCGGGATGGCCTTGACCCCCGTTTACGGCGAAGTGGATCCCGCCGAATCCCTCAAGACGCTGCACCACGCCGTGGATGCCGGCATCAGCTTCATTGACACCGCCGATATCTACGGCGCGGGCGACAACGAAGAACTGATCGCGAAGCTGCTGAAGGACCGACGCGACGAGGTCCAGTTGGCCACCAAGTTCGGCATCGTAGGCAACCCGCGCGACGGCTACACAGACGTCCGGGGAGATACCGCGTACGTGGGCCAGGCGGCGGAAGCAAGCCTCCGTCGCCTGGGCACCGACGTCATCGACCTCTACTACATGCACCGCCGCGACCTCCGCGTTCCGATTGTGGAAACCGTGGAGGCCATGGCAGAGCTTGTCCGGGCTGGCAAAGTCCGGCACCTTGGCCTGTCGGAAGTGACAGCCGAGGAGCTGAGGGAAGCCAACGCCGTGCACCCGATCGCAGCGGTGCAGAGCGAGTGGTCGATCTGGAGCCGGGACGTTGAGCGCAACGTCGCCCCGGCTGCGGCCGAGCTGGGTGTCGGATTCGTACCCTATTCGCCGCTTGGCCGGGGATTCCTCACCGGAACGGTCAGCGCCGAGCAACTCGGTGAGAACGACTTCCGGCACCGCATCCCCCGTTTCGCGGACGGCGCGCTCGACGCCAACCAGGCAGTTGTTGCCGCGGTGCGTGCCGTGGCCGCCGAGCTGTCCGAGAGTACCGGCCGGGATGCAACTCCCGCCCAGGTGGCTTTGGCCTGGCTTTTCGCGCAGGGCCGCCGCCTTGGGCTCAGCGTGGTCCCCATCCCCGGCACGCGCAAAGCGCACCGGATCGATGAGAACCTGGGCGCCTTGTCGCTCGAGTTGAGTGCCGCCCAACTGGACATGCTCGACGGCGCCGCGGACGCCGTCGTCGGCTCACGGTCCGCGGATCCCACCTGGGTTTCGCAGGGCCGCGAGTAGTCGGCGAGCCGCACACGGCTTCCGTAGAGTGGTCGAATGGACTCACTCATTCATTCACTGCGTGACATCACCATCCGGCGAATCTCGGTCAGCGAGATGAACAACAACGTGTACCTGCTCACCGCCAGGGCCAGCGGTGCACAGCTCCTGATCGACGCCGCGGACGACCTTCCGGCCATCCAACAGATGATCGAAGACTCGGCCGCGGACACCACCGCTGCACCGTCGCTGGCCCTCATTGCCACGACGCACCAGCACTGGGATCACGTCCGCGCGCTTCCCGGGTTGGTGGAAGCCACGGGCGCGAAGACTTCGGCCGGAGTGGACGACGCCGATGCGCTGCCCGTGCCGGTGGACGTGCAACTGCGCCATGGCGATGTAGGAAAGTTCGACGGTTTCGACATCACCGCGGTGCACTTGCGCGGCCACACTCCGGGTTCGATTGCCTTTGTGTACCTGGACCCGGAAGGGCCCGCGCACATTTTCAGCGGCGACTCGTTGTTCCCTGGAGGAGTTGGCAACACGCAGAACGATGCTGCCCGCTTCACGTCGCTGTTGAATGACGTGAGCGAACGGCTGTTCGAGGCCTACCCGGACGACACCGTGGTGCACCCGGGCCATGGAGATCCGACCACGCTCGGTGCGGAGCGGCCACACCTTGCGGAATGGCGCGAGCGCGGCTGGTAGTGCCCCGGGACATGCTCAGCCTTTGAGCCAAGGAGTGGACATATCAGGAATATGTCCACTCCTCTCCACCCACGCTGAGCATGTCCAGTGAAGTGACTAGACCAAGGTTGCTTAGCGGCCGCGGCGTTCGTTCGACGCCGGAGCCGAAGCACGGCGCGGGCCGCTGCGGGCCGGACGACCGGAACCCGAGTTGCCTGAGCCCGAGCCGTAGGAGCCACCGGAGTTGCCGCCCGTGTTCGAGGACCAGACAGCCTTGTTGCCACCGGTGCGCGTTGAGGTTGCGGATTCCGTGCGCGGTGCAGAAGCCGAGCGGTTGCCCGCGGCAGCACGCTGACCTGTCGCCGGTCGGCCGCTGCGACCACCCTGAGCACCTTGGCCACGAGCAGCAGGAACGTCATTGCGGTGAGCAGAAGCAGCGTTGCCGCGTCCGCGCGAGCTGCGGGCGACGTCGTCGTTCGCTGCTGCGCGGCGCTCAGCGCGGTTGATGTCTGTGCGCACGGGCTCGCTCGCAACCTTGCCACGGCCCCCGCGACCACCACGGCCACCCGCAGTGGGTGCAGCCTGGGTGGTGCGACGGTTGCGCTTGCGCTGGGCGTTGGCACCGGTGGAGGTACCGCCGCCCGGCTGCTGGGTCTTCGCTGCGAGCAAGGCGGCGCGAGTGCGCGGGTCAACCTTGTCGGCGACCTGGCCCACGAGCTCGGCAATCAGGGGAGAGTTGGCCGTGACTCGTTCGAACGAGACGTCGACGCCGGCAGCCTTCATGAGCTTCTTGACGTCGGACTGCTGCTCGGGGAGAGTCAGCGTGACCACGGTGCCGTCGGAACCTGCGCGGGCCGTACGGCCGGAGCGGTGCAGGTAAGCCTTGTGCTCTGTGGGCGGGTCGACGTGGATGACGAGTTCGACGTCGTCCACGTGCACGCCGCGGGCCGCGACGTCGGTGGCCACCAGGACCCGGACCTCGCCGCTGGAGAACTCGGCCAGGTTGCGGTCACGGGCATTCTGCGACAGGTTGCCGTGAAGGTCGACAGCGGGGATGCCGCAGTCGGTCAGGGTCTTGGCAAGCTTGCGGGCGTGGTGCTTGGTCCGCATGAAGAGGACGCGGCGGCCGGCGCCGGAGGCCAGCTCCACGATCAGCTGCTTCTTGACGGTCTGGTCGTTGACCACGAGGACGTGGTGCTCCATGGTGGTGACGGCGGCCTGGGGGTCATCCACCGAGTGGGTCAGCGGGTTGGACAGGTAACGGTTGACCAATTTGTCAACACCGTTGTCCAACGTCGCGGAGAAGAGCAGGCGCTGACCCTGGGTAGGAGTCATGTCCATGAGCTTCTTGACCACCGGGAGGAAGCCGAGGTCGGCCATGTGGTCGGCCTCGTCCAGGACGGTGATCTCGACGGCTTCCAGAGTCAGGATGCGCTGGCGGATGAGGTCCTCCAACCGGCCCGGGCAGGCGATGACAATGTCGACGCCGGCGCGCAGCGCCTTTTCCTGCCGGGCCTGGGAGATGCCACCGTAGATGACCGTGGTGTTCAGGCCCATGGCCTTCGCCAGCGGCTCGATGGTGGCGTTGATCTGGGTGGCCAGCTCGCGGGTCGGCGCAAGGACCAGACCCATCGGGCGTCCGGGCTTGCGGAAGTGCTTGGCTTCGCGCTCGGCGAGACGTGCCACAAGCGGGATAGCGAAAGCGATGGTCTTGCCGGAGCCGGTGCGGCCACGGCCGAGGACGTCGCGGCCTGCAAGCGTATCCGGGAGGGTCTTGACCTGGATGGGGAAAGCTTCTTCGATGCCATCTGTAGCGAGGGACTCGGCGATGGCCTTGGGCGTGCCAAGGGCAGCAAAAGTAGTCATGTGTTTCAAAGGTCTTTCTGGCGGTGTCCAACGGACATCGTCCCCCGACGCCGGTTGGGCCAAGGGTTCGCCGAGGAAAAAGTCAGTGATCGACCGGTAGGCAATAAGCCGTGGCCGGGACCAGAGAAAACGCGTTCATCGACGCAGGATGTGCCTCTCACATGAAAAAAGCCCACTTCCCAAGTTTGGAACCAAGCCAAATTCGGGGACTAAGCGGGCATCACTGCACATCAAGTAAACCCATTCTAGCATCCGCGAACAGCCGACCCTCCCACATGGCACCTTCACCCGGGCTTCGTTCCCCAACTGGCTCGCAGTTGTTGTCGTTTTGACGGCTCATAACGACAACAACTGCGAGCCAGTTGGGTGGGGACAGGCGTTGCCTCGCGGGGGCACCTCGGGGCAGGCTTGAGCCATGACGCACCAGCACGACGGCGGAACCCACCTGAACGGCGAAATCCACGACAGCGGAGCCCACCTTCACAGCAACCCTGACCGCGACGCCGACCCGGCGCAGTTCTGGGACGAGGTGTACCGGGAAAAGCCAAAGAGGTGGAGCGGGAATCCCAATCCGCAGTTGATCGCCGAAGCCAAGGGACTGGCTCCCGGGACCGCCCTGGATCTCGGCTGCGGAGAAGGCGCGGACGCGATCTGGCTCGCCCAGCATGGGTGGACGGTGACAGCGGTGGATGTCTCCGCCGTCGCTCTTGAACGGGCAGAAGCCCATGCCGCCGACGTCGGGCTACCTGACCGGATCACGTGGCTGCAGCGGAACTTCGGCTCGTGGCACCCCGACGAGGGCTTCGACCTCGTGTCCTCCCAGTTCCTTCATTCACCGCTCCTTCCGTGGCGCGATTCTCTGGCCTCGGCCGCGGCGGCCGTGGCTCCCGGCGGCGCCTTGCTGGTTGTCGGGCATCATCCGGATGGACTGACTCCGTGGAGCGGGCACAAGGACATGAAGGACAAGTTCTTCACGCCCGAGGACGTGGTGGACGCGCTCACGAGCGGCCCGGGCTCGTGGCGGATCAACGTTGCCGATTCCCGGGAACGCGCGGTGACGGGCCCGGAGGGCCAACACGCCACCACCATCGACAGCGTGCTCCGCGCCACCCGGACGGGCCAGGGCGCGAAGGACTAGGCCCGCACGTCGTCCGCTTCGGCGGCGCTGTGCGCCTCGGCGTCCCCCGCGCGTTCAGCACCCAAAGGCCGGCGGGATGCGACCCGCGGCGCAATGATGAGCCCGACAACGGCGATGGCCGACGTCAGGACGAACACCCCCGCGAAGGAGCCCTCCGTCGTCGTGAGGGCACTGAAGACGAGTCCCGTCACGGCGAGCGAGAGGGCGCCACCAAGGGAGTCGGAAATGGACATCGCAGAACTGTTGAAGCCTTGGTCCTCGGGCTTGGAGAGGGCCAGGGTCATGACACTCAGCCGCGGGTACATCAGTCCCATCCCCGCGCCCGCGAACAGCCAGCCAGCAATCGCCACTGCTGCGGACCACGAAAACACCGTGGTCACGAGGACGATGACCACCGAACCGAGCACCAGCGCAGACCCGATCTTGACCGCCAAGGCATTGCCAAGCCGGGAACCCATGCGGCCTTGGACGGCGGACGCCGCTGCCCAAGCGATCGCCGATCCGGTCAGCGCGAGTCCGGCAAATGCAGGGGCGAACGAGTATCGCTCGGTGAGGAGGTACGGCACGTAAACCTCGGTGCCGAAGAAGGCTGCGGAGGCGACTCCGCGCATGAGGATGACGCTCGGCAGTCCGCGGCGCGCACCGAGGGTGCCGCGCGGGACCAGCGGCCGCACTGCCAGCATGGCCGTGACGAGCGCGACGGCGGCAATCACCCAACCGACGCCGGGCACCTGCCCGGACAAGTTCAGGCCGAGAACGGCAAGGGCTGCGAGCGCGGCCCACCCCATGCGGCCGAACGCCCAGGGAACGACGGCACGTCCGGGCTTTGCCTCACCGGAAGCCACCTTTGGGGAGCCCCCTTCCCGCGCGTCCGCGTCCCGGGAGCCCGCGTCCGGGGCGCCCGTCTTCCGCGCGTCCGGCGCGGAACGTACGCCCCGCATGGCGGGAAGGATCATTGCCAAAGCCGGAACCACGAGGCCCACGACGCCGAGAAATACCCAGTGCCAGCTGCTCAACTCCGCAACCACGCCTGCGGCGAAGGGACCGATCATTGAGGGAATGACCCAGGACGCCGAGAACGCAGCGAAGACCTGGGCATGCAACCTGGCTGGGTAGACCCGGGCGATCACGACATACAGCGCCACGGTCATCGCGCCTCCGCCGAGGCCTTGGACGAGCCTGCCGGCCACGAGCATCGGCATGGAAACCGCGGTACCGGCGATGAGCAGCCCAGCCGCGAACAGCGCCACGGATGCGTAGAGCGGGGCGGCGGGACCACGCCGGTCCGCCCAGTTCCCTGCGGCCACCATGCCGATCACGCCCGTGGCCAGCGGACCCGCGAACGCCAACGCATAGAGTCCGGCGCCGTCCAGATCGCGGCTCACGAGCGGCATGATGGTGGTGACAGCCATGGATTCGAAAGCTGCCAGGAAGACCAACGCGCAGGCACCCGCCGTCGCCAGGAGATAAGGGCGTTGCAGTATGCCTGCTGTTGCGTCGTGGCTTGTCATCATCCCAGCCTAGAAGGCCAAGCGGGTTTGGGGGAGCCATTAAAATCCATTCAAGTGATTAACGTTTCACCTGAAATTAACTCTGGGCAAACACTGTACTAAATAGCCCACTATCGGTTGTTCCCGTAATCATTCCGTGATCGACTGCTTGGCGTGAACTTCACAAGACGCAATTTCCTATCAGTTGCCGGATCTGCCACGGCTGCGACGCTTGCCACCGGCGCCACCGTGAGGACTGCGCCTACCGTGGCAACCCTCCCCCCACCCGGCGCTTCCGGGATCGACCACATCATTGTGGTGATGATGGAGAACCGCTCGTTCGACCATTTCCTTGGCTGGATGCCTGGCGCGGATGGGAAACAGGCCGGACTGAGCTACATTGACCGCTACGGGATCCCCCATACAACGCACCACCTGACGGATTTCCAGGGCTGCGGGCATCCGGACCCTGACCATTCCTACGAGGGCGGCCGGATCCAGTTCAACAACGGCAAGAACGATGGCTGGTTGCGGGCAGGCGAGAACGATGAATTCGCGGTCGGATACTACGATTCGAGCGATCTCGATTTCTGGCGCCAAGCTGGTCCCGACTGGACTGTCTGCGACCGTTATTTCGCAGCCACCCTCGCCGAAACATATCCGAACCGCTTCTACCAGCACTCCGCGGCCACGGACAGGCTCCACAACTCGACCGTCACCAGCACCATGCCCACGATCTGGGACCGCTTGGCGGCCGCCGGCGTGCAGGGAAAGTACTACTACGGCGACATTCCGTTCACCGCCCTCTGGGGAACCAAGTACGTCGGCATCTCCAGGCCCTACGCCGAATTCCTCAGCGACTGCAGTTCCGGCAAGCTGCCCTCGGTGTCCTTCGTGGATCCCCGCTTCACGGACGAGTCCAGCGGAACCTCCGGCGACGACCACCCGCACGCCGACATCCGCTCCGGCGAGCTTTTCCTGGCGGAGGTCTACAACGCCGTGACCAAGAGCCCCAACTGGGCGAACACGATGCTGGTGGTCAACTACGACGAATGGGGCGGGTTCTACGACCACGTGCCACCGCAAACCGCACCGGACAGCAATCCGGATACCGCCCAGCGCGGCTTCCGCGTCCCGTCCATGGTCATTTCGCCACGCGCCCGCAGGCAATACGTGGCACATGACACGTACGACCACACCTCAGTCCTGAAGGCCATCGAGTGGCGCTGGGGGCTTCAATCCCTGACCCCGCGGGACAACGCCGCCCTCAATATCGCCGAAGTGCTCGATTTCCAGTCGGCACCCAATCTGGCCGCCCCGACGTACCTCGTGCCGCCTTATGCCGCCGGACCGGCATGCTCCCCGGTCGGGCCGCCGGCGGAGGAAGAGTGGACCGGCTTGAAACAGAAAGCACTTGCGGACGGATGGATCTTGCCATGACCTTCAAAAACTTCGCCATTTCCAAAATGCGGCTCGGATTCGCCGCGCTTCTCGTTGTCCTGCTGGGCGCCTCCTGCATCGTCTTCGGATTGCAGCAGACGGAAGCACAGGCAAGCGAACCCCAAACCGCGCAGAGCTCCGGGTATCTCCCGGGAGCGAAGCACGTGTTCGTGATCAACCTCGAAAACAAGGGGTACGACACGACGTGGGGACCGGGTTCGGCTGCGCCGTACCTTTCCACCACACTGCGGAACCAAGGCGTCCTGCTGAACCAGTACTTCGGCACGGCACATAACTCGCAGCCGAACTACGTTGCGCAGATTTCCGGTCAAGGCCCCAACCCGCAGATGCAGGCCGATTGCCAGACCTACTCTCCGTTCGTGAAGACCGGAACGGCAGCGCCCGGCCAAGCCGTTGGAGATGGCTGCGTCTTCCCTGCCGACGTGCCCACCGTGGCCGGCCAATTGACGGCGGCCGGGAAGACCTGGAAAGGCTACATGGAGGACATGGGCACGCCGTGCCGCCACCCGGCCCTCGGCGCGGCCGATGACACCCAGAAGGCGAAGGTCGGGGACCAGTACGCCGCCCGACACAATCCCTTCGTCTACTTCGCGGGGATCACGGGATCACCGGACTGTGCGAAGAACGATGTAGACCTCGGGGCCCTGAGCACAGATCTTGCGTCGGTCGCGACTACGCCGAACCTTTCCATGATCACGCCGAACCTTTGCCACGACGGACACGACTCCCCCTGTGTGGACGGACAGCCCGGAGGCCTGACCAGCGCGGATGCATGGCTGAAGCAGTACGTTCCGATGATCACCTCGTCCCCCGCGTTCCGCCAGGACGGTGTCCTGGTGATCACCTTCGACGAATCCGACAGCCCCCAATCGGACGCGTCCGCATGCTGCGGCGAGGGCCCCGGACCCAACTCCCCGCTTCCCGGAATTGTCGGACAAGGCGGCGGCCGGGTCGGCGCTTTGGTTATCTCCCCCTTCACCAAGGGCGGCACGTGGTCCACCACGCCCTACAACCACTACAGCCTGCTGGCCAGCATTGAAGACACCTTCGGCCTCCCCTACCTCGGCTATGCAGGCACACCCGGACTGAACCGCTTCGGACTGGACGTCTACAACGCCGGCCTCTAGGCCAGGCTGGCAGCGGTGGCCGGCACGACGGCGGCGGTCGGCACGACAGCGCCGGTCGGCACGACAGCGCCGGTCGCCGTCGAGTCCGGGTTCAGCATCCAGCCGACCCGCTTGGCCGTGCTCAGCATCACGACGCTTTCGACGAGTTCGATCCCGGGAATGCGTTGCTGGATGGCGAGTTCCATCTCCATGACCTCGGCCAGCGAGCGCAGCCACATGATGATCACAAAGTTGGTGCTGCCGGTGGTGGAGGCGGTGAACCTGACGTTCCTGACGGCCCGTAGCTCTGCGGCCGCGGCTTCGTGCTGGCCTGCTGGAACATTCGCGAACCACTGGCACGTCATGGGATAGCCGGAGAATTGCTGGGCGATCTCGCAGCGGAAGGACAGCATCCGGCTCGCGAGCACGCGGCCGAGCTGCCGCTGCACCGTGGCAGGGTGCCGTCCGAGGGCACGTGCGATCTCCGCGGCGGAGGCCCTTCCGTCCCGGGCGAGGAAGGGAAAGAGCGCCATATGGCTCTCCGGCAGCGGGGTGACCTGCGCGTAGGGGGCCGACGGATTGAGCGCTTCCGGCCCGGCGAGGGCGCGCAGCGCCTGCTGCTCCGCCCGGCTCAGGACGTTGAGCCGCCATGCATAGCCGCTCGTGTGGATCCGGGTGCAGAGCGAGGTCCGGTACTTGGTGAGCCCCCGGATTTCCTTGAGCTGGGGCAAGAGCCGGGTGCTGAATTCGCCCAGGTCTTGGGTAATGACGGTGAGCATGAGGTCGCGGTTACTGGCCGCCTCCTCAACCGTGATGATTTCCGGAATCGCCGCGAGCGCGGCCGTCACCTCGGGCCTGAGGTGCATTTCGCAGTCCACGTCCAGCAGGGCGAGGCAGGCATGCTTGGGGTCGCCCATGAGGTGCGCCGTGGTCCAGGCCGCTCCGGACTCGCGCAGGCGGTCCCATCGGGAGGCCAAAGTGGTTGCGTGGACGTCCAGGACCTCAGCGGCGTCGGACCAACTGATCCGCGGCGAGATCTGGAGGGCATTGATCAGCCGCAGGTCCTCTTCACTGAGTTCCATCAGCGATCCTCTCCTATGCGATGCGCGATTCCTGTTAATTCTGGCATGATCCTGAATTTTTTCATGGCTTTTGAAGATTGTGAGGCTAGTCACTCCACAATGGCTATGGATACCTACCAAACGTTCAGGAAACAGGAGAACAGATGTCGATCGCCTCAGACGCCAACGAGATGCAGGGAGAAATCGCCCGGTTCCGTCACGAGCTCCACCAGGAACCGGAAATCGGCCTGGACCTCCCGCGCACCCAGGAAAAGGTGCTCAAGGCGCTCGACGGACTCCCGTACGAAATCACGCTTGGCGAGAGCACGACGTCGGTCACGGCGGTCTTGCGCGGCGGCGCGGCACACGCTTCAGCCCGGAAGCCGGCAGTGTTGCTCCGCGCCGACATGGACGGCCTTCCTGTCCAGGAGCGCACCGGCGTCGAGTTCTCCTCGAAGATCGACGGCGCCATGCACGCCTGCGGCCACGACCTCCACACCTCCATGCTCGCCGGAGCCGCAACCCTGCTGGCCGAGCGACGCGATCAGCTGGCCGGCGACGTCGTCCTGATGTTCCAACCGGGCGAAGAAGGCTTCGACGGCGCGGGCCACATGATCCGCGAAGGCGTCCTGGACGCCGCTGGCCGCCGCGTTGACGCCGCCTACGGCATGCATGTCTTCTCCTCCCTGGAGCCATATGGCCAGTTCTGCACCAAACCTGGCGTGATGATGAGCGCCTCGGACGGGCTCTTCGTCACGGTCCTCGGGGCCGGCGGTCACGGCTCGGCGCCGCATGCGGCCAAGGACCCCGTCACGGCGGCCGCGGAAATGGTTACGGCGCTGCAGGTCATGATCACCCGGCAGTTCAACATGTTCGATCCCGTAGTCCTGACCGTGGGCGTCCTGCAGGCAGGTACCAAGCGCAACGTCATCCCCGAATCCGCTCGTTTCGAAGCGACCATCCGCACGTTCTCGGAAGCCTCCCGCGAGCGGATGATGACTGCGATTCCGCAGCTGCTCAAGGGCATTGCCTCCGCGCACGGCCTGGAGGTGGACGTCGACTACCGCGGCGAATACCCCATGACCGTCACTGACGAGGACGAGACCCACACCGCCGAGAACGTCATCTCGGACATGTTCGGCGGTTCCCGGCTCTCCCGCTGGGCCACGCCGATCAGTGGCTCGGAAGATTTCTCCCGGGTCCTGGCCGAAGTTCCCGGAACCTTCGTGGGCCTCAGCGCCGTGCCGCGGGGCGTAGACCACACCACCTCAGCGTTCAACCACTCCCCTTACGCCACGTTCGACGACGGCGTCCTATCCGACGGCGCGGCGCTCTACGCAGAGCTCGCGGTCTCCCGCATCGCCACCCTCGCCGCCGGCAACTAACCACCACCCAAGACCTTGGAGCAAGACATGACCGCAACCGTAGGCGCTTCAGCCACAGTGCAGGTTCACAAGTCCCACCTGCGGACCCTCATCGGCACCGGCATCGGTAACGCCGTCGAATGGTACGACTGGGCAATCTACGCCACGTTTTCGCCTTTCATCGCCAGCGCGTTGTTCAGCAGTGCCGACCCCACGTCCGCGGTCCTCTCCACCCTGGCGATCTTCGCCGTCGGATTCGTGGCCCGGCCGTTCGGCGGTTTCGTCTTCGGCTGGATCGGCGACAGGATCGGCCGCAAGACGTCCATGACGTTCGCGGTAGGCCTCGCGGCTGTCGGCAGCCTGCTGATCGGTATCGCCCCGACATTCCAGGCAGTTGGAGCCTTCGCCTCCGTGATGCTCCTGGTGGCCCGCCTCATCCAGGGCCTCGCCCACGGTGGCGAGCTGCCGTCGTCGCAAACGTACCTGTCCGAAATGGCGCCCAAGGAAAAGCGGGGCTTCTGGGCAACGCTCATCTACACGTCCGGCACCGCCGGCATCCTTGCCGGGACCCTGCTGGGTGCCATCCTGACCGGGGTGCTGAGCAAGGCGGACATGAACGCCTGGGGCTGGCGCGTGCCGTTCCTGGTGGGCGGTGCCTTGGGAATCTATGCCTTGGTCATGCGGGCCAAGATGAAGGAGACCGAGGCGTTCGAAGCCGAGGTGCCGAAGGAAAAGCGCGAGCCCATGTGGCCGCAGATCGTCAAGTACCGCAAGCAGGCCCTGCAGGTGATCGGGCTGACCGTTGGCCTCACCGTTGTCTACTACATCTGGGGCGTCGTGGCTCCGAGCTACGCGGCCAGCTCGCTCAAGATGGATCGTGGAGCAGCCTTGTGGGCCGGTGTTATCGGCAACATCGCTTTCATTGCGTCGCTGCCGTTCTGGGGCAAGCTGTCCGACCGCATCGGCCGCAAGCCCGTGCTGATCGTGAGTTCCGCGGGGGCGGCGTTGCTGCACTTCCCGATGACCTGGCTCCTCAAAGACTCCCCGTGGCAGCTGGCTGTTTCGATGTCTGTCATGTTGTTCTTCATCGCCGGCAGCGCCTCGATTGTCCCTGCCGTGTACGCGGAGCTGTTCCCGACCAAGATCCGCACCGTGGGTGTCGGCGTCCCGTATTCCATCTGCGTTGCGGTCTTCGGCGGGACGGCCCCGTACCTGCAGACGTGGCTCGGCAGCATCGGCCAGGCCAACATGTTCAACGTCTATGCCGTGATCCTTTTGGCCATCGGCATCGCGTTCGCCTTCATGATCCCGGAAACCAAGGGCAAGGACCTGACACACTAAACTCCCCCGCTTGAACCCAACTGGCTCGCAGGTAATGTCGTTTTGAGCCCTCATAACGACAACAACTGCGAGTCAGTTGGGTTGGCCGACGTAGCGGTTGCGTCCTGCACGGAAACCGAAGAAAGCAGCCAATGAACCCACCACGAGGAACAAGATGCCGGCCGCCGAGAAGCCACCGGTCGCTTGGTGCAACTGGCCGACCATCAAGGTTCCCGTGGAGCCCAAGCCATAGCCGACGCCCTGCATCATGCCGGAAAGGTGCGCCGCGGTATGCGAATCACGGGTCCGCAACATGATCATGGTCAACGCCACAGCCGTGAGGCTCCCCTGCCCCAGGCCCAGCAGTCCGGTCCACACCCAAATCAGGTCCGTGGGTCCGAAGATGCTCAAGGCGAAGCCGCCGCCGGTCATCAGCGCAACCACGGTGTTGATGACGCGCTGATCCTTGAACCGGGCTGCGAGCCCCGGAGCGATGAACGAACCAAGCATCTGCAGCACGATCGACACGGACACGATCAGGCCGGCCGTCCCGCCGTCGATCCCGCGGTCACGCAGGATCGGCGCCAACCAGGCGAACACGCTGAAGGACATCATCGCCTGCAACACCATGAAGATGGTGACTTGCCAGGCGACGGCGGAACGCCAGACGTTCGCACCGCCGTCGGCGGCGTTGTGGCGGACGGGATGCTGGCGAATCGCCAGAGGGAGGAAAAGCAAGAGTACGACGGCGGCGGGCAGCGCCCAGAACCACAGCGCCGAGGTCCAGTTTCCGGTCGCCGTGAAGACGGGATAGGTGAAACCGGCGCCAAGCGCTGCTGACGCGCAAATCGCCGTCGTATACAGACCGCCCATGAGCCCGAGCCGGTGCGGGAAATCACGCTTGACCACGCCGGGCAGCAGCACGTTGCAGAGCGCGATCGCGGCGCCGCACGCCGCGGTACCGGCAAGGAGTGCCGGCAAGTGCCCGGCGCCGGCGAGATCCACGGGACGGATCAGCAGTCCCGCTGTGAGCACTACCATCGCGCCGAGCAACACCCTCTCGGCACCGAACCTGCGGGCCAGGATCGGCGCCAGCGGCGCGAAGACACCCAGCAATGTCACCGGCACAGTAGTGAGGACAACCACCGCCCAGCCCGGCAACCCGGCGTCGGCGGTGACTTCCGGAAGGACTGCCGAAAAACTCGAAAAAACCGTCCGCAGATTCAGGCCGATGAGCACCAGGCAGATCCCCAGGAAGACAAGTCCGCCTCGCGTCTTGACCAGCGTGGGCTCGGGCGCGGGAAGCTCGTCGATCTCGGCGTCGACGAGGATCTCGCGGGCGCCGGGGTGCGGCGTAGTGTTCTTGGGGGCGCTTGAAGCGGGGGTCACCAAACCATTCTGGCAGTCATGCTCATACCGGGGCGCCTCATGACGGGAGCGCACCCAGGGTCCGCCGCGGGCGTTTGGTGCCGCAACGGTATTCTGGAGGAGATGAGTGAAACCCCAGAAACCCCTGAAACACCGCAGTCTGCGCGCCCCGTGACCCCCGGCAGCCAGGCCTCCTTCGGCACGTACGGCGGCCGGCCGGTCAGTTTCGTGCGCCGCGGGACGCGGCTTCAGGGCCGCCGCCAGGCCGCGTGGGAGGAGCACTCGGACCGCTGGGCCATCCAGGTTCCGCGGCACGTTGCCAACACTTCAGTGCACCCGGACTACGTGTTCGACGCCGAAGCGGAGTTCGGGCGCAAGGCGCCGCTGATCGTCGAAATCGGTTCGGGACTCGGCGACGCCGTATGCCACGCCGCGGAGGAGAACCCGGACAAGGATTTCCTCGCCGTGGAGGTCTATACCCCGGGCCTGGCCAACACGATGATCAAGATCAACAGCCGCGGGCTCAGCAACGTACGCGTGGTGGAGGCCAACGCCCCCGAGGTCCTGGCCACCATGCTCCCCGAGGGCTCGGTCAGCGAGCTCTGGGTCTTTTTCCCGGATCCGTGGCACAAGTCCCGGCACCACAAGCGCCGCCTCATCCAGCCGGCGTTCGCTGAACTCGCAGCACGGTCCCTCAAGAAGGGCGGCCTGTGGCGGATCGCCACCGACTGGTCCAACTACGCAATCCACGTCCGCGAGGTCCTCGCCGGCTCCACCGAGTTTGAAAACCTGCACGACGGCGAGCGCACCGGCGAAGAGAGCCCCCTCACCCAAGTGTGGGAATCCGGAGTCGAATCCATGGTGGGCGGGGCACCTGTCAAGGAAGGCCGCGCCCCGGTCAGCACCGAGCACACCGGCCCCAACGAGGGAGTGGACCACGTGGGCGGGTGGGCTCCACGCTTCGATGGCCGCATCCGCACCAGCTTCGAAAACAAGGCCCACGAGGCCGGACGCATGATCTTCGACCTCAGCTATCGCAGGATCTAGCTTCACGACCGCGCCTGGGTTCTTTGCGCACCGCACAGGCACCGGATACCATGTGAGACGTGTCACCGAAAGGCGACACGTGCTTATGATCTGCGGCGGGAGAGTCCTGCCGGTACATTTTCAGCAGGCGCCGTAGGAGCAAATCCTCCCCAGGAATCTCTCAGGCCCATGTACCGCCGCGGCAAGGCAACTCTGGAAAGCAGTCCGGGCAACCGGACTCACCGACGGTGCAAGCGTCCAGCCACGAGGTGGAGACGCGGAAACTCTCAGGTCCAATACAGAGCGGGGAGGAACCGACTCATCGTGGCGCGTGAGCGTCACCTGAATTTTGGAGTTCCTCATGACCCTGGCACCTGAAGGCCGTAAGCTGCTGCGCGTTGAACAGCGCAACAAAGCCGTCCCGGTCGAACGCAAGCCCGAGTGGATCAAGGCCAAGGTCCAGATA
>NZ_JAHHZS010000029.1 GCF_022606295.1 Arthrobacter bambusae
TCGCCGTAGGGGGGCCCCCCCCCCCCGCCCCCCCCCCCCCCCCCCCCCCCCCCCCCGACGCTGCCATGTTCAGCCCACGTGGACCCACGGCCTGCGCGTGATGTCCGGTTCGGCTTCGCGGAGCACTTCGCGGGTCACCGGTGCGATCTCGCCCTCGCCGAAGAAGAGGAACTTGCTCAGGTTGGCGATGGGGTTGCCTTCGGTCCAGCGGAAATAGATGTGCGGCATCAGTCCCGTCACGTCGCGGATGTGGAGGAGCACTGCGGCCAGCGTGTTGGGCACGTTGTTGCTGTGGATCTCGAGGATCTTGAAACCGTGACGGCGTATGCCCTGGACGAGGAGTTCCTGCTCGAAGTCGGAGCTGTCATCGACGATGATCTCGATGAAAATCGCGTCGCTGTCCACCGGCAAGTGGTTGGCCTGCTGGGCGTGCTGCAGCTTCAGCTGGTACCGGTCTGCGCTCAGCCGCTTGGGCTCGTGCGCGATGATCCGGATGGGGCCTTCCTCGTTGGAGGCCGTGAACTCGAGGGCCATCTGGTCCATCTTGATGTGGGTAGCCCTCAGTTCGAAGGACCGGCGTACCCGCGACGCGAAGCTGACCAGGACAATGCCCAGGATGAACAGTGCCGCGATCCTGATGCCGTCCGGGCGTTCCACGACATTGGCCACTGTGGTGTAGGCGAAGACCACAGCCACCACCCCGAAAGCGATGGTCTTGCCCCTCTCTTTTTTCCGGCGTGCGGACAGGGTGACCGCTATCGAGGCCGAAGTCATGAGCACCAGGACGCCGGTGGCGTACGCGCCGCCTTGGGCCTCCACGTTCGCCTCGAAGACCAAGGTGATGATGAATCCAACGGCCGTGAAGACCAGGACCAGTGGGCGGACCGCTTTGGTCCACGCCGGGGCCATGCCGAAGCGCGGCAGGTAGCGCGGCACGAGGTTCAGCAAGCCGGCCATGGCAGAAGCGCCGGCAAACCACAGGATGGCGATGGTGCTGATGTCATAGACCGTGCCGAAGCCGTCGCCCAGGAATTGGTGCGCAAGGAAGGCGAGGGCTCGTCCGTCTGCCTTCCCTCCCGGCTGGAATTCGGCGGCCGGAATCAGGAATGTGGTGATGAAGCTGGAAGCCACCAGGAAGGCACTCATGATGAGCGCCGCCGTCGTGAGCAGTTTGTGGGTGCCGCGGATGCGGCCCGCCGGATTTTCCTCCGTGTCGCTGGGGCTGCCCTTGATCTGTGGCATGACCGCGACGCCGGTTTCGAATCCTGAGAGGCCGAGCGCAAGCTTCGGGAAAACCAGGAGCGCGATGCCCACCATGATCAACGGGTTGCCGTGCTGTTGGTTCAGTGCGGCCCACCAGTCGGTCACCACATGTGCCTCGGTCACTACGTGCACCAAGCCGACCGCGACGACGACGGCGTTCAGCACCAGGTAGATGCCCACCAGAACGACGGCGACGTTGATGGCTTCCTTGAATCCCCGGAGGAACACCACGCCCAGCCCGGCGATGAGCGCCAGGGTGATGGTGATTTCCTGCCCGTGGAGCCATTCCGGGGCAAAGGGGTTTTCGATGGCGTGGGCGCTCGCGTCGGCGGCGGAGAGGGTCATGGTGATCATGAAGTCCGTCGCGGCGAATCCCAGCAAGGCGAGCACGAAGAGTTTGCCGCCCCAGCGGGGGAGGAGCCGCTCGAGCATCGCGATGGAGCCTTCGCCACGCGCGCTTTCGGAAGCGACCCGGCGGTAGACCGGCAGGGCGCCGAGCAAGGTGACGGCGACCAGGACGATCGTGGCCAGCGGCGAGACGATGCCGGCCGCGAGCGCGGCAATCGCGGGCTGGTAGCCGAGCGTGGAGAAGTAGTCGACGCCGGTGAGGCACATGACTTTCCACCAGGACTGGGGCGTGTGGTCCTCGTCCGGTTTGCCGTGTGGACCCTGGCGCTTTCCCGATGTTTCAGGCATTCCGTCAAGCAGCCAACGCTTGAATTGCCCCTGCTTGATGTCTCCCGCGGGTCTGCGCCGGTCAGAGGGTTCGGCAGGCGGCCTGGTCAGCGTTGTCACATGGTCCTTTCGCGCAGCCTGGAAGCTGCTCCAGATGGAGCGTACGGGCGGGGCAGGGAGGGGATGCCCGTCTTTATGGAATCTTTACGCCGCCTGTGAGGGGGGTCACTTCCAGGTGGACACATTCACATCATTTGGCATGTGAGCAGCATCACGTAGCATATAGAACGTCCTATGTTGGATGTGAAAACAATACGAAAGGGCTACGCATGAATAACCCGCTACTCAGTGACAGGGCCAGGGGGCGGCTGCCGTGGAGCAGGCTCGCCGTCTCCATGGCGGCTGCCGCAGCTCTCATGACGTCAACCGTTGTGCCCGCTTACGCTGCGTTGGATCCGTTCCCGAGTCCCAACGTCCCCTCCAACCCTCCGGGAAGCTACGCCGAGCAGGTCCTCGCTTCGAACGGCGACAACGCCATCGACCCCGTCCTGGGCAAGTACTACAGGATCGTCGCGCTCGCGGATTTGGGCGACGGCGTTCTCCTGGCTTCCTACGACGGCCGTCCCGATGGGGGCGATTCTCCTTCGCCCAACTCCATCGTCCAGCGGCGCAGCACCGACGGCGGAAAGACGTGGGGCAGTCCTACCTTCATCGCGCGGGGACAGTTAAGTTCAGCAGGCGTCCAGAAATACGGTTTCAGCGATCCCAGCTACGTCGTGGATAAGGTCACCGGGGCGGTATTCAACTTCCACGTCTACTCCAAGAACCAGGGATTCGCGGGCAGCGTGCTCGGCAATGACGATTCCGACCCCAATGTGATCAGCTCCCAAGTGTCCGTTTCCACCGACCGCGGACTCACATGGTCCACGGACCCCGGCAACCAGCCGACCCTGCCCGTTCCGTCCAGCTATCCGGCGGGTTCGGCCTACGCCGGGTTTGCGGGTCCGCTCATCACCGCCACCGTCAAGCCGAACGGGAGCACCATCAACGGCGTTCCCAACGTCGGCGGAGTGGTCAGCATGTTCGCCTCGTCGGGTGAGGGTATTCAGCTCAAGTACGGAGCGCATGCCGGAAGGCTCATCCAGCAGTTTGCCGGAACCATCGTCCAGCCCGATGGGAACCGCCAGATCCAGGCCTACAGCGTCTATTCCGATGACCATGGCAAGTCCTGGAACATGGGCACGCCCACCGGAACCGGCATGGACGAGAACAAGACGGTGGAACTCTCCGACGGCCGCGTCATGTTGAACTCGAGGGACAGCACCGGCGCCAATCCGCACTTCCGCAAAGTGGCGTATTCCTCCGACGGCGGAGTCACCTACACCACGCCTGTTGCGGAGACGCAGCTCCCGGATCCGCGGAACAACGGTTCCATCACCCGGATGTATCCGGATGCCGCAGCGGGATCGGCGGACGCCAAGAAGCTGCTGTTCTCCAACTCGCCCACACCCACCGCCGGTGGCGCGCGCGTAGACGGCACGGTCCGCTACTCCGCCGACGACGGCAAGACGTGGGGCTCCTCGCGCGTCTTCAAGGCCGGAAGCATGTCCTACTCCACCCTGAGCGCCCTGTCGGACGGTACTTTCGGCGTCCTGTACGAAGGTGACAACAACACCATCACCTTCGGGAAATTCGACACCGCCTGGCTGAGCCCGGTTGCCGCCGTCGTTGTCCCGGGTGCGGTCACCGTCACGAACGGCGGCAGTGCGCAGCTCAGCGTGACCGTCACCAACAACGACAGCTCGCCGCTTCCCGCGTCGACCGTCAGCCTCGACGCGTTGCAGGATTGGACGTCGACGACGGCGGACCTCGCCTCCCTCGATCCGGGCGCCTCGGCGACTGTGCAGCTGACTGTCGCGGCGCCGTCGTACGCCAAAGCAGGCGCGGTACCCCTGACGGCCAGGTTGAACGTCGGCGGGGCCTCGATGACAGCGCCGGTATCAGTGACCGTTGCGGGTGGTTCTGCAGGCAACGTGGTGGGCGCCTACATTTTCGGTGCCCGCAACGACGCCGGAAGGGACCTGGCAAGCCACCCGTACACGGCGGGCAGCCCAGTGCCCTACAAGTTCCGGGTGTACAGCACGGGCAACGTCACTGAATCCGTTGTCCCCCAGTCCGGCAACTTCCAGCCGTTCCTGCCGCCGGGTTCGGGCAACTGCCGGTTCAGTGCCCTCGGTGTGTGGGGCAATTACCTCTGCGGAACCCCGCAGCACACCGTGACGGCGGACGAAGCGGCGCAGGGATTCTTTGTCCCGATCACTGTCTGGCAGGTAACGGGAGCCGGCGCCGCCACCCAGAATTACACCGTCACGGGTGACGAGGTGGACCTGCTGGTCCGCAATCCCCAGTTGAGCGGATCGGTGGTGTCCACGTTCAACGATGTGGACGGGGACGGGTTTGCCGGTCCGGGCGACACAGTGACCTTCGCCTACACCGTCACGAACACGGGCAATGTGGCCTTGACGGACCTTTCGGCTGCGGCCCTTGGATTGTCCAAGCCGACCCTGGCCGTGGGTGAGTCGGTCAACCTCACCTCCACCTACACACTGACCGAGGCCGACATTGCTGCCAAGCAGCTCCCGGCCACGACCATCCCTGTCAGTGCGAACAACGGCGCCAAGCTTGCATCGCTTCAGCTGGACAGGCAAGCCGTCGCCCTGAAGGTCAAGCCTGCCATGCCCGGTTCGGAACCTGCCTTGGCTTCCCAGGAGTTGATCGGTGCCCATCCGCCGCTGGACTTGGGGCTCGGTACGGACAAATACCGCGGCGGCCAGACCGTGACGGTCCACAACGTGGAGTACGGCCAGTGGTACTACGTCTACCTGAACAAGCGCAGCTACCGTCTGGGCTGGTTCTTCCCGTCGCAGCAAAACACGCTGTCCTTCGTCCTGCCCAACGACGTGAAAAACGGCATGGACAGCCTCGTCGTGCTCGATTCGGAAGGCCATCAAGTGTCATTCGGAGACTTCCAAGTGACGCCTTTCGGGAGCAAGTAGCCCGGGCGGGGACATGAGGTGACAAGCTGGGCCGGGCTCCGGGGGAGTCCGGCCCGGTCTTGTTGTGGTCGAACGAAGGGTCCGTTCTGCTCGTAAACAAGTGATGCATATAAGGCAACTTTGAGTGTATGATTGGTGTCACAGTCACTGTCCGATCCACCTATTCACAAAGGAGTGGCGCATTTTGGAAGAGCTTCGTATTGAGGCCAACGGCAACCTTGGTCCCATTGATTCGGCCCGAATCCCGCGCTATGCCGGTGCTGCCACCTATGCCCGACTGCCCCGCTTGGACCAGGTATCCAAGGCCGATGTCACGGTGGTCGGCGTTCCCTTCGACTCCGGTGTTTCCTACCGCCCCGGCGCCCGCTTCGGTGCCAACCATGTGCGTGAGGCCAGCCGCTTGCTGCGTCCGTACAACCCGGCCTGGGATGTCAGCCCCTTCGAGAACATCCAGGTCGCCGACGCTGGCGACATGGCGGTGAACCCGTTCAACATCAACGAGGCCATCGAGACCATCCAGCAGAATGCACTGGACCTGACCGCCAATGGAAGCAAGCTCGTCACGCTTGGCGGCGACCACACGATCGCCCTGCCGCTGCTCCGGGCCGCCGCCGAACGGGCGGGCGAACCCGTTGCCATGCTGCACTTCGATGCCCACCTGGACACCTGGGACACCTACTTCGGCGCCGAGTACACGCACGGCACCCCGTTCCGCCGCGCCGTCGAAGAGGGCATCCTGGACACCGAGGCCATCAGCCACGTCGGCACCCGCGGCCCGCTTTACGGCAAGAAAGACCTCGACGACGACCACCGCTTCGGCTTCGGCATCGTCACCTCGGCGGACGTCTACTACCAGGGCGTCCTGGAAACCGTGGCCAAGATCCGGGACCGCATCGGCAACCGCCCGCTGTACATTTCGGTGGACATCGACGTCCTCGATCCGGCCCACGCTCCGGGCACAGGCACGCCTGAAGCCGGCGGCATCACCAGCCGCGAGCTTCTCGAAATCATCCGCGGATTCCGTGGCATGAACCTCGTTGGCGCAGACATCGTTGAGGTCGCCCCGGCCTATGACCACGCCGAGATCACCGGCGTCGCAGCCAGCCACGTTGCCTACGAGCTCGTCACCCTCATGGCCGACAACGCCGTCGAAGGCAACCGCCACGGCGCGCTCAACGGCTATGCCGCCCAGGCCCTGGGCCAGGAATCCCGGCGCCCGGCCGGCTTCGCTCCGGCGGTCACGAAGTGACGGACCAGCGCAACGGCGGGGACCTCGTCGTCGAGACCCTCGAGGCGCTCGGCGCGAAGACGGTCTTCGGGATCCCGGGCCAGCACGCCTTGGGATTGTTCGACGCGATGGGCCGCGGCAATCTGCACTTCGTGTCCTCCCGGGTGGAGAACAACTCGGCCTTCGCCGCTGACGGATATTCCCGTGCCACGGGTGAGGTCGGGGTCCTGTTCCTGTCCACGGGCCCGGGGGCTCTGACATCCTTGGCCGGCTTGCAGGAAGCGTATGCGACCGGCGTGCCGATGGTGGTCGTGGCGAGCCAGATCCCCTTGGACGGTCTGGGTGCGCGCCGGAAGGGCATGCTCCACCAGCTCGATGACCAGAAGGCCTCGGCCGCGAACGTCACCAAGAGCCAGCGCCTCATCCAGCACGCGTCCGGGATTCCTTCGGCCATCCAGGACGCCTGGACCGAGGCCATCTCCTCCCCGCAAGGGCCCGTGTGGATCGAGATTCCGCAGAACGTGCTCCTGGATCCGATCATGGTCCCGCCCGTGGAGGATGCCCTTGCCGAAGCGGCCGACAACCCGCCGCGCGTGGAGCTGATCCGCGAAGCCGTCAAATGGCTCTCGACGGCGGAGCGGCCGGCGATCATCGCCGGCGGCGGCACCCGCCGTGGCCGGGCCGAGAAGTCGCTCCTGTCGATCGCCGAGAAACTCCGTGCCCCGGTCATCTGCACTCCCGGTGGCAACGGGGCGTTCCCGTGGACCCACGAGCTGTCCTTGCAGTCCTGGATCGAAGACCGCCACATGACGGATGTCCTCGAGGACGCCGACGTGCTGATCGTCATCGGTTCCTCCCTGGGTGAGGTAACGTCCAACTACTTCACCTTCGAGCCGCGCGGCCGCATCATCCAGATCGACGCCGAACCCCGGGTCCTCGAGTCCAACCGGCCTGGCCTGGGCATCCGCGCCGACGCCGGCCAGGCGCTTTCCGCGCTCGACGAGGCGTTGCCTCCGGCTGCGACGGCACCGGACTGGCGCGGCGCTACGCCCGAGGCTCTTGTCAAGGAGTCCCTGGCCAAGGTCAGGGCGCGACTTGAAGAGCAGGACCTCGGCAAGGAACTGAAGTTCATGGCCGACATCCGCGAAGCGGTTCCGGCTGACATGCAGACCTTCTGGGACATGACCATCTCGGCCTACTGGGGATGGAGCTGCTGGGATTCCCGCGAGGGCCAGTTCCACTCGGCCCAGGGCGCGGGCGGCCTCGGCTACGGCTTCCCGGCCGCGATCGGCGGTGCCGTGGGGCTGGAAACCGTGGGCAAGCCCGGCCGGGTGCTGGCTGTGTCCGGCGACGGATCCTCCATGTACTCGATCTCCGAGCTGGCCACCGCCAAGCAGCACAACGTCCCGGTCACCTGGCTGATTGTCGACGACGGCGGCTACGGCATCCTGCGCGAATACATGGTGGGCGCCTTCGGCAAGGCCACGGCCACAGAGCTCGCCCGTCCCGACTTCGTCAAGCTCGCCGAGGCCTTCGGTGTCCCTGCCCGCAGAGTGGCCCCGGAGGATGTCGGGGACGCGCTCCGGGAAGGCTTCGCCGCGGACGGTCCCAACGTCGTCGTGGTTGAAACCCTCCTGAAGATGTTCGGCCCCACGCACTTGGGCGACTGACTCAAACCCGCCTCAAACCCCAGCGCGAGCTGGCAGTTGATGACCCCTTTGTCGAAAGACGGGGGCATCTGCTGCCGGCTCGCGCTTGGTGGTTAACGCGCGTCACACATCATTAGTTTCCCAAAGCAATCATTTTGGCGTATAGTTGCTTTAGGCAAACAAAAGTGAGGTGTCTTCCATGGCTGTCGCATCCAGCACAGCAACCGAACTCGTCCATCAGATCTTCGATCTCCAGCGGGTGCTGCGTTGCATCGTGACCTCGAACATCGCGAAAGATGCCGACGTCGGATTCGCGCTGCAGGGTGTCATGCGCTTCATCGGCGAGGGGGAGTCCCGGGCCACGAAGCTAGCCTCCCGCCTCGGCGTCAGCCCCCCGGTCCTCAGCAGGCACATCGCCGAACTCGAGGAACTCGGCCTGGTGGTCCGCCGCCCCGATCCCGCCGACGGCCGCGCGCAATTGGTGGCCCTTTCGGAATCCGGGATTGAGAAGGTCCGGGACTTCGAAGAACAGCGCAGCCTCAACCTGCGGGCCTACCTCGCGGAATGGAGCGAGGAAGACGCCTTGGAAGCAGGGCAGGTCTTGGAGAAATTGACCACATCACTCAACTATTCAGTCCGGGCAACGGCGGCCGGCTCCCACCACTCGAACCACACAGCTTAGGAGCAGCAGCAATGGCAACCCGAATACAAGAACGTTCGACGGCGGTGCCGGCGTCATCCGCGCCCATGACGCACCGCCAGATCATGGAGGCCCTGACGGGCCTCCTTGCGGCATTCTTTACCGCCATCCTGAGCAGCACGATCGTGGCCAACGCCCTGCCGACCATCATGTCCGACCTCCACGGCACCCAAACGGACTTCGCCTGGGTCATCACGGCCGCGCTGCTGGCCAACGCCGCCACTACGCCCATCTGGGGCAAGCTCGCCGACCTCTTCGACAAGAAGCTCCTGGTCCAGCTGAGCATCGTGATCTTCGTGGCCGGCTCTGTCATGGCCGGTTTCTCCCAGAGCATTCCCTTCCTGCTGACGGCCCGCTTCATCCAGGGCATCGCCTTGGGCGGCCTCACCGCTTTGGCCCAGGCCATCATCGGCACCATGATCCCGCCGCGGGACCGTGGCAAGTACTCGGGCTACATGGGCGCCGTCATGGCGGTCGGTACCGCCGGCGGCCCGCTCCTCGGTGGCTTCATCGTTGACAGCCCGCTCGGCTGGCGCTGGACGTTCTTCGTCTGCGTGCCACTCGCCGTCGTCGCGCTCATCCTGCTCCAGGTGACCCTCAAGATCCAGCACGTCAAGCGCCCGGCCAAGATCGACTGGCTCGGTTCCGTCCTGCTGACCTCGGGCGTGAGCCTGCTCCTCATCTGGGTTTCCTTCGCCGGCAACCCGGACTACTATGACTGGATCTCCTGGCAGTCCGCCCTCATGGTAGGTGGCGGCGTGCTCCTGCTGGCCCTCCTCGTGGTGGTCGAATCCAAGGTGGCCCAGCCCATCATCCCGCTGAAGATCATCTCCCAGCGCACCACCGCTTTGGCGATCCTGGCCTCTGTGGCCGTTGGTATCGCGATGTTCAGCTCCTCCACCTTCCTCGGCCAGTACTTCCAGGTAGCCCGTGGTGCCACGCCCACCGAGGCAGGGCTCCTGACGCTGCCGATGATTGCGGGCAACCTCCTGGGCTCGGTGGTCTCCGGCCAGCTCATCAGCCGCTTCGGCAAATGGAAGCGCTTCCTCCTGGCGGGTACTGTGCTCCTGGCCGGCGGCCTTGCCCTCACCGGCACCATCGACCACACCACGGCGCTGTGGGTCACGTGCTGCTACACCGCGATCTTCGGCCTTGGCCTTGGCTTGCTGATGCAGAACCTGGTCCTCGCGGTCCAGAACACCGTCCGCGCCCAGGACATCGGAACGGCCAGCGCGTCCGTGGCATTCTTCCGCTCCGTCGGCGGTGCGATCGGTGTTTCCGTGCTCGGCGCCATCATGGCCACGCACGTCAAGGACCTTGCCACCCAAGGCTTCGCCGCGGCCCACATCCCGGTGAGCGGTGGCTCGGGCGATGCGAGCATGGACCTGACGGACTTGCCCGCCCCGATCCGCGACATCATGCGTGCCGCCTACGGCGACGCGACAGCCCAGATCTTCATGATCTCCGCCGTCATCGCCGTGGTCGCTTTCCTCGCGGTGCTGTTCATCAAGGAAGTTCCGCTGCGGAAGACCGTGGACGCTTCGCCGGAGAAGGAATTGCTGGCAAACGCTTCCGGCGAGGCCGCCATGACGCTGGACACCTCTGCATTGCCGGTCATCGAATCCGCCGGATTTGCCCAAGCAGCCGACGACGGCGGCACCCCCTTGGGTGCCAGCCGCGCCCGGGCGGCGGCCGAGAAGGAGCACGATGAGCTTGACCTTGAGTTTGCCCGCATCCTCACCCAGGAACGGCCGGACCCCGCCGCCGGCCTGCGCGAAGTCCAGGACCAGCTCGCCCGCACCCAACGCTTGCTGGCCGAGCAACAGCTTCAGCTGAGCAGGGCACAACGCGAACTCCAGGCACGCGTGCACGAACAGCAGGCCACCGCCGTCGAGCAGTCGCGGATCGCCGAGGAGTTGGCCGCGCTGCGCAAGGAACTCAAGCGTGAGCGCCGCCGCCAGGAAAGGGCAGCCTTGCTGCTCCTCGCGGGCGACGCCTCGCGGGCAGGGGAGACCGGGCGGCACGCCGGCTAGGGGAGCCTGGCAGGCAACCGCCTGCGGGACGCGTGGCCGGAGCCGCTGCAGCGAGTTTGGACGCTGCAGCGGCTCAGCTACGTCGCAAGGATGATATTCGGCTACCGATATTTCGTTGAGGCAACGGATTTCGTAGAGTTGAGGGACTAATTCTGTCAGCGCCTGCTGCTATCCATGCATTGAGTTATTCGCAGTATTTAGTCATTTGCAGTATTTAGTCATTCGCACAGTCATCATTCGCGCACTCTCTCACTAAGGATCCGTGGGCATGCTTGTCACCCTGATACGGCGCTACTCCAAGCCGTATTTGCCGCAGATACTGGCCGTCATCATCTTCCAGCTGGCGTCTACGATCGCCACACTCTATCTTCCAAGCCTCAACGCAAAAATCATCGATGAGGGGGTTTCCCGGGGGGACACCAACTACATCTGGCAAACCGGTGCCCTGATGCTCGTGGTCGCGCTCGGCCAGGTCATCGCGGCCATCGCGGGGGTCTACTTCGGATCCCGCGTGGCCATGGCCATGGGACGCGACTTGCGCAGGGACGTCTTCCGCAAGGTCAGCAGCTTCTCTGCCAAGGACGTCAACAGCTTCGGCGCACCCACGTTGATCACCCGCGGCACCAACGACGTCCAGCAAGTCCAGATGCTCATGCTGATGGGCCTGAACTTCATGGTTTCCACGCCCATCATGTGTGTTGGCGGCATCATCATGGCCTTGCGCGAGGACCTCAGCCTCTCCTGGCTCGTGTGGGTCTCCGTGCCCCTGCTGGTGGCCGTGGTTGGCTACCTCGTGGTGAGGCTCATGCCGCTCTTCCGCTCCATGCAGATGAAGATCGACGCCATCAACGGCGTCCTGCGCGAACAGATCATCGGCATCCGCGTGGTCCGGGCGTTCGTTCGTGAACCCTACGAGGCCAAGCGCTTCGGCGACGCCAACAAGGACCTCACCCTGGTTTCGGTCAAGATCGGCAACCTGTTTGTGCTGATGTTCCCGGCCATCGGCATGATCCTGCACCTTTCCACGGCGGCAGTGCTGTGGTTCGGCGGCCAACGGGTGGATGCGGGCAACATGCAGGTGGGTTCCTTGACTGCCTTCCTGCAGTACCTGCTGCAGATCCTCATGGCCGTCATGATGGGTACCTTCATGGCCATGATGATCCCGCGCGCATCGGTGTGCGCGGACCGCATCGGCGAGGTCCTCGACGTCGAACCCTCCATCCACGATCCGAAGGCGCCGGTGGCGCCCGCGGAAAAGAAGGGTCGCGTCGAATTCCGCGATGTCACCTTCAAATACCCCGGTGCCGAAGCTCCCGTGTTGAGCAACATCTCCTTCACCGCGGAGCCAGGCCAGACCCTCGCCATCATCGGCTCCACCGGCGCAGGCAAGACCACCTTGGTGTCGCTGCTGCCGCGCCTGTACGACGTCGCGTCCGGCGATGTCTTGCTCGACGGCGTCCCGGTCACCAGCCTGGACCGCGATGAAATCACCAGTCGCGTGGCCACGGTGCCGCAGAAGCCCTACTTGTTCTCCGGAACCATCGAGCACAACCTGCGCTTCGGCAAGACCGACGCCACGGACCAGGAACTCTGGGATGCCCTGGAAACCGCGCAGGCCAAGGACTTCGTCATGGAAAAGTCCTCCGGCCTGAACCGACGGGTGGCCCAGGGCGGCACCAACGTTTCCGGGGGCCAGAGGCAACGCCTCTGCATCGCACGGGCCCTGGTGACGCAGCCCAAGGTCTACCTTTTCGATGACTCCTTCTCGGCCTTGGATGTTGCCACGGACGCCCGCCTTCGCCGGGCGCTGAAGGAAAAGACGCAGGATGCCACGGTCATCATCGTGGCCCAGCGCGTCTCCACAATCGCGGACGCGGACCAGATCCTGGTCTTGGACAACGGCAGGATCGTTGACCGCGGCACCCATGAAGAACTCCTGGAAACCTCACCCACGTACCAGGAGATCGTCGAATCCCAGCTGAGCGCGGAGGAAGTGGCATGAGCGAACAGAATCAGCAAAAGCGCGGTTGGGCCGCGAAAGCCGAAGCAGCGAAGGCCGCGCGCGAAGCCGCGGATGCGAAGGACGCAGCCGCTGACGGTGCAGTGACCGCTGTGGACGATGACGACATCGAAGAAACCGAATACACCCCGGGCGAAGCCGACGGCGGAATGTTCGGCAACCTGCCGGCCAAGAAGGCCAAGGCGTTTGGACCGTCGGCCAAGCGGCTCCTCGGGCTGCTCAAGCCGGAGGCCGCCGGAGTCGTCTTCGTCATCGGCCTCGTGGTGGTCTCGGTGGTCCTGAACGTCATCGCCCCGAAGATCCTCGGCAGCGCCATGGACGTCATCTTCGGCGGGGTCATGGGCAAGCAATTGCCTCCCGGCGTGAGCCAAGCGGCCTTCGCCGAGGGCCTCCGCCAGGCCGGCCAGAACAACTTCGCGGACATGGTCTCCAAGATGGAGCTCACCAACGGGATCAACTTCTCCAAGCTCACGTTCCTGATCTCGATCGTGCTCTTGATGTACTTCGTGGCCAACATCTTCCTGTGGGCCCAGGGCTACATCCTGAACAAGATCGTCATGAAGGTCATCAACCGGCTCCGCAATGACGTCCAGGCAAAGCTCAACCGCTTGCCCCTGAACTACTTCGACACCCGCCAGCGCGGCGACATCCTCTCCCGCGTGACGAACGACGTCGACAACGTCCAGCAAGGGCTGCAGCAGGCGTTCGCGCAGCTGGTCAGCTCGGTGCTGACAGTCTTCGGCATCACCATCATGATGTTCATCGTGTCCTGGCAGCTCGCCCTCATCGCGCTGGTTGCCCTGCCGCTCTCCGGCGTCCTTGCCGGCGTCATTGGCTCGCGCAGCCAGAAGCTCTTCGCTGCCCAGTGGAAGAACACCGGTTCCCTCAATGGCCAGATCGAGGAATCGTTCTCGGGCCACGAGCTCGTCAAAGTCTTCGGGCGCGACGCGGACATGCTGGAGCGTTTCGACGAACGCAACGAAGCCTTGTACAAGGCCTCGTTCGGGGCGCAGTTCGTTTCCGGCATCATCTTCCCGGCGATGAACTTCGTCTCCTACCTCAGCTACGTGGGCATCGCCGTCGTCGGTGGTTTGCGCGTGGCCTCCGGTTCCATGAGCCTGGGCGACGCCACGGCGTTCATCCAGTACTCGCGTGAATTCACCCAGCCGCTCGGCCAGATTGCCGGCATGGCGAACATGCTCCAGTCCGGCGTGGCTTCGGCTGAGCGCGTTTTCGAGTTCCTGGATGCCGATGAGGAAGAGCCGGAGAACGCGGCCCGCCACCTGCCCCCGCGCACGGACGGCCACGTCGAGTTCGAGAACGTGTCCTTCAGCTACGTCGCAGACAAGCCGCTCATCGAGAACCTCTCCCTCAGTGCGGAGCCCGGACACACCGTGGCGATTGTTGGACCCACAGGCGCGGGCAAGACCACCCTGGTCAACCTTGTCATGCGGTTCTACGAACTCAATTCGGGGCGTATCACCCTGGACGGGGTGGACATCAAGGAGCTGAGCCGTTCCGAGCTTCGTTCCAAGGTGGGAATGGTGCTGCAGGATGCCTGGCTGTTCGGCGGGACCATCTACGACAACATCAAGTACGGCAACCTCGACGCCACCGAGGAACAGATCATGGAGGCGGCGAAGGCCACGTACGTGGACCGCTTCGTGCGTGCCTTGCCGGATGGCTACCAGACCATCATCGACGAGGAAGGCAACAACGTCAGCGCGGGCGAGAAACAGCTCATCACCATCGCGCGGGCCTTCGTTTCCGATCCCTCGCTGTTGATCCTGGACGAGGCCACGAGCTCCGTTGACACGCGTACCGAGCTGCTGTTGCAGAAGGCCATGGCTGCCCTCCGCACGGATCGCACCAGCTTCGTCATCGCCCACCGCTTGTCCACCATCCGCGACGCCGACACCATCCTCGTGATGGAAAACGGCAGCATCGTAGAGCAGGGCAACCACAACCAACTGCTCGCATCGCAGGGCGCGTACTACCGCCTGTACATGTCGCAGTTTGCCGGTGAGGATGCCGGGGAAGCCGTGGTGGATGACTCGACGGCGGTGCACAGCTGAGCCAGCGAATCACGGTCCAAGTTCCGATGCGTTGGGGAGACATGGACGCGTACGGGCACATCAACAACGTCCAGATCGTGCGCATGCTCGAAGAGGCCCGCATCGCGGCTTTCGGTCCGCCCCGCGGTGCCGGACTCCCCGGAGTGGAAGCGCCGGTCTCCGTCTTCGACTCGGTTGAAGACGGGGTCATGACCCTTGTGGTGGAGCACAAGGTCCGGTACGTCCGGACCTTGGAATACCGGAACATTCCGGCGCTAGTTGAGATCTGGGTCGGCGCCGTGAAGGGGGCGAGTTTTGACGTGCACTACGTCATCAAGGATCCCGTGACCGGCCAGGACTGCGTCAACGCCAGTACCCATCTGGCGTTCGTCGACGAGTCCACGGGCCGCGTCCGCAGGCTCACTCCCGAACAGAAGCAGCAGCTGGAGCCGTACCGGACCTAGCGAAGCATTGCAGCAGCGCCCTGGGCGCCCCGGTGGCCGTAGAGTTTCCCCATGAAACTCGAGATCGTCGCCGTCGGCGCCCAGGGCGCTGCCGTTGCCGCCGAAGAAGGCGCGGACCGGATTGAACTTTGCAGCGCCTTGGAGCTCGGGGGACTGACCCCGAGCCAAGGGCTGATGGAAGCCGCGCAGGAAGCTGCCGACGGACGGCTGGAGATCCACCCGCTGATCCGCAGCCGGCCAGGAGATTTCCTGTACTCCGACGCCGATGTGGACACCATGGACCGCGAGATCCGGTTCCTGCTCAACCAAGGGGCTCACGGAGTGGTGATCGGAGTCCTCACAGCCGCCGGCGATATCGACGTCCAGGCCACTCGAAAGCTTGCCCACACGGCCCTGGAGACCAACCCCGACGCCCAACTGACCTTCCACCGGGCCGTCGACCATACTCCGGACCCGGCGGACGCCGTCGAGCAGCTCGTGGAGCTTGGATTCCACCGGGTGCTCAGCTCCGGGGGCGCCGCCACCGTGGGGGCCGGGATCGGGACCCTCGAGCGGATGGTCCGGCGGGCAGCGGGGCGGCTTGAGGTCATGGCTGGCGGCGGACTCGCCCTGGACGATATCCCGGCATTGCATGCCGCGGGACTAAGCGCGGTCCATTTGTCAGCCAAGGCCACGGTTTCCACGTGGAAGAACCGTGCGGATTCCTTCGGTGCGCCCGGCGATTCAGACCCGACGGCGTACATGGTCACCAACCGGGACCTGGTGAGGGCCGCCCGCGCCGCCTCCCGCTGACGCCCCCAACTAGCTAGCAGTTAATGTCGTTCTGGGCGCCCAAAGCGACATTAAGTGCGAGTCAGTTGGGTGGGTCCCTTTACACGGCGGCGACTTGGGTCAAGGATAGGTGAAGCATTGCGATCGAAAATAGCCTCCAGGAGTCACAAAGATGCAAAACCTGAGCTTCTCCACCATCACCCTGAACATGGCGGAGTTGGGCCCCAATAGCCCGTTGCCGGTTGTCGCGGCAGAACTGGACCAGCCGTACAGGATCGGCGACGGGGTCCCGCAGGAACTGCAGGCTGCAGCCCGCTACGGCCAGGTGCCGAACATGTTCCCGTACCTGATGCAGGACGGCTACTCGCGCGAGCGGACCGCCCATGAGGTGCCAGCGGTCGTGCTCGAGAACAGCAAACTGCGTGCCGTTGTCCTCCCCACCTTGGGCGGCCGGCTGTGGGAGCTCTTCGACACGGCCTCGGGCAAACATCTCCTGCACACCCATGGGACCCTGCAGTTCGCCAACATCGCCCTGCGCAAGGCCTGGTTCGCCGGCGGCCTCGAATGGAACATCGGCACCCGCGGGCACTCGCCCACCACATGCGATCCGGTGCACACCGCGATCGTCAAGACCCCCGAGGGCCACGACGTCCTGCGCATGTGGGAGTTCGAACGCCTCCGCGAAGTGGTTTTCCAAGTGGACATGTGGCTTCCGGAGGACTCGGACGTGCTGCTGACTGCGGTCCGGATCAGGAACCCCCATGACCACGAGGTCCCCATGTACTGGTGGAGCAATGCCGCCGTTCCCGAGACGGCGGAAACTCGCGTGATTGCGCCCGCCACGGAGGCCTTCGGCAGCGATTACACCACCGACATCGCCCGTGTCCGGCCCACGGAACACCAGGGCCTCGATGCCACCTGGCTGGTCAACAGCCCGCACGCGGCGGACTTCTTCTTCGACATCCAGCCCGGGCACCGGCACTGGATTACCGCGGTAGACCACGACGGCGACGGCCTGGCCATGCTGTCGACCAGCCTCCTGCGCGGGAAGAAGTTGTTCGTGTGGGGCCAGGGCGACGGCGGGAAGCGCTGGCAGGAATGGCTCAGCCCCGGTGCCGGCCCCTACGCGGAAATCCAGGCCGGGCTGGCGCAGACCCAGTTCGAGCACCTGGCCATGCCTGCCGGCGCCGAGTGGAGCTGGGTGGAGGCCTACGGCAACGCCAAGCTGGATCCGGCGACCTCCCATGGCAAGGATTGGGCTGCGGCCGTGACCCACGCCAGTGCCCGGCTCGAAGAACTCGTCCCGGACGCGGAGCTTGAAGTGGCCCTCGCCGAAGCCGCGCGGAACTATGCGCTGCACCCGGACAAGATGCTCGTGCGCGGCAGCGCTTGGGGTGCTTTGGAGAGCGCCCGACGCCGACACTCAGGCCGCGCGTGGCTGGACGAAAGCGGCACGCCCTTCGCCGACGATGCAACCCCTGAGGCCACCGAGGAAACAGGCCCGTGGCACAGCCTGCTGGATGGGGCTGGTTTCCTGGGCGCTGAGACCTTCGTGGCTGGGGCCGATTGGGAAGAACTGTTGGCCAAGGATGGCGGTGCGGAGGCGCAGTTCCACCTCGCCACGATGACGCACGCCCGGCAGGACCTCGACGGTGCGATCGCCGGATACGGTTCCGCGCTGATTTCCGACGGTCTCTCGCCACGGTCCACGGTCCTCGCCCACCGGGGCCGCGCCCTCGCGCTGCTGGCCACCGGCAAGGTCGACGAAGGCTTGGCTGAACTGGCCGTCGCGAGCCGGCTGGAGCCGTCCAACCTCCCCCTGCTCAGCGAAGCCATGACCCTCAGCATCCGGCATGGGAACCCCGCGCAAGCACTCGCCTTGGCGAGCGAGGCACCTGCCGGAATGTCCGACGTCGGGCGCGTCCGTTTCCTGATGGCGCTCGCCCTCTGGGGCGTCGGCAACGGCCAGGAGGCTGCAGGGATGCTCCGCGAGGGCATCGAGATCCCGGACATCCGGGAAGGCGAGGACGGGATCGCCGAGCTGTGGCAAGAAGTGTGCCCCGGGGAGCCGGTGCCTGCCCATTACCGCTTCGGAATGCACTGAACTTCCGGAGCGCACAGGCTCGGGGCACATGCGGCAGGAGGCAAGTTGCGGGACGCATGTGGCAGAACGTAAGAGGCGGGGCGCCTGTGGCGGGGGTGCCGACTTTGCTGATGCCAGCACCAAGTTAAACCATGTAAGTTGGCATGGTGACTCCCTCCACCAAAACCCCACTGACCCGTGCCCCCGGTATCTCCAAGGAGATCGAAGATGCGGCGTGGTTCGTGCTGGGCCCGGGGCTGCAAGGCAAAGCCTCGGCGCTCGACGGCAGCACCCGCACTTGGACAGTGGACGCCGCCAGCGAGCTCCTGGAGCGCTTGGAACGCGGCGTCGGAGATGCCAAGGCACCCATGATGACCAACCTGCGCCAAAACCTTGAAGGGGCATCACGCGAGGCCAAGCTGCTCGCCGTCGAACTCCTCTTCCTGCAGTCCTTGCCCCTCGCGCACGAGGTCAAATCGCTCAAGGTCAAGCGCGCCCGCGTGGCCGAAGCCGCGTCCTGGCTCGATCCCGAGCTACAGCTCCCCAAGGAGCTGTACAAGGGCATGACCGATCACGGCGTCATCCGTGACCGGACCGCGGAATTCAACTGGACCATCTGGGACCACCTGACCTGGCTGTGCCGCTTCGTGGCCCACATCGATGGCCAGTCCAACGCGAGTATCACCAAGGCCCTCAAAGACCCGCTGAAATTCCACGAACTCGCCGCGGCGACCCCCGAGGACCAGCCGGCCATCCGGCGCAGCATCGAATACCTGGCGTGGCCCAGCTACTTCGAACCAGTGGTTGCCGACGTCGAGCGGCGCGAAATCCGGGACGCTTTCGCCTCACTCGTTGGCGGCGCGCACGGCGAAACGGAAATCGACATCACCGCGGACGTCAACCGCATCCGGCTGTACTTGGACGAACAGGCGGGCCAGCGCATCGATTGGTACGACCGCCAGCTCGTGAGCCAGTGGCGCAAAGTGGGAGATCCCGGCCGGCGTGCGTGGCTGCTGCGCACGCACCAAGACTCTGCAGAGCTTCTCGCCGCGTGGCGGGACGAGGAAAAGGCGACACTCGACGTCGAGCACCTCCGCGAACTCACCCCGGGCGTGACAGCTGGCCTGGTGCAGCATGCCGTGGACGAGGACTACAAGCACCTTGGCTACGTGGAGCGGGAGGACACCAAGACCGCTGTTTTCGCGTTCCTGACCGTGATGAAGCCCGGCGACCTCGCCCTTTTCCAGAACTCCGGAGCCATCAGGATCGGCGTGGTCCTGGGCGAGCCGGAACACAACGAGGACAACCGCCGGCTCCGCCGCAAAGTGCGTTGGTTTGACGAGACCCACCCGATCGCCGAGGCTCCGCGGCACGTCCAGCGCCAACTCTCCACGTCGGGAATCGTCGTGGACGTCACCAGGGTCATCCAGTCGCTGCAGTCCCTCCTGCCCGCCGAAGCCGAGTCCGACGGCGAGGAAGCCGCCGCCCCGGACGCCGTCGTCGAGCCCGTCATTGAAGGGTTCCGCCCCCTCACCGAAGAGTTCGCGGCTTCCCTCCACATGGAGCTCGAGCCGCTCAAGGAGATCGCCGAACTCCTTGAGGAGAACCGCCAACTGGTGCTCTACGGCCCTCCGGGAACGGGAAAAACCTACCTCGCGAAGCATTTGGCGGCCGAACTCGCTGGCGACAGCACCGATGAGCGCGTCAAGCTGGTCCAGTTCCACCCGTCCTACGCGTACGAGGACTTCTTCGAGGGGTACCGGCCGGACAAGACCGACGACGGCCAGGTGTCGTTCAAGCTCGTCGCCGGGCCGCTCCGCCGCCTCGCCGAAGAGGCCGCGAAGCCCGGGAACTCCAACAAGCCGTACTTCCTCATCATCGACGAGATGAACCGCGCCAACCTGGCGAAAGTGTTCGGTGAGCTGTACTTCCTGCTGGAATACCGCGACGACCGGATCTACCTTCAGTACAGCCCCAACGAACCGTTCAGCCTGCCGGACAACCTCTACATCATCGGCACCATGAACACGGCAGACCGCTCCATCGCCATGATGGACGCGGCGATCCGCCGTCGCTTCGCGTTTGTCGAGTTGCATCCCAAGGTGGAACCGATCCGCGGTTCGCTCCGGCGGTTCCTCACGGCCCGCGGCCTGGACACCCTCAACGCGGACCTGCTGGACGCCCTGAACGACTCCATCGACGATTGGGACCGGGACTTGATGATCGGCCCCTCCTACTTCATGAAGAACGCGGCCCAGAACCCTGCCGGGCTGCGCCGGATCTGGAAATACGAACTCATGCCGCTTCTTGAGGAGCACTACCACGGTCAATTGAACCGGGCCCAGCTGGAGGAGCGCTTCGGTCTGGACCAGTTGTTGGGTCGACTTGCAGTCCGCTAAGACCGCGCCGCCGCGGCCTACCCGCGCACCAGGCACCGGAAAGCCAGCGGTCCGCACGTCCCCGAAAGCTTCCACGGTGCGGCACATCGTCATGGACGAGCTCTCCGGCGGGATCGTGGACAAGCTTGATCCGGACACAGCCGCCCTCCTCAACTCGAGTGGGCTCGCGAAGGCCTCGCCCATGGGGATGGGCCTTTACCGCATCGAGCCGGTGGGCAAGGTGGGGTCCGTGCGGACGCCGACCGTACAGTTCGAGGTGCGGCCCAAGGACCGCCTCGGCCTGAACCGGCTGCTTTTCTTGCTTAGCTACGCCGGGGACCAGGGATTCCGCGAGGATTCGGTGGCCGCCGTCGAGCACAAGGACCTGTGGAGCGCCCTCGCCGAGTCACTCGCCCAGTTGTCGGAGCGCGCCCTCAGCCGCGGTCCGCTGCAGGGGTATCTCACCGTGGACGAGTCCCTCCGGACGGTCAAGGGCCGCATCCGGATCTCGGACCAGATTTCGCGCCGTCCCGGGATGCTGGTTCCGCTTGAAGTCTCCTACGACGAATTCACCGAGGACATCGCCGAAAACCGCATCCTGCGGGCCGCCCTCGAGCGGATGGGCAAGGTTCCCGGGGTGCGGCAAGATGTCCTGAGCCGCCTGCGGCAGCTCAAGGGAAAGCTCGACGCCGTCACGCGGCTGCAGTCCGGGGCGCCCCTCCCGACTTGGCAGGCCAACCGCATGAACCTCCGATACCACCCGGTCCTGCGCTTGGCCGAGCTCATCCTGCGCAATGCCTCGGCCGAAGCGGGGGCGGGGAAGCAGCAGACCGCCTCGTTTGTGGTGGACATGTCCACTGTGTTTGAAGAATTCGTGGGCGTGGCTTTGCGGGCGGCCATGCGGGCACATCCCGGTGAAATGCGGCTTCAATACGGCGCGACGCTCAACGAAGCTGTGCGGGATTCGGACCGGCTCACAGTGCGCCCCGACGCCGTGCATTTCCTGGGTGGCAGGCCCGTGGTGGTGTACGACTCCAAATACGCCTCGGCTACCGATTCCGGGGCATCGTTGAACGCGGACCACTACCAACTCCTGGCCTACTGCACGGCCCTGCAAGTGCCCACGGCGTGGCTGGTCTACGCGGGCAAGGGGGAGATGAAGCTGCGGCGGATCCTCAACACGGACATCGACATTGTGGAGTACCCCCTGGACCTGTCCCGCCCGCCGGTGGAGATCCTTGCCGCCGTCACGGACCTGGCCCAGCAGTCCTGGGGAGAAGTGGTGCGCCAGGCGCGACGGTGAGGTGCCTGCGTGTTCCGTCCAGGCGGCGGGCGGACTAGCCTGAGAGGGCAAGTCACTGCAGATGGAGGCGCCATGCACAGCAAGAAAAAGAAAAAGTCCTGGAAGGACATGACTCCGGGGCAACGGGTAGGCGTGCTTGTGGTGGGTGCGGGACAGATGGCGTTGCTCATCGCGGCACAACGCAGCATTTCCAAGACCCCCGCGGCCCAGATCAGGGGAAACAAAGCCGTATGGCGGGCCGCAAGCTTCATCAATTTCTTTGGGCCGCTGAGCTATTTCCTGTTCGGCCGCCGTCGAGGAACTGCGTGAGCTGACTCTCCAAGGCCGAACGGTCCCGCAGTTCGCATTCCCACACGGTGAGAACCTCCCATCCTGAGGCTCTCAGCAGTTCGCGCTGCCCGGCGTCGCGCTCCCGGGTGCGGTTGCGCTTGGCTTCCCAAAAGTCCGCGTTGGCCGTCGGAGCGTGCAGGCCTGCCTTGCAATCGTGGAAGTGCCAGAAGCACCCGTTCACGAAAATCACCTTGCGACGGCCGGCAAACACGAGATCCGGGCTGCCGGGCAACTTCCCGCCCGCGGCCCGGCCGTGGAGCCGGTACCGGTAACCCTTGGCATGCAGGAGCCGACGGACCAAGAGCTCGGGCTTGGTGTTCTTGCCCCGGATCTTGGACATGTTCAGGCTGCGTTGCTCAGGCGTCAGCAGGTCGCGGCTCTCGCCCATATCCTCAGTCTACGCAGCGCCCCTGAAACGCCCGCTCACGTATCGCGCCCAAATCCGAAACGCCCGCTCACGTATCGCGCCCAAATCCGAAACCCTCGGTCGATTGATCTTCAGGCTCCCGCGAGAACGTGAATTCTTCCCGCGGTGAACGACTGATAGCATTCGCCGGTGAGTCGAGGGATATTTCAGCGTTTAGTAGGCATCGTTATAGCGGTAACAGTTGGCGGTGCGGCGGCTCTCTTGTGGTTCGCTATTGCGTCAACCGGGAATTCTGCAGTCGAGTCGCGGGCCGAGGGCATTGTCCTTGGCGTCTGGAGCGTCCTCTACGATTCCGTGGCGCCGCAACCCCGCGTCATTTTGACGGCCATCGCCTTTGCACTTCTGCTGTCCGCTGGCGTGGCTTTGCTGGAGCGGCGCATTGCCAACAGGTCCCGCCGATCCGCCAATCCCCGGACGCCGCTGGCGCCAAAAATCGTCATGGCGGAAACCCGCGGTATGTACGCCGGTCCGGTAACGGTGACCGTCTTGATTCCGGCACACAATGAAGAAGCTTCGTTGCCGGCCACCATTGCCTCCCTTTTGACCCAATCGCATCGTCCGGAACGCGTGATCGTGGTGGCAGACAATTGCACCGATGCAACCGCAGCCCTTGCGCGCGAAGCCGGGGTTGAGGTGTTCGAATCGGTGAACAATACGAAAAAGAAGGCCGGCGCACTCAACCAAGCGCTGAAGTGGCTGCTGCCTGGCCAAGGCGATAACGACGTCGTGATGGTGATGGATGCGGACACCAGCCTTGACGATGGTTTCCTGGAGGTCGCAGTCTCGCGGATGACCAACGACAGGGCCTTGATGGCCGTGGGTGGCCTCTTTTACGGCGAGGAGGGGCACGGAATTGTCGGCCAGTTCCAGCGCAACGAATATATTCGGTATTCCCGTGAAATCGGACGACGGCGTGGCCGCGTTTTTGTACTGACCGGCACGGCCTCGCTCTTTCGCCCCCGGGCCCTGCGCACTGTTGCCCAGAGTCGCGGTGAGTCGATTCCGGGAATTCAGGGAGACGTTTACGATACGGCAGCTTTGACTGAGGACAATGAGCTCACGATTGCCTTGAAGTCGCTCGGCGGCCTCATGATTTCCCCCATGCAGTGCACCGTCGTCACCGAGTTGATGCCGAATTTCCGCACATTGTGGGCTCAGCGGCTTCGTTGGCAGCGGGGTGCCTTGGAAAACCTGGGGGCCTACGGAGCAACACCCCAGACGCTTCGATACTGGGCGCAGCAATTCGGCATTGGATATGGGGTGATTGCGCTCAGCGCCTACCTGCTACTGATCCTCTTGATGGTTTTGTCGCTGGATAACTGGGTCTGGTTCCCGTTCTGGCTGGGAATCGGGATCGTCTTTTCGATCGAGCGGGTTGTCACTGTGTGGAAGGGTGGCTGGCGGGCACGCCTTTTGGCAGCCACGCTCTTTCCGGAATTGTTCTTCGATATGTTCCTCAACGTGATTTATGTCAAGGGAATCATCGACATTTCCCTTGACCGGCAAGCCACCTGGAAACACCTCAACCATTCACAAAGCGGCGAAACCTCGAAGGCGCAGTAATCATGGCTATTCTTGCTTCCATTCCTACCGGAATCTTGCTTCCCGAAGGAATCCTGCACTCCGATTGGTTTGCCGTTCTGGCGACCTTCGTAGCGATTAATACTTTGATGTATGGCGTGCTGGCCATCGCGAAGATCTTGCCGAAAGTGCACCCCGGCGATTGGGTTCGCACCCGGAATCAGCGATCGGAAACCCGGAGCATCCATCCCGATGCCCCCGCCGTGAACGAAGCTATGGATTTCCTCAAAAACCGACGCTGACCGTCCGCGGTGCCTGGAAGGACAGCAAGCGTAGCCACTCAGGGTTCGGGTCTGCCAAACGAACGCCTTGCAGCGCTGCCACAGTTTCCTGCACGACGACGGCGGCCTCCAGCTCCGCGAGTTTCGCACCAAGGCAGCGGTGGATGCCAGAGCCGAAGGCCAGTCCGTAGGACGTAGGGCCATGCTCCGACAATGAGTGGTTGCCCGTGAGTTCCAGCAGGATTTCCGCACCGGCCGGTATGTGCCCGCCGTCGAACATCGTGTCCCGTGCGGCAATCCGGCGCCACGTTGGAACGGAAGATTCCGTGGCCAGGACGTGCCGGATGAGGTCCCGGGCCGTGGAGCCGGAAGCTGCGTCGTCCCAGGCAAAGCCGACCGATCCCTCGGCAAGCCGGAATAGCGCCGTGCTGATGAGCTGCGTGGTGGTTTCCTGCCCCGCGATGAGCAAGAAGTACCCGAGGGAACAGATTTCCGGAGTGCTCAGACCGTGCTCCGCCAAGGAGCCGAAGAGATTCCGCCCGGGCAAGGCCACGGCCTCGAGGACGAGATCCCGGAGCCAGCCGTAGAACTCCGCGGCGCTGTGGGCCAGTTCCAGTTGCCGCTCGGAATCCGGCCAACCCCAGAACAGTTCCAGGGAGTCCAAACTCCAGGCCTTCAATTTCGCAAGATCCCGCACCGGGAGTCCCAAAAGCTCCAGCATCACGATTGCCGGCGGGTGCGCAGCCACCGCATGGACGAGATCCACGCGCCCGTCCGCCTTCAGAAGCCCGGCGGCCGTCGCTGCCGCATCCCGCGCGATGCCGCGAATACGTGACTCGAAAGCGCCTACGGTGGCGGGGGTGAAGAACCCGGCCACCACCTTCCGGATACCGGCATGGGAATCGGTATGGTTGCTGGCCAGCACGGGCGGCAATGCGAATCGGGCTCGCTGCAGGACCCGCAAGGACGGTCCGGACAACGGTGTCACAGCGATGAGGGCGTTCGCCGGGCTGAAGTCATCAGGTCGGTGCAGGACCTCCCGCACCGCCGCGGGGTCCCGCAGCACCATATAGGGACATGTCCGGGCGCTGGCAGAAGCGGTACTCATGACCAGGCGCCGCTCAGCCAGTGCGCGCTTGCTTCGCGGAAGGTCACCGGAGGAAGGTCCGCGGCGCGTTCCGGGATCACTCCGAGGAGCGGCCGCGACGCGCCAAGTGTCGCCCGGTTGCCGTGTTCCAGCACGCCCGGGTCGTCCGGCCACGACCCCAGAACGACGCCCCGGATGGCCAGGTCCCTGCGTTCCAGGGCTTCGAGGGTGAGTGCCGTGTGGTTGAGGGTTCCCAAGGCTGGACGGGCAACCACAACAAAGCCCGCATCCGGCCCAAGGTGCCTGCCCAGATCCGCCAGCGTGCCGCCGTCGTGGTCTAGCTCCACAAGAAGTCCACCGGAACCCTCCACGAGGACGTGGTCATGGGTGCTCGCGAGTTCGCGGACCCGCGTGGCATGTGCCGCCAGCGGCGGCAAAGCGACTCTGTCGAGCGCCGCTGCGGGCACGGGGGCGAGGGGTTCTTGAAGCACGACGCCGGCCTCAGCCGTGAGCGGTCCGGCCAAGCGGGCGATTTCGGTGCAGTCGGAGTCGCCAACAGCAGCTCCGCTCTGGCACGGCTTGTACACGGCCACAGACCGGCCCTCAGCCTGCAGGGCGGACGCGAGTGCCGCCGTCGTGACCGTTTTGCCGACGCCGGTGTCTGTCCCGGTGACCAGCACTATTGGTGGCAGTCTCATGGCGTTTCCTCCAAAATACGGCGCAACGTCGCGCACGCGTAGTCGATGTCGTGGGGCGTCAGGGTGGCGCGGGCCGTCAGCCTGAGGCGGGAGACGCCGTCGGGAACTGATGGCGGGCGGAAGCAGCCGACGCGGACCCCGGCCCTGTGCGCGGCCTTGCTTGCCTCCTGGGCAGCAGCGGCGGAGCGCATGGGGATGGATTGCACGGCACCGGCCTGTTGAAAGGGTTCGACGGCGGTGCCCCTCCACTGCAGAAAATGCATCAGTCCCGCCGTGAGGCTGGAAGCGTTCCGGTGAACGGCCGCGGCGCGCCAAGGTTCCGCACGGATGATTCCGACGGCGGCCAGTGCAGCGGCAGCCGACGACGGCGCGAGTCCTGTGTCGAAGATGAAGCTGCGTGCCCTGTTGACGAGGTGTTCCCGGAGCAGCGCGCTGCCCAAGACGGCTCCACCTTGGCTACCGAGTGACTTGGAAAGCGTCGCGGTCAGCACCACGTTGGGGTGGGCGGCAAGTTCCGTTCCGGCCACCGAACCGCGGCCCTGAAACGCGCCGTTGCCCGCCACCCCGAGGCTGTGGGCTTCATCCACGAGGAGCGTCGCGTCGTGCTCTTCGGCCAATGCCAGCAACTGGGGGAGCGGGGCGGCGTCCCCGAAGACGCTGTAGATGGACTCGACCGCGATCAAGGCCCGGGGTTCAGTGCGGGTGCGCAGCTGGTGCCCGGTTGCGCCGAGATCGTTGTGCGGAACCGTTTCCACCCTCGAACGGCTCAGCCGGAAACCGTCAATGAGCGAAGCGTGGCAATGTTCGTCGGCAACGATGAGGGTCCCGGGTCCGCCGAGCGCCGTCGTGACTCCCAGATTGGCCAAGTAGCCGGTCGAGAAGACCAACGCTGATTCCATGCCTGTCAGGTCCGCGAGCCCGGACTCGAGTTCCAGGTGCAGCGCAGTGGTTCCGGCAACCAGCCGAGACGACGTGGCACCGGTACCCCAACGGCCGATCGCTTCCCGGGCAGCTTCTGCCAGCCTCGGATCCGTCGCGAGGCCAAGATAGTCGTTGCTGGCCAGATCCACTCCCGGGTCCCCACCGAGGCGCGTCATGGGCGTCCGGACGAGGCCCCGGCGCTCGCGGACCGCGGCCTGCTGTTCCAACCACGCGGTCATGGACCTGCTCATGGGCCGTGCACCTCGGCCACGGCCGCCACCATGCCTTCGCCCATCCGCCGGACCTCGTCGGCGGTACTGATGTAGGGCGGCATCGCGTAAACAAGGTTCCGGAATGGCCGCAGCCACACTCCGCGCCCGACGGCGGCACTCGTCACGGCGGCGACGTCCACGTCCGTGTTCAACTCGAGGACGCCGACGGCGCCGATCGTGCGGACCTCCTTGACGGCGTCGAGCGCATTGGCGGCTTCGAGGCCAGCCGCGAGGCCCGAGCCGATCCGGGCCACATCCCTGCGCCACGTGCCGTCGTCGAGAATGCCCAAACTCGCATTGGCCACTGAACACGCGAGCGGATTGCCCATGAACGTGGGCCCGTGTAGCAGCGCACCCGCACCGCCGCTCGAGACGCGGGCCGCAACCTCGCCTGTACAGAGCGTCGCGGCGAGCGTGACGTAGCCACCGGTGAGGGCTTTGCCGACGCACATGACGTCCGGAACGATCCCGGCGTGTTCCGCGGCGAACAGCTCGCCTGTGCGGCCGAAGCCCGTGGCGATCTCGTCGAGGATCAGGAGGATCCCGTGCCGGTCGGCGATGTCGCGGAGGATGCGCAGGCATTGGGCGGCGTAAACGAACATACCGCCGGCGCCTTGAAGCACCGGCTCCACGATGATCGCGGCCAGTTCGTTGGTGTGTTCCTCCGCCAGCTGCTCGACGTGCGCCTGCCATTCCGCGATTTCCCCTGGTGGCGCGCCCACGGCGGGTGGCCGCGCAGCGAAAACATTGGCAGCGAGCAGCCCGGGGAACGCCGAATGCATGCCGTCCACGGGGTCGCAGACGCCCATCGCCGCGAAGGTATCGCCGTGGTAGCCGCCGCGGATGCTGAGGAACCGTTGCCTCTTGGGGAACCCCGAAGCCGTTTGGAACTGCACCGCCAGTTTGAGCGCCACCTCGACGGACACCGAGCCCGAATCCGCCAGGAAGACCCGCTCCAACCGTGGCCGATCCGCCGCGGAAGGAGCCATGGCAACCAGCCGTTCGGCCAGTTCGACTGCGGGTTCATGGGTGAGGCCGCCGAACATCACATGGCTGAATGTTTCGAGTTGGCGCTTCGCCGCGGTGTCCAAGACAGGGTTCCGGTAGCCGTGGATGACTGCCCACCAGGAGGACATGGCGTCGAGCACCTCATGGCGTCGGCCGCTTTCGTCGCGGAGCCGCAGCGTCACGCCGTCGGCGTCTTCGACTTCCCACAACGGCAGCGTCACCGACGCCGGAGCGTACGGATGCCAAAGGCTTGCCCTGTCGCGCTGGATGACGTCACGCTGGATGACGCTCATGGCGTGACCCGGCCGTGGCGCGAGCATTCCGCGGTCCAGCCGAGCGGCGTGACCTGGACTTTCATGCGGCGACGGCATTGGGCGCAATAGCGTGGGGGCTCCATCGCCAGGCGCTGCTGGCAGCTTTGGTGAGCGTCCGACGTCGGGCGCTCGCCGCACAGACCGCAGTAACTATCCGTGACGGTGGTGCTCACAGCGACTTCTGGAGTTCCTTGATGGGCATGTTCAGCTCGACGAGGAGGTTGAGGTCCGCATCGGCGGGACGGCCGAGTGTGGTCAGGTAGTTGCCGACGATCACCGCGTTGATACCGCCCATGAGGCCTTCGCGCGTGCCGAGATCGCCCAGGGTCATTTCCCGTCCGCCGGCGTAACGCAGCACGGTCCGTGGCATGGCGAGGCGGAATGCCGCGATGGCGCGGAGGGCGTCCTTGCCGTCCATGATTCCTTGGTTTTCGAGGGGAGTCCCGGGGCGCGGATTGAGGAAGTTCAGCGGGACTTCGTGGGGTTCGAGGGCTGCTAGCTGGCTGGCGAGTTCGGCTCGCTGGGCGGTGGTTTCGCCCATGCCGATCAGCGCACCGCAGCAGAGCTCCATACCGGCCGCCTTGACCATGTTGCAGGTCTCGAGGCGTTCCTCGTAAGTGTGGGTGGTGACGACTTCGGGGAAGAAGCTGCGTGCTGTTTCGAGGTTGTGGTTGTAGCGGTGGACGCCCCACTCGGCGAGCTGGTCCACTTGGCGCTGGGTGAGCATGCCCAACGAGCAGGCGATGTTGATGTCCACTTCCGCGTTGATGCGGTCGATCGCGAACTTGATCTGGTTCATGAGCTTGATGTCCGGGCCTCGGACGGCTGCGACGATGCAGAACTCGGTGGCCCCGGTAGCAGCCGTTTCCTTGGCGGCCTTCACGAGCTCCGGGATGTCGAGCCAGACGCCCCGGACCGGGCTGTCGAACAATCCCGATTGGCTGCAGAAATGACAGTCCTCAGGGCATCCTCCGGTCTTGATGGAGATGATTCCCTCCACTTCGACGTCCTCGCCGCAGTGCTCCAAGCGGACCTCGTGGGCAAGCTGCAGGGCCTCAGGGATGGCCTCGTCCGGGAGCTCCAGGATCTCGAGCAGCTGGGATTCGCTGAGGCCTTCGCCGTCCGCGAGGACTTGCTCGCGGGCTGTTTCCAGAATCGGATAGGTGGACGTAAGCCTTGGGTTTGGCTGGGTGGTCATGATGCTCCTCGGCCGCTACTTGCAGGGGATGGTGCGTTACTTCATGACGGTAACGGGCTTGTGGGGAGGTGATTTTGTTGGACGTCCACAAACCCGGAGCTGCAATCTTGGCGGCCGACTCGCTGGATAAGTTACAGCGCGGAAACATCGTGGAGACTCGGTCGTTTCATGCCGCCGATAGCGTCAAGGGCGATGTCCAGACGAGGAAAGTTGCGGGGATGACTGACGATTCGAAGACAACACAAGTGCTTGAACCACCGACGGCGGGTGGCTCCCCAGGAGGAACCGCCGTCGTCGAACCTTCCGAGGCGCTAGGCGCCGGGAGCCGCGCGGCGGGCAACGCCGACGCGATGAGCGCAGCGAAGGAGAGCCTGGAGGACTACACCCTCAGGTTCGCGCCACGGTCCTACCGCAAGTGGGGTGCGGGCGTGGTGGCAACAAGTGCCCTGGGCGGAATTGCCTATTTGGCTGATTTCTCCATCGGGGCGAACATCGGTATTTCTTACGGTACCGTTAATGCGATTCTCGGAATTGTGGTGGCGGCGGTGGTCATTTTCGCCACCGGATTTCCTTTGGCTTACTACGCTGCCCGGTACAACATTGATCTTGACCTCATCACGAGGGGTTCCGGATTCGGCTATTACGGCTCGGTGGTCACCAACGTTATTTTCGCGACGTTCACGTTCATCTTCTTCGCGCTCGAGGGTTCCATCATGGCGCAAGGGCTGGAACTTGGGCTGGGGATTCCGCAGTGGCTCGGTTATGCGGCGTCCACGCTTCTTGTCATTCCCTTGGTGATTTACGGGATGAAGGCCCTGTCCAAGCTGCAGGTGTGGACCACCCCGTTGTGGCTCCTGCTCATGGTGGTTCCCGTGGGGTATTTGGTGATTTCGCCCCCGGACAGCATCGGGGAATTCTTCGCGTTCACGGGCAAATCCGGCGCTGAAGGCACTAACCTGGCCTCCGTGATGCTGGCCGCGGGTGTCTGCCTGTCGCTCATGGCGCAGATCGCGGAACAGATTGACTACTTGCGCTTCATGCCGCCCAAGACAGCGGAGAATAGGGCCGCGTGGTGGCGAGCCGTGATCCTGGCCGGTCCGGGCTGGGTGATCTTCGGCGCGATCAAGCAGATCGTGGGCATGTTCATTGCCATTTACCTGATCGCGACCTTGGATCCGGCCGCCTCCGCGCGTGCCAACGAGCCGGTGCACCAATTCCTTGGCGTGTACCAGGAAATGATGCCGGCCTGGCTGGCGATGACCTTGGCCGTGGTGCTCGTGGTCATTTCGCAAATCAAGATCAACGTGACCAACGCCTACTCCGGTTCGCTCGCGTGGACCAACAGCTTCACGCGTGTCACCAAGAGCTATCCGGGCCGGATGGTTTTCGTAGTGGTGAACCTGGTGATTGCGCTCGTGCTGATGGAAGCGAATATGTTCGAGTTCCTGAACACCATTCTTGGTTTCTACGCGAATTGCGCCATGGCATGGGTGGTTACGGTGGCGTCCGATATCGCCATCAACAAATATTTGCTCAAGATTTCGCCGAAGGTTCCGGAGTTCCGCCGCGGCATGCTTTACGCCGTGAACCCGGTGGGCTTCATCTCGATGCTGGTTTCGGCCACTGTGTCGATTGCCGTGTTCTTCGGTGCCTTCGGTTCGGCTGTCCAGCCATACTCGCCGATTTTCGCCGTCGGGCTGGCTCTCGTGCTGCCGCCGGTGCTGGCTCTCCTGACTCGCGGAAAGTATTACCTGCGCCGTGGCCACGACGGTATCGAGCTGCCCATGTTCGACGCCGACGGCAACCCGAGCGATGTCAAGCTTTTGTGCCACGTGACGGGCCTGGAGTTCGAGCGTCCGGACATGGTCCGCTCTGCCCAGGACGGGCCCGACGGCGAGCCGCAGTTCATCTCTTCGCTCGCCTTGTCGACCGATAAGTCGGGGGAGTTGGTCCTGCCGGCTCAAAGGTAGGCGGGAGTTCGACAGGTCCCATAGGCCTCGACGACGGATGGGCGGCCTGGCCGCGGTCCCGTCGTCGGGGCCTTTGGTTTGTCCTCGTTGTGCTTGTTGTGTCACGCCTCGCTGGTGAAGCGATGCGGGGTAGTGAACCGGGGCCTGTGGATAACTTTCCCGCCAAGATAGGGAAGTGAGCTACCATTTTGGGAAACGTTTAGTCTTGAAAACTATTTGGGGATAGCAAACCATGACTCCACGCACCTCGGTTTCTGCTCGCTCTTTCATTATTGGCAGCCTTGCAACGGTGTTGACGCTGACTGCGTGCGGGAACAGCACCCAGCCGCAGTCTGCGTCACCGACAGTCTCTGTTTCAGCCAGTGCCACGGCTACGCCCTCTCCGAGCCCGACGGCTGTTTATAGACCCGCGGACGCCAAAGGGAAGGCCGAGAACGTGCCGGTTCCCGTGTTGCCGGAGGCCGCGAAGACGAACAGCAAGGAAGGCGTGGAGGCGTTCGCTAGGTACTGGTTTCAGGCGCTTTCGTATGCCTATGAGACTGGGGACACTAGTGCCATCAAGCGGACCACTGGTCCTAACTGCGTCTTTTGTAATGGCCTTCAAGAATCGATTGGTCAGTCCTGGGCAGACGGAAAGTGGATCGTTGGCGGACGTATCGAAACACCCGTGGTGGCCGGAAAGCCCGGAACCGGACCAGAATCTCGGCAGGCAACGGTTCAGGTAATCCAGCAGCAAATCGAGATCCGCAAGGCGGATGGAACGCTCTACCAAGAAGCTACTGACGCTTCCAATAGTGGTAGCCAGCTAGTGGCCACATTCAATTCGGATGGTTGGATGGTCACAGATCTCGGATTGATTCGATAGCGATGCGAACTGTACGTGACCTGTTGATAGGCTCCTTAGTCTTCTTGTCGTGGGTTGGTTCCGCAGCCTCGGCGAATGCCGAGAGCACAGAGCCGCCGATCACCATTGGATTCAGGAAGAGCGGTGTGAGCCTGGGTTCTGAGAATTGGATCCGTGACCCCCAATCCGGCGAAATCGTCCGTGCCCCTCTAAACCACGTCAGCGACGACCCCAACCAATACAAAGCAGAGCTTCAATGCCAGGTAGACGACAATGCCTTGGACAAGAAGTGCCTACCCGGGCAGGTGCGATGCCCGCCCCGCGAGCCCGGTGAGAAGCCTGGAACGCCGGTGATCTGGAAGGTCGCGCCTAAAGCGGTTTCGAATCCCACGTGGACTGACTGGAAATCGGGAAACAACGGCCCATCTTGCCTGTACGACCAAAAGCCAGAGGACGTCCTGCCCAGGATCGCGGCGAGAATTGAGAGCGACTTCCGCAACCTTCCCGTCAAAGCGGCGGACCTGGCCGCCCAGCCAAGCCCGCACACACTCAAAGGCGCTGAAACCAACATCTTCGCGAACGCCGTCGAGCAGCAATTCGATGTGACGATCCTCGGCCAGCGAGTCCACATAGTCGCAACTCCCGTGGAGTACACCTATGGCTACGGGGACGGCAACAGTCTCGGGCCAACACCGTTTGCTGGCGGCCCGCTTCCGGAGGCGGAATGGGGCCAAAAGACGAGAACAAGCCACGTGTATCAACAGACCGGTGACTTTCAGGTGTCCGTGACCACCACCTTCCGCGGCACGTACTCCGTGAATGGTGGCCCGAACATGCGGATCCCAGGCACCGGACAGTTTGCGTCGCCGTCGCAGAGGGTGAGTGTCTGGCGGTCGATAACGCGCAACTACGCCGACAATTGCATCGTGAACCCACGAGGCGAGGGCTGCCCGGGCGTTCCGTAGGACAGCTGGGAAACACGCCTTCGACTCCGGCACGGTGCCCGTCCGCGGAAGGCGGGGTGCCGCCGTCGTGATGTGATCCGAGTCTCAACAGGAATAGTTGCAGGCGCGTGGCAGTTGCCGCCAGTGGACCTGTTCCCGTTTGAAAGGCACTGCCCATGTTGTTTTCCCCTTTGACTCTTGGCGAGATTGAACTTCCCAACCGCTTGGTCATGGCGCCGCTGACCCGCCTCCGTTCGGGCGCCGAGGGTGTTCCCGGCCCGCTGGTTGTGGAACACTACCGGCAGCGTGCTTCCCTCGGGCTGATCGTTAGCGAGGGCACCTACCCGACGCCCGCAGGCCAGTCCTACCCCGGGCAGCCCGGGCTCGTCACGGAGGAACAGCTCGCGGGCTGGAAAAAGGTGACCGACGCCGTCCATGCCGAGGGCGGCCGGATTTTCGCCCAGGTCATGCACGGAGGCCGCGTTTCCCACGCGGACATCACCGGCGGCCACGAGATCGTGGCACCCAGTGCCGTGGCCATCGACGGCGAAGTCCGCACCCCGAACGGCAAGAAGCCGTACCCCGTGCCCCGCGAACTGAGCACCGATGAACTTCCCTCGGTAATCCAGGAAATCGTCACAGCATCCCGGAACGCCGTCGAGGCAGGATTCGACGGCGTCGAGCTCCACTCGGCGAATGGCTACCTGCTGCATGAATTCCTGGCCCCCAACAGCAATGTCCGCACTGACAGCTATGGCGGCTCCCCGGAAAACCGTGCACGCTTCGTGATCGAGACCGTCAACGCGGTGGTGGAAGCGCTGGGCGCCAACAGGGTCGGCATCCGGATTTCCCCGGAGCACTCGGTCCAGGGGATTGCCGAGACCGACCCCGCCGATGTCCGCGCCACCTATGAAGTCCTGGTCGACACCATTGCTTCGCTCAACCTCGCCTACCTCAGCATCCTTCACCATGATCCCAAGGGTGAGCTCGTCCAGGACCTGCGCGAGCGCTTCAACGGCACGTTCCTTGTGAACACCGGGTTCGGCGTAGTGACCACGCGGGATGAAGCCTTGGCACTCGTGGCCGACGGTCACGCCGACGCCGTGGTCGTTGGCCGCCCAGCTATCGCCAACCCGGACCTTGCGCGCAGGTGGCGTGAAGGCCTCCCGCTGAACGAACCGGATCCGTCCACGTTCTACGGCGAAGGCGCCAAGGGGTACACCGACTACCCGTTCTACGCCAACTAGGACACCCGAGACCCCGACGGCGGCACCTGCGAAAGGTGCCGCCGTCGCGGTTTAACCCTTCTCGGCCACCGCCCGCCGGCACCCGACGCCCAGGGAGAAACAAAGTAGTCGCCCTTGGGCGGTTCCCAGTGCCGAATTCGGGTTTAGGGTTTTTAGTGAAGTAACAATCCCGAAGCGGCCCCGGCCGGGGAAGGGGTGGTTGTCATGGCAACGAAGACCCAGTTTGTCAGGGGCGGCCGACAGGCCCGTATCGCGCAAGCGATTGCCAGCCCGCACTACAAATGGACCGTACTGGTCAACGCCACGTTGGGTGTGCTGATGGCGACCATCAATTCCTCCATCATGCTGATCGCCCTGCCTGACATTTTCCGTGGCATCCACGTCGATCCACTGGCCCCCGGCAACACGAGCATGCTGTTGTGGCTGGTCATGGGCTACATGGTGGTCACAGCGGTGTTGGTCGTTACCTTTGGGCGGCTGGGCGATATGTACGGCAGGGTGAAAATGTACAACGCCGGCTTCGCCATCTTCACCGTGTTCTCGGTGCTGCTGTCCCTCACGTGGCTTTCCGGCACCTCGGGCGTCCTCTGGCTGATCATCATGCGTGTCCTCCAGGGCATCGGCGGCGCGATGCTGATGGCCAATTCCACAGCCATCATCACCGACGTCTTCGAGGTCAATCAGCGCGGACTGGCATTGGGCCTGAACCAGGTTGCCGGCATCGCAGGCTCCTTCCTGGGCCTCATCATCGGCGGGCTCCTGGGTCCGCTGGACTGGAGGCTCGTGTTTCTTGTCTCCGTGCCGGTGGGGTTGGCGGGCACCGTCTGGGCCTACCTGAGCCTGCACGACACCGGGATCAGGCAGCCGGCCAAACTGGACTGGTGGGGCAACGCGACGTTTGCGGTGGGTCTGATCGCAGTGTTGGTAGGCATCACCTACGGCATCCAACCGTACGGCGGCAACACCATGGGCTGGACCAACCCATGGGTGCTCACGGCGCTGATAGGAGGAGCCGCGGTGCTGGCAGTGTTCTGCTGGGTCGAGATGAGGATAGAGGAGCCCATGTTCCATCTGGCACTGTTCCGTATCCGTGCCTTCACCGCTGGAAACCTGGCCTCCCTGATGTCCGGCATCGGCAGGGGCGGCCTGATGTTCATCCTGATCATCTGGTTGCAAGGGATCTGGCTTCCCCAGCACGGTTACAGCTTCGAAATCACGCCGCTCTGGGCCGGGATCTACATGCTGCCCCTCACTGCGGGGTTCCTGATCGCGGGACCCGTATCCGGCTGGCTCTCAGACCGCCACGGGGCCAGGCTCCTGGCCACCTTGGGCATGGTGGTGGCAGCGGCCAGCTTCCTGTGGCTGCTGGTGCTGCCGGTGAACTTCGGTTATTTGCCGTTCTCGCTGGCGTTGTTGGTCAACGGCTTGGGCATGGGACTGTTCGCCGCACCCAACCGGGCCGGCATCATGAACGCGCTGCCGCCCAACCGCCGCGGCGTGGGTGCGGGCATGAGCACCACATTCCAAAACTCGGCCATGGTGCTCTCCATCGGCATCTTCTTTTCGCTCATGATCACCGGGCTGGCCCGGACGCTGCCGCAGACGCTGACCTCAGGCTTGATGGCGCACGGGGTGGCTGCCGCGGACGCCGCCAAAGTCGCCCAATTGCCGCCGGTGTCTGTGTTGTTCTCCTCTTTGCTGGGCTACAACCCGGTCCAAACACTGCTCGGACCGAAAGTGCTGAACGCCCTCCCGGCCAAAGACGCGGCCTTCCTGACGGGCCGCTCCTTCTTCCCGAGCCTGATTTCAGGCCCGTTCGCCGAAGGGTTGGCCGTCGCGTTCGCCTTTGCCATCGCCGCGTGCCTGGTGGCCGCCTTCGCCTCGGCCCTGCGCGGCGGCAAGTATGAGTACAAGGAACTTCCGGGTAGGGCCGAGGCAGCTGAGCGGCAGGCATCACCCAACTGACTCGCAGTTGTTGTCGTTTTCAGCCCTCATAACGACATTAAGTGCGAGTCAGTTGGGCTGCTGCGCTGGCACAGGCCCACAAAACCACCCAGCTGTTCCAGCCCTTCCGGCCTGGTCGGCAGGTAGTTTGTCAGCTCGGGTGAGCGCACGACGACGGCGCGCCACTGACCGCGCGACACCGCCACATTGATCCGGTTGCGTGAGAGCAGGAACTCCATGCCGCGCGGTACCTCGGCGGCAGCGGACGCAGCCATGGACACGATCACCACGGGGGCTTCCTGGCCCTGGAACTTGTCCACGGTCCCGACCCGTACGCCGCGTAGACCGGCCTCCCTTAGTTCGTGCTGAATGAGCTGGACCTGGGCGTTATAGGCCGCCACCACGAGAGTGTCCTTTTCGGCCAGGGGCCGCTCGCCGGATGATTCGCGCGGGTCGAGCCAAGCCAAGCCAAGGTGCGCCCGGACTTGCCGGACTACTTCCGCGGCCTCTTCCGGAGACTGCGTGGAGTTGCCGTGGTGCTGGACGTAGACGCACTCGACGCCGGCCCGGACTCCGGAGAGCCGCCGCCTGGAAGCGGCCGGTGCTGAATGCAGCCGATTATCGTAGGACAGCTCTGACACTGCAGCGCACAAATCCGGGTGCATGCGCCACGACGTCGCCAGGAAGTAGCCGAGCTCCGCGGGGAGCGTGTGCATGCCGTGGGCCAGCCAGCCGAGCGCAGACTCATCCACCGGTTCGGGGTGCTTGCCCTGGGTGACTTGGGGCAACTGCTGGGGGTCGCCGAGGAGCAGCAGTCTCTTCGTTGCCCTGCTGACGGCGAGGGTGTTGGCGAGCGAGAACTGACCGGCTTCGTCGATGACGAGCAAGTCCAGGGAACCCGCAGGAACGGTCCGGCCCGTCATGGTCCAGGCCGTGCCGCCGATCAAGCAGCCTCCGGGCGCGGCAAGCAACCGCTCGATGTCGTCCTTGGCTTGCTGGTCCCAGGGAACGGGGTCGTCGTGCTTCATTTCCTTGGCGATGAGTGCAGGGTCCACCCCGGCCTTGACTGCGGCGTGGAGCATGTTCTCGACGACGGCATGGGACTGTGCAACAACCCCAACTTTCCAGCCCGCACGCACCAGTCGCGCGATGACGCGCGAGCCGACGTATGTCTTACCCGTCCCCGGCGGACCTTGAACGGCAAGATATGACTGGTCCAGATCCGACACAGCGGCCGTGATGGCGTCCACGTATGCGTCGTCGCCGGTCCCGACGGCGGGCAGTTCCGCAAGAGTGGCCAGCCGAGGCGGGATTCGTCGCAACAAGTCCAACGCTGGGTCCTTGGGCCACGACGGCAGATGGGAACGCACCTTGATGGCCAGTTCGCTGAGGGCCTTCCGTTGCCCGTCTGTGTTGACCGGAGCGTCGGGCGTCAAGGCCATGGGAAGCTGCGCGTATTCCTCGGCACTCTTGGGCAGTCGCTCTGAAATGGCCACGACATCGGAGGCGCCGTCGTCTGCCCCCGAGAGTGAGCTGCCTTCATCAAGGTCGTCGGAATCACCAACCTCGATGACCTCCGTGCCGGACATTCCCGATCTCCCGAGGGCGCTTTCGTTCTTGCCAAGGAAGGCATCGGGGAGCGGAGGCCCGTACATCCGGAAGTACTTCTTGCCGGGCGCGAAACCGGAACCGTCCGCGGCGTGCCCGAACAGCCGCACCTTCCGGGCCGGATTGCTGCGCGGAGTCGGCTTGGCCCAGTCCTCCAGCACTTCGCCGCCTTCCACGATGAAGCAGTCCCTCGTGTCCTCCCACTCCGAGACTGGCCGGTCCAAGCGGTCGAAGTGTCCCCACCAGAATTGCTTGTCCTCACGCCGGTGAAAGCCGACCGCGGCCGCCACCATCGCCACCGCCCGGTTGTCATCGGAGCGAAGGGAGTCCTCCGGGAAGTCCGCCAGGTAGTCGAGGAGGGCTGTTTCCTCGGGTGCGGCCTCGTACTTTTCCGGCTGGGTCTCCGCGGGCAATTTGGGTCCCAAAGTGGCTGGAAGACCGGGTTCAATGGAGCGCTCCGCTGCCAAGCCCAGCAGCCAATTGCGCAGTTCCAGCGTGGAAAGGCAGTCGTATTCGTTGTAGTCGGAAATACCCGCCAGGATCGTTGCCGCTTCATCTTCGTGGTCCGCGTCCCGGGCGGTGCAGTAGTTGGAGTAGGCAACCACGGAGGCACCGGCGTCGGTCACGTCACCCGAACGCAAATGCTCGCCCATGTACAGGGGTTCGAGTTTCTTGATGCTGTACGAATCGGCGGAGATGCGGATGCTGTGCCGGACGGTGTCGTAGAGGTCCACGAGCACGCCTTCGCGGAGAAGGTTGTCCACGGCGGCTTCGCCGACGGTGTGGATGACAGACAGGTTGCGCAACGCGGTTTTCTCGTAGGCGGCGTAGTGGTAGATCCGCATGTCCGGGTACTTCATGCGGCGTTCCTCCACGTAGTCGAGGAACTCGATGAACGCCTGCCGTTCCTCAGCCCGGGAATGTGCCCAGAACGGCTTGAACACGGGAGATCCGCCCGGCTCCGTCGGATTTTCGACGACGCCGAACAAGTACTCGAGTCCCCAACGGCCGGTGACAGGGTCCTGCCACAAGGGGTCTCCCTCGAAGTCGAAGAAGATGTCTCCCGCGTCGGGGCGGGGGAGCCGGGCCAAGGAATTGGACTCCAGCACGGAATAACTGATGCTCTTTGCCTCGCCGGTCTTGTCCGTGTACCTGACGGTGCCATCGGGGGTGGCTGTTCCGGTTTGGAGTCGGGCTTGTTCCTGCAGGCGCCGCGTGGCGGAATCCGGGGCGTCGGGCATGTCGGCAAGGGCGTCGATGGTGCAGATGCCGTTTCCCATGAGCTTCTTGCGCCGCGTGATCCTCATGCCCGCCACCATCAGCAGGTCCCGGTGGAGGCCTACCTGTTCTTTGCAGTAGTCGCAGCGGCCGCACGCGGTGACTCCGGTCGCGCCCCATTGGACAGGCTCCAAGCCGGATCGGTGCGTGTCCGTCAAAGCGAGGAAGCGGTCCCGGCGCTCACGGAATACCGGCAGGACATCGGCGAGCCGGTGGTTGCTGTGCACGTAGTCGAAGCCGCCCCGGCCGTCCGAACCAGCAGCGTCCCGCTGAATCGTAGCCCCGAGGACAAGGGTCAGATCCGGGGCCGGGGTGATTCCGGCCTTGAGTAGCTGATCGCCATACGCAGCGAGTTGTAGCAGCGCGGTGACCTTGGCGTGGCGGGCGAGCTTGGTGTCGTACACCGCATAGCTGCCATCCGGCTGCTTGACGAGGAAATCGGAGCGTCCATGAAACTGTCCGTCGAAGAACGCGGCCTGGAAGACCACATCCGCGCCGGATCGCAGCGCCTCGATCGACTCCGCATGCTTGGCTTGCAGGGTGGCGCGGTCCATCGCTTCGGCGGGAACGACGTCGAACACGCCCTTACGTGCCAACGGATCCCAGGTGCCGAACTCGGCCACGAAACGGTCCAGCACCCTGTGCTCATGGACGTCGCCGAGCGCGGCGGTGCGCTCCAGCATTTCGTCGACGGCGAAGGCCGGCTTCTGCGCGAGGCCCAGTTTCTCGTCCAACGTGCGCAGCAACTGGTACTCGCAGGTAAAGGCCGTCACGAGGTCGCTGGCGGAAAACACCAAATCCTGCGCTTGCCCTGCATCTACCGAATCGAGAAAAAACACCGTGCCCCCAGACCGTTGAGCTGATGAAGCCAAGCTATCAGTGCGGTCCGACAGTAAGGCAGCCCCGGCGTGAGTGCCAGTGCAAAGCGGGGTCAGCCGGCGAAGCGGAGGGTGATCACCAGGCCGATGAGCGCCACCACGCCGGCAAGGAGCATGGCCGCCTTGGGATTGCCGAAATTGAGGGTCCATCCCAGGCCGAAGCGCCGCGGAACCATGAGAGCGTGGTCTTCGCGGTTGACGTAGAACAAGCCGCTCCGCCAGTATTTGTCGTCCTCGCGGTGGGTCAGGCTGGTGTCCTCCTCGCCTTCGTCCCGAGCGCGGTTGTTCCGGGCGAAGACAACCACGGCTACCGCGACGGCGGCCAGGATCGGGAGGACGACCACCAGCGGCGCCCAAGGCGTGACTGTGCCTGTCCACATCAGCAACGACGATCCCAGCATCGCGAGGTCGATCATCGCGAGCAATCCGAGCAGTGCCCTGGCGCCCAGCAGCATGTACCGGCGGTGCCAGTGTGCGGAGCCTGCCGGGTGAGCCGGGTCGATGTCGGGCCGGCTGCGGAAGAGGATCGCCGCGGCTATGCCCACGAGCAGCGCTGTCACGCCGATCTGCACGAAGACCAGTGAAAAGGCGGTGCCGATCGATTTGGCGGCCAATCGGTTGGGTATGCCTTTCGCACCGTAGTGCACCGCGAGCACATCGGGCATCGATGGGTAGCTGATCACGCCGATCACTACAGTAGCGATGGTGACGATCAACGCCGGCGCCAGCCAGAGCCAGGGAAAACGCGGTGGATCGGTCCGCAGTTCGGTATCCACCGCGATGCCTTGGCGCACTCCCTCATACCAACCCCCGGCGGCCTTTGCGGCCCGGATCTCGTGGTTGGCCAGGAAGAAGCAGCCGTACCAGAAGCCCACGAGCACCAGCACCGACAGCGGCAGGAGCAGCGTTTCGCCGGTCATTCCGTAAATGGCAAGGCAGACCCCGATGGCCACGATCCCGCTCAGGAGAACCCGCCAACGGTAGACGCGGGTCTGCCTGACCACTGTCGGGTCGTCGGCACGTTGGGCCGGTACCCGGACCCCGAAGGGCACGGTCGGGCTGTTGATCGCTGGCAGGACCAGCGCGATGGCGAGCACCAGTGCCGCCAACGCGGCGCTCAGGACAATGGCAACGGTCATGGTGTTTCCTCCGGCTGCGTGGTTCCAAATGAATCGAGAATCGAGCGGCAGGACTCGAGAACTTCCTCGGGCGAAAGTCCCCGGGCGACGGCTTCGGCGAGCAGGGTCCGTGCCCTCGCCGTCCAGTCCGCGCTGAACAGCGGGTCCGCAACCGTCGTGGTCACCACCCCGCCCGTCTTACGGTTGAGCTGGATCAGGCCCTGCTGGCGCAAGAGGTCATAGGCTTTGTTGACGGTGTGGAAGTTGATCCCGAAGTCCGCAGCGAGCGCCCTGGTGGCGGGCAACGAACTGCCCTCGGCCAGCACGCCGTCCGCGATCGCCTCTACGATCTGGTCCCGAAGCTGCTGGTAGATCGGCACGTCGCTGGCCAGGTCCACGTTGAGGATCATCGCTCCCACCTCCCTCTTTATTATATAAGTTATAGAACAAGTAGCGGAAGATTCCCACCTCCGGAAAGCAGGCTCCGAATGAACCCGTCTGACGCCCCAACCTCCCACGATCCCGCCTTCGAAGCCGCGTACCAGGCGGCCCAAAAGAGCCTGGGCGAAGGTGGCATTCCCATCGGCGCCGCGCTCGCCCGTGGTGGGGTGGTGATCGCGAGCGGGCACAACGAACGCGTCCAGAACGGCGATCCCATCGCACACGGGGAAATGTCGGCCCTCCGCGCAGCCGGCCGGCAGAAGAGCTACCGGGACACCACCCTCTATACGACCCTCGCGCCGTGTGCCATGTGCACGGGCACCATCATCCAGTTCAAGATCCCGCGCGTCGTGGTGGGGGAGGCCCGCACGTTCGACGGCGAATTCGAGTTGCTGCGGTCGCGGGGCGTGGAGGTTGTGGTCCTCGATGACCAGCGGTGCGTTGACATGATGCGCACCTTCCAGGAAGAGAATCCGGAACTGTGGGCCGAAGACATCGCCGAGTAAATCGGGCGGGAGCAACAAGTAATCAGGCAGAGCGAACAGCATCTGGCCATGGCCAAACCCCAAGCGTAGGCTGGCAGCATCGGCGTCGGTGCCGGGGGTCCGCGTCGATACCCAATCGATCAAGGAGGACTCATGAGTGTTGTGCGCGAATTCATGACCACCAATGCCCAGTGCGTCAAGGAAGAGCAGTCGCTGCGTGACGCGGCTGTCCTGATGCGCGATCTGGACGTCGGTTCCCTGCCGATCTGCGGCAACGATGGAAGACTCAAAGGATTCATCACTGACCGCGACATTGTGGTCAAGTGCGTTGCTGAGGGATTGGATGCTGACCGCCTGACCGCGGCAGATCTCGCCCAGGGCACGCCGATCTGGATCGATGCCGATGCCAGCATCGATGCAGCAATCGACCTGATGGAAAAGCACCAGGTCCGGCGCCTTCCGGTCATCACCGACCACAAGTTGGTGGGCATCATCAGCCAGGGCGACATCGCCCGGAACTACACCGAGGAGCGCGTAGGCGAATTGGTGGAGCACATCTCCGCCAAGACCCCCATGGCGCAACTGGGCTAACCCCAACTTTCGCACCCATCAAGCGTCACGGCCTCCGGCCGTGGCGCTTCCCCATGTGCAGCACTCGGCTCCGTCTTTAGCCAGGGCAAACTCCGTGAGGCAAAATGTCATGGTGACCCTTCTTCCCCAGCCCCAGTCAGCAGACGCCGCCATCCACGCACTGATCGCCCAAGAGCTCGGCGTGAAGTCCTGGCAGGTCAAGGCCGCGGTTGAATTGCTCGACGCCGGATCCACCGTCCCGTTCATCGCCCGCTACCGCAAGGAAGTCACCGGGACTCTCGATGACACCCAGTTGCGTGAACTCGAGGAACGGCTCCGGTACCTGCGGGACCTGGAGGACCGCCGTCGAACCGTTCTCGAGGCGATTGCCGCGCAAGGCAAGCTGACCCCGGAACTGGAGGCCGCCGTCGTCGGCGCCGATACCAAGTCCCGGCTGGAAGACATCTACCTTCCCTTCAAGTCCAAGCGCCGCACCAAAGCGCAGATCGCCCGCGAAGCCGGCCTCGAACCGCTCGCCGAGGCGCTTCTCGCGAACCCGCAGCTCGAGCCCGAGCGCGAGGCCGCGCAGTACGTTAACGCCGAGCACTCCATCGACGATGCCTCCGCGGCGCTCGCCGGCGCGCGCTCGATCCTCGTGGAACGGGTCTCCCAGGACCCCGATCTCGCCGAAACGCTGCGCGAGCGGCTGTGGACGCAGGGGCGGATGGTGTCGCGCGTGAAGAAGGGCCAGGAAGCCGAGGGGCAGAAGTTCAAGGACTACTTCGAGTTCTCCCAAGTGCCTTCCGGCATGCCGGGCCACCGCGTGCTCGCGCTCTTGCGCGGCGAGAACGACGGCGTCCTGGAGCTCGATCTCGCCGAGGCAGAACCAGCCGACGACGACGCCCTGGCCGCCGCGCGCGGCCGCTACGAGAACGCTGTGGCCAAGTGCCTCGGGGTCGCCGAGCGGGGCCGGCCCGCCGATGCGTGGCTTGTCCAGACCGCACAAATCGCCTGGCGCTCGCGGATTTTGGACCGCCTGAGCAACGATCTGCGCAGCCGCATGTTCGCCCAGGCCGAGGATGAAGCCGTCCGCGTTTTCGCCGCCAACCTGCGCGATGTTCTTCTTGCGGCTCCCGCCGGAAACCGCGCCACGCTGGGTCTGGACCCGGGACTGCGGACGGGCGTGAAGGTGGCCGTCGTCGATGGCACCGGCAAAGTCGTCGCTACCGATACCGTCTATCCGCACGCCCCGGCCAAGAAATGGGACGAGGCCTTGGTGACGCTGGAGCGTTTGGCGCGGCAGCACACCGTCGAGCTCGTCGCGATCGGCAACGGTACGGCGTCGCGCGAAACGGACAAGCTCGCCGTTCAGCTCATCAAGTCGCTGGCAGCCTCCGGCGGCCCCACGTTGCAGAAGCTCGTGGTGTCCGAGGCGGGTGCGTCCGTATATTCGGCGTCCGCGCTCGCGGCCGCAGAACTGCCGGGCATGGATGTGTCGTTGCGCGGAGCCGTGTCGATTGCCCGGCGTTTGCAGGATCCGCTGGCCGAATTGGTGAAGATCGAACCGAAATCGATCGGTGTGGGGCAGTACCAGCACGATGTCACGGCCGCGAAGCTCGACCGCTCGCTGGACGCCGTCGTCGAAGACTGTGTCAATGCCGTGGGCGTGGACGTGAACACGGCGTCGCCAGCGCTTTTGGCCCGCGTCGCCGGCGTCGGGCCGCTCCTGAGCGAGAACATTGTGGCGTACCGGAACGAAAACGGCCCGTTCGCCAAGCGGGCCGACCTCAAAAAGGTGCCGCGGCTGGGTGCCAAGGCCTTTGAGCAGTGCGCGGGCTTCCTGCGCATCACCGGGGGAGCGGAACCGCTCGACGCGTCCAGCGTGCACCCGGAAGCGTATTCGGTGGCCCGAAAGATCGTGGCTGCTGCGCATGGGGCTGCGGTGTCATCGCTCGATCCGCAGGCGTTCGTGGATGGGACGTTCGGCCTGCCCACCGTGCGCGACATCATGTCTGAGCTCGAAAAGCCGGGCCGCGACCCCCGCCCGGCATTCGCCGCAGCAACGTTCTCCGAGGGCATCGAGAAGATTTCAGACCTCAAGCCCGGCATGATCCTGGAAGGCACCGTCACCAATGTGGCGGCGTTCGGGGCGTTCGTGGATGTCGGAGTGCACCAGGACGGCCTGGTCCACGTGTCCGCGCTAGCCAACAAGTTCGTGTCAGATCCCCGCGAGATCGTGAAATCCGGACAGGTCGTGCGCGTGAAGGTCCTGGAAGCGGATCCGGAGCGGAAACGGATTTCATTGACCTTGAGGCTCGACGACGAACCCGGCACCGCGGGCGGGTCCGGTTCGCGGGGCGGCGGGCGTGACCGAGGTCCGCGCGGTGCTGAGCGAGGCGAACGGCGTCCGGCGGCGCCGCAGCCTGGACAGGGCGCGAAGGCAGTTCCTGCTAAGGGTGCGCCTGCTCGCAAGGCTGTTCCCGCGAAGGCGGCTCCCCAAGCGCCGGTCAACACGGCCATGGCCGAAGCACTCCGCCGGGCCGGGTTGGGGAAGTAACCCGAAAACCTACAACCCGGCCCCCGACGCCTGACGATTTCGACAGGAATGCTATTGGTTCCCGGACCGTGAGTGGCATGATGTGGAAGAGAAGCAGCCTTAGCTTGTGCCAGGGGGGAGCCATGTTCGGAATGGGCAGGCTGGGAACGAAGACGCGGACTTTCAGGCCCGGATTGTGGCTGTTTGTCATCATCGCCATGGAGTTGGGTGTTGTCTTGGCGGTGGGGCTGCCCTACGTCTCCGGCGATGATCCGTGGGAAACATGGGGATGGCCTGTCTGGATTTCGGATGGGTTTTCCTTGCTCGTGGTGCCGGTTGTGGTTTTCGCGTCATTTTCCTTGGTGCGGCACCAGCGGCGGGAGCGGGACCAAGCGTCAAAGACCAGCCGCTTGATGGATACGGTGCTGAGCACCAGCCGGGAGTGGTTGTGGGCCATAGGACATGACGGGCGCTTCACCTTCTCCAGCCCGGCGGGCGTGGATTTGATCGGATACGAGCCCTCCGAGCTCCTGGGAAGGCATTTCCGCCTGGTTATCGACCCCGACGATCTGGCGAATGCACTGCAAGCAAAAACGTCCACCCAGAACGCCGCCGGGTGGTCCGGACTACACGCCGTGTGCCGTCACAAAGACGGCAGCAGGGTTGTGGTCGAGGTTTCCGGAAGGGCGCTTCGCGACGCCGCTGGACAGCCGAACGGTTTTGAGGGAACCAGCAGGGCCCTTGATCCCCTGACACTTGACGCGCTGGCTACCGGCGAGATCAGGAGCCGCATTGAAGCGATCCTGGCCAGCCGCACCTTGCTCACAGCCTTCCAACCGATCCGATCCTTGGAAACAGATGCAGTCCTCGGGGCTGAAGCGTTGACCCGGTTCTTGAGTCCGCAGGGCATTTCTCCCGAGGTGTGGTTCGTCGAAGCTGCGGCAGTGGGACTCGATGTTGAGCTTGAGATTCTTGCCCTCGAAACCGCGCTGCGCGCCGCGACCGGGCTGCCACCCTCGTTGTCGGTTTCCGTGAATCTCTCACCACGGGCATGTCTTGACCCACGGTTGCCCGACATTTTTGCGAATGCCGGAATCCCGATGGGGCGGATAGTGCTCGAGGTGACAGAACGCCAACATGTGGTTGATTACGGTCCCCTCGCGGCTGCGCTTGCATCGTTGCGAGGCCGTGGATTGAGGATCGCCGTTGATGACGCTGGATCCGGGTTTGCGTCCATGCGCCACGTCTTGCTGCTTAAGCCGGACGTGATCAAACTGGACAGGGACATCATCGCCGGCATCGACACCGACCAAGGCCAGCGCGCGTTGGGGGCTGCCATGGTCGGGTTCGCCAAGGAAATCGGGGCATCCCTCGTCGCCGAAGGGATCGAAACCGAAGCCGAGCTCAGCGCGGTGGCCGAGCTCGGCATGACCGCCGGGCAGGGCTACCTTCTCGGACGTCCGTCGGTGCGGCCGGAAGACTGGGCACAGTGGGATGAGGCGTTCCAACGCCGGGGAAGACCGAAGACATCGATGAATCCCGGGCCCAACTAGCTCGCAGCAGGTGTCGTTTTGAGCCCTGAAAACGACGTTAACTGCGAGTCAGTTGCGTTAGGGATGGCCTGGGCTGGCACTCCTCGGGAACCAGAGTATTCACCAAAGGGCCCAGCGGGCATCTTCGATGAAAATACTCATTCGTCCCAAGCAAGAACACTCATTTTTCCGCCAAACGACACTCAATTCTGCACTAGCAGCACCTAGTCGCAACTTTCCTCTAACAAATGCAACTTATGATGGTCACCCACTTGCTACAACTCAAAGGGGAGAGAAATGGGCATTGGGAAGAAAGTACGAAGCGTCATTTCGGTTGTCGTTACAAGTGCAGCTCTGTTGCTCGGTGGGATTAATGGCGCAACGGCCGTAACTGTTCCAGCGCCACCACCCGCCGCAACAACGTCGCAGTTGCAAACACCTGAACAGATTCAAACCGCAATTTCTGAGGCGTTTGACGGTGATAGCAACCGTCTAGCTTTGCTCCTTGAAAGTCCTCAATTTTCGGAGACGCAAGCGGCACTAAAAATCCGCCTTGAAGGGCGATACGACTTTTCGGGTGAAGCCGTTCTCGTAAATAAAAAGGCACCTGGCGGACCGGTGTCAATAGGATGTGCGTATGCAGGGTTTGGTGTAATCGTGTCTCTTATGGGACCGATAGGAGCAATCGGCTGGGCCGCCTACGGTGCGGGTGTCCTTTTCTCGGCAGGAGGGGTGATCATTTCCTGTGGCTAAGGTGAAGACCACGCCTTGGTTGGCCATCGTCACCACCCAGTTGGTTGCAGCCATTGGTCTGCTGGCGTTGCTTGTTCGATTCGACGCCCGCTGGTATGACTACATTTGGGTTGTTGCCTTGGTGGCCTATGAGATCTTGGTTATCCGGGCGCTCGTCCGTCGGCAGAATAAGTAGACGCAATGACGAAGACGACGGCGATCGGCGCAGTGGGGGCGAGCGTGCGACTCGTGAGTCACGAAGTCGGCAATGCCGGATGGGCTTCCGAGCCTGGGGCGGGAGCCTTCTGCCACGGCCACCGCCCGGTGATCTCAAGCTCGATGGAGAAGCTCAAGAACGTCCGGATCAGCACGATGACCGCCAGGACCCCCACGCTCTCAAAGGTGGGGGTGACTGCGACAGTACGGATGATGTCCGCGGCCACCAGGAATTCGAGGCCAAGCAGGATGGAGCGTCCCAGGAGCTGCCTGTAGGAGCGGTACACCGAAAGCGGCGCCGAGCTTGCCGGTAGGCGTTTGGGCTTGTAACCGCGCAGGGCAAGCGGGACCGACGCGATGGCACCGACAACCATCACGGCGACACCCGCAAAGTCCATGTACCGGCCGACAGCCTCGATGATTTGCTGGAAATCCATCAGTCCCCTTGGCCCGGGTTACGGTGCCGGAATCGGGAAGAACGCCCGGGGATCCTGCAACAAGGCCGGGTAGTCGAAGTCCGCACGGTCGATGATCTTGGTGACCTCGAAGTTGCGTCCGAAACGGCCGTCTTCCAGGGTGATCGGCCGGCCGAGGACCTTGCCCAAGGCAAACTTGGCTCCACCCTCGATGGGGACGAGGACGGACGTGTTGCCGGGGAGCGTGCGGAAGGCCTCGTCCTGGCGTTGGCGGTTGCGGGTGGGCTTCTTCACCAGTTGCTTCGGAGCCTTGCGGGCGGTCTTGCCCGGGCGGCGGGACGTTTCCGATGCGTACACGAACTGGTAACCGTCGCCGTCGCTGTTGGCAGCCTTGGCCTTGCCTGCTGCCGGCATCCCCACCTTGTCGATCTTTTCGGGTTCGACGTCGCCCACCGGGGCGCGAAGCACCCAGATGAAGTCGTCGTAGGGGTCTTCGGGGATGAACTCGTGACTAGGCTCGGGCCAGAGGTACTCAAGGTCGTTCGGAGTGTCCGGGAAGAGTTCGGCGTAGAAGCGGGGCTCCTTTTGGAGCAGCTTGGAGCGGTGGCTCAGGTGGAAATCGGCGTCGCCCAGCCACGGCGGCATCGGAATCTTGGAGGCGTAGTCCGGGTGGGCCGCCTGGGGCGCGAACTCGGTGATGCTGGCGCGGGTGTTGTCCGGGTTGCCTCGGGCGACCCATTCATCCACCATGGCCAGGCCGTAAAGAGTAAGGGCGGGAACGTAGCCCATCCACATGCGGATAGCGGGGTGGGAGGGCCGGCCGAACTCGGGGATCACCAGTGCGCGAAGGATCTGCAGTGCTTCGACACGCTGCTTGCCAAGCCTTGCGGTGTCCAAGACGGCAGCACTTTGCTTGAAATCGGGGAACGGGAGGAAGGTCTGCATCCTTTCAGTTTGGGGGCCGAACGGCATAGATCCAAGTTGACACGGTGTGGCCTTCCCCTCGCCTGTGTTATCGGGCCCCTGAAGAGTGCGGTTCGCAGTAATACTTGTCCCATGGAAGCCCCTTCGGAATTCGATGATGAAGTGCAAGGCGGTTTCGCGTGCTGGTGTTGCGGTTCGGAGTATCCCGCGGCCAAGATCGTCCGGCCTGGGGTCGGTTGACCGCGCTCGGAACGCGGTGATGGTCCGTCGATTGCAGCACCATCCGGTCTTCGGGTCGCTCCTGCGCAGAATCAATCGCTACCTGCCCTGAACCCACTTTGCGAGGGCGTTCAAATGGGGTGCGGTGAGTATTCGTCCTAGTCTTGTCGGGTGGAAACTTTTGGCGAATCGACGACGACGGCGGCACCTCCGGTTGCCGAGCTGCACCTACACATCGAGGGGACGCTTCAGCCCGAGCTGATTTTCGCGCTCGCTGAACGGAACGGGATCGAGCTTCCGTACGCGGATTTGGACGAGCTGCGCGCACGGTACGAGTTCACGGATCTGCAGTCATTCCTTGATCTGTACTACGCCAACATGGCGGTGTTGCGCACCGAGCAGGACTTTGCGGACATGACCAGGGCATATTTGGCACGCGCCGCGGCCGGCGGCGTGCGGCACGTCGAGGTCATGATGGACCCGCAGGCGCACATCTCTCGCGGAGTGGCACTGGAGACGTGCGTCAACGGTGTGGCGTCCGCACTCGCGACGTCGGTGGAGGAGTTCGGCGTCTCGACGCTCCTGATTGCCGCGTTCCTGAGGGATATGTCCGAGGAATCCGCGCTGGAGGTTTTGGACCAGCTGCTCGCCATGAAGGCGCCCATTGCCGGCATCGGCCTGGACTCGGCCGAGGTGGGCAATCCGCCGTCGAAGTTCGAACGGCTCTACCGCCGCGCGGCGGAGGCCGGACTGCGACGGATCGCGCATGCCGGCGAGGAAGGCCCCGCATCCTATGTGTACGAGGCCCTCGATCTGCTTGGTGCGGAGCGGATCGACCACGGCATCCGCTGCATGGAAGATCCGGCCCTGGTGCAACGGTTGGTGTCGGAGCAAATCCCGCTGACGGTGTGCCCCTTGTCCAACGTCCGGTTGCGCGCCGTGGACACCTTGGCCGACCACCCTTTGCCTGCGATGTTGGCAGCCGGGCTGAATGTCAGCGTGAACTCGGACGATCCTGCGTACTTTGGCGGGTACGTGGACGACAACTTCGAGCAGCTCGTCGCCGTGCACGGCTTGACTGTCGGCGAGCGGGCAATTCTGGCCGCAAACTCGGTGCGTTCGTCCTTCGCTGACGAGGCCCGAAAAGCCTATTTGTTGGCCGAGGTTGCCGAGTGGGAGAAGGCCGCGGGGGAGTAGGGGGCAAGAGGGTACCCCAAGCCCTAGCTACCGACCGGTACCCGAGAGCCTTCCATCACTTGCCGACTTTTGGGCGTAATAGTGGGTCACGACACACGGTGTTTACCAAGAACAGTCGCCAGAATTTACAGAACATTGGCAGACTGCTGAAGGAATGTCCGCCGTTGAAGGAGACCCAGTGGCCAAGTCCACCGTCGAAAAAAGCAGTGTCCGCCTCAAGACCGTCCTGGATGTCTTGGCAGAGGGAACGTGGTCCGAACAGTCGTTGAACGCCGGCGAGATCCTGGCTGAAGCGATTGTCCGCGTTCCGCTGGACGCCCGCGAGAGTGAACTGCTCAGCGGAGGCATTCCACGCGGCCACAAGAACCTGACGACGGAGACCGCGAAGCTGGTCAAGGCCGGCTGGCTGGTCAAGGGCCGTTCGGGCTGGACCATCACCGACGACGGCCTGCGGGCCACGGTCGCTTTCGCCAAGCCGGACGAGTTCGCCAGCGCGTTGGCTGAGGGTACGCCTGTTCCGGCAGATACTCCGCTTCCGACGGCCCCCGTCAAGAAGGCTCCCGCCAGGAAGCCCTCGGCCAAGAAGGTTCCCGCAGTGGACAAGGCGCCTGCCGCCGAAGCCGCCGCGACGAAGGCTCCGGCCGCCAAGGCAGCACCCAAGAAAGCTGCCGCACCCAAAGCGGCCGCCGCCGTCGAGAAGCTCGAGCAGCCGTCCGCCGTCGCGATCGCCGGCGACTTCAACACGATTCTCGGGGCGCCGGAGGACTGGGCTCCGCAGTACGACGAGGCGCAAATGAAGTTCAATGCCCGTCGTAAGGTCTGGACCCTCGCCGCTACGCTGCCTGCCGGTTTCTATACGTACAAGATCGCGCTGAACCGCTCGTGGGACGAGAACTACGGCGCGTTCGGCGTGCGTGACGGCGCCAACCACGAGCTGAAGCACGACGGCGGCAAGGTCACCTTCACATACGACCACGCCACACGCGACATCGTCACGGCCTAGTCCTTCTTTCACGCTTTCTCCAAGTCCAAACGCGGGCTTGGGGAAGCGTGGAGTTGGATTACCTGACGAATGTTTGTCCGCGTGGCGTCATCGCCCGGGGAGTACTTTGTGGAGTCGCCCAAGGACCGCAGTGGTTGGGCCTTGGCCGATCACACAGGCGCTCTGGCCGGGTTCACCCGGCCAATCACCCGTAAGGAGAACTGGCGCGTAACGCGCCTGGTCTTCCGGGACGCTCAGAACAACTTGTGGTCCCGGACCAATGCCGGATTGTTGGAAAGAGCAAACCAATCAGGAATCTAGGAGTCCTCGGTGCCGGGATCCTTTGATGGCTGCACAGCGTGTGTCGACAAGGTCGCACCGGGAACAAAGCGTCCGGACTCCAAGGTTAAGGTAGGTCGACAGGACCTAACCGAGGAGCTAGCGATGACCGATGCCACTTTCCGCCACAACGTTGACCGCGAGCGCTTTGAAGTACTGGTTGATGGCCACGTGATCGGCAAGGCCGCGTACAAGGCGTACGACGACGCCGGGTCCCCGCAGCGGATCTTCTACCACACCGTGATCAACGACGAGTTCAGCGGACAAGGCCTCGCGGGCAGGCTCGCCGACGTGGCCCTGAAGGAAACCGTGGGCGAGGGAGTCGGGATCGTGCCGGTGTGCCCTTTCATCAAGAAATTCCTCACCAAGCACCCGGAATACGCGGCAAACACGACTGCACCGACCCTGGCGCACTTGGAGTACCTCAACGCGGCCCTCGCTCCCGCCGCCAGGAGCTAACGGCCGCGGTTCGCCCCGCCGTCGAGCCTCACGAATACATCAATGAACCGGGAGTCGTCAGGACTTCGCCGGTCTCCAGCCAGGTCTTGAGGCCGGAGAGGATCATCGGCCAACCGCCGTAGATCTGGTCGTTGCCGCCTTCGCGAAGATCGCTGTGGGTGACGGTCAGGTGGCAGGAGTCGCCCACCGGTTCGATCTCCCAGGTGACGCGTGATGTGCCTTCGGCTTTGACGTCTTCCCCCCAGAGCGCGCGCATGGTCTGGACGAGCCTGCGCGGGGGATCGACCTCCACGTTCTCGCCTTCGCCGAGGACCATTCCGTTGGCCTTCGGATTGTGCATCTCGTAGTGCCCGCCCGGCGTCCAGTCCGCAGTGTGGGTGTTGCCAAACTGGTACTTGCTGCGGGTGTCGCTGTCCGTGATGGCTTCCCAAAGCCGTTCCGGAGTGGTCTTGATGTAGATTTCGAAGATTTTTTCCACGGGACTTTCCAATCTGGTTTTGAGGTCGCTCAACGCAGCGGCCCATGGTTCTGCATATTTGCTCACCCAGCGGTCGTGGACGAGCCTGATGGGTACCGGATTCAGGTAATGGAGCTTTTCGCGACCACGACGGCGGGTCACCACCAGCCCGGCTTCCTCAAGGATCTTGAGGTGCTTCATGATCCCGAAACGGGTCATGTCGAACCGTGCTTCAAGCGCGCTGAGCGTCTGCCCGTCCTCGCGGAAGAGCTCGTCGAGCAGATCCCTGCGGGTGGGGTCGGAGAGTGCCTTGAAGACGGCGTCCATGGATTCAGGATAGGTGACCATTTAGTCACATGTCAACGAATTCGGGCGGGCTTGTCCCGGTGGGCGTTTCATGTCCGGGGTG